>CAXMWW010000008.1:0-71419 GCA_963422245.2 uncultured Sulfitobacter sp. | reverse complement strand
ACTCTATAGAACCATTGCGGCAAACGTTGGCACTTTGGGGGGCCAAGTCAAACGGAAAGGCTCCGGACCGTGTTGCATGCTGGACAATCCGGCCCATGCGTAAGAACCTCTTGGCATCACCACATCGGGAGAGACTGACATGAAACTGCTTGCCACCACTGGATTGGCTTTGACGCTGTCTGCAACCACCCTATTCGCTGACGGGCACGCCGCCCTGTGCGGCGGGCAAGACGCTGACCGACGGCACCCTGACCATCGCCACAGGCAACCCGGCCTACTACCCCTGGGTCATGAACGACGCGCCCGAAAGCGGCGAAGGGTTTGAGGCAGCTGTGGCTTATGCCGTTGCTGACAAGATGGGTTTTAACGCAGATGCCGTCACCTGGGTGCGCACCAGCTTTGACGAGGCGATCCAGCCCGGGGCCAAAAACTTTGACTTCAACATGCAGCAATATTCGATCACGCCAGAGCGCGAAGAAATGGTCGACTTCAGCGCGCCTTACTACACGGCGGCCATGGCTGTTCTGACCACGAAGGCTGTGGTCGAGGGAGGTGCCGAGCCGACAATCGCCAGCCTCAAGGGGCTGAAATGGGGCGCTGTAGCCACCACGACGGCGATCCCGGTTCTGAACGACGTAATCCAGCCGGACAGCGATCCGCTGCTTTATAACGACAATGCGGACGTGAACGCGGCAATCATGGCGGGCCAGATTGACGCGGCGCTCTATGACCTGCCGACAGCGCTTTACCTTTCTGCCGTTGTGGTTGAAGGCGGTGCCTTGCTGGGCCAGTTCGCGCCTGAGCAATCCGAACGCCCCGACACGTTTGGTTTGCTGATGGAGGAAGGCTCAGCCCTGAAAGAATGCGTGGACGCTGCCCTGACAGAGCTGACCGAAAGTGGCGAGCTTGCGGCCATCGAGGCCAAGTGGCTGTCCGAGGCCACGGGCGTGCCGGTCATCGAGTAAATGGCCGACCCATCGTCGCATCAGAGCCCGGCAGCACTTCCTGCCGCCGGGCCCACGCGCCGCGAGATTTACGAGGCCGGGGTTCGCAGACGCGCCAACCGCATCGCGCTGGTGTCCACAATTGGTGTGGTGCTGGCGATCATTTTGCTGGTGCCTTTGGCCCCCGGGTGGGAGGCCGTTCAGAAGTCATTCTTCAACGGCCGGGTCTTTGCGGCGACCTTCCCCGGGCTGTTCGAGGCTTTCCTGCTGAATGTCATGATCTTCGCCTGGTCGGCACCATTGATTGCGTTGGTGGGCCTGGCCATCGCGCTTTGCCGGGATACGCGGTCGCCTGCGCTTTTCCCACTGCGGCTCTTTGGAATGGCCTATACGGACATCTTTCGCGGCCTGCCCGTGGTGCTGGTGATCTACATCATCGGCTTTGGCATTCCGGGGCTTGGCCTGCCGCGACCGTGGAATAGCCCCTACATCTGGGGCACGCTGGCGCTGGTGCTGGTCTATTCAGCCTATGTGGCAGAGGTTGTCCGGTCGGGCATCGATTCCATCCACCACTCGCAACGCTCTGCCGCAGCCTCGCTGGGGCTGAGCGAGCGGGACACGATGCGTTATGTGGTGCTGCCGCAGGCCATCAGGAACGTGGTGCCCGCCAACATGAACCTCTTTATTGCGCTGCAAAAGGACGTCGCACTCTTGTCCTTCATCGGCCCGGTAGAGATTTTCCGGCAGGCAGGCGTCTATAAATCGCTCTACGCCAATTTCACGCCCTACGTGGGGGGCTGCGCTGATCTTTCTGGCCCTGACCATTCCGGCGACGCGCTATGCGGATTACCTGATGAACAAGCAAAACCGGGAGCGGTCATGAGCGCCAAATTGTCACTGCGTGGCGTGCGCAAGCGGTTTGGGGATGTGGAGGTCTGCAGGGGCATCGATCTCGATGTGGCGGAGGGAGAGATGGTCTGCCTGATCGGGGCGTCCGGGTCAGGCAAATCCACCCTGCTGCGTTGCATGAACCTGTTGGAGCCCATCGATAACGGGGAAATCTGGCTGGACGGCGTGGATATCTCCGAACCGGGCCGCGATCCGCAGCCCGTGCGTCAGCAGATCGGGATCGTGTTCCAAAGCTACAACCTCTTTCCGCATATGACGGCTTCTGAGAACGTCATGCTCGCCCCGCGCCGTGTGCGCGGTCAAAGCCGGGATGATCTGCGCCCGAAGGTGACGGAGTTATTTGAACGGTTTGGCTTAGGCGACCGGATGGACCACTACCCTGACCAGCTGTCAGGTGGCCAACAGCAGCGCGTGGCGATCATCCGCGCGCTGGCGATGAAGCCTCAGATCATGCTCTTTGACGAGATCACCAGTGCGCTTGATCCGGAACTGGTGGGCGAAGTGCTCGACGTGCTGCGCGATTTGCGGCAGCAGGGGATGACGATGGTTCTGGCCACCCACGAGATGGGATTTGCGCGGGAATTGGCGGACAAGGTGTGTTTTCTGGATGCGGGTCGGATACTAGAGCAAGGGCCACCCGAGGCGATATTCAGCACGCCGACGGAGGCACGGACGAAGGCGTTCTTGTCGCGGGTGCTTTGAGGAGGTTCTGGTGAGTTGTTAGAAGCCGGGCCATCGCCTGCCCGGGGTGGGCGATCCGACGTCCGTTCTCTGCCACTTTATCCCTCAGCGCTTACGATCCTTCGCAACGAACCACCCAGCCTCACCAAATCGCCTACCCGTCACGCCAAAGGCGTGCCGATGATTCAAGGCGCACCTTTGGTGCGACGGGCGGGCAGGCGATGGCCCGGCGCTTCGCCTGATTACGGGCCAGGGTGTGTTTCTTCAGCGTCCCGCTAGGCCTCACACCACCTCTTGCGTGTACTTCCGCAACTCCGCCCGCGCGACCTGCCGGCGGTGCACCGCATCCGGGCCATCCGCCAACCGCAACGCCCGCTGCCATGTCCAGGCCATCGCCAGTGGGGTGTCCTGCGAAATGCCTTGCGCGCCATGCATCTGTACGGCCTCGTCAATTACCTTCAGGGACACCCGCGGGCCGATCACCTTGATCTGGGAAATCCAAGGGGCCGCCGCCCGTGCGTCGCCTTGGTCCATGTACCAAGCGGCCTTCAAGCAAAGCAGGCGGGCCATTTCGATCTCCATCCGGCATTCGGCGATGATATCATAGTTGGCACCCAGCTTGGCCAGCGGCTTGCCGAACGCTTCGCGCTGCATGGAGCGGCGGCACATCATTTCCAGAGCCGCCTCGGCCTGACCGATGGCGCGCATGCAGTGGTGGATACGGCCTGGCCCGAGGCGGCCTTGGGCGATCTCGAAGCCCCGGCCCTCACCTAGCAGCATGTTTACGGCAGGCACACGCACGTCTGTGAACCGGATGTGCATATGCCCGTGCGGCGCGTCGTCGTGGCCGTAGACCTGCATGGGGCGCAGGATCTCGATGCCGGGCGTGTCCGCCCCCACCACGATCATCGACTGCCGCTTGTGCTTAGGCAGGTCGTCGCCACCGGTCTTGCACATGACGATATAGACTTTGCAGCGCGGATCGCCTGCGCCGGAGGCCCACCACTTTTCGCCGTTGAGCACATAGTCGTCGCCGTCCCGCACGCAGGACAGAGAGATGTTGGTGGCGTCAGAAGAGGCCACATCGGGTTCGGTCATCAGGTAGGCGGAACGAATCTCGCCTTCGAGAAGGGGCTTGAGCCATTCCTCTTTCATCGCTTCCGTGCCGTAGCGCTCAAAGACCTCCATGTTGCCAGTATCTGGAGCCGAACAGTTGAACACCTCCGCCCCCAGCGGCGTCTTGCCCATTTCCTCGGCGAAATGCGCGTATTCCACCGTTGTCAGGCCAAAGCCCTTGTCGCTGTCCGTGAGCCAGAAATTCCACAGGCCCGCCGCCTTGGCCTTGGCTTTGAGCCCTTCGAGGATCTCCGCCTGCCGCTCGGTATAAGCCCAGCGGTCGCCCTTGCCGATCTCGGCGTGGTATTCGGCCTCTACCGGCATCACCTCATCGCGGATCATGGTTTTCACCCGGTCCAGAAGGTCCTCAAATTCGGGGCGCATGCCAAAGTTCATAAGGTGTCCTTTCCGGGTGTGACGCGACGGTGGGGTTTCGTTTGGAGGGCAGAGTTGCTTAGATCAGACCAAAGGTGAAGGGGGACGTTACGTGCATCAGTATGATCATGGGGAGTTGGAGCATTATCTGCAGACCAATGTCGCGGGCTTTGGCGCGCTGGATGCGGTGGACAAGTTCTCTGACGGGCAGTCCAATCCGACCTACAAGCTGACCTCTGGTGATACGCGCTACGTTCTGCGCGCCAAGCCGCTCGGCAAGTTGCTCAAATCAGCCCATGCGGTAGACCGCGAGTTTCGCGTGATGCAAGGGCTGGCGGGCACGGATGTGGCGGTGCCGAAGGTGCTGCATCTGTCGGGCGATGATAGCCCCATGGGCACCCAGTTCTTTGTGATGGAGATGGTCGAGGGCCGCATCTTCTGGGACCCGGCCTTGCCAGAGCTCGACAAGGCGGCCCGCACCCGCATCTATGACGCGATGAATGGCACGCTGGCCGCGTTGCATTCGGTGGACCCCGCGGCGGTGGGCCTGGGCGACTACGGCAAGCCCGGCAACTACTTTGAACGTCAGGTGGGCCGCTGGTCGGGGCAATACCGTGCGGCAGAGACGGACAAGCTGGCCGATGCCGATTGGGTCATGGATTGGTTGGATGCCAACATGGTGGCGGATGATGGGGCGTCCTCCATCGTGCATGGGGATTATCGCATCGACAACATGATTTTTGCGCCTGACCGCGAGGAGGTCGTGGCCCTGCTCGATTGGGAGCTTTCCACCCTCGGCCACCCGCTGGCAGACCTCGCCTATCAATGCATGCACTGGCGGTTGCCCCATGCGGGGCATTTCCGGGGGTTGGCCGGGGTCGATCGGGCGGCAACGGGTCTGCCGACCGAGGATGACTACGTTGATCTCTATTGCGAACGGCGCGGGATCAAGCGGCCAGACAACTGGCAATTCTATCTGGTGTTCAGCTACTTCCGCCTGCTCGCCATTCTGCAAGGCGTTCTGAAACGGGGACTGGATGGCAATGCCTCCAACCCGCGCGATTCAGAGATGATGAAGCAGGTCATCGCCCTGATGGCGGCAGAGGCACGGCGGTTGGCCGATGGCTGAGGACCGCGTAATTGAACACTTCTTCTCCGCCCATTCGGCCTATGCCTATCTGGGCGCGTGGGAGCTGCAGCGCATCGCGGATGAGGCCGGGTGGACCATCCATCACCGGCCCGTTGATCTGAACCCGGTTATTGCTGCCACGTCTGGCAAGTCGTTTGGCGGGCGCAGTGCCGCGCATCAGGAATACTTCTTTGGCCGGGACATGTTTCGCTGGGCGGAGTGGCGCGAGCTGCCCATGATCCGCATCCGGCCCACTTACCATGACAACCCGCTGGCCTTACCGAATGGCTGTATCATCGCGGCTGGGAAACGCGCCGGTGCAGTGGCTCGTGCCATTATGCTGGCCCATTGGCGTGACGATGCAGACATCGCGGATGCCGGCACCTTGCGCGGGCTGGTCGAAGGGGAAGGGCTGGATGCCGATGCCATCTTGGACGCCGCCGCAGGGGAAACGGTTCAGGCCGAGCATCAGGCCAACACGGAAGAGGCCATCGCCCGCAACATATTCGGCTCACCAACCTATTTCGTGCGCGGTGACATGTTCTACGGTCAGGACCGGCTAGCGATGGTCGAACGTGCCATCGCTAAACCCTTCGCCCCATGACGCCATCGCTCAAGCAGATTGATGCCTTTGTGCAGGTCGCGGACCTGGGCAGCTTTCGCCGCGCGGCGGAGCGGCTGAATACCACGCAGCCCAATATCTCGGCCCGGATTGCGGGACTGGAGGAATTGCTCGACGCGCGGCTGATGGACCGTGACGCGGGATCGGTGAGGCTGACACCTACCGGCAAGGCGCTGCTACCCCATGCCCGGGCCGTTTTGCAAGCAGTGGATGGCATGGTGCAGGCGACGGGGAACGCGGCGCTGACGGAGGGTGTCTTGCGGCTGGGCGTGACGGAGCTGATCGTGCACACGTGGCTGCCCGCCTTTCTGGGCGGGTTGCGGGAGGCGGCCCCCAACGTGCTGGTCGAACTGACGGTGGATGTCTCGGCGAACCTGTCGGCGGGGCTCTTTGGCCGTTCACTGGATTTGACCTTTCAAAACGGTCCCTTTCAGCGCCGCACCAGCGGGTTGGTGGAACTGCGGTCCTATCCGCTTATCTGGGCGGCGAGCCCTGCTTTGGGGATTGCAACCGATCAGACTTTGGGGTTGGCTGACCTGACCGCCCATCCCATTCTGACGCATGCCCGGGGCACATTGCCTTATGACCAGCTGGCTGCCGCTGTGACGGCATCAGGGGTCTCCGCACCACGCCTTGTGCCGTCAAGCAACCTGTCGGCCTGCCTGCAAATGACGCTTGATGGCTTTGGCATTGCCTGCCTGCCCCGCCCCATGGTGCAGGCGGCAATTGATGCGGGAGATCTGGTGGAACTGCCCTGTGACTGGCACCCCGATCCGCTGCGCTTTGCCGCAAGGTATGAGGCAGAGCGGGCACCTGTGTTCCTGAAAACCGCAGTTGATCTTGCCAAGACGTTGGATAAGAATTTCTGATCCTATCAATTCAAAACAAGAATTGGACATGATCCTTCGAGTTGGCTACTTCTGGCAAGATCAACACCGGGGAATGACATGATTCAAAACAGCTGGCGGCTTGGCGTGGACATTGGCGGAACGTTTACGGATGTGGTGCTGGAGCGTGGTGATGTTCAGGTTTCAACCAAGGTGTTGACCACCTATGCCGCCCCCGAAGATGCCATTCTGGACGGCTTGGGCCAAGTCTGCGCCAAGGCCGGGATTGCCGCCAGCGACATTGCCCAGATCATCCACGGCACCACACTGGCCACGAACGCGCTGATCGAACGGCGCGGGGCCAAGACGGCGCTGATCACCACCAAGGGTTTTCGCGATACGATCGAGATGCGCACCGAGAGCCGGTTCGAACAATACGATCTGAACCTCACGCTGCCCGACCCCCTGTTGCCGCGCCAACGTCGCTATGTGCTGGAAGAACGCGTCGGCGCGGATGGTGGCGTTCTGATCCCGCTGAACCGTGTAGACGTTGAAGCTTTGGCTGATGATCTGTCCCAAGTGGGCTACGAAAGCATCGCAGTCGGCTTCCTGCACAGCTACCTCAACCCGGCGCATGAACAGATGGTGCGCGAGGTGCTGGAGGCGCGGTTGCCGGGGGTGATGATTTCGCTGTCGTCCGATGTCTCGCCACAAATGCGCGAATATGAACGGTTCAACACGACCATCGCAAATGCCTATATCAAGCCGCTGATGAAGTCCTATCTGGGTCGTCTTGCGGGCCGTCTGGCGGACGCGGGAGCAGACTGCCCGATCTTTTTGATGCATTCGGGGGGTGGGATCATCTCCATCGAAAGCGCGGCTGAATTCCCCGTCCGGCTTGTCGAAAGCGGTCCGGCGGGAGGCGCGGTTTTTGCCGCCACGCTGGCCGCAAGCTATGGCATCGACAAGGTGCTGAGCTTCGACATGGGTGGCACGACGGCCAAGATTTGCCTGATCAAGGATCAGACGCCCAAGACCGCGCGGGTCTTTGAGGTCGCGCGCAGCTACCGGTTCAAGAAAGGCTCCGGCATGCCGATTTCGATTCCCGTGATCGACATGGTGGAGATTGGCGCAGGCGGCGGGTCGCTGGCGCATGTGGACGGGCTGCGCCAGATCCGCGTGGGGCCGGAAAGTGCCGGGTCAGAGCCCGGGCCTGCGTGTTATGGCCGGGGGGGTGAGCGCCCAGCGGTCACGGATGCGGATTTGACGTTGGGCAAGCTGGATCCGGCTAATTTCGCGGGCGGCTCGATCCCGTTGCACCCGGACCGGTCGGAGGCGGCTTTGAAAGCGCATCTGGGCGATACACTGGATATGGACGCGCAAACGGCGGCCTTTGGGCTGGCAGAGGTGGTTGATGAGAACATGGCCAATGCCGCGCGGGTGCATGCGGTGGAGAATGGCGAGGACCTTTCAGAGTACACAATGATCGCATTTGGCGGTGCCGCCCCGCTGCACGCAGCACGGCTGTGTGAAAAGCTGGGCGTGGCGCGCTGTTTGGTGCCCAAGGGCGCGGGCGTGGGGTCGGCCATAGGGTTCCTGCGCGCGCCTTTCAGTTTTGAGGCCAACCGCAGCGTCTACATGCGCCTGTCGGATTTCTACGCGGGCACGGCGACGGATATGTTCAAGGCGCTGGAGGAGGAGGCCACGGGGTTCGTGCGCTCCTGCGATGCCGACGCCCCCATTGAGGCCGCCCACCGCGTTTACATGCGCTATGCGGGACAAGGCTGGGAGATCCCGGTGAACCTCACGCCCGCGCAGGCTGCAAGCCCGGATGCAGAGTCGTATCTGAAGCTCTTTGAGGCCGACTATGCGAAGCTCTTCGGGCGTAAGGTCGAAGGGATGGACGTGGAAATCACCGTCTGGTCAGTGAACGCGACCACGCCCATGGCAGCGCCCGACAGGGCAGAGTTGCTCAACGACACGGGAAGCGCCTCAGCCGCTGGCGAACGCGGCCTCTTTGACCCCGCATTGGGGCGTGAAGTGGCCGCACGGATCGTGAACCGGGGCGACATGACACCGGGCCAAACGGTGCAGGGACCGGGGGTGATTGTGGAGGATGAAACCTCCGTCATTCTGCCCGTCAGCCGCCAAGCCATCTGCCAGTCCGACGGCACCATTGATGTAACGGAGGTAGCACCATGACCCCCTCGAATGTCGCTTATCAGGTGATGTGGAACCGCCTGATCTCCGTCGTGGAAGAGCAGGCGCAAGCCCTTGTGCGCACGGCTTTTTCCACATCCGTGCGCGAGGCAGGCGACCTCTCCGCAGGTGTCTATGACGTGCAAGGCCGCATGCTGGCACAGGCGGTCACCGGCACGCCGGGGCACGTCAACGCCATGGCTGACGCCGTGGCGCATTTCATCCGCCGGATCGGTCGTCAGAACATGTTTGAGGGCGACGTCTATATCACCAATGACCCCTGGGAGGGCACGGGCCACCTGCACGACATCACCATGGTCACGCCCTCGTTCAAGGACGGCACGCTGGTGGGTTTCTTTGCCTGCACGGCACATATCGTCGACATCGGCGGGCGCGGGTTCGGCGCGGATGCGGCGAGCGTTTATGAGGAAGGCCTCTACATCCCGATCATGAAATTCGCGGAGCGCGGCGAGGTCGACCCCACCCTCATCCGCATCGTGCGCGGCAACGTGCGTGAACCCGATCAGCTGGTGGGCGACATGTACGGCTTGGCGACGTGCAACGAGATTGGCCACCGGCGGCTCATTGAGATGATGGAGGAGTTTGACCTGCCCGATCTGGAAGGCATTGCGACCTTCATCCTTGATAATTCCCGTCGGGCGACGCTGGAGGCGATCAACGCCCTGCCCCGCCAGTCGGCCTCTGGCGAAATGACCGTCGATGGCTTTGCGGCCCCCATTACGTTGAAGGTCATGGTGAGCGTTGAGGAAGACCGGATCGTTAGCGATTTCACCGGCACCTCGGGGCTCGACAAGAAGGGCATCAACTGCCCGCTGGTCTACACCAAAGCCTATGCTTGCTATGCTTTGAAGGTCGCCATCGCGCCCGAGATCCCGAACAACCACGCCTCGCTTGCACCGTTCGAGATCGTGGCCGAAGAAGATACCATCGTGCATGCCGTCCACCCCGCCCCCGTGGCGCTGCGGCATATCGTGGGGCATTTTGTGCCGGATGTGGTGTTCAACGCCTTTGATCAGATTGTGCCAGACCTCGTACCTGCCGAGGGCGCAGGGTGTTTGTGCAATTTCCAGGTCTCCCTGCGGCCCCGGACGGACGCCCCTGCCCCGGCGACGGCGCGGCGGTCGGAGGTGCTGACCTTCAACTCCGGCGGTTCTGGCGCACGGCCGGGGTCGGATGGATTGAACGCCACGGCCTTCCCGTCCGGCGTGATGACCATGCCGGTGGAGGCCACGGAACATGCCGGCCCCGTCATCATCTGGCGAAAGGAACTACGGCCCGACTCTGGGGGGGCAGGCAAGCGACGTGGCGGGACCGGGCAGTTCATGGAAGTGGGTGCTGTGGAAGGCCACGAATTCGATTTCTCGGCCATGTTTGACCGTGTCGGTCACCCCGCACGGGGCCGTCATGGGGGCGGCAATGGCGCGCCCACGACCATCGCGCGCAGCGACGGGGCGGCGATGCAGGGCAAGGGCAAACAGTTCGTCCCCCATGGCGCGCGCGTGGTCATGGCCTTCCCCGGTGGGGGTGGCTACGGCGAGGCACGCGACCGCGACCCGTCGCTGGTACGCCGCGATCTGGCGCGGGGCTACATTGGCGCTGAAGCCGCAGCAAGAGATTACGGCATGAGCCAGGCGGACATTGACGCCGTGCTGAGTGCCGTTGCAACCGGACAGGAGGAATAGACCATGACGAAAGTAGCTCTTATCACCGCAGGTGGCTCCGGCATGGGCGCTGACAGCGCGCGCGCGCTGGCCGCTGACGGCTTCAAGGTCGGGATCCTGTCGTCCTCCGGCAAGGGTGAGGCGTTGGCCAAGGAATTGGGCGGCGTGGGCGTGACTGGCACCAACCAGTCCAACGACGATCTGCAAGAGCTGGTCGATGCCGCCATGAACCACTGGGGCCGCGTGGATGTGCTGGTCAATTCCGCAGGTCACGGCCCCCGCGCACCGGTGCTGGAGCTGACGGATGAGGACTGGCACACCGGCATGGACGTCTATTTCATGAACGCCGTGCGCCCCACCCGGCTGGTGACGCCGATCATGCAGGAACAGGGCCGCGGGGCGATCATCAACATCTCCACCTTTGCCGCGTTTGAACCGAACCCGGTCTTTCCAACCTCCGGCGTGTTCCGGGCAGGTCTGGCCGCCTTTACCAAGCTATTCGCGGACAAGTATGCGGCTGAGAACATCCGCATGAACAACGTCCTGCCCGGCTTCATCGACAGCCTGCCCGAAAAGGAGGAGTTCCGCTCGATGATCCCCATGGGGCGGTACGGGTCATCCGAGAGTGAGATTGCCAGCGTTGTGGCTTTCCTTGCCTCTGAAGGCGCGGGATACATCACGGGCCAGAACATCCGCGTGGATGGCGGCATCACGCGCTCGGTCTGAGGGAGGTTTCATGGACAAGTCGTATGATGTGGTGATCGTGGGCGGGGCCATCTATGGCTCCGCTCTCGCGTGGTGGCTGACCAAGCTGGACTTTCCGGGGCGCGTGCTGGTGGTGGAGCGGGACCCGAATTACGAATTCGCATCCACAAGCCATACCAATTCGTGCATCAGACAGCAGTTTTCGAATGAGACAAACATTCGCATCTCGCAATTCGGTGCCGAGTTCATCAAAGGCTTCCGCGACTTCATGGGGGGCGACCCTGAGGTGCCGGAGCTGGTGCTGCAAAGTTACGGCTATATGTATCTGGCCGACACCCCGGAATTTGCCGCTAGCCTGAAAGAGGCGCAGGTGATCCAAGCCTCCCTTGGGGCAGCAACCAACCACATGACACGCGACGAGATTGCTGCTGATTATCCGTTCTACATGCTCGATGACATCATCGCCGGGAACCACAATCTGGTGGACGAGGGCTATTTTGACGGCGGCACCATGTTTGACTGGTTCAAGCGCATGGCCCGGCGCAATGGGGTGGAATACATCCACGATGAAGTGGTTGGCATGGCGCTGAATGCTGCAGGAACATCCGTAGAAACCGTGACTTTGGCCTCGGGCATGGTCGTGGCCTCCGGTACGGTGGTGAACGCCTCTGGCCCCCGCGCCGTGGCGACCTCTCGCATGGCCGGGATCGAGCTGCCCGTGCGCCCGCGTAAGCGCTACACCTTCATCTTTGACGCGGCCCGTCCGCTGGACCGCGACCTGCCGCTGACGATTGATCCCTCAGGTGTACACATGCGGTCGGAGGGGAAGTACTACCTCGCTGGTTGCCCGCCGGATGAGGACCCGGACGTGGCCTATGACGATTTTGGCTTTGACCATTCGCTGTGGGAGCAGAAAGTCTGGCCCATCGTCGCCACCCGTGTGCCTGCGTTTGAGCAGATCAAGGTGATCAACGAATGGGTGGGGCACTACGCCTTTAACACCTTCGACCAGAACGCCATCATCGGGCGGCATACGAAGGTCGAGAATTTCGTCATGATGAACGGATTTTCCGGCCACGGGCTGCAGCAATCCCCCGCCATGGGGCGCGGGGTGGCGGAGCTGATCGCTTATGGCGCCTACCGCTCCCTTGACCTTTCTCCTTTCGGGTACGAGCGTATCGAGGCGGGAGAGAAATTTGTGGAAAAGGCGGTGATATGAAGGTACGGGAAAATGCGTTTCTGAAAGGGCTGCGCGCAGGTGAAAAGCAGGTGGGCCTGTGGGTGAGCCTGTCCAATCCTTACGCGGCAGAGGCTGTGGCCCCGGCGGGCTATGACTGGGCGCTTTTGGATATGGAGCATTCGCCCAATGAACTGACACCCCTGTTGGGTCAGCTGCAGGCATTTGAAGCGACCTCTACCACGCCGTTGGTGCGGCCGGACTGGAATGACTTTGTAAAGGTCAAGCGGCTCTTGGATATGGGCGTGCCTGGACTGCTCTTCCCGATGGTCGAAAGTGTTGAGGAGGCCAAGGCCGCCGTCGCCGCCTGCCGCTACCCGCCGCGTGGCAATCGCGGGGTTGCGGGCACCACGCGGGCCAATCGGTTCGGGCGGGTCACGGACTATTTCCAGGAGATCGAGAACCAGACCGCGATCCTGATCCAGGTTGAGACGCAGCAAGCGGTAGATAACGTAGAGGCCTATTGCGACATCGAAGGCGTCGATGGCATCTTCTTTGGTCCTGCGGACATAGGTGCGGATATGGGCATTCTGGGCAAGCCGATGGACCCGGCCATTTGGGATTTCATCCGGCCCGCGGCTGCCAAATGCATGGCCAAAGGCATGCCCGTGGGCACGCTGGTGTCCAGCGCCAGCTTTGCGGCGGAACTGATGAACGAAGGCTTCAGCTTTGTCGCTTGCGGGTCCGACGCGGGCCTTTTGGCCAAGGGCGCTGACAACCTGCTGGCCGATGTGTGGAAGCAACTGGCCTGAGCAAGACAACAAGGAAAGACATGTGATGAGACTGAAGAAACTCGTTCTGACGGGGGCGGCGGGGCGGCTTGGCTCTTATCTGCGCGAACCACTGGCTGCGATGTGTGACGAACTGGTCAGCACGGACATTGCGGAAGACATTGGCAGGCTTTACCCCGGCGAACGCTACGTGAAAGCCGATCTGGCGCAGTATGACGACATCTTCCCGATCCTCGAAGGCGCGGACATGGTGATCCACTTCGGGGCCATCGTGGATGAAAAGCAGTTTGAGGAGCTCTTGGGCCCCAATTTCGTGGGTTCCTACAACATCTGGGAGGCAGGCTATCAGCACGGCGTGCGGCGCATCGTCTATGCTTCTTCCATCCATGCGGTGGGCATGTATCCCAAGCGGCAGTGTATCGACACCGAAGTGCCGCACCGCCCGGATACCTTCTATGGCCTTGCCAAATGCTTTACCGAGGACCTCGGCAGCATGTACTGGGACAAGCGCAATATGGAGAGCGTGCATCTGCGCATTCTGTCCTGCGCGCAGGTCAACAACGCCCGCGCGTTGGGGTCTTGGCTGAGCTACGATGATCTGATCCAGCTTGTGACACGGTCGATTGAAACGCCCTCGGTCGGCTTCTCGATCATCTATGGCGTCTCGGACAACGACCGTGCGCCGGTGGACAACGCCAAGGCCTCGTTTCTGGGCTATCGGCCGAAGGACAATGCGGAACAGTTCGCAGCGGACGTGTTGGCAGAGACCGGCCCGGTTGACGTCACCGACCCTGGTGAGATGCTGCAAGGCGGACCGTTTGCCAAGGTTGACCTGGGGCAATCGGGACTGGCGCAGATGACCATCGTGGATGATCGCAAGGAAACCTGAGCTTAGGCGGGCGGCACGCCCGCCTTACGGAACGACATAGCCTCGTAAGGCGGGCCTATTGGCCCGACCCCGGCGGGCGGCACGCCCGCCTTACCAGGCCTCTTCGTAAGGGGGGCCTGTGGCCCACCCACGCTGTCAGAGACCGTCCCGGATCTCCCAAAGCTCCGGGAAAAACCGATGCTCCGTCACCTGCCGCAGCCAGCCAACGCCGGCTGACCCGCCTGTCCCCGGCTTGAACCCGATGATCTTGTGCACGGACGTGAAATGCCGCCAGCGATAAAGTGACATCTTTTCGTCCAGCGCAATCAGCGCCTCTGCCAGCAGGTAAAGCGGATTATCCGCATGCGGGCTTTCATAGACCGCGCGCCAGGCCTGGGTCACCGAACGGTTGGACTGATAGGTCTCTGCCCAATCCCGGTTGAGCGCCGCGTTGTCCACCCGGTGCCCCGCCTCGTGCAGATGCGAAATAGCAGCATCATAAAGGCTCGGGCTCTCCAGCGCTTCCTTGATCGCAGGCCAGACGTGCGGCACGTTCTTGTGCGCGGTGGCCAGACGGCGGCTCTTGTTGCCCAGAATGAACTCCACATGGCGGTACATGAAACTCAGCTGGCCTGAGGCTGCCCCAAGATGATCGCGGAATTCGTTGAAACCTTCGGTGGTGATTGTCCCCAGCACGTTCCAGGTGTCGGCCAGATGATCCACATAAGCCCCCGCGCGGTTCAGGATCGTCAAAGCATCCGTGACATTCCCCTGCCCGATCTGGTGGCGCGCATTAAAGAGCTCAAAGTGCAGCCCGCGGAACAACAGCTCCTTCACCTGCCCCATGACAAAGAAGGACATCTCGTCATAGCCGTCCGACCGTGGGTGCTGCAGCGACAACAGGAGATCAATGCTCTGGTAGTCGATGTAAGGATTCGTGTGGCCGTCAAAGTCCACCATCGGCTCCCCGCCCGTTGCCTCGACCATCTGCGCGCGGGTTTCATCGGTGGTCTTGCCCATTGGTCGGGGGTAGACACTTGCGTGCACCTGCGCGCTGTCAATGAGCTTGGGGAAAACGGGCTTGTAGCGGGGCATGGCGCATCCTTTGTTCAACGCCACACTAACGCTCGGGATTTACCTGATACAACGAACATCGAAAAGGTCCCGAGAACGCGAAGCGTCGCAGGGTATTTTCGACACAAGTCTTTCCCGAAACGCCACAGGCCAGCGCGGAACCCGCCCCAAAGCACGGATTGCGCACCGCTCGAATTCGAGTAGCCAGATGCTCAGCCTGCGTGCTAACGATTTGAGATGGCAGAAGAACACGACCGATCCATGATGGAAAACCTCTATTGGTGGGGCGTACCGACGCTGTTTCGCTGCCCCCATCAAGGGCCGGAGGATCAAGACATCGCTCTGGTTGGCGTCCCCCATTCCGCAGGTAATGGCACAACCGAACGGGACCAGCATCTTGGGCCGCGTGCTGTTAGGAATGTATCCGCCGTTCAGCGCCGGATGCATGGGACGTTCGGCATTGATCCCTGGTCGGCAGCGCGTGTGGCAGACGTGGGCGATGTGCCCTTTCCCAAAGCCAACGATAACGAAGACTGCATTGCGCGCATCACAGAGTTTTACCGCGGGATTGATGCGGCAGGTGCGCGGCCCGTGTCGATCGGCGGGGATCATTCGATCACGGGCGGCATTGTTCAGGCACTTGGCGGGGGCCAGATTGCGGGGGGAGAGCCGGTATCCTTCCTGCACCTTGATGCGCACACGGACGTATTCACGAAAGTGGACCATTTCCTTGGTGCCAAAAAGTCAGCGGCCCACTGGGGGGCCTACCTGGCTGATCAGGGGCAGGTCGATCCGACCACCTCCATGCAGATCGGGCTACGGGGGCATGCGCGTACGTTGGACTGGCTGCAACCTTCCTACGACTACGGCTACAACGTCGTGACGATGAAGGACTACCGCAAACGCGGTGCGGCTGATGTCGTGTCACAGATCAAGGAGGTGCTGGATGGGCGCCCCGTCTACATCACCTTCGATCTCGATTGTCTTGACCCCACAGTCGCGCCTGCGGTGTCGAATATTGAGGCCGGAGAGAAGGGCTTCGATATCGATGAGGCGATCACGCTTTTGCATGCGGTGAGGGGCATGAACATCGTTGGCGGGGACGTTGTGTGCATGATGCCGACCAAGGACTTGCCCAACAACATCACAGCACTTGTTGGGGGGGCCATCATGTTCGAGATGATTTCGATGATTGCAGAGAATGTTGGCGGCGCGGCCTAGCGGAAACTTGCGGTTTTGATAGAGGTCCACTCTACAGCAGCGCGCGAACGGCCAGAGCCAGATCGCTCTCACCCGTCAGATCATGCACGATGTCAAAGTGATTGCGGTTGGCCACTTCGAGGGCCTGAACCTCTGCGCTCGCGTCCTTCAACAGGTCTGCAAAATGGCGACTTTGGCGTTTGAATTCGTCGGTTTCGTGCTGGCCCCAGGCAATCACTGTGCTTGGAAAACCTGAAAGGTCCCGTAACGACGGGCTTAAATCCATGGCCTCCGCCTGATCCATGCGCAGCGCGTCGTTGATGTAGGTGCCAACCAGCGGGCGCAGGTCGTAGATGCCCGACAGCAGCACCAGCGCTACGGGGCGCTGATCAGCAGGCATGTTCAACGTGGCCATGGCCGCCAGATGCGCCCCGGCAGAGCTGCCGGAAAGGGTGATCCGCGCTGGATCCACCCCAAGCGCATCAGCATTTGCCCGCAAATGCGTCAAAGCGCGGCGCACTTCATCGATGATCTCCCCAACACGCGCATGTGGTGCCAGCGTGTAGTCCACTGCCGCGAACCCCATGCCCTGCGAGAGAAACCCCGGAGCGGCAAAGAAGCTCTCTTTCTTCGACAGTTCCTGCCAATAGCCGCCGTGGACGAAGACGTGGACCGGATGCGGGCCCTGCCCCTCTGGCAGTGCAAGGTCATAGGTCTGGCTGGGTGCAGCCCCGTAGGCGTGCGTCTTAACGGATGGGACGGCCTCATAAGCGACGGCGCTCAGTTGGACGTAGTCGGCGATGAGCGACCCGATGTCCTCACCGACCACGGAGCTGGGCGAATAAGCCTCCGCCCGTTCCTGTGCGCCCATCGCCGCCCAACGGGGCAGATGGCCCGTCACGTCACGGCCGAGCGGGTCTGGAACCTCTCTTCCTTCCAGGTCTCATTCTTGAGGATGCCTTCGAGGATGCCGACGGCTTTCAGAATATCCTCTTCGTCCAGGAAAAGCGGTGTGATCCCGAAGCGCATGATGTCAGGCGCGCGGAAGTCACCGATCACTTTCTGGGCGATCAGCGCCTGCATGCAGGGATAGCCGTGTTCAAACCGGAAGGACACGTGGCTGCCGCGTTGGTTCATGTCGCGCGGGCCAGCGAGGGTGACACCGGGGCAGCGCGCCTCGACCTCTGAGACAAAGAGCGTCATCAGCGCGATGGAGCGCGCCCTGAGAGCGTTCATGTCCACGCCTTCCCAGGCATCCAGAGCGGCCTCAAGGATAGCGAAAGACGCAATGGAAGGCGTGCCAATGCGCATCCGATCGATCTTGTTCGGCATGGGGCGGTAGTTGACGTCGAAATCAAAGGGGGCGGCATGCCCATACCAGCCTGAGAGGGCCGGTTCCACGTCCGCGATAAGACGCGGGGCTACGTAGATAAACGCGGGCGCACCGGGCCCGCCGTTGAGGAATTTGTAGGTGCAGCCTGCCGCAAAATCGGCGTTGCTGCCCGACAGGTCCACCGGAATGGCCCCGGCAGAGTGCGCCAGATCCCAAACCACCAAAGCGCCGTGGGCATGCGCTTTTTCAATGATCGCTTTCATGTCGTGCTTGCGGCCCGTGCGATAGTCCACCTCGGTCAGCATCACGCAGGCGACCTCATCCGAGATAGCATCCATCACGTCCTCTGGGCTAGGCGTGCGCAGCTCGTACCCGGCCTGCTTCAACTTCAGCAGCCCTTCGACCATGTATAGATCGGTGGGGAAATTGCCGTTGTCAGACAGGATCACCTTGCGGTCCGGACGCAGGGCCAGACAGGCGGCGACGGCCTGAAAGACCTTGATCGACAGGGTGTCGCCGACCACGATGCTGTCTTTCTCTGCGCCCACCAAAGGCGCGATGCGGTCGCCCAGCGTGTTGGTCTGCATGAACCAGCCTTTGGTGTTCCAACCCTTGATCAGGTCGGTGGCCCATTCGTTGTGCATGAAATCGAGGATCTTTTCCGGCGCTGCCTTGGGCATCGGCCCCAGGGAATTGCCGTTGAGGTAAACCATCCCCTCGGGGATCTGGAACATCTCTCGGGTTTTGGTGAAATCGGTCATATCGGTCCTGTCGGGTTCATTTGTCAGTGTCAGGTTGGCACCGGGCGGCGTTTTCTTTGAAAGAAAACGGACCGGAATTCTTGAAGAATTCCGCGCCCAGGTCAGAGGGTCAGGCCACAGCTTTCGAACGCGGCGCGGGTGGCGTCCTTTTCGGCCTGCGTCAGCTCCAGCATCGGGTGACGCACATGCCCGCCGCGCTGGCCCAACAATTCCTGCCAGTACTTGCCGTGTGCGGTGGGTTTGCCAGCAGGCTTGGTGGCCTTTATGGCCGCGCGGACGGGGTCGAGGCTGTCGCAGATGCGCCGCGCCTCCTTAAAAGCTCCAGCAAAAGCGGCTTGGGTATACTCATGCATCCGCCGATCATTCTTGGTCTGCAAAAGGTAGGGCGGAGAAGAGCAGAGGTAAAGGTTCCAACCCAATTGCTCGATATTGTCGAGCCAGTCGTCCTCTAGCGAGGTCGACACTTGAATGCGGTCCCCCACCATGTCGGTCAGCTGCACATACATCTCGCGCGGGACGGAGTATTTGATGGCCACGATGTTGGGCAGCTCCGCAATGCGCGCGCATTCCTCGGGCTGCATCAGATAGCCGCTGTCCGGGTGGCTCCACATCGCGATGCCAATGTCGAGGTGATCACACAGGTGCTTGTAGTATTGATACAGCAGCTCCCCCCGGTCATGGCAAAAGCTGAGCATCGGGGCATGGACCACGATGTAATCCGCGCCGATATTCTGAGCGTGCAGGCCCAGTTCCAGCACCGTGTCCACGTTCTGGTCGGAGGCGGACATGATTGTCGCCGCCTTGTCCCCGCATGCGTCCACCGCGATTTCCATGTTGCGCTTGCGTTCGTCGAGCGACATCGCCCAGAACTCGCCCTGTTTGCCCGCGATGAAGAGGCCTGCGATGCCCAGTTCATCCACCCAATGGCGGATGTTGCTGCGCAGGCCGGGCTCATCAAAGGAGCCATCCGCGTTGAAAGGGTTCAGCGCCGCTGCCCAGATGCCGCGCATGTGTTCTTTGGCGTAGTCCTTGGCCTCAGATTTGCTGTATTTCATAGCTGCTCCGCGTCCTTCATGGCTTGCCACAGTCGATAGGGTGTCAGCGGCATTTGCAAGTCGGTAACGCCCAAGGGCGACAGCGCGTCGATGGCCGCGTTCAGGATCGCCGCCGGCGCGCCAATGGTGCCCGCCTCGCCCACTCCCTTTGCGCCCAAGAGGTTCATGGGGCTGGGCGTTTCCATGGTGTTGATGTCGAGCCAAGGCACATCGGCGGCCCGGGGAATGGCGTAGTCCATGAAGGATCCGGTCAGCAATTGCCCGTCTGCATCATGCACGACTTGCTCCATCATGGCTTCGCCGAACCCTTGGGCAAAACCCCCGAGGATTTGCCCATTGACCAGTTCCGCATCGATGATCGTCCCGGTGTCGTCCAGGCAGGTGACTTGTTCAATCGTTCCCGCCCCAGTGTCTTTGCAGACCGAGAGCATCACAAGATAGGCCCCATAGCCCCAGGCTTGCCCGTCGTTTTCATAACGCACCTCGGCCGTTACGGGCAGTTTCGCGCCTTTGTCCTTTAGTGCCATGGCCTGCTGACAGGCTTGCAACACAGCACTGCCGCCGATGGCGGTGGAGCGGCTGGCGAGCGCGCCGATGCCTGTGGGCGCAGTGGCCGTATCGCCGAGCTCCACGTCGATGCGTTGCGGTGCGACGCCCATAGCCATCGAGGCGATCTTGGCATAAGCCATTTCGCGAGCATGGCCCTGCGAGGAGCTGCCGCTCGCGACCAGCACACGCCCGTCTTCGCGCAAGGTCACACGCGCGGTTTCCCAGCCTTCGCCCGAAGGTTCGAGGTAGAAGGCGACGCCCAACCCCACCAATTCGCCTGCGGCACGCCGTAGGTCGCGGGAGGCGCACAGATCCTGATAGGCTGTAGCTTCCTTCAGACGCGCCAAACCCTCCGCGTAGTCACCCGAGTCCAGCATTGCGCCGGTGGGCGTGCGGTGAGGCATAGCAGCAGCAGGCAAAAGATTTTTCTTTCGGATATCAAAGGGGTCCATCCCTAGCGCACGTGCGGCTTTGTCCACCAGCCGTTCCATCAAGCAATTCGCCTCGGGCCGCCCTGCCCCGCGATAGATGCCGGTGGGACCAAGCACAGTTGAGACCCCGCGCGTGCTGATCTTGACCACAGGCACGTCGTAGCCCGACGGCAGGATGCGCCCGGCATTCCACGCAGGCACCAGCGCGCTGTTGGGCAGCCAAGGACCAAGCGGCGCGCTGACATCGGCCTTGAGCGCCAGGAAACGCCCTTCGGCATCCACCGCCAAAGCACCCCGGCTGGTGATCCCGCGACCGTGCAGGGCAGAGACAAAATCATCCGACCGTGTGGCGATCCATTGGGTGTCTCGGCGATGCCGGAAAGCGGCCCAGACGGCAAAGACCTCTTCGGGGTAGAGCGAGGCCTTCATCCCAAACGCCCCGCCAACATGCTGGGCAATGACGCGTATGCGCTCTGTTGCGATGCCAAAGATGTTTGCCAGCTCCGACCGGGTCCGATGCGGGGTCTGGGTGGAATGCCAGATCGTCACCGCGTCGGTTGCCGCCTCATACCGGATCGAGATGCCGCGCGGTTCCATCGGCGACGGGGCAAGGCGCGGGTGAGTGACCTCTGCCTCGACCACATGCGCAGCGGCGGCGAAGGCGGCGTCCGCGTCACCAACCTGCCATTCCTGCCCGGCGATGTTCCTAGGGGGTGTTGCTTCGGGTGTACCGTCGGCAAAGACCTGCTCTGCGGCGTCCATTGCCTCTGCCATGCTTTCCGCGACCACGGCAGCGATGGGCTGGCCCGCCGCAGAGATAAATCCGCCTGCGAGGATTGGATAATCCGGCACCTCATAAAGCGGGATGACCGGATTGATGCTGAGCTTACCAAGGTGTGCCACGTCGTTTGCGGTGTAGATGCCGCGCACGCCGGGGGACGCAGCGGCGTTTTTGGCGTCGATTTCCGTCAGCCGGATACCAGCCTCTTGTGACCGGACGAAAGCGATCTGCAAAGGACGATCCAGCGGCGCATCGGCGGCATAGACCCCCTGCCCTGTCAGATGGGCGCGGTCTTCGCGGCGGCGCTGAGGAGAGGCAGGATCGCGGGTCATCGGCTCCAATAGCGTTTTGGTGATTGCAATCTGCAAGGCGCATCGGCGAATGTCCAACAGGATCAGCGGGAACCCAGACCATGCGAAACCCCAAGACCATCGCCATCATCGGGAACGGAGCTATTGCCAGACACCTGCGTGCGGCCCTGCCCGGGTCTGGCATTGCGCTAGGGGCGTTGCTTGTGCGGACCGAACGGCTGAAAGAACGCCCCGAAAGCGATCCGATCTGGATATCGCAACCAGATGACCTGCCTGAGAACGTTGATCTGATTGTGGATTGCGCAGGCCATGCCGCCCTTCAGACCTTTGGGGCAGAAATTCTGACGAAAGGGCGCGATCTGCTGACCGTTTCGCTGGGGGCCCTGGCCGATGATGCCTTGCGGGAGCGGCTGGAAAACGCGGCTCAGGATGGGGCCAGCACATTGTATCAGGCGAGCGGAGCCATCGGCGCGCTGGACGCTTTGCGCGCAGCCGCCACCGGGCGGTTGGACCTTGTGCGCTATACGGGGCGCAAACACCCACTGGGCTGGGCCGGGTCGCCAGCTGAAGAGATGCTGGACCTTGACGACCCGCCACCGCATCCCGTCACCCATTTTGCAGGTAACGCCCGCGATGCTGCTTTGCGTTATCCCAAGAACGCCAATGTTGCGGCAGCGGTGGCGCTGGCCGGCGTGGGTTTTGACCGCACCGAGGTCAGCCTGATAGCCGACCCGGATGTGACGCGCAATGTGCATGAGATCACCGCCGAAGGTGCTTTTGGCAGTTTTCACTTTCGCATCGAAGGGGCGACTTTGCCGGACAACCCACGGTCTTCGGCCCTTGCTGCCATGAGCGTGGTAAGCGCGTTGATGGACACCCGCACCCGCCTGAGGTTCTAGGTTGACCTGAGCCCGCCTCAGCCTCAGCATGGAAGCACTCACACGAGAGGGAGCAGACCATGGCACGATTGGGCGCATTCAACTTCAAGGCTTGGATTGATGAACACCGGCATCTGCTAAAACCGCCCGTGGGCAACAAGAAAGTGTTTGAGGACGCGGACCTGATGGTCACCGTCGTAGGCGGACCCAACAAGCGCACGGATTACCACGACGACCCGGTGGAGGAGTTCTTTTACCAGCTAGAAGGCGACATGCTGCTGAAGATCTACGACGGCGAGGAATTCTACGACGTACCCATTCGCGAAGGTGAAGTGTTCTTGCTGCCGCCTCACGTGCGCCACTCGCCACAGCGCCCCCAAGAGGGGTCGATTGGCCTGGTGATTGAACCCAAGCGCCAAACCGGGGAGCTGGATGCCATAGAATGGTACTGCTTTGAATGTAATGCGCTGGTGCACCGGGCGGAGATGCAGCTGAAATCCATCGTGGACGATCTGCCGCCGGTGTATGAGGCTTTCTACGCCTCGGATGATCAGAGGACCTGCCCGAACTGCGGCGCTGTCCATCCGGGCAAGGAGCCCCCCGAGGGTTGGGTCAAACTCTGAGCGAAGTAGAAACGCGGGAACCTAGCCCACCAAGCGGATGATCTCGCAAGCGGGCTCCGCCAAGGCCTCATCGATTTCTTTGGAAAGCTGCGCGAGGGTGAATGGCTTGCCTACAATGCGATAGCCCAGCTCTCGCAAGCGATCCATTTCCGGCGTGCTGCCCGACGCAAAGATCATCTTTGTCCCGCTGCGCGCCAATTGTTCGCCCAGCGCCACACTGGTCTGATTGCCATCGACGTTGATGTCGAAAATTGCGACATCGTAGTGCTGATCTGCCGCCGCGGCTTCTGCATGCTTCAAGCGGTAGGCGCAGGTGACCTCGCCAAAACCCATGTCACGCAAGTGTTCGCTGGTATCAAAGGCGATGAGCGCCTCATCCTCCAAGTAGAGCACCTTCAGATCACTGTATGGACAATCCGGCTTCGTCATGCACCTGGCTTACAGAGGGGAAATCTAACTCGACAACGTATGAGAGGCCCTTTGGTTCCCAATTAATGGAAAGATCCCCGTCCAGGGTGCCCTGCAGGGTCGAACGGATCATCTGAGAGCCAAAACCGCGCTTTTCGGGTTCCTTGACTTTCGGACCGCCGCTTTCCTCCCACTTGATCACCAACCTATCACCCTTATCGTCGTTGATGCGCGACCAGGTGATGCTGACAACGCCGTCTTCTTTGGAAAACGCCCCGTATTTTGCAGCGTTTGTGGCCATCTCATGAATAGCCATGCCCAGCGCCAACGAGGTTTGCGAGTTCACGCGCAAATCAGGGCCTTTGAGCTCAACCCTGTCTTCGCCATAGATATCCACCGTTTCAGGCGAAATAACGTCTCGCAAGGCGGCAGAGGACCATTGCTCCGCCGTGAGCAATGCGTGCGTCTTGGCTAGGGCTTCGATCCGGTGCGTAAGCTTGTCGTAAACATCCGCGTCGGACTTCGCCTCACGCCGGGCCTGATTGACCAGCGCCCCGATGTTGGCGAGCATGTTCTTCACGCGATGCTCAAGCTCTTCCATCAGCTTGCGCAGGTTGCGTTCGGTTTCCACGATCTCCGTCACATCGCGCACGGTCACAGCCACGGCGTCGACCTTACCATCGCGCCAGTACGGCACCCAATCGCTTTCCCAGATACGCTGATCGTCCGGGCTGACCCGGTTGGAGCCGGTGATCTGCTGGCCCCGGATCGCTTCGCCGGATTCAAACACCGTTCGAACCAGCTGTTCGGTCTGGTCCGCAATATCGGGAATGATATCCCGGATTGTCGCATCCTTGTGCCGTTCCAACGGTTCACCGTTGATCGCCGCCAATTGCTCGTTCAGACGCAGATAAACCATTTCGCGGCTGATAAGCCCCATCCCCATGGGATTGGAGTTATAGATCTGCTCAACTTCGTTGTAGCTCTGCTCTGCCCGTTCCTTGTTCTGCTGGGCCTCTTTGATGGCATTGCGCAGCTCGGTCACGTTTTGGAGGGTAAAGACGACCCCTTCGGATTCGTCCCCCCGTCACCTGCATAAGGCAGTATGCGCGCCACAACGCTGCTGCCGTTGTCCGAGGTGGTGAATTCCTGTTCCCGTTCCTGCTGGTCCTCCGCCGTCTGACGGCAAAGGTTCATCAGCAGGTCCTGATCAATGACCGCATTGAGATCGGCCATATTGCGACCCAGATCGACAGAGGAAAAGCTGAAATAGCGCTCGGCCTCGGGCGTGTAACGGCGCAGCTGGAATTCGCCATCCAGGAACACGGTTGCAATCCGCGCACTGGCCGTGAAGTTCTCAATATCGTTGTTGACCTGATTGAGCTCTCGCAGCTTGGCCTGCAGCTCATCGTTGATCGTGGTCAGTTCTTCGTTTGCCGACTGAAGCTCCTCGTTCATCGACATCATTTCTTCGTTTGAACTCTTCAGTTCTTCGTTCGAGGTCTCAAGCTCTTCCACCGTGGTCCGGATCGCTTCCTGGGCCTCGTCCAGCTCAGATTCGAGTTCCTGCACATAGCTGTCGGAGTAATTGGACGGATGTACGTTGGCCGGGCGGTCCTCTTGCAATTGGAGCTTGTCGTAGATCGCAACCAGTGTTGTCGCGTCACCCATCCGGGTGGCTGATACGATGACCCGCTCTTCGGTGCCGTTGATCTCTCCCTGGTATTCACGTTCCAGAACGGAATCCGCCTGGGCGTCCACCCGGATCACACGCCGAATGGTCGGTTCAAGCTCCGGCGCGATCATGTGGGTCAGATCATTGCTCATCTTGCCGCTGCGCACCTTGAGGAACCGCGTTGCGTTCTCGGAATTATACAGCACCTCTCCACGTCGCCCGACGTGCAGATAGGGCGGCGCGTGCTTGTCCAGCAGCATGCGCTCGACTTCGTCAAAGTTGTTGGTGTTGGGGTACATGTCCTCTTGTTTGACGGACCGCACTGCAGCAACGCTGGGAAGGGCCCCCAGATGCGGAGGACGTGCCGCACCAGGGCGGCGCCGATAAAGCCGCGCGCGGGACGAGATTTCCTGGAAATGATCATGCACCGTTTTGGGGTTTTCGCTGGGCCCCATGAACAGATACCCGCCTTCGTTCAGCGCGTAGTGGAACACCTTCATAGAGGTTTCCTGAAGGTTTTCCTTGAAGTAAATCAGCACGTTACGGCAGGATACCAGGCTCAACTTGGAAAACGGTGGGTCCTTGACAAAGCTGTGCCGGGAAAAGCGCACCATTTCGCGCAGCTTGGGGCCCACCTCGTATCCGTCATTGAGCGGACGGAAGTAGCGGTCCAGCAGCGAATCCGGCACCGTTTCGGCAATTACATCCGGATAATGCCCGTTGCGCGCCGTGCGCAGGGCCAGATCGTCAATGTCGGTCCCAAAGATGATGACCTTGCAGGTCTTGTTAACCCGGCTGAGCTCTTCGGCAAAGAGCATCGCGATGGTGTATGTTTCCTCACCCGTGGAGCATCCCGCGACCCAGACCCGGATTTCGCCATGCTCGTGGCAGTTTTCTACAAGCTCCGGAATGACCTCGGCGGCGAGCGTGTCAAAGTGTTCGGCATCGCGAAAGAAACTGGTCACGTTGATCAGCAGATCGCGGAACAGAAGGTCGGCTTCTTCTTTGTGTTCCACGATGTATTTCAGGTAATCCGTCGGCTGCGTCATGTTGAGCACTGACATGCGCACCGCCACCCGGCGCATCATGGTGCCCTTTTTGTAGTCGACAAAATCGTGGCCCGTGCGGAACCGGACATGCCGCATGATCCTGGCCAGAAATTCATCATCATCCGTCAGATCGTTGTCCGCGCCGACGCGCAGATTGAAGTAGTCGTGCACGACCTCGACAATCTCTTCCGCCTTGGAGATGACATCCGCGCCACCCTGATCCAGAACGCTTTGCGGCATGCCGTCGTATTTGGCCTGACTTGGATCCTGTACAAAGACCAGCCCGCCGGCACCCTTGACCTCTCGTGCGCCCTGCGCCCCGTCGCTGCCGGTGCCGGACAGCACCACAGCAATCGCATTCTCGCCGTGCTCCCGCGCGAGGCTGCGAAAGAACCTGTCAATCGGTCGGCGTAATCCGCGCGGGGATTCAAATTCTTCCAGCTTCAGTCGGTTGCCCTTGATCTCCAACTCGAACCCCGGCGGGATCAGATAGATCGACCCCGGTTCGACCTTCATATTGTCTTTGACGCTGTGCACAGGGGAATTGGTCTTGGCCGCGACCAGTTCTGGCATCATCGAGTGGTGGTCAGGGTCAAGGTGCTGAACCAGCACCACGATCATCGAATGATCATCCGGCAGACCCCGCAGGAACTGCTGAAATGCTTCTAACCCTCCGGCTGAAGCACCAACGCCAACGACTATTGGTGGTTGAACGATAGGGCGCGCGTCTTGTGCTGACATCTATGAAGACCTAGACCATTTAAGGGTTATTGCGGATCAAGAAAACACGTATTCCGAGCAATATCAAACACCGACTTGTGGCCTTGTCCGACAAATTTGGACAACGCAACGTGGGCGGAGGCGGCATCTGACCAGTCTCACCCGGATCATCTGCTTCTATTCGTTAATAAATCGTTTACCAAGTTCATGAGCCTCTGAGAGGAGGGACGAGCGTAGGTGACCTTTTGCGATCTCGTTCCGAAACGTGACCCATCGCAAGAACGCCTTGCGAGGTCCGACCTGCCTAGTCTGTGCCTTCTCTGGCCCGCAAAGCGGCAAGCGCCTCGAGATCGGCCTCGTCCCAGAACCCGATCAGCACACCTGCGCGGTCCTCATTTGCGGTGCGCGCGTCGATCTGAGCTTCGCTGCGTGTGACGCGGTTGTGGTGGCCCGTGGCCCAAGACAGGAGCTTGTCCGTCAGACGCGCAATCTGCTCTGCATGGGTCGGGTCACCGCCAAGATCGTTGACCTCCTCGGGGTCGCTTTCAAGATCAAAAAGCATCGGGGCGAACCCTTCGGCGCGGATCATCTTCCAACGTCCGTCAAAGACCATGTTCAAACGACAATCCGCGATGGGTTGATCCAGCAAAAGCCGCGCGCGGGTGAAGGAATAGTCGTATTCGGAAAAGATCACGTCGCGCCATTTATCCGGCCCTGCCCCATGCAGGAACGGCAGCAGAGACCGCCCCTCCAGCACGTGGTTGTGTACCTCACCCCCAGCGATTTCCACGAAGGTCGGCAACAGGTCGATGGATTCCACCAGATCATGAACCACTTTGCCTCGCGTCCCATCTGCCGCTTCCGACGGGTCCATGATGATCAGCGGAATGCGGGCAGAGACATCGTGAAAAAGCTCTTTCTCCCCCAGCCAGTGATCGCCAAGATAATCGCCGTGATCGGAGGTGAAGACAATCAGCGTGTCATCCGCGCGCTCGGTTTCCTCCAGCCAATCCAGCAGCTTGCCGATCTCGTCATCGATCTGCGTGATCATCCCCATGTAGGTCGGGATCACGTTTTGGCGCACTTCGTCGCGCGAAAAGCTGAGGCCGGATTGATGTTGCTGGAAGGCCCCGTAGACCGGATGCGGTTCCGCCCTTTCGCCGTCAGATCGCTGCGGCGGAATGATGTGCTGCGCATCATACATCGCGTGGTACGGGGCTGGGGCGACGTAAGGCCAATGCGGCTTGATGAAGCTCAGGTGCAGGCACCAACGATCCTCGCCCGCCTGATCGATGAACTCCCGCGCACGCATGGCTGAATAGGCGGTTTCAGAGTGTTCTGCCTTTACACGCGCGGGGCGACGGACATTCTGGTTAAGCCAGCCGGACAGTTCTGCGCCGTCGTCCCCCTCTACCGCGTTGGCCCAATGTTCCCAGGGATGATCCCCGGGGTAACCTTGAGCATTGAGCCAATCGTTGTAGTGGCTGGGCTTTTTGGGATTGCGCGGCGGATGCACGCCGTCGAGCCTGTCCCACACCTCGAACCCCGCTTCGGCGAGACGTCGGCCTTGCGCGCTGTCGCGGTCGATCCCCAGCCGCTTCATCCCCTCAAGATCCGCAGTGGCATGGGTCTTGCCACAAAGCACCGTGCGCATGCCTAGAGGGTTGAGATGATCACCGATGTCCATTTCACCCACACGCAGGGGCGAAGAATTGTTGGTGCTGCCGTGACTGCGCACATAACGACCGGTATAGGTCGACATCCGGCTTGGCCCACAAATGGGCGATTGCGCATAAGCTCGATCAAACCGCACGCCCTCTTGTGCCAACCTGTCGATGTTTGGGGTACGGATGTGGGGATGCCCGGTACAGCCCAGATAGTCGTACCTCAACTGATCGCACATGATGAAAAGAATATTCGTAACTGGTCAGGTTATCGCTAGCGCTTGTCCAAGCAGGGGAATCGATTGAACGCTAGTTGCGCAGCAATTGCTCCATATATGCGTCGTCCCATGCGGCTGAGCGTCGTTCCTGCGGCATGCTCATTTTGCCAGGTCCCTGCCGCAGCAGGTTTATTGCAGCGTGGTTGATCGCGGCAAAATTGGCTGCTGCATTCCCGGTTCTGATGCGGCAATCGTCCTGCCGGAAGGTGACATCCAGAACCCAGTGCAAACAGTTTTCCACCTGCCAGTGATTTCGGATGTGCGCGGCCATCTTTTCCGCATCGGCGGTCATTGATGAGATGTAGAACTGGCGTATTCTTTTCACCTTGCCTCTGATTTCCCGCGTGTACTGGGTCATGATGACGGCCTTCAGGCCCGGCCAGTGATGGCGTTTTTCCAACCATTCGATGTCTGTGCAAACGGTGTAGCGGCGTGTTTCAAGTCGGCCATGATCGGCATCTGTCGTTTCGCTTTTTCGCAGAAACTCGCCACCGATACCCCGGTCCAGATGCTCCTCAAAGAACAGTTTGACGTCTTCGTGCAAGCTGCCCTGATTACCTTTCAGACCAATGACATAATCTGCGTCTTTGTCCATGATTTGTTGACAGATTTTGCGCTGACAGCCCATGGCATCGATCGAGATGATCGCGCCTTCAAGCGCCAGTATCTCCAGCAGTTTGGGAATGGCTGTAATCTCATTGGACTTGTCCGCGACCTTGCGCTGGCCGAGGACCAGTTTCTGCTCGCAAGACCAGGCCGAGATCATGTGGACCGCACCCGTGTTCGACGTGCTGTCGAAGGATCGCCGAAGCGTCTTGCCGTCAACCGCGACAACGCCTTCAAGCATGTCAGGCCAGCTTGCAACCCAATTCGTGAAGCTGTTCTGCAAGGCCTCGGGATCGAGGCGGGAGAACAGAATACCGAGTTGGTCATGGCTAGGCGTGCCATCCTTGAACGGCAAGAAGCGCCGCAGAAAGTCCAACTTCTTTCGACCGTAGAGGGCGACGGAGGTCCATCCATCCGCACCAGAGATCACAGCGCACAAAACAAGCAGGAATATCTCGTTCAGCGGGTAGATCACTTTCGCCGCCTGACGCGGGTCTGGGATGGCCTCAAAATGGGTCAGAAACTCAGGGATCAGGCGGTCTTTGGACGCTTCCGACATGGAAATCCTCCAGATACAGGGTCATTTCATGTCTTTGATTCAGAAAAATGCAGCCTTGTCAGCAATTTATTCAGTCGATTGCCCTGCTTGTCCAAGTGTGGCGAATTGACTCGCCGGGCATCTTTTTGCTTTAGTGATCGTTCATTTTGTGAATCGTTCAGGGCATGTCACCTAAGCCTCCCCATACAGGCAATTCAGCCGACCTTTCAAAGGTGGAATGGATCGAGTTGGTGACCACTCTCCATGCTGAGAACATGGAGTTGCTGGAAGCCAATGCGCTGCTTGTCGATGAGAACCGGCGGCAGACTGAAATCATTGAGACCCAAGCAGATATGATTGCCGCCCTTGAACAGCGCGTTGAGGCTTTTGAGCGCCGCCTTTCACTGCACAGCAAAAACAGCAGCAAACCCCCGTCGAGCGACGGGCTGTCGAAACCGCACGCCAACCGCACGAAAAGCCAAAGAGGAAAATCGGGGCGCAAGCCCGGCGGACAACCGGGGCACAAGGGTACGACGCGATCCCAAGTCGACAATCCGGACGAGATCGTTGATCATCACCCGCAGACCTGCCCGCAGTGTCAGCACGACTTGTCACACTGTTCGTCACAAGGTTTTGTTGCCCGCCAGGTGTTCGACCTGCCACCGCCGCCGCCTCTTATGGTCACTGAACATCGATCCCATAAATGCCTGTGCCCGGGCTGTGGCAAGCTTGCACGCGGCTCTTTCCCGGCAGGGGTTATGGCGCCAGTTCAATACGGTGGTCGCATTGCGGCCGTGGCGGCCTATCTTCAGACCCACCACTGCATTCCCGACGATCGTCTTTCTCAGGTGTTTTTCGACGTGTGCGGTGTGCGGATCGCGACGGCGACCCTATCGCGTCTCATCGCAAAGATGGCGCATAAAATGCGGTCTTTCTCGGATTCTGGTAACTGCCCAGGTTGTCGGTGGCGTTTTTCGGCTGCGTCAAATCGACTCGGGGGAGCACATTCCGGTTTTCTGATTGAGGATTTCATGAGTCGATCAGGGCATGTCTGGCGAACCCACCCATACCAGCGGACTTGCTGAACTCTCGAAGTCCCAACTGATTGAATTGATCGAAACGCAGCGTGAGACGATTGCGTATCTTGTCGAGGAGAACCGGCGACAGGCAGAGATGATCGTTGTGCTTGAGCAGCGGATTGAGGGGCTTGAGCGTCGCCTTGCGTTGAACAGCCGGAACAGCAGCAAGCCTCCGTCGAGTGACAGCCCTGCGAAGCCGACGGCGAAGGGCAGGAAGGATCAGCGCGGGCAACTGGATCGCAAGCCCGGCGGTCAGCCGGGGCACAAGGGCACGACCCTGGAGCAGACGGACACCCCCGACGAGGTTGTCGACCATCATCCACAAGCCTGTCCCGACTGCGATCATGATCTGACGCAATGCCCCTCGCAGGGGTTTGCAGCCCGGCAGGTGTTCGACCTGCCGCCGCCGCCACCCCTCACGATCACTGAGCACCGGGCTCATAAGTGCACATGCCCGAACTGCGGAAAGCACGTGCGCGGCACGTTCCCGGAAGGGGTCAGGGCACCGGTTCAGTACGGCAATCATATTGCGGCCATGGCGAGCTATCTTCAGACGTACCATTGCATTCCCGATGACCGTCTGTCGCAGGTCTTTCGTGACCTGTTCGGCGTGCGCATTTCCGCCGCCACACTGGCGCGGCTGATTGCGAAGGTGGCGGAGGGCATGCTGTCTTTTGCAGACGCTGTACGTGACGCCTTGTGCGGTGTGCAGGTGGCGGTGAAACATCTGGATGAAACAGGTCTGCGGGTTGAAGGCCGAAACCGGTGGCAGCATGTCATCTGCTCATTGACCCTGAGCCATTTCCGGATGGGGGCGGGCAGAGGCGATCTGCTGTCCGGCGTATCGGGGATTGCGGTGCATGACAACTGGGCATCCTACGCCAGGATGGAGGAGGTCGTGCACGGCCTTTGCAATGCCCATCACATGCGCGAGTTGCAGGCGCTCGTCGATATCGAAAAGGAAGCATGGGCTGCGATGATGCAGACTATCCTGCTGGACGCGAAAAGGGCGGCCGCCAGCGCCCGGGCAAACGGTCGGGATCATGTCGCGGCGCATGTGGTCAAGGCCATCGATGAGCGCTACGACACCTGCATCGCGCAGGGGCTGTCGTTACATGAAAACCAGCCACCGCTGAAACCCGCACTGCCCGGCAAATCCCCCCGAGGACGACCAAAACGGCGAACCGGACACAATCTCGTGCTGCGATTGCGTGACCGCAAGGCCGATGTCCTGCGCTTCCTTACCGACTTGCAGGTTCCCTTCACAAATAACGAGGCCGAGAGGGATCTGAGAATGGGCAAGGTCCGTATCAAGGTCTCGGGATGCTTCCGCACACTGACCGGCGCGGAAAACTTCTGCACCCTCAGAACCGTGATCGAAACGGCACGCAAACAGGGCTGGTCAATAATCGAAACACTCCAGAAAACCGCCGATCAACTCATCCAGAAACTCGAACCGACCTGACAAAATCAAGCGTCTGAAACGCCCCAGAGACAACCTGAATAGTTACGGATTCTGTACGTGAAGCGTTGTGCGGTCCGAAGGTTGTGGTCAAACATCTGGATGAAACGGGCCTGCGGGTTGGAGGTCGGACCCGGTGGCAACATGTCATCTGTTCGCCGACGATGAGCCATTTCCGAATGGGAAGCGGTAGAGGCGATTTGTTGTCCGGCGTGTCGGGTATTGTGGTGCACGACAACTGGGCATCCTACGGCAGAATGGAAGGTGTCGAGCACGTCCTGTGCAATGCCCATCACCTGCGTGAGTTGCAAGCACTGGTCGACATTGAAAAAGAAGACTGGGCATTGGCAATGAAGAACATCCTGCTGGATGCCAGGAAAGCGACCGAAATCGCCCGTGAAAACGGGTTAGACAACGTCTCGGCGACTGTGATCGCAGCCATCAACGAACGTTACGACGCCTGCATCACAAAGGCCATTTTGTTCCATGAAGGCCAGCCCCCTCTGAGCCCGACCCCGATCGGCAAAACCAGACGCGGGCGACCCAAACGACGGACCGGCCACAATCTCGCGCTGCGATTGTGCGACCGCAAGGCCGATGTGCTGCGTTTCCTCAACGACCTGCGTGTTCCCTTCACCAACAATGAGGCCGAGCAGGCTTTGCGGATGGGTAAGGTCCGCATGAAAGTCTCAGGAGGCTTCCGCACCATGGCCGGAGCAGACAATTTCTGCATACTGAGAAGCGTAATCGAAACGGCACGCAAACAAGGCTGGTCGATACTCGCAACGTTGACTACAATGTCTACTGATCAAATTACACTCAAACTCAAACCAGCATGAGCCATGGAGTATCCCCCGTTCCATGTTGATGGGCAACAGAGAGTTTAATCTTCAACGCTTCGCGCGACCGTTTCCAGTATAGAATTTGTTCGGTTTTGCAGTGCCTCCGCGGTCGCAGAGAGACCCTGCAAACGTGAAGAACATGACGTTGAAAGCTCTTGAAATTCCAATTCCAACATCGAAAGCGACGATGCAAGAAGCGCCGCCGCGTCCGATGCATTGCCGATCATTTCTATCGAACTGCCTTCGCTTTCGGCCAATAATCCCACTGCGGCGGATATACCAAGGAAATTTGCACGGTCGACTTGTTTTGGGAAAGTAAGCGTTTGCCCTGGTTGAATATCTTCAGGGCCGTTAATCGGCCACATGTCAATTGCAGCTAGAAAACCACCCATTAGCCCCGAAAACCTATTCACGGTTTTGCCTTCCGGCGTTCCGCCACAGGTGACGATGGCGTTGGACAACTGGTCTTGGGCTAGACGAATATCGTCGTTAGCTACGTCAGAATTCGTGATGGAGGCGGTAAAGACAAGCCCAACGGCTTCAAGGACATCGGTAAATCGATACCACCCGCGCAATGAACCTGCGTTGCTTGCTGTTACGACAATCTCGCCAGTGCTTGCCAAATTCGCGAACGTCTCAGCAGAGATGTAGGGGCACGGGTCGTCCTCAAAACACACCCGTATAACTTCACCCTCACCAAATGTTGCAGCGCTGATCTCATTAACCGTGTCTGGAATAATGACGAACGGCGCTATAAAATCCTCGTTCAAAGTCTGAACAGCCCGACGGACATCCTCTACCGATTTTCCAATTTGATCAACGGAAGTCAGGCTTTCTTGCAGAAATTGCGCTGTTTGAACCTCGGACTGCCTGCTCAAAAGTATGTTCTGTTCTTCAATCCGGCGGGTCTGCACATACATCATACCAGCTTGGGTTAAAAGAACGATTTCCCCGAATAACACCAGCAGAATAGAGAGCGTAAAGAAAAGCGTGATAGCGCTGACAGTCCGTGGAACAGCGGTGCGTGCCTGCCCGATAATTTCATGTACTTCCGCACGGGTGATTGGAGCAGTCGGATCGCCCACGATAAAGCGGTTGACAATGTTTATCACATCGCCGGTGGCTTCTTCGGCCCGGCGAACCTGCAACGCCAACGCCCAACGAACAAAAATGAAAGCCGCAATTGCTGCAGCGGCGGAAAGGCCCGCCAGTAGCAAAGTCCACGACAGTATTTCCAGACGCTCATAAAGCTCGTAGCCGAGCCATATATAGACGACGACAGCAAAACCAGTCGACAATCCATAAAGCAATGCATTGCGCAAATCGGGTCGCGGCATAATTAACCTCATTTACATTTTGCCCTACTAGGGAAAGCGCAAAGTCAAATGTGCTATCAATGGCCCTAAGATGTAGCGCGTTCTTGCCATATCCCATCGAAAAGCAGAGTTTAGCATTTTGCAGTCCATCATCAACCAGCGCGGCAACACCCAGCACCTATGGTAAGCCGCCAAATTGGTTCGCCGCAAGTCATTCAACTGCACCTGCGCAAATAATAACCTGACCAGTCACAAGTTTCGAAGAAAAGGAAACGCATGCGCACGTTGCGCAGGTCGATCTTTGTATCGACCGAGTCGAGCAGAACCGTAACCTCTGCCTTGCCCGCTTCGTCGATGGTACCGTTGAAGGTGGCAAAACCGCTGGACTCAACGACGGTCTGTTTCTTGACGGATTGGAAGCTGAGGTTGGACATCTCTGAATTCAGTGTCCACCCGCCGTTAAATGCGGATTGGGCAAATCCCATGGATGCCAGGCCAGCCCAAAGGCCTGCCGCAAGAGCCCCGGAAAGTGCAAAGCTGCCAAGCGTCTTCATCGAATACCCCTTCTCAAATCTGAGAGGGCCGCCCGTTGGCCGCCCTCCGGTGTTTTCCAGAATGCAGCCAACGGCACCGCCTGTCACGCACTATTGCGCAGACGGTGCAGTGTTAGGTTCAGGCAGAACGCAACAGTGTCTTGTTCGAGCCCACTGCCTTGGCCATCTGGGCATAGGCGATCAACCGACGGTCAGAAGCTTCGGCCGAACGCAGCAGTTTTGTCTCAGCCTCGGCCAGAATATTGGCCGCCTGCTGCTTGACAGCCGGTGCCCGTTCCGGGCGCACGGCGACAAGTGGTTTCGTCACGATCCTTTTGCCTGCGACACGACCGCTTGCCTGTATCAGTGGCTTGGCCGGGTCCGCATTGGCGCGCACCAGCGCCCGCAGCTCGTCGGCGGCTTCTTCGAGAATTTCTTTTGCCTCCGCATAGTCGCCAGTCGGCGGCAAAGCATCCGCAATTTCCCGCAGTTGTTCCCCAAGGCAATCGACAAGGTACTCAGGGGGCTTGATCTGGATACAGAACCCGTAGGCGTCCGTGATGGCATTTGCCACTTCAGTGCCACCCTCTGTCGTGACAATCCCGCCAAGATAGATCTGCCGCTGATTCCTACCCTGTTTCCAAAACTCCTCCGAGCTTTCTGGTTCTTCATAAATTTCATATTCGTCTTCTGTGTGAAATTCCGAAAGCGCCGGTTGTCCGATTGAACAGGCAGCTGCAATCACAGCCATCAAGCGAACGTTTTGTTTATCTAAAATTGCCATAACCAATCCTCCTTAAGCCGACCGCAAAAGGGTCTTGTTGGACCCGACTGCCTTAGCCATTTGTGCATATGCAATTAGTCTGCGATCTGACGTCTCTGCCGAACGCAATAGTTTTGTCTCCGCTTCCTGCAGGATCTGCGCGGCCTGCTGGTTGACGGATTTCACGCGCTCCCGGCGTACCGGCGTCAGCGGGCGGGTTGTGATCTTCTTGCCCTTAACGGTGCCGCTGACACGGATGGGGGGCATAGACGGGGATGCATTTGCACGCGCCAGTCTACGCAATTTGCCCGAGGCTTCCTGCAGGATCTTCTTGGCCTGTGCATAATCACCAGTTTCCGGGATCGCTGCTGCAATTTCCGCAAGCTGCTCTCCAAGGCAGTCGACCAAGTATTCCTGCCGATCAATCGCGGCGCAAAACGAATAGGAGTCTCGAAGCGCGGACGTGACAGTTTTGGTGCCAGAAGTGGAAATGCTGTATCCAGCCCGCACCCCCCATTGGTTACGTCCTTCGTACGCTGTGTCGTTGTTTATGTCTGAACCACCCCCATAAGAGGGTCCCGTGCGGGCAATAGCGGGCGCGGCCGCAGCGCTGAGCACCAAACTGCCCACAACGCTGACAAGGGCGACATGCCCCGCCCAGTCCTTCAAATAACTTCTCTTCATCATGGTCCTCTCAAAAAGAGCCAAAGAGACTTTCAAAAACGCATCTTCTGAAATTTGGTGAAGACGTTAAGGATGATGCCCGCAATTTTTGACTGAGTCACCCCTTTTGGCCGTCAAGTCCGTGAACATTCCATCAAAAAGCAAAGACATAGCGTCAATCGGGCAGGCATAGGCCTCCGCACTTGCGCCCATCTGCGAACCGACCCAATGTTGGACCATCTGACCAATAGCGATGGGAAATTCGGTTTTGACCACGCTGCCTGCCTCAACTTCGACCCCAATGCTGCTGCGCAGCCTGCGGGTGGTGACCGGACTTTACCTGCTGGCCTATGTCACCTCGCACCTGCTAAACGTCAGCCTTGGGCTGGTATCGCTGGAGATGATGGAGCGTGCGCGCCCCTATATGTCAGGGCTCTGGATGGGGCCATTCACCAGCATCTTTCTGATGGCGTCACTGTTGGTGCATTACATTCTGGGCCTTTGGGCAACCTACCAGCGCGCGAGCCTCACGGCGACCTCGCAGGACCTCGTACAGGCATTTTCCGGGTTGGTGATCATCCCCTTGATGGCAACCCATGCCTTGGGTGTGGGCGGGCTGAAGGATGGCAATGTCGAGGTTACCTACGAGCTGATCAACCGCATCTTCTGGCTCAGCAATCCCGGGATCGGGCTGATCCAAGTCCTGTTGGTATCGGTGGTCTGGGTGCACGGATGCGCCGGGTTCTTTTTATGGCTGCGTTCAAAGCCGAGCGTCGTCAACATTCTGCCCTGGCTCTACCCGCTGGCCGTTGCGATCCCGGTGATTGCGCTGCTTGGATTTACCCAAGCCGGACGGATCGTGCTGATTGAGGGTCTAGGGCCGGTGATCGAACAACAACCGCTTGCGGACGGCTCTGCGCCCCCTGCCATCGACTATTCGGGGATCAAGTCGCGCACCAATGGTGTGATTTGGGTCTCAATCGCCCTTGGCGCGTTGGTCCTGATCGCGCGGCAGCTGCGCAGTTGGCTTGCCCGCCCGGCACAGGTGCGTGTCACCACGGAGGGTGTCGGCACGCTGTCTGCCGACACCGGGCAAAGCCTGCTGGACGGTTTCCGCGCAGGTGATCAGCCGCATGCGAACCTCTGCGCCGGTCGAGGACGCTGCGGCACCTGTGCAGTCCGCGTGCTATCCAGCGATCTGCCCCTGCCTCCGCCCAGCCCGCTGGAACAGGCCACGCTCGACAGGTTTGAGCACGGGACCGACATCCGATTGGCTTGCCAATTACCGCTGGAGCCCGGCAGCCATCTGCAGGTGGAGCGGGTCCATCCGCCAGACTACACCTTTGAACGTGAACCGACCCCCAAGGCCAAAGCGCCCGAGGTGGCGTCATGATGCGCGCTCTTCTCGGCCTGCTTACTGGGCTGCTGATCTGGTCCGGCACCGCATTTGCGCAAACCGAGACACCCACGCCGGTCGCGCCTTCTGCCAATGACTTGCATGAGTTTACACGACTTTTGTCTGACCCGCGCATTCAGGGCTGGATTGCCGAGCAGGCCACCGAGGCCGAAGGGCAAGCGGCCCGGCAAAGCCCCGGCTTTCGGGAAGAGCTGATGGCAACAGTGGCAAGCACGCGCGCGCGACTGTCCGATCTTGGGGAGGCCTGGCGTTCCGCGCCTGCAGCCCCGGAACGCTTCTTTGAGCGATGGCGCACGCAGCTTGATCCCGCGCAACAGGTGCGTGGGCTCACGTTCGTGATGATCTTTCTATTTGTCGGGGCCGGGCTGGAATGGCTCTACCGCCAGTACAGCAATCCGCTGAAACTGCGGATTGAACTTAACCCAATTGAAAGCGCGCGCGGCCGGGTCACCGCCGGGGCAGCGCGCGCATTGATCACCATTGGTGGCCTGCTGATCTTCGCTATTGGCAGCATCGGTGCCTTCGCTGCGTTCAGTTGGCCCCCTGCCCTTGAATCGCTGGTTCTTAACCTGCTGGTGGTGATTTTTGCTGTGCGCGCCCTGCGCACGCTTCTTGTGCTCTTCCTCGCCCCTCGGGTGCATGAACTGCGTCTTGTCCCGCTTGGCAATCGTCTGGCCCGCCATCTGACCTTGTCGCTGACCGTGCTGGCCGGGGTCTATATTTTGGGGAATTATATACTATAGTGCCCAGATAATTGTTGACCTGCCGTAATGATTTTGATTCAATAGTGCCCAATTGGAGGGCGCGACATGGCAAAAGCACCGGGAAGATCACATCGCAAAGGCATTAGCTTAAAACAGCGATTCCAAATGTTTCCAGACGATGCAACCGCAGAGAAATGGTTTGCGGAACAACGCTGGGCTGATGGTGCGCATTGTCCACATTGCGGTTCCATCAACGTGCAGTCTGGCGCCAAACACAAAACCATGCCCTATCGATGCCGTGAGCGGGAGTGCCGCAAGCGGTTCAGTGTCCGCACCGGAACACCTATGCAGTGTTCCAATCTCGGCTATCAAATCTGGGCAATTGCCATCTACCTTATGACAACCAGCCTCAAGGGCGTGTCTTCGATGAAACTGCATCGTGATCTTGGCATTACCCAGAAAAGTGCGTGGCATCTCGCACACCGTCTGCGCAAGGCTCTGGAAAACGATGGTGTTGATCTTCCGTTTGACGGCCCTGTCGAAGCTGATGAAACTTATATTGGCGGCAAAGAGCGCAACAAGCACGCCAAGAAGAAACTCAAGGCGGGACGCGGAGCCGTGGGAAAGACCGCCGTCGCAGGTGTCAGAGACCGCGCTACGGGGCAAGTTGTAGCTAAGGTTGTAGACAAGGCCGATGCGGCTACATTACAGGGCTTTGTGACGGATCACACGTCCGAGGAGGCGCAGGTTTTCACGGACGACGCCAGTGCCTACAAAGGGATCGATCGCCCTCATGAGGCGGTAAAGCACTCAGTTGGCGAGTATGTGCGCGACCAAGCACATACCAACGGGCTGGAAAGCTTTTGGGCACCGATGAAGCGCGGTTACCATGGCATCTATCACAAGATGTCGCCCAAGCACCTGCAACGCTATGTGAATGAGTTCTCGGGCCGTCACAACAACAGACCGAAAAATACCATCGAGCAGATGAAAGGGCTTGTATCCAGCATGGAAGGCAAGCGGCTGCGCTACGTGGACCTGATTGCTCCGAACGGTTTACCAAGTGGGGCGCGGTCATGAGTGGGGTGGAAGCCGCAACCGACCTTTCCAATTTTCTCGGGTCACATAAATTCTCAACCGTGATGGCCGATCCGCCTTGGCGTTTTACCAACAGAACCGGGAAGATGGCACCGGAACACAAGCGGCTTGCAAGGTACCCGACAATGACGTTGGAAGACATTTGCGCCTTACCGGTTGCTGATTTTATGGAAGACAGATCGCATTGTTACCTTTGGGTTCCGAATGCCCTTCTTCCCGAGGGTCTACTCGTCATGTCTCAATGGGGGTTCACCTACAAATCAAATATCATCTGGCACAAGATACGCAAAGACGGCGGGTCTGATGGGCGCGGCGTCGGGTTCTATTTTCGCAACGTGACGGAAGTTCTGTTGTTCGGAATACGTGGTAAGAACGCCAGAACATTGCAGCCAGGGCGGCGTCAGGTAAACCTGTTCGGGACGCGTAAGCGCGAACATTCCCGCAAGCCGGACGAGCAATACGACATCATCGAAAGTTGCAGCTGGGGGCCTTACCTCGAATTGTTTGGGCGTGGCAAACGAGAGAACTGGACTGTTTGGGGCAATCAGGCAACCGACGATTACAAGCCTACGTGGGACACGTACAAACATAATTCGTAACTGGTCAGGTTATCGCTAGCGCTTGTCCAAGCAGGGGAATCGATTGAACGCTAGTTGCGCAGCAATTGCTCCATATATGCGTCGTCCCATGCGGCTGAGCGTCGTTCCTGCGGCATGCTCATTTTGCCAGGTCCCTGCCGCAGCAGGTTTATTGCAGCGTGGTTGATCGCGGCAAAATTGGCTGCTGCATTCCCGGTTCTGATGCGGCAATCGTCCTGCCGGAAGGTGACATCCAGAACCCAGTGCAAACAGTTTTCCACCTGCCAGTGATTTCGGATGTGCGCGGCCATCTTTTCCGCATCGGCGGTCATTGATGAGATGTAGAACTGGCGTATTCTTTTCACCTTGCCTCTGATTTCCCGCGTGTACTGGGTCATGATGACGGCCTTCAGGCCCGGCCAGTGATGGCGTTTTTCCAACCATTCGATGTCTGTGCAAACGGTGTAGCGGCGTGTTTCAAGTCGGCCATGATCGGCATCTGTCGTTTCGCTTTTTCGCAGAAACTCGCCACCGATACCCCGGTCCAGATGCTCCTCAAAGAACAGTTTGACGTCTTCGTGCAAGCTGCCCTGATTACCTTTCAGACCAATGACATAATCTGCGTCTTTGTCCATGATTTGTTGACAGATTTTGCGCTGACAGCCCATGGCATCGATCGAGATGATCGCGCCTTCAAGCGCCAGTATCTCCAGCAGTTTGGGAATGGCTGTAATCTCATTGGACTTGTCCGCGACCTTGCGCTGGCCGAGGACCAGTTTCTGCTCGCAAGACCAGGCCGAGATCATGTGGACCGCACCCGTGTTCGACGTGCTGTCGAAGGATCGCCGAAGCGTCTTGCCGTCAACCGCGACAACGCCTTCAAGCATGTCAGGCCAGCTTGCAACCCAATTCGTGAAGCTGTTCTGCAAGGCCTCGGGATCGAGGCGGGAGAACAGAATACCGAGTTGGTCATGGCTAGGCGTGCCATCCTTGAACGGCAAGAAGCGCCGCAGAAAGTCCAACTTCTTTCGACCGTAGAGGGCGACGGAGGTCCATCCATCCGCACCAGAGATCACAGCGCACAAAACAAGCAGGAATATCTCGTTCAGCGGGTAGATCACTTTCGCCGCCTGACGCGGGTCTGGGATGGCCTCAAAATGGGTCAGAAACTCAGGGATCAGGCGGTCTTTGGACGCTTCCGACATGGAAATCCTCCAGATACAGGGTCATTTCATGTCTTTGATTCAGAAAAATGCAGCCTTGTCAGCAATTTATTCAGTCGATTGCCCTGCTTGTCCAAGTGTGGCGAATTGACTCGCCGGGCATCTTTTTGCTTTAGTGATCGTTCATTTTGTGAATCGTTCAGGGCATGTCACCTAAGCCTCCCCATACAGGCAATTCAGCCGACCTTTCAAAGGTGGAATGGATCGAGTTGGTGACCACTCTCCATGCTGAGAACATGGAGTTGCTGGAAGCCAATGCGCTGCTTGTCGATGAGAACCGGCGGCAGACTGAAATCATTGAGACCCAAGCAGATATGATTGCCGCCCTTGAACAGCGCGTTGAGGCTTTTGAGCGCCGCCTTTCACTGCACAGCAAAAACAGCAGCAAACCCCCGTCGAGCGACGGGCTGTCGAAACCGCACGCCAACCGCACGAAAAGCCAAAGAGGAAAATCGGGGCGCAAGCCCGGCGGACAACCGGGGCACAAGGGTACGACGCGATCCCAAGTCGACAATCCGGACGAGATCGTTGATCATCACCCGCAGACCTGCCCGCAGTGTCAGCACGACTTGTCACACTGTTCGTCACAAGGTTTTGTTGCCCGCCAGGTGTTCGACCTGCCACCGCCGCCGCCTCTTATGGTCACTGAACATCGATCCCATAAATGCCTGTGCCCGGGCTGTGGCAAGCTTGCACGCGGCTCTTTCCCGGCAGGGGTTATGGCGCCAGTTCAATACGGTGGTCGCATTGCGGCCGTGGCGGCCTATCTTCAGACTCACCACTGCATTCCCGACGATCGTCTTTCTCAGGTGTTTTTCGACGTGTGCGGTGTGCGGATCGCGACGGCGACCCTATCGCGTCTCATCGCAAAGATGGCGCATAAAATGCGGTCTTTCTCGGATTCTGTACGTGAAGCGTTGTGCGGTCCGAAGGTTGTGGTCAAACATCTGGATGAAACGGGCCTGCGGGTTGGAGGTCGGACCCGGTGGCAACATGTCATCTGTTCGCCGACGATGAGCCATTTCCGAATGGGAAGCGGTAGAGGCGATTTGTTGTCCGGCGTGTCGGGTATTGTGGTGCACGACAACTGGGCATCCTACGGCAGAATGGAAGGTGTCGAGCACGTCCTGTGCAATGCCCATCACCTGCGTGAGTTGCAAGCACTGGTCGACATTGAAAAAGAAGACTGGGCATTGGCAATGAAGAACATCCTGCTGGATGCCAGGAAAGCGACCGAAATCGCCCGTGAAAACGGGTTAGACAACGTCTCGGCGACTGTGATCGCAGCCATCAACGAACGTTACGACGCCTGCATCACAAAGGCCATTTTGTTCCATGAAGGCCAGCCCCCTCTGAGCCCGACCCCGATCGGCAAAACCAGACGCGGGCGACCCAAACGACGGACCGGCCACAATCTCGCGCTGCGATTGTGCGACCGCAAGGCCGATGTGCTGCGTTTCCTCAACGACCTGCGTGTTCCCTTCACCAACAATGAGGCCGAGCAGGCTTTGCGGATGGGTAAGGTCCGCATGAAAGTCTCAGGAGGCTTCCGCACCATGGCCGGAGCAGACAATTTCTGCATACTGAGAAGCGTAATCGAAACGGCACGCAAACAAGGCTGGTCGATACTCGCAACGTTGACTACAATGTCTACTGATCAAATTACACTCAAACTCAAACCAGCATGAGCCATGGAGTATCCCCCGTTCCATGTTGATGGGCAACAGAGAGTTTAATCTTCAACGCTTCGCGCGACCGTTTCCAGTATAGAATTTGTTCGGTTTTGCAGTGCCTCCGCGGTCGCAGAGAGACCCTGCAAACGTGAAGAACATGACGTTGAAAGCTCTTGAAATTCCAATTCCAACATCGAAAGCGACGATGCAAGAAGCGCCGCCGCGTCCGATGCATTGCCGATCATTTCTATCGAACTGCCTTCGCTTTCGGCCAATAATCCCACTGCGGCGGATATACCAAGGAAATTTGCACGGTCGACTTGTTTTGGGAAAGTAAGCGTTTGCCCTGGTTGAATATCTTCAGGGCCGTTAATCGGCCACATGTCAATTGCAGCTAGAAAACCACCCATTAGCCCCGAAAACCTATTCACGGTTTTGCCTTCCGGCGTTCCGCCACAGGTGACGATGGCGTTGGACAACTGGTCTTGGGCTAGACGAATATCGTCGTTAGCTACGTCAGAATTCGTGATGGAGGCGGTAAAGACAAGCCCAACGGCTTCAAGGACATCGGTAAATCGATACCACCCGCGCAATGAACCTGCGTTGCTTGCTGTTACGACAATCTCGCCAGTGCTTGCCAAATTCGCGAACGTCTCAGCAGAGATGTAGGGGCACGGGTCGTCCTCAAAACACACCCGTATAACTTCACCCTCACCAAATGTTGCAGCGCTGATCTCATTAACCGTGTCTGGAATAATGACGAACGGCGCTATAAAATCCTCGTTCAAAGTCTGAACAGCCCGACGGACATCCTCTACCGATTTTCCAATTTGATCAACGGAAGTCAGGCTTTCTTGCAGAAATTGCGCTGTTTGAACCTCGGACTGCCTGCTCAAAAGTATGTTCTGTTCTTCAATCCGGCGGGTCTGCACATACATCATACCAGCTTGGGTTAAAAGAACGATTTCCCCGAATAACACCAGCAGAATAGAGAGCGTAAAGAAAAGCGTGATAGCGCTGACAGTCCGTGGAACAGCGGTGCGTGCCTGCCCGATAATTTCATGTACTTCCGCACGGGTGATTGGAGCAGTCGGATCGCCCACGATAAAGCGGTTGACAATGTTTATCACATCGCCGGTGGCTTCTTCGGCCCGGCGAACCTGCAACGCCAACGCCCAACGAACAAAAATGAAAGCCGCAATTGCTGCAGCGGCGGAAAGGCCCGCCAGTAGCAAAGTCCACGACAGTATTTCCAGACGCTCATAAAGCTCGTAGCCGAGCCATATATAGACGACGACAGCAAAACCAGTCGACAATCCATAAAGCAATGCATTGCGCAAATCGGGTCGCGGCATAATTAACCTCATTTACATTTTGCCCTACTAGGGAAAGCGCAAAGTCAAATGTGCTATCAATGGCCCTAAGATGTAGCGCGTTCTTGCCATATCCCATCGAAAAGCAGAGTTTAGCATTTTGCAGTCCATCATCAACCAGCGCGGCAACACCCAGCACCTATGGTAAGCCGCCAAATTGGTTCGCCGCAAGTCATTCAACTGCACCTGCGCAAATAATAACCTGACCAGTCACCATAATTCTGCGGTCGCTGCGGAATGAGCGAGCTTGATTTATTCTCTAATAACGTCAGGCGGAAGTTTGAAATCCACAGCTATAGGAATGCGGCATCCATTCTGGCCAACAGCTTCCCAAATCAGTTTGGTCATGTTGTAGACGCCTTGGAGAAGTTCGGGATCACAACCGAAATGATCCGGCGACCCGGCGGCAGCAAAGGTGAGATCGCCCGCTACGTGGATACGCTGTTTCCATCGCCCGAATGGGTCGAAACGCGAATTTCCGCCGATTTACTGGTGAAATTGGAACATGCTAAACAAAGCGGCAAAATCCTGAAAGAATATGTCAGAGAAGGGTTTCTGGATGGTCACAGGATAGATTTTGTTTCGGGAAAGGTCGCGCTTGATCTGGAATGGAACAGCAAGGATCAGACGTATGATCGTGATCTGTATGCATTCTCTGCTTTCTACGACGCGGGTGCAATTGACGTTGGGATCATACTGACACGTGGCTCATCTCTTGATAATGCGTTCTTTCAGGGTCTCGGGAAGGTTCTGAACAAGGATGGAACCGAAGGCACCGAAGACGTGTACAAGAAGTTTGGGGCATCAACCACTTGGATGGGTAAATTGCTTTACAGGCTTGAGGCTGGGCGCAACGGTGGTTGTCCCGTGCTTGCTATCGGGATCACGCCAAACTGTGTTGGAGAAGAAGATGGAACAGCGTAAATCTGATTATTACAGGAAGGTAATGGATCGAAGTTATCAGCCCAACAAAGACGATCTGAACAAGGACATGAGCGTTCCAGCAACGCCTGAGCAACTGGCGCAAGCCGTCACTAAAGGTGGAGCGGATCGCAAAGAGCCGGAACAAGAATCTTAATGAAAAAACTTGATTTTCGAAGTCGATTTTATCTTGTATGCCTGTGGCCCGCCCATGTCTGGTGCTGGTTTGTATCCTGCCTTTTTGGAATTGGATGGAGCGGGCCTTGGGATGATTTCGCCGATAACGACAATCAGGAATAGCCGTTCAGGCGTTCCCAAGCTCTGGCTTTTGATTCCGTCATTGGACCACCTGCAATTTGAAGAAATCCGCTTGGCCATTTCTGACGATGTTCGGCCTCCCTACGCTTGGGATCTGTTGTGATGCCACCGTGAAGGATGCGTCCGTCGGAAATGAAGTGATATGTGTACCAGTTCATGGTCAACTCCCGTTTTTCAGGGGAATCGCTTTTGAAATATTGACTATGCATCACGTCTGATTGGATTCATACGGATTGCGTCATTAGTAAAGGATGCGACCGCGATGGAAGATTTTTCTCATATTTTTGAGGGCGTTGAAGACCCTCGTACGAGCAACGCTACACGGCATGATCTTCATGAGATGCTTATGATCGGCCTGTTGTCGACCATGTGTGGCGGCGAGGGTTGCTGCGACATGGCGCTATTTGGCACGACGAAAGAGCCGTTTTTGCGCACATTCATGACACTGAAGCACGGAATACCGAGCCACGATGCGTTCTCTGACCTGTTCAACGCCCTCGATCCTGGCACGTTTCAGTCAGTGATGCTTCGCCTGACAGAGGGGTTCGCTGACCAGTTGGGCGAGGTGATTGCGGTTGATGGCAAGTCGTTGCGGCGCTCCTTCGACAGGGCGAAGAAGCAGTCGGCGTTACACCTCGTGCAGGCTTTTGCGGCTGAGGCCAGGCTCGTACTCGGGCAGGTCGCTGTTGACGAAAAATCCAACGAGATTACGGCGCTGCCCGCGCTGTTGAACATGCTGTCGTTGAAGGGGCGGATTGTGACGGCGGACGCTATGCACACGCAGCGCACTACAGCCGAGACGGTAACGCAGGCTGGCGGTGATTATGTTCTGGCGCTGAAACGCAATCAGGAGACGCTGCACGAGGATGTGGCACTCTGGCTGGATGATCCTGGAAATGTCGAAAACTGTGAAACTTATCAGAATGTTGACGCAGGACACGGTCGACTGGAGACGCGCAAGGCGTTGATCTCGCATGACGTTGCCTGGCTCGACGAGCGGCATCACTGGCCCGGGCTCAGGGCCATCGGAAAGGTCGTCGCCACCCGCGAAGTCGGCGATAAAACCTCATGCCAAACTCGCTACTTCCTCATCAGCGCGCCGCTCTCTCCCGAGCGTTTCCTGTCCATCACCCGCGCCCATTGGAGTATCGAGAACAGCCTTCACTGGGTGCTCGACGTCTCCATGAACGAGGACGCCGCGCGCAACAGAAAAGACAACGGACCCGAAAATCTCTCTATCCTACGGCGCATCGCTCTCAACCTCGCCCGCTCCGAACCGTCAAAAGGATCAATGCGAGGAAAGCTGAAACGCGCCGGATGGCAGGATACATTCATGCTCGAACTCATCAGAACCGCGACCAAATCTCAAAAGCGATAGCCCTGGTTGCACGGCGCCGTCAGATCGTCTAACCCGCCTCGCAAGGCTGCGCTGAAAGGATCGGTTCATGAGCGACGGAAAGAACGGTTTGACCTATGCCGAGGCAGGTGTGGATATCGATGCCGGAAATGCCCTGGTCGATCGGATCAAGCCTGCCGCCAAATCGACGACCCGTTCGGGTGTGATGGCTGGGCTGGGCGGCTTTGGCGGATTGTTCGATCTGAAGGCCGCAGGCTTTACGGATCCGGTTCTCGTGGCGGCCACCGATGGGGTGGGCACCAAACTGCGGATCGCCATCGACACCGGTCACGTAGATGGCGTGGGTGTTGATCTGGTCGCCATGTGCGTCAATGACCTGATATGTCAGGGGGCCGAGCCGCTGTTTTTCCTCGATTATTTTGCGACCGGAAAGCTGGCCGTGGACGAAGCCGCCCGCGTGGTCGAAGGCATCGCGGCCGGGTGTCGGGCGTCCGGCTGTGCTCTGATTGGCGGCGAAACCGCCGAGATGCCGGGCATGTATCCTGACGGCGATTTCGATCTGGCCGGGTTTGCGGTGGGCGCGATGGAACGTGGCAGCGATCTGCCCCGCGATATCGTTGCGGGTGACGTCCTGTTGGGGTTGGCGTCGGACGGTGTGCATTCCAACGGCTATTCCCTTGTCCGGCGCATTGTTGAGCTGTCGGGTCTGGGTTGGGACGCAGACTGTCCGTGGGACGCCAGCACATCACTGGGCGCGGCCCTGCTGACACCGACGCGTCTTTACGTGAAATCCACGCTCGTGGCATTGCAGGCCGGTCATGTCAAAGGCATGGCGCACATCACCGGTGGCGGCTTGACCGAGAACGTGCCGCGCATGCTGCCCGACGGTCTGGGTGTCGAGATCAGCCTGGATGCCTGGGACCTGCCACCGGTCTTCAAGTGGCTGGCCGAGGTGGGCGGGCTGGCGCAGTCCGAACTGCTCAAGACCTTCAACGCAGGCATCGGTATGGTGCTGGCTGTTCCGGCGGATCAGGCGGATGCGGCCATCGCAATGCTGACTGACGCGGGCGAGACCGTTGCCCGACTGGGCCAGATCAGCGCGGGCGAGGGCGTTCAGTACTCCGGTTCGCTTTCGTGACCAAACGCGTTGCGATCTTCGTCTCGGGCGGGGGGTCGAACATGCTGGCCTTGCTGGACAGCATGACCGGCGATCATCCGGCGCGACCCTGTCTGGTCATCTCGAACGATCCGAACGCGGCAGGCTTGCAACGCGCGTCCGAGCGCGGTGTGCCGATTGCTGCGGTAGACCACCGCCCGTTCAAAGGCGACCGGCCTGCCTTCGAGGCCGCGTTGATGGAGCCGCTTCTGGCAGCACGCCCTGACATCGTGTGTCTTGCCGGGTTCATGCGGGTTCTGACTGGCGATTTCGTGGAAAAATGGCGGGGTCGCATGCTGAACATCCACCCTTCGCTGCTGCCGAAATACAAAGGTCTGCACACCCATGCCCGCGCGCTGGACGCAGGCGACGCGGTTCATGGCTGCACCGTGCACGAGGTGACAGCAGCCTTGGATGACGGGCCGATTCTGGGTCAGGCCAAGCTCAGCGTGGTCCCCGATGACACGCCCGACAGCCTGGCGGCACGCGTTCTGAAACTGGAACATCAGCTCTATCCGGCCGTCCTGAAACGCTTTGCCTCCGGCGACAAAACCCTCGTTGAACTGGACAAGACCGGCGCATAACCGCCCCTTGCGTCCGGTAAACAGAGCCTTTAGACGCAATTTGTTGTGCAAACGCGCACGGAATGGCCTAGGGTGACCTCAGGTGGGGCATCCGGTCGGCACACGCTGGCGGGTATACAATAAGAACAAAAAGACACGGTCCTGATGAAGACACTGACGACGACTGAAGCGCTGGCCGAGTTTTGCGAACAGGCACGCACATGCTCATATGTAACAGTCGACACCGAATTCCTGCGCGAACGTACCTATTACTCCAAGCTGTGCCTGATCCAGCTGGCCTATCCGTCTGACGATCCGGACAGCGCGGTTCTGGTCGACCCTCTGGTCGACGGACTGTCACTGGAGCCGCTCTATGAGCTCTTCAGGGATCAAAGCGTGGTCAAGGTGTTCCATGCGGCGCGGCAGGATCTGGAGATTTTCTATTTCGACGCGGGCGTGTTCCCGCAGCCGCTGTTCGACACGCAGGTCGCGGCCATGGTCTGCGGCTTTGGTGAACAGGTCGGGTATGAAACGCTGGTGCGCAGGATTGTCCGCAAACCGCTGGACAAGTCATCGCGCTTTACCGACTGGTCACGCCGGCCCCTGTCGGATGCGCAAAAGACCTATGCGCTGGCCGACGTCACTCATCTGCGCAACATCTATGAACATCTTTCTGCCGAACTGGAGCAGAGCAACCGCGCTCATTGGGTCGAGGAAGAACTGCAGATCCTGACCAACCCCGACACCTATGAAAGCCATCCTGAAGAGGCGTGGCGTCGGGTGAAAACCCGGTCGAATTCGCCGCGCTTCCTGGCCATTGTCCGCGAACTGGCCGCATTCCGCGAAACCCATGCGCAAGAACGGAACATTCCGCGCAATCGGGTGTTCAAAGATGACGCGCTGGTCGAGCTGGCCTCCACAAAACCAAAATCCATAGGCGATCTGGGTCAGCTGCGTCTGCTGCTGCGCGAAGCGCGCAAAGGGGCGATTGCCGAAGGCATCATTGCGGCGGTTTCCAAGGGGCTGGCCTGTCCGCAGGATCAATTGCCGGTGGCCGATCCCGGTCGGGGCAAGCTGCAGGTCAATCCGGCCCTTGCCGATCTGCTGCGCGTGCTGCTGAAAGCCAAGACCGAGACTGCAGGTGTGGCGGCCAAGCTGATTGCCACCAGTTCCGATCTGGATGCCATCGCGGCAGGGTTGCGGGACGTTCCGGCGCTGGCCGGGTGGCGTCGCGAGGTGTTCGGGGAAGAGGCGCTGCGTCTCTGCGAAGGGCGCGTTGCCCTGGCCGCGCGCGGTCAGACCGTCAAAGTCATCGAAGTCTGAAAGGGCAGCGGCTCAGCGCCGCCGGGTTTCACGCGTGTTGGTCGCGCCCGAGACGCGCACGACCCGTGTGTTGGCCAGAGTTTCGTTTGAGATCGATCGTGCCGCGGTGATCGTGCGGGTCGAGGGGCGCGCCGACCGCTGTGTTGAACCCCGGATAGATCACGTCAAAACTGTAGGCCAGAACACCGTCAACCGGTTCGTCATCCACAGTTGCAGGCACCAGTCGCACCTCGAAAGGGCCCTGACGCGCGGCCACGCCTTCGACGACAATGATTGCACCGGTGCGCGTGCGGTCGATGCGCAGATCGGTGACCTGCTCAATCGGAACACCCTGATATCCTTCTTCGGGACGCGCAAAGATACCTTCACGCTGTTCCGGCACCAGTGGGTTCACTTCCCCTTCCTCGGTGACCTCAACCTCCTGACTGTTGCCAAACCAGTTCACAGGATTGAGTCGCGAATTGCATCCCGCCAGCAGCACAGCGGAAACTGTCAGGATGAGGATCGGTTTGGTGGCGATCGCACGGATGATCATTTGGTCTGCCCCAGCTCGTCTTTGTTTATGGGGTAACGCATCCCGGCGGGCTTGAAAAGCATCAACAGCGCTCTGGACAGTGCGCCGCGCTGGACTTAGGTCAGGCGCAGACCGCATGAGGATCGCGCATGGCCAGCGAAGCATTTGAAGAACTCGTCGAGGATTTTGAGTTTCTGGACGATTGGGAAGACCGGTACCGGTTTGTCATCGAAGAGGGCAAGGCGATGACACCGCTCGAGGATGCGTTGAAAGTGCCGGCAACCAAGGTGACCGGCTGTGCCAGCCAGGTGTGGTTGCATCCGTCGATCAGTGACGGGGTGTTCCACTTTGACGGCGAAAGCGATGCAATGATCGTGAATGGTCTGATTGCCGTGCTGCGCAAGCTCTATAACGGGCTCAGCCTGGCGGATGTTCTTGCCGTGGATGCGCGGGCCGAGATGGAGCGTCTGGGCCTGAACGATCATCTGTCGGCGCAGCGGTCGAACGGTCTGCGGTCGATGATCGAACGGATTCGCGAAGTGGCGGCGGCCGAAGCGGCCTGATCGCCACGAAAACCACCGCAGCAGGGCAGGTGCCTCAACCTTTGGGCTGGGCCCAATGCTTCAACGTGGTTTCCAAATCGCCATAACCGGTCTGGCGGTGCTCAAATTCCAGACCAAGGCGGTCGGCACAGTCTTTGGCACGGGCAACCAGTGCGGGGTCATCGGTCTGTGCCTGATAGACCAGCTTGGTATAGTGGCCGAAATACATGTCGCGCAGATCGGGATGGCGCTCCAGCCCCAGCGGCTTCCAGATAAATGCATCGAATTGCCGGGCGAGGAAATCGGTCAGGTAGAAGGCCGTGATTTCATCATCATGAGCGGCAAAGGCCTCGTTGCCTTCAAAAAAGCTGTAGCAATGGGGGCCTTGGATCATCTCAACCCCCATCCGGGCGCAGGCGGCCTCCAACTGACCGCCGGTTCCGCAGTCGGCATAAACGACGTAGATGCTGACATAGGCCGCGCGGTGCTTGGCGACCGCATCCTCGACCGCTTGCGTGATCCGTTCGGGATGATTGTGCAGGATCGCGGGCAGACAGGTCAGGTCGATATGATCCCAGGCATTCTGCGCCTTGATGTCCAGAATTTCACGGGCCAGCGCGCCGCAGGCAATCAGCAACACGCGCGTGCCGTGGCGCAGGTCCAGCCCGGTTTCGGTCAACTGGCTGTCGCTGAGGTGATCCGTGTCAGGGGTGTCTGCAGTCATACCGCACCTGTTTGGCGAGCGGGGAAGGGGCAAAGAAAAAGGGCGCAGCGTGCTGCCGCGCCCCCTTCAATAATCCCAGCTTCACCGCCGGAGGATGCCATCACGCACTCATTTGGTTGTGCTTGCGGGCCACCCATTCCTTGGCTGTTTCAACGGCAACAGCAGCGTCACGGCAATAGGCGTCCGCGCCAATCGCCTTGCCGAATTCCTCGTTCAGGGGCGCACCGCCAACCAGAACGATGTAATCGTCGCGGATGCCTTGTTCGACCATCGTGTCGATGACGACCTTCATATAGGGCATCGTGGTGGTCAGCAGGGCGGACATGCCCAGAATGTCAGGCTCTTCCGCTTCCATCGCTTCCAAATAGTTTTCGACGGGGTTGTTGATGCCCAGATCGACGACCTCAAATCCGGCGCCTTCCATCATCATCGACACAAGGTTCTTGCCGATGTCGTGAATGTCGCCCTTGACCGTGCCGATGACCATCTTGCCCACGCGAGGCGCGCCGGTTTCCGCCAGAAGCGGTTTGAGGATGGCCATGCCGCCCTTCATCGCGTTCGCCGCCAACAGCACCTCGGGCACAAAGAGGATCCCATCGCGGAAATCATCGCCCACGATCTTCATCCCGCCCACCAGCGCTTCGGTCAAGATTTTGTAAGGAATCCAACCGCGCTCCAGCAGAATGTTCACGCCTTCTTCGATCTCTTCCTTGAGACCGTCATACAGGTCGTCGAACATTTGTTGGACAAGCTCATCGTCATCCAGTTCCGACAGGATGATGTCGTCTTCTTCTTCCGACATATGCGCATTCCTTATCTTGGTGTGCCGATGCATACATCGACCGCGTCGCCTTCCTTGTTCTTGCCCGAAGCCCCGCCCGAGACTGCGACAATTGCGACATGGGCGGCACTGCAACCGACCAATACCGGCAAATGCTGCAGATTGGTAATGAAGAATTCGCATGAGAATTATGGGTTTATTGCAAGTGTTCCTATTTTGTTCTAATTATCGTACATGACCCGACATTTTTCCGACACGACAGAACCGATCCCGGTATCGACCGCGCGCCGCCGGGCCCGTGGTGCGACCAGCAACGCCTCGGGCCGGTATGATCTGGACCGGATTGAGACCACGGATGGCTGGGACATAGAGGAAGATCGACCGGGCTTTCGTACGGAAATCAGCTGCGAAAGACCGCGCACGATCATCAACTACAACACCTCGCCGGATTTGCCGTTTGATCGCTCGATCAATCCCTATCGTGGGTGCGAGCATGGCTGCATTTACTGTTTTGCGCGTCCCAGCCATGCCTATCTGGGGTTGTCGCCGGGGCTGGATTTCGAAACACGTCTAGTGGCTCGGCCCGACGCTGCGCGTGTTCTGGAACGTGAACTGGCTGCCAAAAAGTATCGCGTCGCGCCCATCGCCATTGGCACAAACACCGATCCCTATCAGCCCTGCGAACGGGACTTCGGCATCGCCCGCGAGTGTCTGCAGGTCTTACGGGACTTTCGGCATCCGGTGGCCATTGTCACGAAGGGCACATTGATTGAACGGGACATCGACATCCTGGCACCCATGGCCGAACAGGGGCTGGCGCGGGTTGGCATTTCGCTGACCACGCTGGATGCGGACCTAGCTCGACGCATGGAACCTCGCGCACCCAGCCCCAAAAGGCGGCTGCAGACGATCCGGGCGTTGACGCAGGCCGGTATCCCGGTGCGGGTGATGACCTCACCGCTGGTGCCGGGGCTGACGGATCATGAGGTTGAGGAGCTTTTAACGCGCAGGTCGCGATGCGGGCGCGACAACGGCCAGCTGGATCATGCTGCGCCTGCCGCGCGAAGTGTCCGAGCTGTGGCAGGGCTGGCTGGCCGAACACTACCCCGACCGCGCGCGTACAAGATCATGTCACGCCTGCGGGAAATGCATGGCGGGCGCGATTACGACCCGCGCTGGGGTCATCGCATGCGGGGGCGAGGGGAAATATGCAGAGCTGATTGCGCAGCGGTTCAAGGTCCATGCGCGCAAACTGGGGCTGCAGACCCATACCGACGATCTGCGATGCGATCTGTTTGCCGTTCCGCCCCGGGCGGGCGATCAGCTCAGCCTGTTCTAGATGCCAGAAAAAAGGTGGCCGGGCCATCTTGGGATGACCCGGCCGGTGCAAACAGCAGATGCCGTGATTAGTTCGGAAGGATAACTTCGTCGATCACGTGGATCACGCCGTTCGTTGTCTCGATGTCGGCTTGCACAACCTGTGCGCCGTCAACCAGAACGTCGCCGAACGCGTTGATGGTGACGGTGTCGCCATTCACGGTGGCTGCGGACAGTTTCTGGCCGGTGATGTCGCCCGACATAACTTTGCCCGGAACAACGTGGTAGGTCAGGATCGCAACCAGCTGGTCACGGTTTTCCGGCAGCAGCAGGTTTTCGACAGTGCCGGCAGGCAGCGCTGGCAAAGGCTTCGTCAGTGGGGGCGAAAACGGTGAAAGGACCGTCGCCTTTCAGAGTTTCCACCAGGCCAGCGGCTTGAACGGCCGCAACCAGGGTGTTGAAGCTGCCAGCCGAAACGGCGGTGTCAACGATGTCAGCCGACGACGCGTTCGAAACGGTGGGCAGAGCGAAAGCTGCAGCAGCAGAGATAGAAAGAAGTGTCTTGCGGATCATGGTCTCGTTCCCTTGAGATTTGTAATCAGTGTTAAGGGGTACGGGGGGACTCACCTTTTAGATCATCACGACGATGTCACGTCGGCGTGAGCAGCGCGTGAGGACCCGGTACGATCGGCACGAAATCCCTCTTGCCGCCCCGGCGCTGTCCTGCAATAACGCGCGTGCACCTTCTGTGGGGCCCAAGTGGCGGAATGGTAGACGCAGGGGATTCAAAATCCCCCGCCTTTGCGGGCGTGCCGGTTCGAGTCCGGCCTTGGGGTACCAACAAAAACAAGCGCTTAGGGCGTTTTTTTAAGAATTAAGTATTCGGAAATTCCGGTGGCTCAAGGTGACGACTCAGTGTTTCCCGCCTTGTTTGTGCTTGTCCGTCGTCACCGGATGTTCTGATGGGCGGCGGCGGGCAATCAAATCCTGAAACACAACCGGACAGGTCAAAGGACTTGCGGTTGGGAGCCACTCTCATGAGCAGTTTTACGGATCAGCCCCTGCAGTGGCTCCCCGATGTCTTTGGGCTTGACCTTAAGACTTACTGGTCGATTACTTTCACCAACCAGTGGAGGCAGGCCGGTGGGAAATCCAATGGTGAATGACGAACAGATTTCAGGCAGGGCACTTCTTTGCCCGTCCGGCCAGTCTAACTAAGCGCCAAACGAAATGAGCGGAGCCAAATCAGTGAACGTAATCAAACCCGGTGTCTTTGCGCACCCTTGCCACAGCCAGCCTTTTGATCAGCGTGCCAGTGTTGTCTTCAGCCCAAGAACAGGGGCAAGAAACCCGAAGTTTTCTTTGCGTAGATGAACTGGTGACTGGTTTTACCATCGATGCCAATGGGAAAGATTGGCGTTCAACGACCTTTGGCAGCGGTGGGGGAATATACGGTCAGGCCATTCGATGCCGATGAAGAGGGATTTCATCAAGACGACCGTGTGATTGCCTACGGAGTTTTTTCAGAAAATCCGTTTTTTCCCCATGTACAGTTGCGAGTACGGAAACGGTCTTTTTTCACCGTCTTTAGAAAAGTCCTATTTTGGACCATCGATGGAGTGCAGTGCGGATTTTGGGTCGTTTGTGATCAACACGGACACCCTCAGGTTTATAGCAACCTACACTGTAGGTTTCATCGACAGTCGCAAAGACGAAGAACAGAAAGTAGGCAACTCTCCAAGCATTTCCATTGGCTCTTGTTCGCCTCTCTAGTGCAGCGTTCTGGTAAGCAAACATGAAAGAGACCGGCGCATGTGATCAGCCTGACCTAAGCCGTGGGGTACTGCCGGGGCGTCTTTGTTGGTTCAGATTGTGTAGTCTAGCCGCGTGAAATGGCTTTCCTTCGTCCCGTCCGACCTGGACCGCGCCCTGGCACGTGCCGCCGAAACGCGCGCTCGGGCCAATGCCGACTGATGGGCTGCGATAAGGCAATGGCCGGAAAAGCACGACACAGAGCAGCTAGCTGCCCTGCGCTTTCGCTCGAAACTTGCGGACGATCTGCTTGACCAGATCGTTCTCAGCTCGGCCAAACATGCACTCGAAGACGAAGCGGTAGGGATTAATCGGTGTCATGGTCACTCCATGCGAAGGGCGGGCAGGCGGTCCCGTTCCAGCGGGACCTGAGCGCGCTCTACCGGTCGAATATCTCAGCGATGTGACAAGGCGGGTCTTTCCTTGGCGTCAGCGCTCAGCCCAAAACCATCACTTCTTTCGCGCGCGCTTTCAGGATCTGGCAGATCATCGCGGCCAGCTCGCGGAATTCGTCTTCGCGCGCGGTGCCTTTTCGCCAGATCATCCCGATGGTGCGCGACGGCGGTGTGCCCCGGAACGCGGCGCGCAACCACGATGTCCTGATGCGCCACCTCGGACTTGACGTAGAGAGCGGGCATCAGCGACAGGCCCATCCCCATGGCAACCATCTGGCGCAGTGTGTCCAGTGATGTGCCCTCGTAATCGCGCGACAGCTCGGCCGCCCGTATTGCTCGCAGATGCGCCGCACCTGTTCATAGAGCTTGTGCCCCGGTTCCAGCGACAGGATGGTTTCCCCACGCAGCATGTCGGGCATGATATCGGGGCTTGGACGCATAGGGATGATCATGCGGCAGGACCACCTCGATCGGTTCACGGAAGATCGGCAGCGTCTCGAAATCGGCCTGGTTGACGGGCAGGGGGAAGAACAGCAGATCCAGCGTGCCATTCGCCAGGTTCTGCAGCAGGAAATCGGCCAGCCCTTCACGCATATAGAGCTTCAGGTCAGGGTGGCTTTCATGCAGGCCCGGCACGATCAGCGGCAGCAGGTAAGACCCCAGCGATTGCACAACGCCCACGCGGATGGTGCTTTGCAGGTGGGTCTGGCTGCTGGTGGCAAGGTTCCGGATCTCTTCAACCTCCCGCAGGGCGCGGCGCGCGCGCGGTCGACCACATTCTGCCCGACAGGCGTCAGGATCACGCGGGACCGGGTGCGTTCGACCAGGGGCGACGCCCAGTTTTGCCTCGAGTTCCTTCAGCTGGGCGCTGAGGGTGGGTTGCGTCACATGGCACGCCTCGGCCGCGCGGCGGAAATGCAGCGTGTCGGCCAGTGCTGTCAAATATCTTAATTGCTGGAGGGGTTGGCATGTGCTGCCTTCTGATAGAGGATTTCTATCAGTCTAGCCCGCGCTTTCGATTGGATCAATTAACCCTGTGTCCCTATCTCAGCCGCAAGACGGGGAGCAGCAGATGACGGAATTCACAGACATACCGGTCGCGGTCCACAGGATCAGCCCGCCAGCTACCGCTATGGTTTCGGCGGTCGATTGTGTGCGCGATCCTGCTGCACAAGCTGCCGGTTTGCCGGTGTGGACCAACGTTGGGGAATCAGTATCACAACCCGGCGGCCGGATGTTCGACCAGCAGGCATACCCCGGTAAGCACGAACGCCCGAGTGACAGGCGTTTGTTGAAGGCGCCTGAGCAATTCTGGGGGTTTTTCCGGTGTGGCACGTGTTCCTGCGCTCAAAACTATTGCTGCCGAGACATTCCCGGAACATGTATGGGAACAGGTGATCGATGCGCCCTATCATGGGTCCGAATGACAGGGGCGGGGTGTAGCGATCATGTGCATGAGCCGAACGGCCGAAACCAATTCGAACCGGGCACATCGCCCGGTGCCAGCGCTCACTAGGGATGGCTGTGGATCGCTGGTCAGGCTGAAAGACGGGGGGCCACAAGTCGTGAACGCGAGCGCTGAACAGAGGCAGGCACTGCGCGGCAACGGTTGGATCGGTTTGTTGCCGGTCGCCGCATCGGCGTTGCTGTTTGTGTGGTTTTTGACCTTCACCCCTGAAATCCGTGACGGGCAGACCCTGCGATATGTCATTGGCTGGGTGCCCAGCCTGGGCATTTCGCTGTCCTTCCTGCTGGATGGTTTGTCGCTGACCTTTGCGCTGCTGATCTCGGGCATCGGGACGTTGGTGTTTTTGTACTCCAACACCTATCTGGCGGGGCATCCGCAGTTTAACCGGTTCATCCTGTTCCTCTTCAGTTTCATGCTGTCGATGCTGGGTCTGGTCACCGCAGACAACCTGATCGCGCTCTTTGTGTTCTGGGAACTGACGACGATTACCTCATACCTGCTGATCGGCTTTGGGCATGAGACGACCAAGGGCCGCCGGTCGGCGCTGCAGGCGCTTTTTGTCACCGGCGCCGGGGCGCTGGCCCTGCTTGCCGGGTTCATCCTGTTGGGCATGACGGCAGGCAGCTTCGAGATTTCCGAGATCATGAAGCAGGAGGAGATGCTGAAGGCGCACGTCCTCTTCGTGCCGATCCTGATCCTGATCTTGGCAGGAACCTTCACCAAATCGGCCCAGTTCCCGTTCCATTTCTGGTTGCCCAACGCGATGGCGGCCCCTACGCCCGTTTCGGCCTTCCTGCACTCGGCCACGATGGTGAAGGCCGGTGTGTACCTGATGGCGCGCCTGCACCCGACGTTTTCTGGCACGGACATCTGGATGTGGACGCTGACCATCTTTGGTGCGGTCACGGCGGTCTCGGCCAGTATTTTTGCGCTGCGGCAGACCGATCTGAAACAGGCGCTTGCCTATACCACGCTGATGGCACTGGGCACGCTCACCCTGTTTCTGGGGGCAGGAAAGCGGATATGCCATGACCGCCTTTGCCACCTTCCTGATCGTGCATTCGCTCTACAAGGCGGCCCTGTTCCTCGTGGTGGGTTGCATCGATCATTCCACCGGCACGCGTGAGGCCGAGATACTGGGCGGGCTGGGCAAGGCAAAATGCCGGTCACGGCCTTTGCCGCAGCGCTGGCCGCGATGTCGATGGCCGGGTTCCCGCCCTTCCTGGGGGTTCATCGGCAAGGAGTTGAAATATGCAGGCGCCCTAGGCGTCGCGTCTGAGCCGCTCTTTGTTGTGGCCGGCGTTCTTTTGGCTAATTCGCTGATGTTCGCGGTGGCTGGCTGGCGTCGTCGCGCTGCGCCCGTTCTGGACCAAACCGGGTGGCGAGATGCCCAAAACACCGCATGAGGCCCCTTGGCCCATGCTGATCGGGCCGCTTTTGCTGGCGATCTTGGGGACGTTCTTTGGCCTTTTCCCGGATGTGCTGGAACGCACGCTGGTGGCCCCCACCGTGGCCAGCCTGCTGGGCGGGCTGGAAGACGCCAAACAGCTGAAATTGTGGGCCGGTGTGAATATGCCGCTGGTCCTGTCGATCATAACGGTTGTGGGCGGTGTGATCCTCTACCTCTATCACCGCCCGTTGCGGAACATGTTGATCCGCGCAGATGCCGCCACGCCGTCTTTCGACAATGGCTGGGACCGGTTCCTGGCCGGGCTCAAGGCCTTCGCGGCTTGGCAGACCCGGATCATCCAGTCGGGCGTGTTGCGCACATACATCTACGTCACCTTCCTGACGGTCCTGATCGGAATGGGCGGCACCATGATCGCTCGCGATGTGGGTGTTGCCACGCCGGACCTGAGTGATGCGTCTTGGGGCAATGTGGCGCTTGTTCTGTTGCTGATGGGCGGGGCCTTGGTGGCCGCGGTGACATCCTCGCGAATTGCGGCGATGGCCGCACTTGGGGTTGTCGGCATCGCGGTCGCAATGATCTTTATCGTCTTCTCCGCTCCTGATGTGGCCATCACGCAGTTGCTTGTGGAAACGCTGGTTGTGGTTCTGGTGGCGGTCGCGCTCTTGCGTCTGCCGACGCTGGATGCCGAAGGGCGCGCCTGGCGGCCCAAGGACGCGGTGCTGGCTGCCGCTGTGGGCGGTGTCATCACGCTGACCCTGCTGGCGGTTCTGGCCGCACCACTGGATCGTCGCCTGACCACCTATTTCGAAATCACCAGCTGGCCCGAGGCCTTCGGGCGCAACATCGTGAACGTCATTCTGGTCGATTTCCGCGCGCTGGACACGTTCGGTGAAGTCGCGGTCGTCGTGATCGCGGCGCTCTCGGCCTATGCGCTGCTCAGAACCACCGCACCGGGCAAAGGCACAAAGGAGCAGGACAAATGAATTCGGTCATCTTGCTTGCAGGCACCCGGTATCTGGCGGGGCTTTTGCTGGTCTTTTCGGTCTACATGCTGTTGCGCGGTCATAACGAACCGGGCGGCGGGTTCATCGGCGGTCTGATCGGATCGACGGGGTTTGTGCTGCTGGCGATTGCCTGCGGCACGGCGGATGCGCGTCGCGCGCTGCGCCTGCAACCCCAGACGATTGCGATGGTGGGGCTGTTGATTGCGCTGCTGGCCGGGATTTTCGCTGTGTTTTTTGGCGATGCGCTCTTTACCGGGCAATGGCTCTTCATCGGCGCGACCGAGACGGACAAAGGCAAGCCGATTTCCACCGTCCTCGCCTTTGACATCGGTGTCTACATGGTCGTGTTCGGATCGGTCCTGACACTGGTCTTCGCGATGGAAGAGGAGATCTGACCGATGGAAGCGCTTCTTGCGATCGCGATTGGCGTGCTGGTTGCCACATCGGTCTATCTGATGCTGGCGCGCAATGTGTTGCGGTTTATCTTCGGGCTAGTCCTGATTTCGAACGCCGCCAACCTGACGATCTTTCTGGGCGGACGGCTGACCGAAGGCGCGCCGCCTTTGATCGCCGAGGGTGATCTGGCACCGGTGGGCGACGTGGCAAACGCCCTGCCGCAGGCGCTGGTCCTGACGGCAATCGTGATCGGCTTTGGCCTCTTTGCATTTGCGCTGGTCCTGATGTTCCGCGCCTATACGACGCTGGGAACGCTCTACTCCGATGAAATGCGCGTGGCCGAACCACGCCCGGAGGACAATACATGAGCTGGTATCTGGCCACACCACTGGTTCTGCCGTTCCTGACAGCGGTGGCCGTCTTCCTGTTGCGGGCCTCACCCGTCGCGCGCTGGATCAGTGTTGCGGGCAACGTGGCTTTGTTGATTGCCGCGTCGATCCTGATGGGGCAGGTGCTGGAGCAGGGGGTGGTCGCCGGCCAAATGGGCGGATGGCAGGCGCCGTTCGGTATCACGCTGGTCGCGGACTATCTGGGCGCCGTCATGGTCGTGATTACCGCGATCACAGCGCTGGCAACCTCGATCTATGCCCTGGGCGACATAGACGAGCGAAAGGAAAGGCTGGGCTACCACGCGATGTTCAACGTTCTGATCGCGGGGGTCACGGGCGCGTTCCTGACGGGTGACCTCTTCAACCTCTATGTCTGGTTCGAGGTTATGCTGATCTCGTCCTTTGGCCTGCTGGTTCTGGGTGGTTCCAAGGAACAGATCGACGGCGGCATCAAATATGTGACTCTGAACCTTGTCTCGACCATCCTGTTTCTGTCTGGGATCGGCTTGCTTTATGGCATGACCGGCACGCTGAACATGGCCGATCTGGCGCGCACCGTACCTATGGTGGAAAATCAGGGGCTGGTGACGCTGATCGCGGTGATGTTCATGATCGCCTTCGGTGTGAAGGCTGCGGTCTTCCCGCTGTTCTTCTGGCTACCCGCGTCCTACCACACGCCTGCGTTTTCGGTTTCGGCTGTGTTTGCGGGCCTTCTGACCAAGGTCGGTGTCTACGCGCTGATCCGGATGTTCACGCTGATCTTTGACGGTGACATCAGCTTTACCCACACCATCCTTTTGTGGGTGGCCGCGTTTACAATGGTCACGGGGGTTCTGGGGGCTGCGGCGCAGAACGATATCCGCAAGATCCTGTCGTTCCACATCGTCAGCCAGATCGGCTATATGATCCTGGGCCTCGCGCTGCTGACACCGCTGGCGGTGGCAGGGGCGGTCTTCTATCTGGTGCACCACATCGTCGTGAAGGCGAACCTGTTCCTGATCGCAGGCGTGGCGGAACGCGTTGCGGGATCGACTGATCTGGCCAAGATCGGCGGCCTTTACAAATCAGCTCCACTGCTGGCGGTTCTGTTCCTGATCCCGGCCTTTTCGCTGGCCGGTTTCCCGCCGCTGTCAGGTTTCTGGGCCAAGTACATCCTTGTGGCCGCATCGCTTGAGATCGAAGCCTGGCTGATCGCCGGCGTTGCCCTGTTGGTGGGTCTGCTGACCATCTATTCGATGACCAAGATCTGGGCCGAAGCCTTCTGGAAAGCCCATCCCGACGGGATCGAGCCCAGCCTTGACCGGCTAGAGCCGTCGATGCGCGCAGCCCTGCTGCTGCCCATTGCCGGGCTTGCCGCGATGACGCTGGTCATCGGCTTCTTCCCGGAGCCCTTCGTGACTTTCGCCGAAACAGCAGCGGACCAGTTGCTGGATCCGACGCCCTATATCACCGCAGTATTGGGAGAGGACACATGAACAGTTTTGTCGTGAACCTGCTGCTGGCGGTTTTGTGGGCAGCACTTTTTGGGGAGTACACGTGGCTGACACTGGGGTCGGGCCTGATCCTGGGCTATCTGGTTTTGTGGCTGCTCCAGCCTCTGACAGGTGGGCCTTCAGGCTATTTCATGCGCGTGTGGTACTGGCTGAAGCTATGTGTGATGTTTCTTTATGAACTGGTCGTCTCCAGCGTTGCGGTCTTGTGGGACATCGTCACGCCCAAACACCGCGCGCGCCCGGCCATCATCGAAATGCCGCTCGACGTGAAAAGCGATGCGGGCATTCTGCTGGTGACCAATCTGATTTCGCTGACCCCCGGAACACTGTCGATTGACGTGTCCGAGGATCGCAAGACGCTGAGCCTGCATGCCATGTTCGCAGATGACCCCGATGCGGTGGTCCATCAGTTGAAATCGGGCATGGAAAAGTGGGTCATTGACGCGGTGGAGAGGGTATGACGGGACAAGAGCTTCTGAGTGTCGCGCTGGATTTCGGTTATGTCATGGTGTTCCTGACCGTGGGCTTTGCCTTTTGGCGATTGGTTCTGGGACCCAGTCTGCCGGACCGGGTTGTTGCACTCGACATGATGACCGTGGCCATCGTGGCGTTCTGTGGTCTGGCGGCCGCCCAATCGGGCGATCCCGCCTTCCTCGACGTGGCCTTGGCGCTGGCGCTGGTCGGCTTTCTGGCCACGGTGGCGCTGGCGCGGTTCGCTGAACGCCAAAAGTTGCGCAAGGAACAGAGCGAGGGCAAATCATGAGCCTGGTTATCGCGTCTCTCCTGCTGATCCTGGGCTGCGCGTTCATCCTGGTGGCGGGCATCGGTATCTTCCGGATGCCGGATGTGTTCATCCGCATGCATGCTTCGACCAAGGTGGGCACGCTGGGCTCGGGCCTCGTGATGGCCGCGGTGGCGGTTAAGTTTCAAGAGCCGCTGGTCATCTTCAAAGCGGTGTTGATCATCCTGTTCCTGCTGCTGACGGCCCCGATTGGTGCCCATATGATTGGGCGCGCGGCGCTGCGGATCGGGATCAAACCTTGGGGCATCAAGGACGCCGAAGAAACGGCGGAAAAGAAAACCGAGACCTGACGAGCCCCGTACCTACACGAGGTTGAATGCCGGTAGCGGGTCCTCTCCCTTAGGTAAATGCGGCGACTTGTTGGCACGAAATTGCGGCGAATCAACATTTTGCATCGTTTTTGTGGATAGTCTGCGTTCTGACCGCCGATTGGTTCTCAATACGGAACGAAAACGGTTTCCCTGTGTCGCGGAAATGCCATCATTGCCGCAAGGTTAACGTGGCACGCAATTGTTTCCCGCCGGTTGACAGTCCTCTTCCAAAAATGAACTGACCCGCCGTTTTTCCACAAATTTTCGCTGAATTGCCGCAAATTTCGAAACAAATGTGCCCAAAATCCGCAGGCATCTCGCCTTGATTTGGGCGCAAATAAGGTCAGCACGGCTGATCCGTGCTCGGTTTTGGTCACATTTTCCTTTGTGCGCCGCATTCTCGCCGGTATTTCTATAAGGGCCCACTGGGGGGCGATGTCTGTTGGTCACGGGGGCGACCACGCAGAGCTTGCATCTTGGGATGCGGGAAAGAGGTGTTCGCAGGCTGCCGTCTGCACGTAATGAAAGATCAACCACCGTCACGGACGCACCGTGGCGCGTGTGATCCCAACCGTCCTTTCGCGCCCGAGAGCCATTGGAAACGTGTGTTTGTTTCCAGCGGTCTGAGCTTTGTGCAGGAGCAATTGTGATCCGCCCTGGGCGGTTGGCATCCGACGGTGCCGTTAAGGAGAGTACGATGGCGAATAACTTTGACGACACGTCCATGGCCAACCTGATTGGCTTATGGGACTTCCTGTCGGGGGGCGAAAGCGACGACACCGGTTTGGATGACGGGTTTGCGCAAAACGGAACCTTTGTAAACGGAGCCGACGCAGCCGGGGATCAGCTGATCACCGAAGGCCCGCGCGAACGGTTCGATGTAGGCGGCAATGATGACCCGTTCGATCTGGACGAAGGCACGATCTTTGTAGAATTCACGCAGGCCGATAACAGTCGCGGCGCGTTCCAGTCCGTGGTCAGCCGCGGCGAGTTCTTTGACAGCTCAGACGAGGGATACTTCGGCATCGAGGTCATCCGCGACGGTGCCGTACAGGTCACGCACATCTCGAACGGCGTGACCGTCGTTGAATCGACCGCTGCTGGCTTTGCACCTGTGGGCGATACTATCCGCGTGACCTATCAATGGTCCGAAACAGATGGTGGCAACTTTGCCGTCGATAACCTGACAGCCGGGACTCAGTATACCATCGATACTGCGGCCGGCGTGTCCATGGACGTAGGCGACAACGACGGCACCAGCTTTACCTTTGGTGCGCGTGAAAACGTCGATGAATCAGGGTCACAGTCCGACAACTTCGTCAAATACTTCAACGGCCAGATCGACTATGTAGCCGTCTATGACGCCAAGATCGGTGATCCTCCGGGCGAACGCGACGGTATCGTCGAAAACGATGATGACGGCGACCTGATCGACGAAAACTACGACGGCGACCCTGATGGCGATCGCGTCGACAACAATGACTCGATCTTCCCACCCGTCGGTTCGAACGATGACATCATCGAAGCCAATGGCGGCGACGACACGATCGACTCAGGCGACGGCAACGACAGCGTCGACGGCGGTGACGGCGATGACGTCATCGACACCGATGGCGATCGCGCGGCCGGTCTGCCGGACCTCGGATTCCCGTCCTATAACGGTCTGCCCGAAGTCCCTGCCGACCCCGATCCCGATGATGACCGCGACACGGTCTCGGGTGGCGACGGTGATGACACAATCAACACCGGCGACGACGCGGATGTCATCTCGGGCGACGCAGGCGATGACGTTATCAATGCGGGCCTCGATGCCGACATCGTCGACGGCGGCGCCGATGATGACAGCATTACCGGCGGCGAGGGGTCAGACACGCTCGACGGCGGCGACGGCAATGACACCATCTTTGGTGGCTTGGGACCGAGCTTCCCTGACGCAACCAACATCGAAGACAGCCTGCCAGGCGATCTGGCGGACCCACGTCCCGACAACGGTCAGGACTTGATCGACGGTGGTGACGGCGACGACCAGCTCTTTGGGGAAGACGACAACGACACCATCTTTGGTGGCGATGGCAATGACACCATCGACGGCGGCATCGATCAGGACCTGATCTTTGGTGGTGCGGATCGCGACGTGATCAACGGCGGTAACCCGGGTGACACCGTTGACGGTGGCTCGACAGGGGATGACTTCGACACGCTCGATCTGCGTGGAGAGGGCCCGGCAACTGTGATCTTCACAACGCCGGATGAAGAGGACGGCTTGGTCTTCTTCAGCTCCGACCCCAGCAACCCGCTGCGGTTTGAAGACATCGAAACAGTTCTGACTGATCCTGGACCCGACCCGGACGGCATCGTCGAGGGTACGTTCGACGATGACATCATCGATGTGAACTATGATGGCGACCCCAACGGCGACTTTGTCGATAACGACGATGCGCTTCTGCCGGGCGAAGTTGGCGACGACGATATCATTGTCGGCAAGACCGGGGATGACGACATCGAAGCCCTGCGCGGCGATGATGATGTCTATGCCGGCGGCGGCAATGACCTTGTCGAAGGCAATGCCGGTGATGACTACATCGAAGGCAACGACGGCGACGACACGCTGGATGGTGGCCGCGACAACGACACGTTGATCGGTGGTGATGGCGATGACTTCCTGACCGGTAACCCGGGTGAAGACAGCTTGGTCGGTGGCGATGGCGATGACACGCTGATCGGTAACGACGACACGGACACTCTTTACGGTGGTGACGGCAACGACCTGTTCTCGACCGGACCCGGCGAAGACGAAGCCTATGGCGAAGCGGATCGCGACACATTCATCGTCGTAGGTCAGGATGACCAGTTCGTCGATGGCGGCGAAGCCGGGGACGACTTCGACACGCTGCGTGTCTTCGGACGTGCCGAGGTGGAAACCGAAATCGACAATCCTGAAAACGGTGTGGTTTACTACCTCGACGATGTTGGCGTACGCACCGGTGTTACGACCCAATTCATCAACATCGAAAACATCGAGATCGTTGATCCCAGCGGTCTGGACGGCGTGGTCGAAGGCGACGATGGCGACAACCTGATCGATGCGTCTTACGTGGGCGATCCGGAAGGCGACCGCATCGACAGCTTTGACTCACTGGAAAACTTCCTGGATGAGCCGTTCGATAGTCGGGATCCCTCCAGCTTCTTTGAATTCCTGGGCGGCACACCCCGCGGCGACAACCGTGACGCGGTCGATGGTGGCGACGGTGATGACACCATCTTCTCCGGCGTCGGCGATGACATTGTCCGAGGCGGCGACGGCGACGACTCGATCTTTGGCGGCGACGGCTTTGATGATATCGCTGGCGAAGATGGGGACGACTTCATCGACGGCGGCTCCAGCATCGACAAAATCTTTGGCGGTGAAGGCAATGACACCCTCGTGGGTGGCAGCGGCAGCGACATCCTCCTGGGTGGTGAAGGAAGTGACTCGATCGACGCTGGTTCCGGCGACAACGAAGTCGATGCGGGCGCTGGAGATGACGTTGTCGAAGGCTTCGACGGCAACGACACTCTGACCGGCGGCGAAGGTGCGGACACCATCACAGCCGGCGGCGGCGCAGACTCGGTCATTGCAGGCATTGGTGATGACGTGGTCCGAGGTGGCGAAGGCGCCGACACCCTGGAAGGTGGCGACGGACAGGATTTGCTTGTTGGTGGCAATGACACTGACACAGACTTCCTGTTTGGCGGCGACGAGAACGACATCATCGCAGCACGTGCAAACGACGTGATTGATGGTGGTTCGGGCGGCGAGGTCGACTTTGACACGCTGATCGTCGGTGGCGGCATCCCGCTGGTCACGTTCGACGGATCCGCGTCCGAAGATGGCACCGTATTCGTCTATGACGCCGATCTGAACATCGTTGGTGAGGCCGAATTCTCGGAGATTGAACGCGTCTTTGCCTTCAACCCGAACGGTGTCTTGCCGACGACGGCGCCTGATGTCCCGGGCCGGAGCTTTACCGAAAACGTGGTCGAAGGCACCGATGGCGATGATCTGATCGATCTGGCCTATACCGGTGACCCGGAAGGCGACCAGGTCGACAATGACGATGCGCTGGCACCTCTGACCGGAGACCAGGACATCATCACGGCTGGCGACGGCGACGATACTGTCTTTGCTGGCGAGGATCGCGACCTTGTGGTTGGCGGCGACGGCGACGACGAACTCTACGGTGAGGCCGGCAGTGACGGTCTGATGGGTGGTATCGGTAACGACCTTCTGGTCGGTGGTGCTGGGGCCGACGCGATTTCCGGCGGTGACGGTGACGACACCATCAGCGGCGCGGAAGATGGTGTCGAAGACGGTGCCGGAGACCTTCTGTTCGGTAACTTCGGGGACGACACATTCACCAACGTCAATGTTGGCGACGTGATCACCGGCGGTGAAGATGCTGACGGGCTGGATATCGATACGCTGGACCTGCGTGGATTGGCGGCCGATGGATCGACCTTCATCATCGAAGAAGATCCGACCGACAGCGAAGCAGGTACTGTCCGTATCTTCGACTCGGGCGGAACCGAAACCGGCACGCTGACCTACAGCGAAATCGAAGTCATCCTGCCCTGTTTCACACCCGGCACGATGATCGCGACACCGCGGGGCGAGCGTCTGGTGGAAACGCTGGAAGTTGGCGACAAGATCATCACGCGCGACAACGGCATCCAGGAAATCCGCTGGCTGGGCAAACGCAGCCTGTCACGGGCCGAAATGATGCAAATGCAGCACATGATGCCCATCCGGATCGCCAAAGGTGCCTTGGGCAACGATCTGCCCGAGCGTGACATGCTGGTCTCGCCGAACCACCGTGTTCTGGTGGCCAACGACAAAACGGCACTTTACTTCGAAGAAAGCGAAGTGCTGGTCGCGGCCAAACACCTGACCGGTCTGGACGGTGTGGATGTCATGGAGGTGCCCACGGTGACCTACATCCACTTCATGTTCGATCAGCACGAAGTGGTGCTGTCGGACGGTGCATGGACCGAAAGCTTCCAGCCTGGCGACATGTCGCTGGCCGGCATGGGCAATGCCCAGCGTCAGGAAATCTTCGAACTCTTCCCGGAGCTGAACACGCCGGAAGGTCTCGAAGGATATCAGGCCGCTCGTCGGTCGCTGAAACGCCACGAAGCGTTCCTGGTCGTCAGCTAAGATTGCAGCCTCCGCAAGAACTGGGGGCTGTTACTTGCGGAAACGGAAAACGGGGCAGGGAATCTGCCCCGTTTTTTCACATCCGGTGGGGATTGCGGGCGCGCCAGGCCTCCCACGCCTCGGGCGTATCCAGATCGGCCCGCGCATGATCGCCCGGCAAGGGGACCAGAACGGTCTTGTCACGGGCGGCCTCCGCCACAGGTTTACCGCCGTCATCCCCGCTCAGCGCGGATAGCGCGGGGAACAGACTGGCGTCAAAGATCACAGGATGGCCCGGTTTTCCGTCTGAAGTGGCGCCGCGCCAGATCAGGGTATCTGTAGAAATATCATGGGCTTGCAATACAGTTCTCAAGTGATCTTCCGTAATGTCCGGCAAATCACCCAAAAGCAGCAGGACAGCAGGCGCCCCTTCAGGCAACATCCGAATTGCAGATCGCAGTGACGCGTTCATGCCCTCATCCGCGTCCGGCACAGGGCACAGCGTGACGTCTAACCCCGCCAGTGCGTCGTGACGCGCGTGCGGTGCGGGTGGCACCGCCACGAGGACAGGCCCCTCCGTCACGTTGCGCGCCATCGCCGCCTGCCTGCGGATCAGGGGCATGCCGTCCACGCTCTGCATCAGCTTGTCCGCCCCGTTCATGCGAGACGATGCGCCAGCGGCCAGAATGATGATGGGCAGGTCCATGGGCGCAACCTAGCCGGTCTGCGCCCCGGTGAAAACGCTATCCCCGCATCCGCGCGCCATCCGCATCAAAGAGGGGTTGAGACAGAACGCGGGCCTTCCGCATCGACCCGAGGATTTCGATCTCGACCTCCAGACCATCGGCCACCCGGTCGGTGGGCAGGAACCCCTGCGCAATCGATTTCTCCGCGTAATGCGAATATCCGCCCGATGTGCAGAAGCCCACGACCGCACCGTCCAGCCAGATCGGCTCGTACCCATGCACATCGGCATCATCTGCATCCACCTCAAAGGCGCAGAGCTTGCGGTCAGGGCCTGCGGCACGCTCGGCCTCAGCCGCCGCGCGTCCGATGAAATTGGTGTTCTTCTTGAACGAAATGAACCGATCCAGCCCGGTTTCCGCCGCCGTGTAGTCGGGCGAGAACTCCGACAACCACGAGCCAAAGAACTTGTCCAGCCGCAGCGACATCATTGCGCGCATGCCGAAGGGCACCATGCCATGCGGCTCGCCCGCGGCCCAGAGTGTCCACCACAGCTGCCGTTGCGCCATCGGATCGCAGTAAATCTCGTATCCCAGATCGCCGGTATAGCTGACACGCTGGACGATGCAGGCGACTTGCCCAACAGTGATCTGGTGTACGTCCAGGAACCTCATGTCGCTGATATCGGCCCGTGTGCAGGCCGCCAGCACATCGCGCGCCTTGGGTCCGGCAATCTGGAACCCGTTCCGTTTATCGCTGGTATTCTCGATGCTTACACCGTCTTCCTGATGCTGCAGGAACCAGCGCATGTGATAGGCCTGGCTGCCATAGGATGCCGTCAGCTGGAATTCTTCCTCGCTCAGGCAGGACATGGTGAAGTCCCCGATCAGCTTGCCCTTGGGGCTCAGCATCGGGGTCAGCGACAGCCGTCCGGGCTGCGGCACACGGCCTGCCATGATCCGGTCCAGCCAGGCGCGCGCCTTTGGGCCCTTGATCAGGTATTTGCCGAAATTGTGCACCTCGTTGATGCCGACGCCCTCACGCACGCCGCGCACCTCGCGCCCCGTCGCACCAAACGCGTCCGAGCGGCGGAAGGATGGCGTTTCATATCCCGGCTCGTCACCTTGTGCATAGTAATTCACCACTTCCAGCCCGAATTGCTGGCCCCAGACCGCGCCCATGTCCGAGAAGATGTCATACATCGGCGTCGTGTAATGCGGGCGCGCGGCGGGCAGTTCCTCGTTCGGATAGGCGACGCTGAACCGTTTCTGATAGTTCTCGATCACCTTGGGCAGGGTGTAGCCGGGGCTGATCCAGTCGCCGAACCTGGCCACATCCATGGCCATGGTGTCGCGTTCGGTCTCACCCTCGATCATCCATTGCGCCAGCATCAGGCCCACGCCGCCGCCTTGCGAAAACCCTGCCATGACACCGCAGGCGGACCAGTAATTGCGCATGCCCGGCACCGGACCTACCAGCGGGTTGCCATCGGGGGCAAAGGTAAACGGCCCGTGGATCACGTTTTTCACGCCCGCGCGTTCCAGATCGGGGAAGCGTTTGTATGCGAAATCGATGCTGTCTTCGATCTTGTCGAAATCATCGGGCAGCAGGTCCTGTCCAAACGACCAGCTGGTGCCATCCACCGCCCAGGGGCGGCAGGGCTGTTCGTAAAAGCCAATACACAGCCCGCGACCTTCCTGCCGCAAATAGCTTTCGCCGGCAGGGTCCATCACGTGGGGGTGTTCCTTGCCCTCGGCCATCATCTCGGCGATCAGCGGAACCTCTTCGGTGACCAGATACTGGTGCTCCATTGGGTGCAGGGGGAAGTAGACGCCGGCCATCGCACCCACCTCGCGCGCCCAGAGGCCACCAGCATTCACCA
>CAXMWW010000007.1:0-12542 GCA_963422245.2 uncultured Sulfitobacter sp. | reverse complement strand
TTTCTGCTCAGCTGGATCGTGGAACGGCTGGATGATGCGGAACTGGCCGTGTCGCTGGCCAAATTGCAGATGCGCCGTAAACAGCCCGGTCGGGCCGAGAATGCTGCCAACCGCGCACTCGAAATTGACCCGGGTCTGCCAGCGGCACACCGGTCGCTTTACATCGCTATCCTGTCGTCGGACACGCCCGAGCGCGCAGTAGATGCCATCCGCGAAGCGCTGGTGGTCAGCCGTTACAATCCGCGCTATCCGGCGCTGATTTCGACCCTTGCGGGTATGGACCCAGACGAGGCCAAGGCCTTGCGCACCGAGCTGATTGACCACTGGCCTGGCAGCCTTGGCAGCAAGCTGCGCACCGGCGATCTGGATCTGAAGTTCGATGCTGAATTCAAGCCCGAAGCCGAAGGGGTGTACCGGCTTGCACTGACCGGAGAATTGGAGGCAGCGCTGGCCAAAGCCCGCGAGATCCAGGACCGCAAACAGGGCCTGAACCTGTCGGCCATGGACGAGGTCATGGAAACCGTCCTGCAGCGCCTGCCAAGCCCGGAAGCGCGTCAACGCCTTCTGGTCGAGGACACAAATGCCGAGGTGATCTGCTCGGCCCCTTCAACATCCGGGGTGACGCTGTTGTGTTTCTGCGATCTGACGCAGCGCCTGAATTACGATTTCGAGGTCGTCGATGCCTTTGCCGCGCGTACAGGGGCGGCCACCATGTTTTTGCGCGATCATTCTTTCCGGCTGTTCATTGGCGGGATTGCATCGCTGGCTCCGGATCGAGCCGGAACAATTGAGGCCATCCGCGAGCGGCTGATCGAGCTCAAGACCGAGCGGCTTTTGGTTCTGGGCCTCAGTTCCGGCGGCTTCAGTGCCCTCAGCTACGGGCGCGAACTGGGCGCGGCCGAGATCATGGGGCTGAGCGTGGCTACATCCATCGGGCGGTTCCTGCGCGGCGAAGACCGCCGGGCCCGTATGCTCATTGCTCGGCTGAACCGGAGCTTTTCGCCCGATGAGCTGGATTTGAATGTGGTTCTGCCCCAGATCGAAAATACTGCCCCTATCAAGTTGTACTATGGTGCAGAGAACACCACTGACACAGGCCATTCGGGGGATATTGGACACCTTGAAGGTGTGACCTTGATGCCGCTTGCGGACCATGCTCGCCACCAAGTCTTTCCGCGCCTGATCTGCGAGGGGGTGTTCGAGGACTTTCTAGAACCGTAATCGCACCAGCTGATGCGGGGTATCCCCACAAGTCTTTAGGACGAAGGTGCCTTATGCTGGGCCGCGTCAGGTGCCTGGCTCAGGCTTCCAGCATGTCTCGGTGATAGCGGTGCAAAAAGACCATGCCGATTAGGCCAATCCCCAAGCCAAGACCAAAGACATAGACCGGGTTCACATAGACGGCGTCATAACCTACATAATATGCGTGGCGCATTTCTGCCGTGACATGAATGAGAGGATTCCAGAGGAAATAGTCCTGGTACTGGAAAGGCAGTACCTCGACGATAATGATAATCCCCGAGACGAAAAACAACGGGCGGTTCGCGATGCTCCAGATCTGTTGCCAGATCGGAAATTGGGTGACCAGAAAGCAGTTCAGCAACCCAATTCCCAGCCCCAGTGCTACGGCCATGGCATACGACAGCATGATGGGCTCGATCATCACGATGGTGCGGGTGTCAAACAGGCCCCGTATGGCCGAGATGAGGATCAGCCCAACCAAAAGTTGTGTAATAACAGCGATGCTTACGCGGGCCACAATCGCATCCACATAGGTCACGCGCGGATACTCCAGCAGCGCCTTTGAATAGTTGATGGCCTGCGCCGTCTTGTTGCTGACTTCCATATACATCGCATATGGCAGAAAGCCGGTGGCAAAAAAGATCGCGAAATTCGTGCCCAGTTGTGGTGTTCTGATGCCGATCATCACAAATAGAACGGTCATGAACAGGATGCCCAGCATGGGTTCGAGAATCATCCATACATAGCCCCCCGGAGACCGCCCATAGCTCGAGGTCATCTCGCGCAGCATCAGCGCCACAACTGTGCGCACTCCACTAAAGGGGACGGTCTTGTGCACCGCCCGCAGGCGCTTGGGGCGGGGCGGGTCAGAAACCGGCACAGCGGGACGAATGTCTGGTATCTGGTCCGGAGCCGCGGTCACCTCAATCGGCCCCGAACAGATCGCGGGTAAAGACCTTATCTTCGACGTCCTGCAAGTCTTCGGTCATCCGGTTGGCCACAATGACATCCGAGCGGGCCTTGAAGTCGTTCAGATCCGACAGAACCGGAGAATTGAAGAAATCCTCGGCCTCCAGCGCAGGTTCATAGACCAGCACCTCGATCCCCTTAGCCTTGAGCCGTTTCATGATCCCCTGGATCGAACTTTGACGGAAATTATCTGACCCGGCTTTCATCACCAACCTGTGGATGCCCACGGTTTTGGGGCCGCGGGCCAGAATGCGTTCGGCGATAAAGGTCTTGCGGGTGCTGTTGGCCTCAACAATGGCCGCAATCAGGTTTTGCGGCACTTCGGAATAGTTGGCCAGCAACTGTTTGGTGTCTTTGGGCAGGCAATAGCCGCCATAGCCGAAGGACGGGTTGTTGTAGTGGTCCCCGATCCGCGGGTCGAGCCCAACCCCGTGGATGATCTGACGTGCGTCCATGCCGTGCAGCATGGCATAGCTGTCCAGCTCGTTGAAATAGGCGACCCGCATCGCGAGATACGTATTGGCAAAAAGCTTGATCGCTTCGGCTTCGGACGGATCGGTCAGCAAGACCGGCACATCTTTGGTCACCGCCCCTTCCAGCAGCAGATCGGCAAAGGTCTGGGCTCGGTCCGACTGTTCACCCACTACGATGCGCGATGGGTGCAGGTTGTCGTAAAGGGCGCGCCCTTCACGCAGGAATTCGGGGCTGAACAGCACATTGGACAGGCCCGAGCGGGTGCGGAAGTCCTCCACAAACCCGACCGGTATGGTCGATTTTATCACAATCGTTGCACTGGGCTGGATCGCGGCGGCCTGATGGATCACGGCCTCGACTGACCCGGTGTCAAAGTGATTGGTGACCGGATCGTAATTGGTGGGGGTCGCCACAATGACGAAATCAACGCCCGTATAGGCCTCTTGAGGGTCCGTAGTGGCCCGCAGCTTGAGCGGCTTTTCCGCCAGAAACGGCTCAATCTCGGGATCTACAATGGGGCTTTTGCGGTCATTCAGCAGCGCAACGCGGTCTGCGTCCAGGTCGATGGCCACAACATCATGGTTCTGGGCCAGCAACACGGCATTCGCCAAGCCGACATATCCGATACCAGCAACAGCGATCTTCATATGTATATCTCCAAATGTGAGGTGCAAAATAGCGCGTCATAGGGGCCGGGCTCCGGCCATGTCATCTGCGCAATGACATATTTTTGCACCGCCTGCCAGCGCTTGGCCGAACGGAGCGCCCGGTCCCGGAGCAGACCGTGGATCGAGGGCCGTACAGATGTAGCGAATACGCATCACTGGAAACAAAAACCGGGGGATGAGTGTCTTTGTTGCAGAAACCAAAGGCTGTTTTGCGACAAGGTCCGACCAAAAAATATGGGGTACGTTGAAGGGGGCCAATAGGATTTTGTTCGCTTTTCGACGGTATGCGTTTGTCAGCCACTCGGTTTGAGTGGCCCAATTTAATGCGCCTTGATGGGATCAGGGGCCGCATTGTCAATTTTGAGGAGTTTTCATGTCCGTCACCGTCCGCCTGACCACGGGTCTTGATAATTTTACCGGCACAGCCAATTCAGATACCGTCGAATTTCCGTCTAATGTGGCGAATTTGGAAGCCGGAGATATGGTCTCTCTGGGGGCGGGCATCGATTCACTTGTCAGTGAACGGACCTCGGCGCTGGGTCTAGGGACGGACCGTCTGGCCGGGTTCACGGGGCTTGATGTTATCAATGTCAGCAGCCCACCTTCCGTGACGCTGAAGGCACTGGAATTTCTGCTGGATCAGTCGGACAACGGCACCTTGACCATTCAGTTTGACGGCGATCCGCTGACCCTGGATTTGCGCGAAGCGGGCGGCCGCGAAGGGTTTGTGGTCAACGGCACCGGCCAGGTCACGCTGTCGGATGGCGACCAGCAATGGGTGACAGTGGCCGATGGTGTAGACGGACGCATCATTGGTGGTACGGGCAGCGACACCCTTATGGGGGGTACGGGCGCGGATGATCTGCAGGGCGGCGACGGGGCTGACATGGTCTCGGGTGCCGCAGGCAACGACACGCTGGGCGGCGGCAGCGGCTATGATGTATTGGGCGGCGGTGCCGGAAACGATGTGATGGATGGCGGATCCGAAGGGGATGTGCTGACTGGTGGCAGCGGCACCAACACCGCCACAGGTGGGACGGGTGCCGACACCTTTGTGGTCACCCTTGGTGAAACGCTTACCATCACCGACTTTGATGCGGCAGATGCCTTTGAACGGATTGACCTGCGCGGGGTTGGATCGGATCTGAATTTCAACCTGAACTTCACCACAGACGGTGATTTCCGGGTTCTGGATTTGGGTGGCGGCACCACACTGCGCCTGACAGCCGCTGTAGCAGGCCAGATCACGCGCGACAGTTTCATCCTGCCTTCGGACGGTGATTTTGTGTCGCTGGCGCAGGGGCTTGCCCCCATGGCCGACTTCCGGTTCACCGACGGCACAGACAATTTCACCGGTGGGGCAGGCAGCCAGACCTTTGAGGTGATTGGCCGGTTCTCGAACCTGGCGGGCACAGATATGTTTAACGGCGGCGACGGGATCGACACGCTGCGCATCTGGGGCGCGGACCGGGCCCTGTCCGAAGGTCTTGTCGCCGGCATGTCCGGCATTGAAGTGATCGACATGTCGGGGGCTTCGGGCAACCTGGGCATGAGCATAAGCGCGGCCATGGTCAACCAGTCGGACACAGGCACGTTGCTGATCAAGAACGGTGCCAATGCGATGATCGTGGATGCGGCCTTTGGCGACGGGGTGGTCACCCTCGAAGGCACGGGCGAGATCACGCTGCGTAATGCAGAAGGGCAGAACATCACCCTAGCCGATCAATATGACGGCACGGTCACAGGCGGCACGCAGGCCGACAAGGTCACAGGCGGTGTAGGCGACGACACCATTGCCGGGGGCGACGGCGCAGACACGCTGAATGGTGGGGCCGGGGATGACAACCTGTCAGGTGGTGACGATCGCGATGTGATTGGCGGTGGCCAGGGTAATGACGTTCTGGGCGGCGGTGCCAGCCATGACCGCCTGAACGGCGATGGTGGTAATGACACGCTTAATGGCGGCGCGGGCAGCGATGTGCTGACCGGCGGGGCCGGGACCAACACGGCCACGGGCGGCGCAGATGCCGACACCTTTGTTGTCACCCCGGGCGAAGATCTGACCATCACGGATTTTGATGCCTCCAACACCTATGAGCGGATTGACCTGCGCGCCATGGGAGACGGGTTCACGCTGGACCTGACCTTTACCGTGGCCGGTGGCGTGGCCAGTTTTGATCTGGGCCAGAACACCACGCTGCGCGTGCCCGAAGCGGTGGCGGCCCAGTTGACAGCCGACAATTTCGTGCTGCCCTCGGCCCCTGGGTTCGTGACCTTTGCCGATCAACTGGCGACCCCGGCAGATTTCCTGTTCACCGCAGAGGATGATGATTTTACCGGCGGCGCAGGTAGCCAGATCTTTGAGCTGACGGGGCAATTTTCGAACCTGTCGGGTGATGACAGCTTTGACGGTGGCGCGGGCGTGGATGTGCTGCGCCTGACCGGTGCAGACCGCCAGTTGTCCTTTGAGCTGCTGCGCGGCATGCAGGGCATCGATGTCATCGACATGACGGCCACCACCGGCGATCTGGCGGTGCGGATTGACCCGCGTATGGTCGAACAATCCGACAATGGCACGCTGCTGATCAAGAACGGCGCGAACCCGATGATTGTGGATGCGTCCTTTGGTGATGGGGTGATCACGCTGGAAGGCACGGGCGAGATCACGCTGCGCAACGTCACGGGTCAGAACGTGACCATCTCGGATGATTACGCGGGCTTTGTCACCGGCGGGTCGCGCTCGGACAAGATCACCGGCGGCACCCGGGATGACCGGATCAATGGCGGGCTGCTTGATGACTTGCTGCTGGGCGAAGGTGGCAATGACACCATCAACGGCGATGGTGGCAATGACACGCTCTTTGGCGGAGCAGGGGATGACAGCCTGAATGGCGGCGCTGGTCGTGACGAACTGACCTCTGACGAGGGGGCCGCCACGCTGACCGGCGGGGGCGATGATGACCTGTTCATCCTCAAGCCGGGCACGGGCCCGGTGACCATTACCGATCTGGACACGCTGAGCTTCCTTGAACGTGTGGACCTGTCGGCCTTTACAAACATCACCAGCGCTGACGACGTGCAGATCACCACCGTTGGCGATGACCTGCGTCTGACGGCAGATGGGCTTGATTTGACGCTGGAAGGGGCCAATGACGGCAATTTCGACCTGCGTGATCTGGTGCTGCCGGGGCAGGATGCGCGCGTTTTCAATGTCGACAACACAACGCCCCTGGCCGAGCTGCAGAGCCTGATCCAGGGCGCGCCCTCGGGCACGACGATCAACCTGGCGGCGGGTGTCTATGACATCACCCAGACCCTGTGGATCGACCGTTCAGACATCACGATCAAGGGTGCAGGCGAAGGCCAGACCGTCCTGCGCCAGGCGCAATCCAACGAAAACGCAGGCCAGGCGATCCTGGTGCAGCCGGACGGGCAGGAGCTGTTTGAAGATCTCAGCCCCATTGCGGTGGACGCGGCCAAGGGCACCTTCCAGATCACCCTGTCTGAAGATCACGAACTGGGGGTGGGTGATATCCTATTCATTCACCAGGAAAACGACCCCGAATGGCTGGCGGCCACAGGCAACACCCAATGGAACGAGCCTGATCTGCCTCGGGCCGAAGACACCTATTTGCGTGAATTCCGTTCGCGCATCACCGAGATTGACGGCAACACCATCACGCTGCGCGAGGCGCTGCCCTTCGATTTCGAAGCGGGGATCGCCACGGCCCGGCAGTCCACATATCTCAAGAATGTGCACCTGTCGGATTTCACCATCACCGGTCAGTGGGGTGCGACCGAGGACCGGTTCAACTTCAACAACACGCTGGATGATGCGTGGCGATCCACATCCGCGCTTGAGCTGGATGCGGTCGAGCAATCTTCGGTCAACCGTGTCAGCATCATTGATCCGGCGGCGCACTCGTTCCGCTTCCAGCGGACCTATGATGTGACGGGCGATGACCTCTATGCCGAAGGAGCGCATAACAAGGGGCCCTCGAACGGCTATCACTACTACTTTGTTGAATCCTTCAAGACCGTGATCACCGACGCAACCTCGGTCGATGCGCGCCACTCGGTGCTGTTCTCGTCTTTCCATGCCGAACACTACAACGAGATTTACGTCACCCAGACCAACCGCGATATCAACTTCCACGGCTCGCCGGATACCGACAATATCGTCCGGGTTGAACGGTCGACGCAGGAATATCGCAACGCGCTGCCCTCAAGCGAGGATCCGCAATGGCAGTCGGTCAACCCGGGCGTGCCGATCGAGCACCCGGAATCGGCGATTGAGGAGAATGACGTCACCTTCCGTTATCTGGAATCCGGTGGCCGGCCTGATATCGTGACTGCAGATGAACGGGGCGGTAATCTCAACACCGGGATCGGCAGTGACCAGCTGTTTGGTGGCAGTGGCGATGACACGCTGCGCGGTGGTCTGAACGACGATGACATGACCGGCAATGGCGGGCGGGACCGTTTCGTCTATCGTGTGGGCGATGGCAACGACCAGATCCGTGATTTTGAATTTGGCAACAGCGGCGACGTGCTGGTGCTGGAAGGCACGGCCTATACCAGCATTGGGGACCTGAGATATTATTTCGAAGGGCGTGATCTGATTGTGGATCTGGGCCTTGATGCCTCGGTGCGGGTGCGGGATGCCAATGGCGCAGGCCAGGCCAGGCCCAGCAACGTGGAGTTCGTTTCTGATTCAACCGTAGAAGGTATGGTTGACCGGGCCAATCCGGATGAGCGGTTCATTCTGGGCAGCCAGGCGGATGACACCTTTACCATCAGCCGGTCGCAGGTAGATGCCTCCGACTTCCGGGCGATCACCGGGGCAGGTACCGATACGCTGATTGTCGAAGTGGCCAACGTGTCCGAGGTTGTGGACAATATTGGCAGCTTCTCGGGCGTGGATGTGTTTGACTTCTCGATCTCGACCCAGGGCAATCTGGCGCTGGAAGTGCGTCAGGGTGTGATCAACCAGTCGGATGCGGATCAGATTACGGTCAAGATTGGCGACACCGGTGACATGCGTCTCAACAGCAGCCGCGTCGACAACCCGGACGGGCTGATCATTGATGGCGCGCGCATCGTCAACCTGTCGGATGCGGGCAACGCCCTGACCATTAGCGACCGCATTGGCGGCGTGGTGTCGGGTGGTGATGGTACGGATCATGTCGTGGGTGGTGCGCAAGGCGACCGCATTGATGGCGGTGCCGGCAATGACACAATTGCCGGGGGTGCGGGGTCAGACACGCTGACCGGCGGCACTGGTGCCGACAATTTCGTCTTTGCAGTGCCTGGATCGGCGCAGCGCGGGGCGGATCGGATCACCGACTTCGAGGCGGGCGTGGACCGGATCCTGATCGATGTGCCAGACGGCATCTTCCCCACGGGGGCCTTGCCAAACGGTGTGCTGCGCCAGGGGCGCGACGCGCGCGATGGCAACGATTACCTGCTGTACGATCAGTCAACTGGCGAGCTGTTTGTGGATCTCAACACAACCCGCGACGGCGGCAAGTTCCTGATGGCGGTGCTGGATGGACGACCCACCCTGGACAATGATGACTTCTTCCTGATCTGAGTGCTCTAGCGCTTGGGGTCAGGACCCTAATGATTAAGCAAGATCGGGGGTGCCACATCAGATGCGGCACCCTCAATGGCGTTGCAGAGGCATCAGGCATTCTTTCTTACCCTGTCCTGTCATATGCTTACGCCACAAGCATGCGCTTAAAAGATGGATTGGAGTATTGAATGCAAGTCATCCGGGGGACGGACGACAGCGAGTACATTTCCTATGGCCGGGGTGACACTGTTTTTGCCGGTGCCGGAAATGATACGTTGAGTGGTTTCAACCCTTTCGGAGCCTTTGTCTATGGTGAAGCTGGCAATGACAGCGTTGATGGGGGGATTAGCGGCGAAAACATCCATGGTGGGGCAGGCAATGACACTCTGGATGGTCGGGGGGGATCGGACTTTCTTTATGGCGATGAAGGTGAGGATGTGCTGGTTGGTGACGCCTTCCGCCCTACGGATTTTGACTACGATCAGCGAGAGAATAATCAAGACACCCTGGAAGGTGGCATTGGCAATGATTTTTTACAGGGAGGCTATGGCGGGGATAGCCTGCTTGGGGGGCGCGGAAATGACACATTATATGGAGCCGATTGGAGCGACATCCTAAGCGGTGGAGAGGGTGATGACGTTCTCTATGGTGGGCTAGGGAGCCCCTTTCCTGCAAGCATACTGATAGATCAGGACGACACGCTTTTGGGTGGCGCTGGCAATGACTTTCTGAATGGAGAGGCGGCAGCCGATGATCTTCAGGGTGGCCCTGGTCAGGATACAATGATCGGTGGAGGGGGCTATGACCTTCTGCAGGGCGGCGATGACAATGACAGCCTGCAGGGCGGCACGGGCCATGATGCGCTTTATGGCGATGCCGGGGATGACATCCTTTGGGGTGAGACGGGCAAGGACCGTCTGTTTGGCGGTGCCGGGGCGGATACCCTGGACGGGGGCCAGGACCGCGATTTTCTCCTTGGGGCTGCGGGTGCTGACCTGCTGATGGGTGAGGCGGGTGATGACCAACTGGATGGGGGCGGAGGGGCGGACCATCTTGTGGGCGGTGAGGGGACTGACACGCTGGATGGCGCCAGCGGTGCTGACAGTCTGGACGGTGGCGCGGGGGGCGATTTTCTGGACGGTGGAACGGGCCATGACACGCTTGATGGCGGGACTGGTAACGACACGCTGGATGGCGGATCGTCGGGGATCGACTTCTTTGTCTTTGCCGACACCTGGGGACAGGATCGCATCCTGAACGCGTCCCAGAACGACAAGGCGGACTTCAGTGCCGTGACTGGCATCGAGAATTACGATGACCTGATGGACAACCATGTGCGCGACACGCCTATCGGGGTGCAGATTTTTAACATGGCAGACACCCTCACGGTGGTCGGTTTTTTCATCCCTGATCTGACCGAGGACAATTTTGTCTTCTAAAGGCGGGTGCGCCGCATGTGTGTCGGCGGCCTTTGGCCGGTTTCAGCAAAGCACACCAGACCAAGAACGAAACGGACCCGTCTGGTCCGTGGTGCGCGCCAGATCTTGTGGCACAACATGCGGCAGTCTTTCGCAAACAGACCGCATGCAAAACCGGTATCGTGACTGTGAACAAAGGTAGGGATTTTGAGGTTTAAGCCCTACAAATAGTGGCTTAGCGTCATATTAATCGCAGTCTGCCCGACGCGCAGACATGTATCATGTTTTAGGAAACCGTCGGCGTGTATCCGCCGACAAACCGATTGACTTGTCTGCTCAGCTATACTCAAAGAGCCTTCGAGTACGATTTGAGTATTTTTTGTCTGGGCTTCAGACCATGACGCAAGAGTAAGTTGCCAAGAATGAGCGATTTTATGGAAGAAAAAAGTGAAGGTCATAAGAAACTCGAACGTGTCAATCGACGTTTAGAGCAGACCTTGGAAGACAAAACCGCGTCGGTAGAAAAACTGCATGACTTTCTGACCGCAGCGAGCGCTTTCAAAGACAAACCGCAAGATATCCAGGATATGATTATCGCCCTGCTGTTGGGTAGTTTTGATGGCAAGACTGGCGATATTGATCGGCTGGTGTCCAGCCAGATGGAAATACAGGCGCTGAGCGCGCGCCTGACGCAGGTCACCGGATTTCTCGACAACCGCAAAAAGCAGGTCGAGGAACTCAAGCCGTTCCAGCGCGATGCGCGCAGGCACTCCGATGCGGCGCGGCGTGCCATCACGGATGCGGCCAAGCTGATGTGGGGCGGATATTCCTATGCCGGTCTCGGCAAGTTGCAGGAGCTGTCGGCCTGCCCCTATATTCCCAACAGTCTCAGAGCGATGGCCTCTTACGAACTGGCCCGCTTTTTTGCAGATAACGACCAGGCGCATTCAGCCGCCAAGATGATGTTTGATGCACGGTCCTTGTCCAAACAGTATATGCGCGGGACCCGTCAGCGGGTTCTGGAATATGAGATGCTGTTGGAAACGGGTGACGCGGAAATGGCGCGTCAGCGCATGGAAGAATACATCGATTTCCGCCCCAATGATCCGAATTACCGGATTGGGCTGGCCAATTACTTTTTCCACAAAGGGGATCTGGCCGGGCAGATTCAAACCATAAACGGCCTGTTCGAGCATACTGGCCTTGCCCCGGTTCAGGTGTCAGACTCCAATCAGCCTTTTTTGTCATTAGGCCCTGCAGAACCGCTTGAACCGGTCGAGGATGGGCCCAGGGTTTCGGTGTTCATCTCCAGCTACAATTCGGCGGATTTTCTGGAAATGGCCGTCCGCTCCATGCAGGAGCAGACCTGGCGCAATCTGGAAATCATCATCACCGATGATTGCAGCACCGACAACAGCCTTGAGATCCTGAACACCATGGCGGCCAAGGATCCCCGGCTGGTGATCGTGCCCAACACCGAAAACCACGGCACCTATGGCAACCGCAACCGGATGCTTGAAATCTGTACCGGCGACTTTGTCACGGTACACGATTCTGATGACTGGTCGCATCCCCAGATGATCGAACATCAGATGAAGCATCTGATGGAGAACCCCGACATTCGTCTCAACACCACGCTGATGTGCCGCGTGTCCCACAAGCTTCAGTTCCATTTGCGCCCCTCGCGGCACTCTTTAGAATATTGCCACATGAACTACCCCGGTTTCCTGATGCGGACCGAAGACGTCAAAGCGCTTGGCGGGTGGGATCCGATCATGGCCAATGCCGACGCCGAGTTTGAGCGGCGTGTCAAACAGGTGCATGGCAAAGAGGCCTTTGCCATCGTGAATCCGGAGACCACCTATTCGTTCTTCCTGGTGCACGAAAACTCGCTCACCCAGCAAGAGCTGATGAACCTGCGTAGCCTGACTTTCGGGTCGCGGAACGAATATCACCGCCAGTCGGAGTTCTGGATGGAAGAGCGCCGCGCCCAGGCCGAGGCCAGCGGAGAGCTCGTTGCCCCGTTTGTTGTTACAGAGCGCCCCAGCCGTACCGAGCCCTTCCCAAGCCCAAATGGATTGCTGTTTCCGAGGCTCAAGCGTGAGGTCCTGGATTACGATGTGTTGATCGTGTCCGATTTGTTCCTGCTCGGGGGCACGCGCAGCTGCAATATCAACTATATTCGCATTCTGCATG
>CAXMWW010000006.1:0-68875 GCA_963422245.2 uncultured Sulfitobacter sp. | reverse complement strand
CAACCTCGTCGGGGGTGTCCGTCTGCTCCAGGGTCGTGCCCTTGTGCCCCGGCTGACCGCCGGGCTTGCGATCCAGTTGCCCGCGCTGATCCTTCCTGCCCTTCGCCGTCGGCTTCGCAGGGCTGTCACTCGACGGAGGCTTGCTGCTGTTCCGGCTGTTCAACGCAAGGCGACGCTCAAGCCCCTCAATCCGCTGCTCAAGCACAACGATCATCTCTGCCTGTCGCCGGTTCTCCTCGACAAGATACGCAATCGTCTCACGCTGCGTTTCGATCAATTCAATCAGTTGGGACTTCGAGAGTTCAGCAAGTCCGCTGGTATGGGTGGGTTCGCCAGACATGCCCTGATCGACTCATGAAATCCTCAATCAGAAAACCGGAATGTGCTCCCCCGAGTCGATTTGACGCAGCCGAAAAACGCCACCGACAACCTGGGCAGTTACGCAGGTCTTTCGTGACCTGTTCGGCGTGCGCATTTCCGCCGCCACACTGGCGCGGCTGATTGCGAAGGTGGCGGAGGGCATGCTGTCTTTTGCAGACGCTGTACGTGACGCCTTGTGCGGTGTGCAGGTGGCGGTGAAACATCTGGATGAAACAGGTCTGCGGGTTGAAGGCCGAAACCGGTGGCAGCATGTCATCTGCTCATTGACCCTGAGCCATTTCCGGATGGGGGCGGGCAGAGGCGATCTGCTGTCCGGCGTATCGGGGATTGCGGTGCATGACAACTGGGCATCCTACGCCAGGATGGAGGAGGTCGTGCACGGCCTTTGCAATGCCCATCACATGCGCGAGTTGCAGGCGCTCGTCGATATCGAAAAGGAAGCATGGGCTGCGATGATGCAGACTATCCTGCTGGACGCGAAAAGGGCGGCCGCCAGCGCCCGGGCAAACGGTCGGGATCATGTCGCGGCGCATGTGGTCAAGGCCATCGATGAGCGCTACGACACCTGCATCGCGCAGGGGCTGTCGTTACATGAAAACCAGCCACCCGCTGAAACCCGCACTGCCCGGCAAATCCCCCCGAGGACGACCAAAACGGCGAACCGGACACAATCTCGTGCTGCGATTGCGTGACCGCAAGGCCGATGTCCTGCGCTTCCTTACCGACTTGCAGGTTCCCTTCACAAATAACGAGGCCGAGAGGGATCTGAGAATGGGCAAGGTCCGTATCAAGGTCTCGGGATGCTTCCGCACACTGACCGGCGCGGAAAACTTCTGCACCCTCAGAACCGTGATCGAAACGGCACGCAAACAGGGCTGGTCAATAATCGAAACACTCCAGAAAACCGCCGATCAACTCATCCAGAAACTCGAACCGACCTGACAAAATCAAGCGTCTGAAACGCCCCAGAGACAACCTGAATAGTTACTTTAACATGAGAGATTTTGCCATGAAAACCTATCTGATGACGGCTGCCTCCGCTTCTGTCCTCGCTTTCGGCGTGCTCTTGACGCCGGTCTCTGTTGCCCCTGCCCCTTGCCGACCAAACGGTTGAAGAAATGGCAGAACGCTTCAAAAAGCAGAAAACGCGCGGGCTTCTGATCGCAACGCCCGAACACCCAGCACTGATGACACCGCAGTGGCCACCGAAACTGCCGCCGTCGGCCACCCACCGAAGAGATCGCGACAGCTGTTCCTAAAGAGGAACAGGTGAACGTGAACATCTCCTTCGATTTCGACAGTGCCGCCCTGCGCCGCCGATCAAAAGCCCAAGCTTGTGGCCTTGTGTGAGGCCGTTGAAAGCCGCGGACGTGCAAAAGATCCGCATTCTGGGCCATACGGATGCCTCGGGGTCAGCGAAATACAACGAACGCCTGTCCAAACTGCGCGCCGAAGAGGTCAAGCGTTACCTCAGCTCCGACTGCGGCTATCCCGCCGACCGTATGGAAGCAACAGGCGTCGGCGAACGCTTCCTCTTTGACGAAAGCGATCCGCGTGCAGACGTGAACCGCCGCGTCGAATTCCAGGCACTCAGCTGACCTAAACGATGAGCGCAGGAAACCACCGGGGCATCTTCCAGGTTGGGGATGTCCTCAACAACACCTACCGCATCGAAAAGGTGCTTGGGCGCGGTGGGTACGTCCGAAGTCTATCGCGCGCGCGGTCCGAAATCTCGGGCCGCGTTGTCGCACTAAAGGCCCTGCGGCAGGAGTTTTCCCGCAACTAGGATTTTCTGGCCCTGATGACGCGCGAAGAAGACATGCGCGAAATCCGGCATGATGCGATTGTGCGTTACTATGACAACCAGCGCACGGACGATGGGCTGGTCTATCTGGTCATGGACTATGTTGAGGGCCCTGCCCTTGACGCCAAGATTGCCGAAGGCGGTATGTCCGCCGATGACCTCATGGTCGTGGCCCGTCGCGTGACCGAAGGGCTGATCGCGGCCCACGGCAAAAAGATCGTTCACACGGGATCTCAGCCCCGACAACATCATCCTGCGCCACGGTGATCCTGCGGATGCCAGTGATCATCGACTTTGGCATCGCCAAGGACACCAACGAGGGCGCGCAAACCATCGTTGGCAACGAATTTGCCGGCAAATACGCCTATGCCGCCCCCGAACAGCTCTCCGGCCAAACCGACGCACGGGCTGACATCTACGCTTTGGGCGCGTTGCTTCTGGCGACCTACCTGGGCAAGAAACCCCAGATCGGGGCCAACCCGATGGAGGTGGTAGAGGCGCAAATCAAAGCCATTGGACACGGCCGAGGTGCCCGAACCCCTGACCGCCAGTCTGATCGACCGGATGACCCACCCGGACCGCGACCAGCGCCTGCAAACCGCACAAGCGGTGCTGGACCAGATCGACAATCCCGATAGCGGCACGCCAACCGCGCTCAGCGATGACGACGCGACCGTCATTGTCCCTATCTCGAAGCCAAAAGCACCCGAACCGGCACCAGAACCCCCTGAGAAATCTGCCGCCAAAACGCCTGCCACGGCGTCCTCCGGTGGCGCGGGCGGGCGCATGGCGCTTATCGGCGTTGTGGCCCTGGCGGCATTGGGCGGCGGCGGCTTTGCTGCAGGCCTCTTTGACAGCCTGCTCGGGCCCTCCTACCCCCACAGCCGATCCCTACACACTGACCGCTCAGCGCCTCGCGGACAGCGCGCCACAGGTCACCGGAAATGTCCCGTCCGAGGCCGTCCAGACCGATCTCGCAGGTCTCATGGAGGAACTCGGCGGCAGCGCGGACCTGACCCTTGCCAGCGGTGACATCCACGCAGATTGGGGGGAGGACGTGGTCAGCCTCATTGGCCTGATCTCCGTCCTGCCGGAATGGCAGTTGGAGGCCTCGGGCGACACGGTCACCATCACCGGCCTCACTCACGACGCAACCCAGCGCGCGCAGCTGAGCGCGATCTTCGAAAACGACGGCCTGCCCGACGGGCTGACCGGCACCACCGACATCGCCTACCGACCGCTCTTTCTGCAAGCAGGTACCATCGAGGACATCCTGACCGCCCATGCCGATTGTGGGCCCATTGACCTCATCGATCCTCCCGCCGCAGGCTACGGCGAAGAGGCACAAGTCAGTGTGCGCGGCAAGGTCGCTGATGTGGCCACCCGGGTAGAGCTTTCGGACGATCTGGTAAAAGCTGTCGAAGGCCGTGACCTGCTGCTCGATGTCGAAGTCCTGAACGCCACGCTCTGCGAGGTCGACGCGGTCTTGCCCAAGGTCCCCGAAGGCGGCTTTGGCATCACCTTCAGCATGGGTGAAGACGGCTCCGAAAACACATCTGGCCGCTACTTCGTGGGTGAAAACCCGGTGATCGACGTCACCATCCCGGCCGATGTCACCGAAGGCTACCTGTTCGTCTCCGCACTGGATGTCTCAGGCAACGTCTTTCACCTGCTGCCCAATCTTCTACTGAAAGAAAACGCAATCGCCGCCCTGCGTGCGGGCCAAGAAGGGCCTATCATCGTGCGCGTGGCCTTCCCGCTGGCAGACGCCCAGGACGGCAGCAAACTGGCCTTCACCGTTGACGATTCCGCGCTTGGCAAGACCCGCATCGTGGCGCTGCATGCGGACGAACAAATGTTCGATGGCCTGCGCCCTACCACCGAAAGCGCGGGCGGCTACGTCGAAGCACTGGCCAACCGCTCCGGCATCCTGCGCACACTCGACAGCCGCATCCTGACCACAGCAAAGCCCTGAACCGACCTCTGAGACGGAGAGCTTGAAGCGCCCTCTGCCTCAAAATCCGCACCACACCCGATTGCAAACCGCAACAGCGCACCCTGAAGCCCGCGAAAACATATCTTGCGGCGCAAGCCGCGCAACCAGATCACGGGCTGCGGCATGACGCAGCATTGCCATCGCCGTCCATCCGCCTATCCTCCAACCCATGCCCTACCAATGGACGACCGAGCCCGGCGAAACGCCTCAGCAGATGCGCCTCTGGCCGCACCAGTCGCTGCCTGCCAAGGGCTTTGCCGCCTTCGTGTTGGCGACCTTCGCGATGATTCTGATCCCGGTGGTGTCCTTGATCGGCACCGTGCTGCTTTGGGGCCTGTTGCCCTTTGTGCTGATGGCGGTCGCCGCGATCTACTGGGCCCTGCAGTTCAATCACCGCACCCGCCAGATCGAAGAAGTCCTGACCCTCGACGACACCACGGCAAAGCTGACCCATACCTCCCCCAAGGGTGAAACAAAGGAATGGCAAGACAACCGCTATTGGACAAAGGTGACCAAATACGAAGACGAAGGGCCCGTCCCGCATTACGTCACCCTGCGCGGGCACGGGCGAGAGGTCGAGATCGGCGCTTTCCTCAGCGAAGAGGAGCGCATCGCGCTTTACGATGACCTGCTCAGGAACCTCAAAAAAGACTGATCAGCTCAGCCGATCTTTCACAGCAGGGCCAACCGCACCAAAATCCATTTGCCCGGTGTATTTGGCTTTCAAGAGGCCCATCACCTTGCCCATGTCCCGGATCGAGCTGGCCCCAACTTCGGCCACAGCGGCATCCACAGCAGCGGCGGTCTCGGCCTCATCCATCTGACGCGGCAGGAATTCTTCGATCACCAGGATTTCGCCACGCTCCCGGTCGGCCAGGTCAAGGCGGCCCCCTTCTTCGTAGGCGCGCGCTGATTCCGAACGCTGTTTGGCCATTTTGCCCAGGATCGCCAATACCTCAGCCTCCGGCACCCCTTCGTCGTCGTTACCGGCCGCACGGGCCGCGATGTCCTTGTCCTTGATGGCCGCATTGATCAGGCGAAGGGTCGACAACCGATCTGCCGCCTTGTCCCGCATCGCCTGTTTCAAGGCATCCGAAATCCGTGCACGTAGTGTCACCTTGGGCTACTCCCCTTGCCGTCGTCGACGCCGTTAGCGTTCACAGCTTCCGACCATACTGTGCAGCCCTCGCGCTGGCAATGGGGCGCATCCCCACTCAACCCATTGAAAAACAACAAAAAGAGAAATTACTCTTTGCCTTGACCCTTCCCGTCTGCCCGCGTAGTTTGCAGCCGTTTACCCACCCCATACCTGCCCGGAGGCTGCCCCATGTCCGCGCCCACTCCTTCGCACCCGACCGCCTGTCTTGTCCTGGCGGACGGCTCGATTTTCTATGGTCAGGGCTTTGGTGCCACCGGCCAGACAGTGGCTGAGCTCTGCTTTAACACGGCCATGACCGGGTATCAGGAAATCATGACGGACCCGTCTTATGCGGGCCAGATCGTGACCTTCACTTTTCCTCATGTGGGCAATGTCGGCACCAACCCCGAAGACGATGAAACCGGCGATCCGGTGGCCGCAGGGATGGTGGTGAAATGGATGCCGACCGACCCTTCAAACTGGCGCAATGCGCAGGACCTTTCAGAATGGCTTGCGGCCCGCGGGCGCATCGCCATCGGTGCCGTGGACACCCGCCGCCTGACCCGCGCGATCCGCCAGCAAGGTGCGCCGCATGTGGCCCTTGCCCATAACCCTGAAGGCAACTTCGACATCGAAGCACTTGTCAACGCAGCACGCGATTTTGCTGGCCTTGAGGGCATGGACCTGGCCAAGGAAGTCACTTGCGCGCAATCCTACCGCTGGAACGAAATGCGGTGGGCCTGGCCAGAAGGCTACGCGCCTCAAATGGCCCCCAAGCACAAGGTGGTCGCCGTCGACTACGGAGCCAAACGCAACATCCTGCGCTGCCTTGCCTCTGCGGGATGTGACGTGACCGTGCTGCCTGCAACTGCGACTTTTGAGGATATCATGGCGCATCAACCCGATGGCGTTTTCTTGTCCAATGGTCCGGGCGATCCTGCGGCCACTGGCGAATACGCCGTGCCGATGATCCGCGACGTCCTCGACAAAACCGAGCTGCCGATGTTTGGCATCTGTCTGGGCCACCAGATACTCGCGCTGGCGCTTGGGGCCAAGACCGTCAAGATGAGCCACGGCCACCACGGCGCCAACCACCCGGTCAAGGAAAACGCCACCGGCAAGGTTGAAATCACATCGATGAACCACGGCTTTGCCGTGGACGCACAGACCCTGCCCGAGGGGGTAAAGGAAACCCACGTGTCTCTCTTTGACGGCTCAAACTGCGGCATCGCAGTCGAAGGCCGCCCGGTCTGGTCCGTACAGCACCATCCCGAAGCCTCACCCGGCCCGCAGGACAGCTACTATCTGTTTGAACGCTTTGCCGAGGCTATGGAAAAGCAGTCAGAAGACGCATAAGGCACTGTCGTGCAAGGCCAAGTTCCTCACAGTTAACTTTCTGTTAACCGTTTGTTAACCCACAATTAACCTCGACCCATCATCCTTACCATTGCATTAACGTGCAGGGGTAAGGTTGATGGAAAACCTTCGCCTTCGTCTGCTGGACGCACAGGTCGTAGAACCTGTTCCGACCCTCCCCTCCATCGGTCGGTTTCTGGTGGACGAAGGCATCATAGACCAGCGTGATCTGGTCAACGCACTGGACCTGCAGTGCCGCGTCGACGTGCCTCTCGGTGAGATCCTGATCTCCGAGGGGCACCTGTCGCGCGCGGAATTTCTGCAGGCCATGGCCAAGCGGCAAAACCTGCCGCTTGTTGACCTGAACGAAGACCCCTGTCCGATGGAACTGGCCGATACCCTGCCTTCCAGCCTGTGCCAGACACATCAGGTTGTGCCCTGGGCGCGGATGGGCGCCTCGCTGCTTGTGGCGACCGCGCGCCCGGACACATTCAAGCACTTTCGCGCGTGTATGGGCCACGAAGGGAATTGTATGCTCGCGGTTGTGGCCGATGAGTATCAGATCCAGACCCAACTCGGTCGCCTTTATGGTCGCGAATTCGCGCAGAAAGCAGCAACCAGGGTCCCCGTCGCCGAAAGCTGCCGCGCGTGGGAGATAAACCCGCAAAAGCGCAGGCTTTGGGCTTTGGGTATCTTGTCCGCCCTGGCTCTGGCCACCCTTCTTGCTCCCATGTGGGTGCTGACAATTGCGATCCTTTGGACCTTTATGACCCTGGTGATGAGCACCACGCTCAAGGCCTCAGCGCTCATCAAGCAATTCCCGCACCGCAACTGCGACGCGGCGGTCGCCCCTGAGGGCAATCAAAGGGTTTACCGGCTGCCTCGGGTATCCGTCTTGGTCCCACTTCTGCGGGAAAAGGAAATCGCTGAGGTATTGATCAAGCGACTTTCACGGCTGACCTATCCAAAGTCCCTGCTCAACGTCGTGCTGGTCCTCGAAGCAGGTGACGACGTTACCCGCGACACGCTGGCACGCACAACGCTGCCAGATTGGATCAACGTGATCGAAGTGCCTGAGGCCAACCGGCTCACTACCAAGCCCCGCGCCCTGAACTATGCGCTCGATTTTTGCAAAGGCAGTATCATCGGCATTTGGGACGCCGAGGATGCGCCCGAGCCAGACCAGATTGAAAAGGTTGTGAATCGGTTTCGCACTGCCCCGCCAGAGGTTGCTTGCTTGCAGGGTCGGCTGGACTACTACAACTCCCGGACCAACTGGCTATCACGTTGTTTTACCATCGAATATGCCACATGGTGGCGGATGGTCCTGCCGGGTATAGCGCGCCTTGGACTGGTGGTGCCGCTGGGTGGCACGACCTTGTTCTTCCGCCGAAATTTGTTGGAAGAACTTGGCGGTTGGGATGCGCATAATGTGACGGAAGACGCGGATCTGGGGCTGCGGCTGGCCCGTCACGGCTATAGGACTGAACTCTTGCCGACAGTCACCTATGAGGAAGCCAACTGCCGCGCTTGGCCTTGGGTGCGGCAACGCTCGCGCTGGCTCAAAGGGTTTCTGATCACCTGGTGCGTGCACATGCGCACGCCGTCCGCTTTGCTCAAGGACCTCGGCTGGCTGCGATTTTTGGGCGTACAGACCCTCTTTCTCGCCACCTTTTCCCAGTTCCTGATGGCCCCGCTGCTCTGGTCCTTCTGGCTGACGATATTTGGCATGCCCCACCCCATTGGCCTGACCCTCGGGGCACCTGTGATGTGGTTCATGATCGTGGTTTTCGTGGTGGCTGAAGCCACCAACCTTGCCATTTCGATGACCGCCGTTTCCACACCGCGTCATCGCCACCTGTTGGGCTGGGTGCTGACCACACCGTTCTACTATCTGCTGGGGGCCCTGTCGGCAGTGAAGGCCCTGCACGAATTTGTGGTATCACCCTTCTTCTGGGACAAAACCCAGCATGGCTTTGCCGCAGAAGAAAACGAGGGGCCTAGCCCTCTTCCTTACGCCGCGCCGCGTCCCGCTTCAGCCGGGTGACAAAAGCAACCGAAATGTGGGACCGCAGCGCCTCACAGGCACCATCGGCATCCCGCGCCTCAATGCAAGTGACAATGCTGTCGTGCTCCCGCTGGGCAATCTCGCCCCGGCCCTCCACCTCCAGCGATGATGTCGCCATCAGAGCCATCGTGCGATAGACCAGATCAAGCTGCTGGACGAGGTATCGGTTGTGGGACGCCAGATGCACCTGCTTGTGGAACCGCCGGTTGGCACGGGCAAGCGCAGAAGGATTGTCCACCAGCGCGTCATCCGCCGTCACCATCTCGCGCAAGACCCGCACTTCTTCATCCGTGGCATGATGGGCCGCGAGCCGCGCGGCCAGCCCTTCAAGCTCGCTGCGCACAACGTAAAGCTCGCTCAACTGGTTGTGATCCAGCGAGGCCACAATCAGGCTGCGCCCGTCACGCGCCAGCAGGGACTGGGTCTCCAGCCTTTGCAACGCCTCGCGCACGGGCGTGCGTGACATGCCCAGCCGCTCGGCCAGCTCACTTTCCACCAACCGGTCCCCGGGGCGATAAGTCCCCACATCGATGGCATCCAGGATCATCGAATAGGCGTCGGTTGGGTTGGTGCGGGTGGTTGTCATCAGGCCGTTCCTTCAAAGTTACATCACCTTAACCGGGCAATTGCTTTTCGCAACCTTGCGTCGGGGCCTCGCACTGCCTACCAAGCCTCCATGCCGCGCGACGCCTTTTCACATGTGACCACCTGGGTCTTTGACCTCGACAACACGCTTTACCCGCCCGAAGTGCGGCTTTTTGATCAGATTGAAGTGCGCATGACCGCCTGGGTGATGGAGACGCTGGGCGTGGACCGGGCAGAGGCTGACCGGCTACGCCTGCACTACTGGCAAACCCACGGCACGACGCTGGCGGGGCTGATGCGGGAACATGACGTGGACCCGCTGCCTTATCTGGAAGACGTGCACGACATCTCCTTTGACGTATTGCCCAAGGATCCCGATCTGCGCGCCCGGATTGAGGCGCTGCCCGGGCGCAAGATCGTCTACACCAATGGCTGCGCGCCCTACGCCGAGAAGGTGCTGGCGGCGCGCGGGCTGGCGGGGCTGATGGACGCGATCTATGGCGTGGAGCATGCCGATTTTCACCCCAAGCCTGACCGCGCCGCCTTTGACAGGGTGTTCGGGCGTGACGGGCTGGATCCTGCGTCCTCAGCCATGTTCGAAGACGAGGCGCGCAACCTCGCTGTGCCACACGATTTGGGCATGCGCACCGTGCATGTGGCCCCTGCGCGACTGGATGCCGCATACATCCACCACCATACGGACGATCTGTCTCATTTCCTTGGGCTGCTGACAGCTTAGGTTGGGGTCATGAGTTTTGATTGCGATATCCTGATCTCGGGCGGTGGCATTGCCGGGCTGAGCGCGGCTGCGGCCTTCGGAACGGCTGGCTTTTCAGTGATCTGCGTGGATCCCACGCCGCCTGTAACCGCCGCCGGGGCCGAAGGTGCCGATATGCGCTCCACCGCTTTGCTGCAACCGGCCCGGAGCCTGCTGGAGCGCGCAGGGCTGTGGAAACCCCTGGCCGTACAGGCCGCGCCGCTACAGGTCATGCGCATTGTGGATGCAGGAGGAGACGGGGCCGAGGCCCGTGTCACCTGCGACTTTGATGCCTCCGACATTTCCGATCTGCCCTTTGGGTGGAACTTTCCCAACTGGCTGCTGCGCCGCGAAATGGTTGAGCGTCTGGAGAAGCTGGAGACGGTCGACTTCCGCCCCGGCACAGCCACCCGGTCGCTCTTTGCCCGCACCAGGGAAGCGCGCGTTGGGCTGACAGATGGCAGCCGTATCACCTGCAGGTTGGTGATTGCCGCAGACGGGCGCGACAGCCCCATGCGGCAAGCGGCTGGGATCGGCGTCAGCACGCGGCGCTACGGACAAAAGGCGCTGGCCTTTTCGGTCACGCACCCGATCCCGCATGCCAATGTCTCTACCGAGGTGCACCAAAGCGGCGGACCCTTTACGCTGGTGCCGCTGCCGGACCGCGATGGCTTGCCCTGCTCTGCCGTGGTCTGGATGGACGATGGGGCCGCCACCCAGGCCCGTGCCGCACTCGATGTGGCTGCCTTTGAGGCGCAGATGTCCGAACGCTCCTGCCATCTATTTGGGCCGCTGACGCTGGCAAGCCCGCGCGCGGTCTGGCCGATCATCAGCCAACAGGCGGAGCGGATGAGCGGTGAACGTCTGGCCCTTGTGGCCGAAGCGGCACACGTGCTGCCGCCCATCGGCGCGCAGGGGCTGAACATGTCGCTCAGCGACATCACCACCCTGCTTGATCTGGCCGAAGCCAACCGCGCGGCGCTTGGCGGCGCTGAGATGCTGGAAGCCTATCACAAAGCTCGACACCGCGACATCCAGCTGCGGATCAGCGGCATCGACCTGTTGAACCGCGCGTCGCAGGTCAGCAGCGGCATGGCCCGGGATTTGCGCGCGGCTGGGCTGCAGGCGCTTTACGGGCTGGCCCCGGTGCGGCGCGGGTTAATGCAAATGGGCCTGGGAATGGCGGGCGACACGCCCGCCTTACGCAGCGGCGATCCCTCGTAAGTCGGGCCTTTCGGCCCGACCCGGGCGGGCGGCACGCCCGCCTTACGGGCAGGCCACCGTTTCGTAAGGCGGGCCTGTGGCCCGCCACCACTGTCAGAGAACCTCGTCCACCACAGCAGACAAGCGCCCCAGCGTGGCTTCCACGTCGTAAAGCTTGTCCAATCCGAAAAGCCCCAGCCGGAAGGTCGAAAACCCGTCAGGCTCCCCCACCTGCAGCGGCACCCCAGCCGCAATCTGCATGCCGCGTGCCGCAAACTTCTTGCCGTTCTGCACCTCCGGATCGGCGGTATAGCTCACGACAACCCCCGGCGCGCCAAAGCCTTGCGCCGCCACAGAGGTCACGCCTTTGCCCGCCAGCATCTCCCGCACGCCATCGCCCAACTGCCACTGCGCGGCCTTCAGGCGCTCAAACCCATAGGCGCGGGTCTCCTCCATTGTGTCGCGAAAGGCCCGCAACGCGTATGTCGGCATGGTCGCATGATAGGCATGCCCGCCATCCTCATAGGCCTTCATGATGCTGCGCCACTTGCCCAGATCAATGGCGAAGCTGTCCGACTGTGTGTCTGCCAGCCGCGCCTCGGCGCGCTCTGACATCATCACCAACCCGGCAGAGGGGGAGGCCGACCACCCCTTTTGAGGCGCAGAGATCAGCACATCGACGCCAAGCGCCCTCATGTCCACCCAGACACAGCCTGAGGCAATACAATCGAGCACCATCAGCGCGCCCACCTCATGGGCCGCAGCGGCCATGGCGGCAATATGATCATCCGGCAGGATCAAGCCCGCGCTGGTCTCCACATGCGGGGCAAAAACGACCGCAGGCTTTTCCGCCTGGATCGTGGCCACAACATCCCCAATAGGCGCAGGCGCAAAGGGCGCGGGCGCGTCGTTGCCCTGCATACGCGCTTTCATCACCGTCGCCTTGCCCGTCAAATCGCCGCTTTCGATGATCTGCGACCAACGGTAAGAGAACCAGCCATTGCGCACGACCAGCACATCCTGCCCCCGCGCGAACTGCCGCGCCACGGCTTCCATCCCATAGGTGCCGCCACCGGGCACCAAGGCCACCGCATCGGCATTGTAGACCTCACGCAGCAAGCCGGAGATGTCGCGCATCACCTGCTGGAACGCCCCCGACATGTGGTTGAGCGACCGGTCGGTGAACACGACCGAGAATTCTTCCAGCCCCTCGGGGTCAATGTGATCAAGCAAAGCCATGGTGCGTTCTCCTTTGTTGCCGTTGTCTTAGGCAGCATAGGAAAGGATGGCAAAGTCTATCTTGGTATACAATGTGAGATCAGCGAAGCGCCTTGAGGACCTCCGCCCACTCCGGCACCAGACGGTTCAGCCCCCGCCTGTGCAAGCCCCGCAACAGAGCCCTGCGCCAGCCGGGCAAAGCCGCGCGGTCGGCACAACGTTCAACCAGCCAGTCACGGTCAAACCCCGTCCATTCCCCCGCCACGCTGCGCAGGTTCCAATGACAAACGGGATAGACCTCATCCAGCATGATCTGCTCAAGGTCATCCGCAGAATAGGGGCTCGCCCTCAGTACCGCCTCGACACCCGGCAAAACATCGGCGACGTCCAGATCAAGGAAAAGTTCCGACAGAGCCCGCCAAACCGCCCTTCGTTCACCATCACATTCAGCCAATAACCTCCACTTGAAGTGGAGGTTTGAAACGCTTCGCTTGAACCGCTCGAAGCGGTTGGGGTTACAGATTACCTGTTAAACAGGTCGTCGAGGCGTTTGTCCTGTTGCTCTTGCGTTTGGATATAAGCTCGCACCGTGCGCTCATCTGCGCCGACCGTCGAGACGAAATAACCACGTGCCCAGAATTTATGCCCCGCAAAATTGCGGCGGCGGTTCTTGATGTTCTGCGCGATCCAGATCGAGCTTTTTCCCTTCATGAACCCGATCACATGCGCGACCGAGTGCTTGGGTGGGATGCTCAACAACATATGCACGTGGTCTGGCATCAGGTGCCCCTCTTCAATTGAGCACTCCTTCTGGCGCGATAGTCGGTGGAATACTTCACGCAATTCTCGGCGCAGGTAGCCGTAAAGTTCCTTCTTTCTGTATTTGGGCGTGAAAACCACGTGATATTTGCACTCCCAAGTACTGTGGTTAAGGTGATTTGTCGTTTCTGATGACATTGGAAGATTTCCCTTGCAGGGCTTCGAGCGGTCGAAACCCTCTAGGAAATCTTCCTCATATGTAGAACATCAGGGGTCCCCCAGCAAAGCTGGGGGCTTGTCAATGGGGACAGTCACAATGGCCCCGGCAGTCGTTCCTCGCTCAACAGCACATTCGCCTCCACCTCTCCTGCCCCCGGCAAGGTCATGATCCGGCGCCGCAAGACACGCTCAAAGTCCGGCAGGTCCCGCGCCACCACCCGCAAGCGGTAGTCATAAAGGCCCAGCACATGCTCCACCGTTTGCACCTCCGGGATCGCGACAACCGCGCGCTCAAAATCCTCAAGCGACACGCGCCCTTTGGTCGCCAGCTTGACGCCCAGAAAGACCGTGACGCCGAAGCCCAGCTTCTCCGCATCCAACCGCAAGCGCCGCCCCCGGATCACGCCTGCCTCCTGCAAACGACGTATGCGTCGCCAGGTGGCAGGTTGGCTCAACCCCAAGGCCCGACCCAAAGTCGCCGCACTCTGCGTCGCATCGCGCATCAAGGCGCGCAGCAGATCGCGGTCCAGATCATCAAGCGGGGTCACAGCGGCAGCGCCTCCTCTGCCTTGATCCGCGCCACATGCATCAGTGCCTCGATGTCCGCGATATGCGGCAAGGTCAGGATACGATCGCGATAGACCTGCTGGTAATGCGCCATGTCGCGGGCAATGACCGACAGGCGCACATCCACGCGGCCCAGAAACGTCTGGATCTCGATCACCTCCGGCACCGCACGGGCAGCCTCCTGAAAGGAGTCAAAGGCGTTGCCTTGGGTCTTGTCGAGCGTAATCCGCAAGCTGACCTCAACCGCATAGCCCAGCGCGCCCCAGTCAATCACCGCCCCCACGCCCTGCAACACGCCACCTTCCTGCATCCGCGCAATACGCCGCGCGGCCTTGCCGCTGGTCATCCCGCAGCGCTCGGCCAGCTCCCCCGGTGAAAGTGTCGGTTCAGCCTGCCAGTAGCGCAGCAATCGTCTGTCGAGATCATCAAGCATGATTTTTCCGATTCATAACGATATCACGCATTATCACCTTCACTCATTCAAATAAACTCTTAATCCTTCACTGGAATAACGCGCTGTCGCCGGTATGTTGCGCCCCAGATTGCAACTCGAAAGGACAAACCATGCGCGTTTACTACGACCGCGACTGCGACGTGAACCTGATCAAGGACAAGAAAGTCGCCATCCTCGGCTACGGCTCCCAAGGCCATGCCCACGCCCTGAACCTGCGCGATTCCGGTGCCAAGAACCTCGTCGTCGCCCTGCGCGAAGGCTCGCCCAGCGCCAAGAAGGCCGAAGGCGAAGGCCTGACCGTCATGGGCATCGCCGAAGCAGCTGCCTGGTGTGACGTGATGATGTTCACCATGCCCGATGAGCTTCAGGCAGAGACCTACAAGAAGTACGTGCACGACAACATCCGCGAGGGTGCAGCCATCGCATTCGCCCACGGCCTGAACGTGCACTTTGGCCTGATCGAGCCCAAGGAAGGCGTCGACGTCATCATGATGGCCCCCAAGGGCCCCGGCCACACCGTGCGCGGTGAATACACTAAAGGCGGCGGCGTGCCCTGCCTGGTGGCTGTGGACCGTGACGCCTCCGGCAAGGCGTTGGAAATCGGTCTCTCCTACTGCTCCGCCATTGGCGGTGGCCGTTCCGGCATCATCGAGACCAACTTCCGCGAAGAATGCGAAACCGACCTCTTCGGTGAACAGGCCGTGCTTTGCGGTGGTCTGGTGGAACTCATCCGCATGGGCTTTGAGACCCTCGTGGAAGCGGGATACGCGCCCGAGATGGCGTACTTTGAGTGTTTGCACGAAGTGAAGCTGATCGTGGACCTGATCTATGAAGGCGGCATCGCCAACATGAACTACTCGATCTCCAACACGGCGGAATACGGCGAATATGTCTCCGGCCCCCGCGTGCTGCCTTACGACGAAACCAAGGCAACCATGAAAGCCATCCTGCGCGACATTCAGACCGGCAAGTTCGTGCGTGACTTCATGCAGGAAAACCAGGTTGGCCAGCCGTTCTTCAAAGGCACGCGCCGCATGAACGACGCGCACCAGATCGAAGAAGTGGGTGAAAAGCTGCGTGCGATGATGCCCTGGATTTCAGACGGCAAAATGGTCGACAAAGCGAAGAACTAAGTCCGCTCAGCGTCTAGACTAAAGGGCACCCCAACCGGGTGCCCTTTTTCGTTGGAATTCGGAATAGTCTTGTGGGCACCTTGAATCTGTCGATCGCGTCCCTATTTCGGATCACGAAGACGGCAGGATCAAACTGCACGCGTCTAACGAAATAGTCGGAGCTGACCACGAGCGACAAGACTAAACGGCATCGTGGCAAGCTGGCCTGATGCGTGGAGCCGCCTACACCAAGGGACCCCCATGCACTTGAGACAGGAGGTTGCTATGACAGCTTCACTACTGCTCGAAGCCAGTGGTCTTAAAGGTGGAAGCATTCGCCTCAGAGTATCGGTCAACCTTTCATGGTTGAGCTGGCTTTGGGGAAGATGACAAAGCGATGACCAGGAAGGGCGTCCCATCGGGGCGCCCTTTTCCGCATCAAGCAGGCACCGCCGTCGCGTAGCGGTCGCCAAAGACAAAATCCCACCCGGTATCGTAGTTGTCGCGCATCTCCTGCGCCTTGTCGCCCCAGGCCTCCCAGCCGGAATGGGTGAGCGTCACCCGACAGCGCCCGCCTTCCAAGTCCTCAAACGTCACATCCAACTGTGTTGGCGCGTGCTTGTTGTTGCCCGGATGCCAAGTCGTCGTTAGCCGCTCGCCGGGCGCGAAAGCCAACACCTTGCCCCACTCATCAATCGTCCCGTCGTGGCGCGTCTCATACATGCGCCCTCCGACCTTTGGTTCAATGGTCACGGCCAGCGCCGCCTTGCCATCCGCTGCGGAGGAGGCGTGTCCATCCAGCGGCCACCACACAGCGATCCGCTCCACGAAGACCGCAAAGGCTTCTTGCGGGCTGCAACTCACGTCGATGGTTTTGATAATGGGGTCTGTCATTGTTCTGGGGTCCTATTTTCAACTTCAGCGGCAAAATTCTTCAGCACATCCTCCCAGAAGCTCTCCAACCAACGGCGCAAGGGGGCGAGGCCTTCGACATCAACCGCATAAATCCGGCGGTTGCCTTGCGCCTCGACCTTCAAAAGCCCTGCATCTGACAGCACTTTCAGGTGCTGAGAGACGGCAGGGCGTGACACGGGCATCTGAGCCGCGATCTCCGCCACAGACAAAGGCCCGGTGCGCAAGTGCTCAAGCACCTGCCGGCGGGTCGGGTCCGCGAGGGCTGTCAAAAGCTGATCTGATTTTATGTTAGTCATAACTTACCGTAAGTGAAGACTTACAATCTTGTCAACCATGCGACAATACTTCGGCCTCAAACGAAGAAACCGCGATTGACCCCGCCCCTGCGCCGGGGTCTAACGCCGTCATCCAATCATCGAGATACCCCATGACCCCGAGCCCGCAATCCCCCGGCCTGTTCAACTGGATCCTCCTGCTGGGTCTGGGCGTGATCTGGGGTGCGGCGTTCATGTCAGTGGCCGTTGCGCTGGAAGGCTTCGGACCCCTCACCGTCGCTGCGCTGAGGGTGACGCTTGGGGCAGCGGGGCTTTGGGCCATTGCCCTTGTCATGGGCCAACCGCTCAGGACCATTCCGGCGAACGGCCGGTTCCACGTGATCTATGTCGGCGTGGCCGCAACCGCCCTGCCCTTCATGCTGCTCAGCTGGGGGATCACGCATGTCCCATCCGCCTTTGCGGGCATCGCCATGGGCGCGCTTCCCATCCTGATGGTGCCGCTGGTCTGGTGGTTTTCACCGGAAGAAGGCATCGGCCCACGCCGCATCATGGGCCTGATCGTGGGCTTTGTGGGCCTCGTAATCCTGATGGGCCCGGGTGCGGTGACCGAGGGCGGGCCTTTGGCCACCTGGGGGCGCATCGCCTGTTTGGCCGCATCGTTCTGCTATGCCTTTGGATCCATCGTGACCCGCCGCGCGCCCAAGATGCCGCCCGTCGCCTTTGGGGCGGGCACCCTTGTCGCCGCGGCCGTGGTCCTGGTGCCGCTGGCACTCTACTTCGAAGGCTGGCCCAAGGCATGGCCACTGACCCCGATGCTTGCCGTACTTTACGCCGCCCTGCTGCCCACAGCGCTTGCCAGCGTCATCCGGGTGCGGATCATCACAACAGCAGGCTCGCTTTTCATGAGCCTTGTCAACTACATGGTGCCGGTCTGGGCCGCGATCTTTGGCGTGGTGCTGCTGAGCGAAGCCCTACCCCCTCAGCTCTATACAGCTCTCGCATTGATCCTCGCCGGTATCGCCATCGCCCAATCCCGCCAGATCGGGGAAATGTTCAGACGATAGCCTCCGCCTGCGCGTTCGCCTCAACCTCGGCCACAATACCGTCGACGACCTGCAACAACAGGTCATCGTCCTCGCATTCGGCCATCACACGGATCAGCGGCTCTGTCCCCGATTTGCGGATCAGCAACCGGCCCGAGCCGTTTAACCGCTCTTCCGCATCCGCAATCACCGCCTTGACCTGAGGCATGTCGAGAGGATCGGAACCGGCCTTGTAGCGCACGTTCTTCAGCAGTTGAGGGACCGGATCAAACTGGTTCATCAGCTCGGAGGATTTCTTCTCCGACCGCACCATTTCAGCCAAAAACTGAAGTCCTGCCATCAGTCCGTCGCCGGTCGTGGCATGGTCCGTCATTACAATGTGACCGGATTGTTCGCCCCCAAGGTTAAAGCCCCCCTGCCGCATACGTTCGACCACATAGCGGTCACCCACGCCGGTACGCTCCAACCGCACACCGCGGTCGTTCAGGAAACGCTCAAGCCCGAGATTGCTCATCACCGTGGCGACCAAAGCACCGCCTTTGAGACGTCGTTCGGAGGACCAGCGTGCGGCCATCAGCGCCATGAATTGGTCGCCGTCGCCCACATTGCCGTTCTCATCGATCAAAATGCAGCGGTCCGCATCGCCGTCCAGGCAAATGCCCACATCAGCGCCATGTGCGACCACAGCCTCTGCCGCCGTTTGCGGGTGCGTTGACCCGCAGCCTTCGTTGATGTTGTGGCCATTGGGGGACACGCCCACAGGCACGACGGTAGCACCCAGTTCCCACAACGCCATGGGCGCAACTGAATAGGCCGCCCCATTTGCGCAATCCAGCACAACCTTCAGCCCATCCAGCTTCATCTGGCGCGGAAAGCTGGATTTCACCCGCTCAATATAGCGAAAGCGGCTGTCATCGATCCGCTTGGCGCGGCCAATCTCGGAGGCTTCTGCGGACTCAACGCCTTCGGCGACCAGCTGCTCAATCTGCTCCTCAACCGCATCCGACAGCTTGAAACCGTCCGGGCCAAAGAACTTGATGCCGTTGTCATGGGCCGGGTTGTGACTGGCAGAGATCATAACCCCAAGGTCGGCGCGCATCGACCGGGTCAGCAGCCCTACCGCAGGCGTCGGCACCGGGCCCAACAACAACACATTCATCCCCGTTGACGTCAGCCCCGCCGTCAGTGCGTTCTCAAACATGTAGCCCGACAACCGTGTGTCCTTGCCGATCACCACGCGGTGCACGCCCTGCTTTTTGCGGCGGAAATGCTGGCCGACAGCAGCGCCAATCTTCAGGGCCATCTCTGCAGTCATCGGATAGGTGTTGGCGGTGCCACGCACGCCGTCGGTGCCAAACAGCTTGGTCATTTCTGCTCTCCCATCATCGCTGCCCTCCACAGGGCGATCGCCTGAACGGTTTGGGGAACATCATGCACACGCAGCACCTGAACGCCATGAGAGAGTGCAGCCAAAGCCACGCCAAGCGACCCCGGAACGCGGTCCTTTGCCACTTGTGTTTCACTGATCGTGCCAATGAAACGTTTCCGTGAGGCCCCCAGCAAGATCGGCACACCAAGCGCGTGGAACAGGCTGAGGCGGGCCAGCAGAGCCAGGTTGTGCTCCAGCGTCTTGCCAAAGCCGATGCCGGGGTCTGCGATGATCCGCCCGCGAGGGATGCCGTGGGATTCGAGAGCCGCTATGCGTTCCTCAAGGAAATCAAAGACATCCAACAGGACATTATCGTAAGTCGGATTGTCCTGCATCGTCGCCGGATCAGCAGGGCCGTGCATGACGCAGACCAGCGCGGCGGCCTGCGCGCTGAGCGGGGCAAGTGCGGGATCGAAGGTGAAGCCGGAGACATCGTTGACCAGCGACGCACCCGCCGCCAAGGCGGACTGCGCCACGTCAGCCTTGCGGGTATCAACCGACAGGATCGCGTCAACGCCAGCAGCCTTCAGCCCTTGCACCACGGGCTCAACGCGCCTGATTTCCTCTTTCGGATCAACGGTCTGCGCCCCAGGTCGGGTCGATTCTCCGCCAATGTCCAGAATGCCCGCACCCGCGGCCTGCATCGCCACACCTGCACGTACAGCATCCTCTGCAACCGCATGATCTCCGCCGTCAGAAAAGCTGTCAGGGGTCGCGTTCAGAATGCCCATGACGTTGGCGCGGTCTGTAGCTAGGCCCGTGTTGGCCAGTCGCGGCGCGGTCAGATGCGCCAGAACCTCGGCGGGTGCGTCCGCCGTCGCGATGATTTCGGGCGCAGCGCCGCGGCTCAAGACCTCCAGGTGGGTGAACCAAGTCCAACCGCCTCCGAGGGTTATTGCCTCGTCCGGAAGCGCGGGCCCGACCTGAAGAAGCGGTCGAAAGTATCTCTTTTTGCTCACAATTTCGCCTGGCTTGCCTTCATCGCACGCAAGGGCACGGAAGCCCCCTGCGGCAGCTCTGCCCCGATCACCAGCATTTCCTGCGCGTCAAACGTCGCTGCAAACCATGCGGCCAGAGCCACAGCATCTCGCGGCTGCACCGACGGACTGTCGACCGCGTCCAGCACGATCTTGGAGGGGGCCCAAACGCAAGTCTGGCCATTCTTCATGCCCCAGTCGATCTCCGTCCGCGTTTCCACCACAACGCAGCGGTCATCGCGCGCAGCCAATGCCCAGGCGTTCTGCTCAATGGCCAACAAATCAACGCGTCGCTGCGCCATCTTGTGACCCAACTGCGGGACTGGAGTTTCACCCGTCCCCACACACAGGATCAGAGGACGGCCCAGGGCTTCCAACTGGTCCAGCCAACCCGGGAGATGAGGAGAAGCGATGGCCTCATTGCTGAAGAAAACCAACTCAGGCTGCAGTGCCTCTTCCTGCGTAATTTCCGCCACTGGGGCGCTGCTGCGGGCGCGGACAATCTCGACGCCCAAAGCACCCGGACCCCGATCCAGTTTTTCGATGCGAACAAAGGCTCTTACGGCTTGCGGCTCAAGCAAAATCCGCTCCGCCACGCGCTCCGCCAAGGTCTCCAGCAGCGCCAGACGTTCGACGGCCAGCTCAGCCGCAATCGCTTCCGTCACGCGGTCATAGCTGAGGATGCGGTCCACATCGTCATCAATTGGTCCGGTCAACGGGCGCACTTCCACGACCACGTTGAAACACACGCGCTGGGTGACCCCGCGCTCCGCCTGAAACGCGCCAATCTCGACCTCGACAATATGATCACGCAGGGAAATCCGGTCCAGCGGGTCGGGGCCTGCCATCGCAGCGGCACGCTCATCCGGGTGCGCAAAGGCAAGCCGTACTTCGTTTGTCATGATGCGAGGCCTTTCTTGTCGCGCGCGCTGATTTGCCTTAGCAGGCCCGCGCCGCGCAAACCAGCCTCAGTTGGAGGCGACCCGCCGCCCCTGACGGTAGAAAAGATGCACACCGATGCGCGCCGTTTTAGTGAAAACCCGGCTCCAACGCGGGCGCACGGCAGTGGTGTGGTAGTGCGTGGCCCCATCGGTCAATTCAGGCGCGCGACCATCCATTGCGGCACGCGCCACCTTGCCCACACGGACGAATGCCGCCGGCTCTGCAATGACTTCCGCATGCCCATCACAGGTATAGGTGAACTGGCACTGGTATTTCTTGCCTGTCCCCTGATTGATGACACCACACAGGGAATTTGGGTAACGGCTGGAACTGACCCGGTTCAGGATCACTTCGGCCACCGCAAACTGGCCCTTCACCGTCTCGCCCCGCGCCTCAAAGTAAAGCGCCTCTGCCAGGCAGCGCCACTGGGCGGAACCGCTGGCCTTGGGCTGGGCGTCCAGCCAGCTGCGGGTGAATTGCACCGATCCTTTCGGCGGCTCAGGCGCGTTTAGCAGCGACTTCAGCCGCTTGTTGCCCGCAGACTTGAGGCCGGATTGTTCGATACGGACAAGCGCCTTTGCCTTGTCCGGATTGGCCAGAACGGCGGCCGGTGCGGCAATCACCGCAAGCAGCGCGCAGGCTGAAATCAATCGTGAAAAAGAACGCATTTTGCGCCTCGGCAGACTTATCAACGGATGCATGGGGATACCCAAAGGGGGCCCTTGGGTAAAGCCTTGGACCCGCCGCCTGCGACAACCCGCTCCTGCCCACATAGGTCTAGCGGGTGCGGCCCGCGGCCCTACCCGATCTTGTGAGAAATCGCGAGCTGCGCTGCTGCCAACCGCGCCACCGGCACCCGGAAAGGTGAGCAGGAAACGTAGTCAAACCCCGCCGCGCGGCAAAATTCTATTGATTCGGGGTTGCCGCCGTGTTCGCCACAGATCGACAGAACCACATCCGGTTTGGCCGCCCTGCCCCGCTCTGCCCCAAGCTTCAGCAGCTCCCCGACACCTTCGGTGTCGAGCATGTGAAACGGGTCTTCGGCATAAACGCCTTGCTGGACGTAGTCCGACATGAAGCGCCCCGCATCGTCACGCGACAAACCGTAAGCCATCTGCGTCAGGTCGTTGGTGCCAAAGCTGAGGAAAGCGCAGTTAGGTGCAATCTCTGCCGCGCGCAGGGCGGCCCGTGGGGTCTCGACCATCACGCCCAGCCGGTAAGCGAAATCAGCGCCACGCTCATTGCGCACTGCAGCGGCCACCGCGTCCACAGAGGTCTTGACCAGCTCCACCTCGCGCTTGGCACTCACCAGCGGGATCATAATCTCTGGCACCACCGCCGCGCCGTCACGGCTGGCTTCAATGGTTGCCTCAAAGATCGCGCGGGCCTGCATCTCGTAGATCTCAGGCACCGTGATGCCCAGCCGCACGCCGCGCAGCCCGAGCATGGGGTTGTATTCCGTCATGGCCTCAATCCGCCGGGTGATCTGGCTGAGCGGCAGACCTAGCGCATCGGCCAGTTCACGCTGCCCCACCTTGGAGGTCGGCAGGAATTCGTGCAGTGGCGGGTCAAACAGGCGGATGCACACGGGCTGCCCCTGCATGATGGAGAAAAGCTGAATGAAATCATCCCGCTGCATCGGCAGCAAGCGTTCCAGAACGGCGCGGCGGTCTTCGCTGGTTTCGGCAAAGATCATCTCTCGCATCACCGTCAGTCGCGCGGTGTCAAAGAACATATGCTCCGTGCGGCACAGCCCAATGCCATGCGCATCGAAGTTGCGCGCAGTCTGGGCATCCGCAGGCGTATCCGCATTGGCGCGGATGCCGATATCGGCGGCTTCTTCAGCCCACTCCATCAGCTTGGTGAAAGTATCATCGAGCGCGGCTTCCTGCATCTTGGCCGCACCCGCCAAAACCTGCCCGCTGCTGCCGTCGATTGTGATCTCATCGCCAGCCGCAAACACGCGCCCATCCGCCGCCGTGATCTGCTTTTTCGCGGTGTTGAACCGCAGATTCGACGCGCCCACCACGCAAGGCAGGCCCATGCCCCGCCCGATCACCGCCGCATGGCTGGTGACCCCGCCCCGTTCGGTCAGCACCGCCTGGGCAGCTTGCATGCCACGAATGTCTTCGGGCGAGGTCTCCCGGCGCACCAGAATGCAGGGCTCCTCGCGCGAGGCCGCGGCCTGCGCCTCAGCGGCGGAAAACACGATCCGGCCTGTGGCCGCACCGGGGCTGGCCGCGATCCCACGGCCAATCACATCGCGGGCGGCCCTTGGATCAACCTGGCGGTGCAACAACTCAGACACCGTGCGTGGCGGGATGCGCATCAAGGCTTCTTCGCGCGGGATGATCTGATCCTCGGCCAGCGCCACCGCAATCCGCACCGCCGCGCGCGAAGACCGCACCACGCGCACGCCATCCAGGATCGACAGTTTGCCGTCGTCGATCACAAACTCCACCTGCATTTCCTCGCGCAGGCGGGTGCGCATCAGGCGGGCGTGGGTTTGAAGCTCTGCAAAGACCTCCGGCAGCAGTTCGTCGAGGCTCGGCCCGCGCGGGTCTTTCGTGAGGTAAACGGCATCTGCATCGCTGGCCAAAGCATCGCGGCCCTGACTTTGGCTCAGGTAGCGGCCCGTGATCTGCGGCAGGCCGGTGTCTGAGTTGACGAGCTGCAACACACCCGATCCGGATTCTCCCGATCCCACGCCAAAGGCCAGCTGCTGCACCACCAGCCCCAGCCCGGCGTCCGCAGGCGCGCCCTTGGCCTGACGCAGCAGGCGGGCCGACGTGCCATCCCATTCGCGCGCCATGGACCGCAACACAGCAGCCAGTTGCACGGCGGGGTCTTGGGGGAATTCTTCTTCCGTTTCAGCCTCATAAGCGGACAAGGACGCCTGCATCGCACCGCGCCCGCCGCCCGTCACCTCGTCAAACATATCCGGGTCGAGCCGTGCGACGTGGATCGCGTAGCCCTGAATGAACCTAGTATAGAGCGTGGAAGCGGCGTCTTCGCCCATAAGCGATGCGAAATGTTCAAAATTGGCATCGGTGATACCGATGTTGAGCACCGCCCCCGGCCCACCCCAATCAGGGTCCTGGCTTGAGGGACGCACGCAAAGCAGCGCGTCCTCCGGAAACTGCGCCACAATCGCATCGATGTCCGGCATCTGCCCTTCTGCGATCCGGTGCACCGCGTCAAAAGACAGTGCGACAGTCTGCGGCACCGGCAGGTCCAACCGCACCAGACGCTGCAAACACTTGGCCCGACCGCCATGGGTGTCATTGGCAATCGGGGCGGTCTGGGTCACCATCGTGATATGCGGATCATTCTGCACTGCAGCACCTTTGGGTTTCGGCTGCAGCATAGGCAGATGAAGCCACTTGGCAAGCCAAAGTGTAACGAAATTATGACACCCGACTAAACGTCAGGTTACCATAGGTTTCAGCCGTCAATCCGGGTCAGATCAGCGACAGAGGTGCAGATGCTGCGAATACGGCTGAGCAAATTCAGCCGGTTGCGCCGCACAGTGGCATTGTCGCTGTTGACCTGCACAGCCTCAAAGAAGGCATCAATCGGCGCACGCAAGGCAGCCATGGCGGACATGGCGATGGCAAAGTCCTGAGCCTCCATCGCCGGTTTGATCTTGGCCTCAGCTTCATCGAGTGCCGCAAACAGCGCGCGTTCCTCGTCGGTCTCCGCAAACTTGATGTCGGCTCCGTAGGAGTACTCTACCCCGTCCGCCTCTTCGGCTTGCGTGAGTATGTTGTTGGCGCGCTTGAAGCCCTGAATGAGGTTCTCCCCATCGTCGGTTTTCAGCACGTCGTTCAGCGCCCGGGCGCGTTTCACAAGAAGGGTCAGGTCGTCGTTGCCCTCCATCGCGATGCAGGCGTCGATGATGTCATGGCGGATGCCTTGGTCGCGGAGGTAGACCTTGAGGCGGTCGTGGAGGAAGGAAAGGAGGCTTGGTCTGACAACTGAAACAGCCTCGAGCCAAGTCATGGCCGCAACCTCCGGTTCATCCTCTAAGTAACCAGAAGACATGAAGCTTTCATCTGAAGGAACTGAAATTCTGAACCTGATATCCTCAGCCTTGATATCGTGGTCGGCAAGCTTCTCGTTTTCGTGAGCCTCAGGCATATCAAACCAATAGCCCTGCTCACTTTCCGTCCCAGTGAAGATATGGACATTTCTTTCCTTTGCGAAACTATTGAGAGCAGCAGCATAAGCATGTCCGATGACGGAGTTTACCGATCCAGTAACATCATTCTCCACCAGAGTCCGAATAACCCCCAATGCCGCCCGCCTCAACGCAAACGGATCCTTGCTCCCCGTCGGCTTCTCATCAATCGCCCAGAATCCGGTCAGCTTGTCGATCTTCTCGGCCAGCGCCACGGACACGGACACCGGCGCGGTTGGCACATCATCGGACGGCCCCAGCGGCGCATAATGCTCTTTCGCCGCATCCGCCACCGCATCCGACATCCCCGCGGCCCGTGCATAATAGCTGCCCATCAGGCCCTGCAGTTCGGGGAACTCATAGACCATCTCGGACGACAGATCGGCCTTTGCCACCCGAGCCGCCTGCTCCGCCTCATCCGCGTCTGCCCCCACCATCGGGGCCAGCTCGCGGGCCAGAACGGCCATGCGGTCGATCAGTTCGGCCTGTGTGCCCAGCTTATTGTGGAAGGTCACGTTGCGCAGGTTGTCGACCCATGTGGCCATGCCCTGCTCTGACTGAGCCACGCGCAAATCGTTCTCCCAAAAGAACTTCGCATCCGCCAGACGCGCCGACAGCACCTTTTCTTTGCCCGCAAGGATCGTCGCGCCATTGTCTGCCGTCTCGCGGTTGGCCACCGTGATGAACTGTTCAATCCGGCCCGTCTTGGGGTTCTTCACAGAAAAGAACTTCTGATGCTCACGCATGGAGGTTTGCAGCACCTCGGGCGGCAGGCCCAGAAAGTCGTCGGCAATCGGCCCCATCAGCGTGACAGGCCATTCGACCAGCCCCGCGACCTCGGCCAGAAGGCCCGCGTCCTCGACAACTTCCAAGCCTTGGGCAAAGGCAAGGTTGGTGGCGTCGTTCCAGATCGTCTCCGCCCGATCCGCCGGGTTCAGCACCACAAAAGCGCGCTTGAGCTTGGCCTCGTAGTCCTCAAACCCGGTGACCTGAATGGCCCCTTTGGACATGAAGCGATGACCCTGCGTCGTATCCCCCGCCACAATCCCGTCCACGTCCAGCGGCACAACAGTCGCGCCTTCTTCGGTCGTGATCAGCGCAATGATGGAATGCAACGGGCGCACCCATTTGAGGCTGCCCGACCCCCAGCGCATGGACTTGGGCCAGGGGAAATTACGGATGGTCGCCTCCAGCACCTCCGCCACGATTTCCGCCGCGGGACGCCCCGGCTTTTCGATGCGGGCAAAGAAAACGTTGCCCTTGGGCGTTTCACGCTCCTCCAACTGGTCCCGCGTCAGCCCCGCGCCGCGCAGAAACCCTTCGATGGCCTTCTCGGGCGCATCGACCTTTGGCCCCTTGCGTTCCTCAACCACGGCCGGGCTGTCGGCCAGCATGCCTTCCACCGCAAGCGTCAGGCGACGCGGCGTGGAAAAGGCGGCGGCATGGGCATAGGTCAGCCCCGCCTCGACCAGACCATTTGTGACCAGCTTTTGCAGGTCCTCGCCCGCGCGGCGTTGCATCCGGGCGGGGATTTCTTCGGAGAATAGTTCGATTAGCAGGTCGGGCACGGGATCATGTCCTATCGGATGGGGTTGAGGCGTGGATAAAGGGCGGTGGGGTCAGGGACAAGTTACTCGGACGGGCGTTCGGGGCATTCCTCACCAATGACGGTGCCGTCATAGGCTTTCTCACCGCAATCGTTCAGCTCATGCCAGACATAGCCGCGCCCGTCTTCGGTGATGGCGACAATGCGGTCGACACCGTAGGCGATGTTCTCTTGACCCAGAAACGGCAGGGCGGTGCCGGTTTCCAGATCGCCCGCGATGGCTTCGGCATCAAAACACTCAAACCACTCCGGCGCATTGCGCGGGATGGCTTTGTCCAGCAGCACGTAGCTTTCGGTCAGAAAGGCGAGGCTCAACTCCGTCTCGAAACAGGCGCGATACCGGATGGGCGAGCTTTCGGCATCAATGCCGCTGAAGTTGTCGGTAGGAATGGCCTCGGGCTGCTCTGAGGTGAGCGAGACCAGCATCACCTCTTCGGGCGGCACCTCGTCATAATAGCCATAGACCTGCAGGTAGTAGAGCCCTGCCCCTGCAATCAGTGCGGATAGCATGATGACAACTCCTACGATCTTGCCAATCACGCGGCGTCCTCGGCCCAGCCACCTGCGCGGGTCTGCACGAAGGCGTCGGCACACATCTTGGCAAGCGCGCGCACGCGCCCGATGTAGGCCTGGCGTTCGGTGACTGAGATTACGCCACGCGCATCCAGCAGGTTGAACATGTGGCTGGCCTTGATGCACTGATCGTATGCGGGATGCGCCATGATGATGCGTTTGCTGGTCTTGGGGTCCTCAGCGGGTTGCTCAAGGATGGCTTTGCAGTGCGCCTCGGCTTCCTCGAATTGACGCAGCAGGACGTCCGTATTGGCCGTATCAAAGTTCCAGCGGGCGTATTCTTCTTCTGTCTGCTTGAAGATGTCCCCATAGCTCAGCGCAATGGGCGTTTGGGGGTCGTTGAAGGGCATGTCCATCACGTGATCGATGCCCAGCACATACATCGCCAGACGCTCCAGCCCGTAGGTCAGCTCCCCGCTGACGGGGTGGCAGTCGTGGCCCCCAACCTGCTGGAAGTAGGTGAATTGACTGACTTCCATACCATCACACCAGACTTCCCAGCCCAGACCCCAGGCGCCCAGCGTCGGGCTTTCCCAGTCATCCTCTACAAACCGGATGTCATGGAGATCCATGTCGATGCCGATGGCCTCCAAGCTGCCGAGGTAGAGATCCTGCAAGTTGGGCGGGCTCGGTTTGATCAGGACCTGATACTGGTAGTAGTGCTGCAACCGGTTGGGGTTTTCGCCGTAACGCCCGTCGGTTGGACGGCGCGAGGGCTGCACATAGGCCGCAGCCCAGGGCTGCGTGCCCAGGGACCGCAGGGTCGTTGCGGGGTGGAAGGTCCCTGCGCCTACTTCCATATCATAGGGCTGCAAAACAGCGCAGCCCTGCCGCGCCCAATAGGTCTGCAAGGCCAGAATGATGTCCTGAAAAGAGCGTGGCGTATCAGCGGATTTGGTCATGAAAGTCCCCGTCGCGGTTCGCGCCCTCAATAGGCCTGTGGCCGCACAGGGTCAATTGGCGCAATTTGCGCAATCCCGCCCCAGGGGAATCGCTTTTGAAATATTGACTATGCATCACGTCTGATTGGATTCATACGGATTGCGTCATTAGTAAAGGATGCGACCGCGATGGAAGATTTTTCTCATATTTTTGAGGGCGTTGAAGACCCTCGTACGAGCAACGCTACACGGCATGATCTTCATGAGATGCTTATGATCGGCCTGTTGTCGACCATGTGTGGCGGCGAGGGTTGCTGCGACATGGCGCTATTTGGCACGACGAAAGAGCCGTTTTTGCGCACATTCATGACACTGAAGCACGGAATACCGAGCCACGATGCGTTCTCTGACCTGTTCAACGCCCTCGATCCTGGCACGTTTCAGTCAGTGATGCTTCGCCTGACAGAGGGGTTCGCTGACCAGTTGGGCGAGGTGATTGCGGTTGATGGCAAGTCGTTGCGGCGCTCCTTCGACAGGGCGAAGAAGCAGTCGGCGTTACACCTCGTGCAGGCTTTTGCGGCTGAGGCCAGGCTCGTACTCGGGCAGGTCGCTGTTGACGAAAAATCCAACGAGATTACGGCGCTGCCCGCGCTGTTGAACATGCTGTCGTTGAAGGGGCGGATTGTGACGGCGGACGCTATGCACACGCAGCGCACTACAGCCGAGACGGTAACGCAGGCTGGCGGTGATTATGTTCTGGCGCTGAAACGCAATCAGGAGACGCTGCACGAGGATGTGGCACTCTGGCTGGATGATCCTGGAAATGTCGAAAACTGTGAAACTTATCAGAATGTTGACGCAGGACACGGTCGACTGGAGACGCGCAAGGCGTTGATCTCGCATGACGTTGCCTGGCTCGACGAGCGGCATCACTGGCCCGGGCTCAGGGCCATCGGAAAGGTCGTCGCCACCCGCGAAGTCGGCGATAAAACCTCATGCCAAACTCGCTACTTCCTCATCAGCGCGCCGCTCTCTCCCGAGCGTTTCCTGTCCATCACCCGCGCCCATTGGAGTATCGAGAACAGCCTTCACTGGGTGCTCGACGTCTCCATGAACGAGGACGCCGCGCGCAACAGAAAAGACAACGGACCCGAAAATCTCTCTATCCTACGGCGCATCGCTCTCAACCTCGCCCGCTCCGAACCGTCAAAAGGATCAATGCGAGGAAAGCTGAAACGCGCCGGATGGCAGGATACATTCATGCTCGAACTCATCAGAACCGCGACCAAATCTCAAAAGCGATAGCCCTGGGGCGGGGTCGGGAATACCCTACCTGGGTGGGCGATTAGCCAGAGCGGCGCTTTTGGGCATCCACATAGGACCTCAGAACCGCATGCATTCGAGTGAGGTGCCCTGCGCCTTGGCTCTTGAAGAAGTCGATGATGTCTGGATCAACGCGCAGGTTGACTTGTTTCTTGGTCTTCGGCAGCACGACTTCCGCGTCGTCCCAGAAGTCGTCGGCCAACTCTTCGGGTGGGGTGGGGACCGATGCGCCGGGACCCTGCACTTCGCCGCGCGCCTGCATGGCGCGGATGTCCTCAAGGGACGCGCGTTTTGTATCGCTCATAGTCTTTCCGCCCTCCTTTCCAGGCAGAAATCAGTCGGGTCGCCGTGCCGCGCGGGGTGTGGATGACGATGTATGGAGTATCGTCTACCAGCCCGAGAGAGGCGTATCTGGTTTCCCCGTAGTCTTTTCGATCGTCAACTTTTGTCAGCGTTGGATTTTCAAAGATCAGTGCGGCGAAGAGGAGATCAACTCCATGTTTCTTGAGGTTTTGCTGGCGTTTTTCCTCGTGCCATTCGATTTTCATCTAACCGTCCCCGATAGAATTTTCTTGGTGCCTGCATTTTTCCTGCCTCATTTCAATGTTTGTCCGGTCTTACGCCGATTGCCAAATTTGTATATACATTTAGTTAACACGTCAACCCGTGCTATTTCCTTTTCCTAGCCTAGCGTGCAACTCCACATCCTCCGCATACCCCGGCCGCAAATCCGCGTGCACCTTTCGCCCCGCAATCACGCCCGGACGGGCCCACATCGCCTCTAGCCAGCGGTGCATGTGGGGCTTGTCTTCGAGCGTCTGTTGCTGGCCTTCCCAAAGCGAGGCCCAGCCGAAGATCGCGAAATCAGCGATGGAGACGAAATCACCCGCGACAAACGCATTCTCGGCCAATCGGCGGTCGAGCACGCCATAGAGCCGTCCTGTCTCGGCCCGGTAGCGGTCCTTGGCGTAAGGAATGTCTTCCTTGCAAAACTTGAGGAAATGATGCGCCTGTCCGGCCATGGGGCCAAGGCCGCCCATCTGCCACATCAGCCATTCGTCTACCGCGATGCGGTCGCGCTCCGTCTCTCCGTAGAACTGCCCGGTCTTGCGGGCGAGGTATTGCAGGATGGCCCCGCTTTCGAACACCGAAACCGGCGCGCCATTCGGGCCGTCGGGGTCCACGATCGCGGGCATCCGGTTGTTAGGAGCGATCTTCAGAAAGTCTGGCGCGAATTGGTCACCCTTGCCGATGTTGATCAGATGGGTGGTGTAGGGCAGGCCCATCTCCTCCAGCGCGATGGAGATTTTGAAGCCGTTTGGCGTGGGCCAGTAGTAAAGGTCGAGGGGGGCGGTCATGGGCATCTCCAACAGAGTGATGTCGAAGTTTTGCGCAACCACCAGGCCATGTCCAAGGGAAAATGGCCGGAGTTCAGTTGGTTGTCCGCCAGCCTGCGGGGAGGGGATCAGCAGACAAGAAGGCTTTGAGTGCTTGTTTCTGCAGGGGAGTTCGGGACGCGGAAGCTTTTCTGAGTGTCATGAAACCGTAGCCCGTACCGTCTTTGACAAGGCCCCAATCGGCGATGGCGTTTGCTTTGAATTCCATGCGTGTTTGATCCTGACCGGATTGGCCAAAGATGACGTCGTTAACGGGTTTGCCGGTGAACCGCCCGTTGCCAAGCACTTCGATGTCGGACACCCATGTGGATTGCGCATAGCCCACGGTGCTGCCGTTGTCCTTTTTCACGATCTCAGTCCAGGCCACGCGCGCCATGGGGACGCCCCAGTCCTGCGGTGGGTTGGTGAGCTTCGCCAGGAAAGCCTCTTTGGGTTCAAGCACCTTTTTGGGGGCCTCGGGTGCCGCAGGATAGTTGGGCCAACCGGGCGGCAGGGCAGAGGGCGCGAGGATGGAGGACAGACGCGCGGCCTGATCGGCGCTCATCCGGGGCAGGTGCGCCCGCCAGGTGAAATAGCCATAGCCTTTGCCGTCAACGATCAGCCCCCAATCGACGATCTGCACGCGCGAGAAGGAGATCTTCTGCCCTTTGGTCAAGCCGGAGATATGCTCTGGCACGTCCACCAGACGCCCTTCGAGCTCGAAAGGGGCGTTGCCGATCCGGCGGGTGACATCGAAGGGTCCGACCCAGAGGTGTTCGTTGGTGCCGTTCACGCGGTGGGTGATCTTCACCAGTGCTTCATCCCGCGCGACGTATGGGACCGCCTTGAAGAAGTTATCCAGTTCCGCCTTGGCTTGCGCCTGCGCTTCTTTCTGCGCCAGTGCTGCGGCCTGTTCTTCGGCCTTTTGTTCCGCCCGCGCTTCACGCCGTTCGGCGCGGCGGTCCTGTTTCATGGTCAGACCAATGCCGATAAGCACCAGGCACATCAGACACAGCAATGTGTTGCGGATGATCAGCAGTTTATCCATGGGCCTTGGTCCTCATACCCGTTTGCCGACAGCCTACGCCGGACAAAGGCGAGAGTGTGATGCGCTGGTGAATTCTTTGAGGCGGTCGGGCGCGCAAACTGCAGGTTGATATTGACGCCCCCCGCCATGAGGCGTAGTCCAAAGCTCGTGGTGATTTGTTACCGGATTGCGGGCCACGTTAAAGAAGTCGCTAAAAGGTCAGGAGAAAGCCCCTTTCGCTTGACCGCGTCGGGGTTTTTTTATTGCTCGGGTGGGACCGGGCCGGAAGGATATCACATGGACAAGACCTGGCAGGACCGCACCAAGGCCGTGCATGCCGGCACACGCCGCAGTCAGTATGGCGAGGTGAGCGAGGCGATTTTTCTCACCCAAGGGTTTGTATACGAAAGCGCAGAACACGCCGAAGCACGGTTTCTGGAGTCGGGCCCGGATGAGTTCATCTATGCCCGCTATGGCAACCCTACGGTCGCGATGTTCGAAGAACGCATTGCGGCCCTTGAAGGGGCGGAGGATGGCTTTGCCACGGCATCGGGGATGGCGGCGGTGTCTGGCGCGCTGATGTCGATGCTGAAAGCGGGCGATCACGTGGTATCTGCGCGCGCGCTTTTTGGGTCCTGTCTGTATGTGCTCGAAGAGGTGCTGACCCGTTTCGGGGTTGAGGTCACCTTTGTCGATGGCACTGATCTGGCGCAGTGGGAGGCGGCAATCCGGCCCGGCACCAAGGCCGTTTTCTTTGAATCGGTGGCCAATCCGACGCTGGAAGTCATTGATATTGAGGCTGTTTCCAAGCTTGCTCATGCCCATGGCGCGAAAGTGTTGGTCGACAACGTCTTTGCCACGCCCATTTTTTCGCGCGCATTGCAGCAGGGCGCGGATGTGGTGATCTATTCTGCCACCAAACATATGGACGGGCAGGGCCGGGCGCTGGGCGGCGTGATCCTGGGCACGCAGGAATTTATCCGCAAGACGGTGGAGCCCTACATGAAGCACACCGGCGGCTCTATGTCGCCATTCACCGCCTGGGTGATGCTGAAGGGGCTGGAGACGATGAGCCTGCGGGTCAATGCGCAGGCCGACAGCGCGCAGGCGATTGCGGAGGCTTTGGCAGGGCACGCAGCCCTTGCCCGCACGATCTATCCGGGGCTTGAGGCACACGCCCAGCATGATCTGGTCACGCGTCAGATGGGCAAGGGCGGTACGGTGCTGTCGCTTGATCTGAAAGGGGGCAAAGCGGCGGCGTTCCGGTTCCTCAATGCGATCAAGGTGGGTGTCATTTCCAACAATCTGGGCGATGCCAAGACGATCATGACTCATCCCGCCACTACCACGCACCAGCGGTTGTCTGAGGAACAGCGCAGCGAACTGGGGATCACCGATGGTCTGGTGCGTATTTCCGTTGGGTTGGAGCATGTCGACGACCTCAAGGCGGATATCCTGCAGGCGCTGGCGGCTGTTTGAGCGGCTTGCACCTCTCCCCGATAAAAAGTGATCCGGTCCCGCCGAAATCACGTATTTGTCAGGAAACATTGGAAATTTGCAGTGTGCCCCCCTACATTGGTGGGGTGCACCGCCAAGGGGGGCCACCGCATGACAATCATCACGCCTGTTGACAAAGGACCAGACAGCGATGCCGCTGCAGAAGCGTTCGAGACGCTGAAAACCTGGGCCAAGGGCGCGACGAAGGCGGAACTGGATGCGTTGGACCCGGCCATTCGGAAGGTGCTGACCGACCGTGGGGACTATCCTGTGTTTGAACGCACCTATCCGGCCGATTTTGAGGCGGGCCCGAACTACAAGGCGACACTGCCTGATCTGCAAAACGGCCCGTCGAGCCTTATTCGTGGGTCCAAGCGGCAGATCCAGCATGTGGGGATCTCCAATTTTCGCTTGCCGATCCGGTTTCAGACCCGCGACAACGGCGATCTGACGCTTGAGACGTCCATCACCGGTTCCGTTAGTCTGGAGGCGGACAAGAAGGGCATCAACATGTCCCGGATCATGCGCAGCTTTTACAAGCATGCGGAGCAGACCTTCAGCTTTGAGGTGATCGAGCGCGCGCTGGATGACTACAAGACGGACCTGGAGAGCTTTGATGCGCGTATTCAGATGCGTTTCTCCTTCCCGGTGAAGGTGGAAAGCCTGCGCTCTGGCCTGTCCGGTTATCAGTACTACGACATCGCGCTGGAGCTTGTTGAAAAGGATGGCGTGCGTCAGAAGATCATGCATCTCGACTTTGTCTATTCCTCGACCTGCCCGTGTTCGCTGGAGTTGTCAGAGCATGCGCGGTCGACCCGCAACCAGCTGGCCACGCCGCACTCGCAGCGCTCTGTTGCGCGGGTGTCTGTTGTGATGGATTGCGACGCGGATTGCCTGTGGTTCGAGGATCTGATCGACGCCTGCCGCCGCGCCGTGCCGACTGAGACCCAAGTCATGGTTAAGCGCGAGGACGAACAGGCCTTTGCCGAGCTCAACGCCGCCAACCCGATCTTTGTCGAGGACGCCGCGCGGCTTTTTGCTGAGCAGTTGGAGGAGGACACCCGCGTCGGCGATTTCCGCGTAATTGCCAGCCATCAGGAAAGCCTGCACAGCCATGACGCGATCTCTGTCCTGACCGAAGGGCCGACGTTTGAGATGGCAAGCATCGATCCGAAGCTTTTCAACACGCTGTTCCACGTGGGATGACGGCTGGTGCGTCCTGGCTTTGGCTTGTCGGTGGATTGCGGCTATGTGATCGTAGCCGTCGTTGAGTTCTTTGACGGCTTGAGTTTATCTCAACAGGAAGCGCAAGCTAGTCCCGAAGCTCGGCTTTTTCCTACTCGCTCAAAGACACTTGGACTAGTCGCAAGGGCTTTTCTTAAGCCAGAGAGACTGAAATGATAGACCATTTCGCCAGTATGAGTCGAAGTGGTTTTCCCAAATGAGTTCGAATCCTGCTTCAGCTGCGGAATTACTGATCTCGGCTTGATTTTGCGAATTTTGTCCGCTCACGCTCCACCAGCAAAGATCTGGAATTTGTCTTTTGACCCACTGAGCTTTCCACTCGTCGTCACCCGATGTTTTGCGACCGAGCACATGAAATGCGAAGTAACCTTGGTTGCTTGCTATTTGGGTGCATTGATAAAAGCTCTCTTCATTGATCCACTCACCTTGGCAACCGGACATGACGTCGTCAGTTTTTTGCGACGCAAAGAAAAGAAAGGAAATTAGAACGGCCCCAGCCAAAGAAGCAAGGATACGCTTTGCTTTAGGGAAGGTTGGCACTTTGAAAACGCCAAAGTCACTGCCTGAAAGGAAAATGCTTGCGAACAAGATCAGGCCAACTATGGCGAGCGGAGAAAGCAAAAACGAGGGTTCGTTCCAGTACTCAAGATAAGTCATTAATGAACCTCGGCTAATACGTTCAAATTAGTGGCACTTCCCAAACTCATTGTCACTGTTGTCTCTTTGCCGGTGACCAAACTCTTTGATAGATGCTCGCATTCATTTTTTCGCCGGTGCGTTTGAGTGCCAGCGCCAATCTCACGGTACAAAAAGACGGTGCTCGCGCGGGGCTGAGAACCGCCGCTGCGGTTTCATTACCTTCTCCAAATTCGTTCAGGGTCCAGTCGAGTTTTGCGATCCCTCTGTTGCAGATCGCCTTTGGTCTTGTTCTGGATTGGGCCGCCGGGCAGGGGATGGCGGTGGCGGATCAGTGTCGCGCTGCCTTTGCAACCATGGGGCTGGTGATTGCAGGCTGTGCAGCAGCCTAGCCCTGCTCGATCCCGGCATCGGCCACAAAAGCCCTGCATGAGGCGCGAAGCGGCTATGCAGAATTGGCCGTTCTGCGCTGCAGCATAGGCGCCTATGTGTTGGTCAACGGAACTTTATAGAACCAGAGGACTTGCAATGGCCTATTCCACACATTCCGCACCCGCCGACAACGTATTCTCCCTTCGCCCCGTCTTTGCGGCGATTGGTCGTGGGTTCACCGTGGTCTTCGACACCCTCGCACGCGCGGCAGAGATCAACATGACCGCTCATCGCCGGGTTGAAATTGCGTCCCGCCTGCAGGCCAAATCTGACGCGGAGCTTGCTGAGCTGGGGCTCAAGCGTGAGGACATCGTGCATCACGTGTTCCGCGACCTTTACTGGCAGTAACCTCGCAAACCACGCAAGCGCCTGCGCGCGCTTGACACTGCAAGCCACCCGCGCCAACGCTGCATCCCATGTTGGACCTGCGCCCTGTTGGATATGTGATTGGCCTGCTGGTGGCTGTGCTGGGCCTGTTCATGGTCCTGCCGCTGCTGGTCGATATCGCCGAAGGGCGCGGCCAGGCGTTGGTTTTTGTTGAGGCCGGGCTGATCACCATCCTCACCGGGGCCATGATTGCCATGGCCTGCGCCAACGGGGTCCGCGAGGGTCTTTCGATCCAGCAGACATTCCTTTTGACCACCGGTGTCTGGGTCATGCTGCCGCTTTTTGGCGCTTTGCCCTTCATGTTGGGGCAAACGGATTCCTCTTTCACCGACGCGTTTTTTGAGGCCATGTCGGGCCTCACCACCACCGGTGCCACGGTGCTGAACGAGCTTGATGAGATGCCCAAGGGCTTGCTGCTGTGGCGCGGGATCATGCAGTGGCTGGGGGGCATCGGGATCATCGTTGTGGCCATGGTGTTCCTGCCGGAGTTGAAGGTCGGCGGAATGCAAATCTTCAAATCCGAAGGCTTTGATACCATGGGGAAAATCCTGCCCCGTGCAGGTCAGATTGCGACCCAGATTTCTGTCATATACCTCTGGCTGACGCTGGCCTGCGTGATGAGCTATCTGGCGGTGGGCATGAACACTTTTGATGCCACGGTGCACGCGCTCACGACCGTATCGACGGGCGGGTTTTCCAACTATGATGCCTCCTTCGCGGCGTTCTCTGGCCCCGCCGAGTATGTGGCCGTGGTTTTCATCATCCTCGCCGCCCTGCCGTTTGTGCGCTACGTGCAGATGATCAACGGCAACATGACCGCCCTTCACCGCGACCCGCAGGTGCGGGCCTTCATGATCATGCTGTTGGGGCTGGCGGGCGTGGCCGCCTTTGCCCTGCATCAGGCTTTCCCGCGCGATGCCGAGGTGGCGTTCCGCGAAGCGCTCTTTAACATCACCTCAATCATCTCAGGCACGGGCTATGCTTCTGCAGACTACATGCAATGGGGCCCGTTTCTGGTCGCCCTGTTCTTTTTCATCGGGCTGATTGGGGGCTGCGCGGGCTCGACGTCGTGCTCGATCAAGGTGTTCCGGTATCAGTTGCTCTTTGCCTCGATCAGATCTCAGCTGCGGCTCATCCGCTCGCCGCACGGCATCTTCACGCCCCGCTATGACGGGCGGCCCGTGGGACCGGATGTGTTGTCGTCGGTGATGTCGTTCTTCATGTTCTTTGTGGTGACCATGGGGCTGGTGGCGGTGGCCTTGTCTTTGACGGGGCTCGATTTTGTAACGTCCGTGTCGGGCGCTGCCGCAGCGCTCGCGAACATCGGCCCGGGGTTGGGGGATATCATCGGCCCGGCGGGGAACTATTCCACCCTCAACGACACCGCAAAGTGGATCTTGTCCATCGCCATGCTGATCGGCAGGCTGGAGCTGATGGCGATCTATGTCATTCTTACAGTTTCATTCTGGAGGGCCTGATCATGGCAACCCGACCCCTAGGTGCACAGATTTCCCACATGCTGAAGGATCGCGGGGTCGATGTGATCTTTGGCATTCCGGGCGTGCACAATCAGGAAATGTACCGCGGGATCGAGGAGGCGGGGATTTCCCATGTGCTGGCGCGGCATGAGCAGGGCGCGGGGTTCATGGCTGACGGCTATGCGCGGGCCACGGGTCAGCCGGGCGTCTGTTATGTGATCACCGGGCCGGGGGTGTGCAACATCATGACGCCGATGGGGCAAGCCTATTCGGATTCTGTGCCAATGCTGGTGATCTCGTCCTGTCTGGATGAGACGGCGGCGCGGCGCGGGCAGTTGCATCAGATGAAGGATCAACGCGGCGCGGCAGAGACGGTCTGTGACTGGTCCGAAGAGGCGCGCACGGCGGAGGCGGCCTATGGGTTGATTGATCGGGCGCTGATCGAGTTCGAGACCATGCGCGCCCGTCCAAAGCACATACAGGTCCCCATTGCCCTCTTGGAAGACACGGCAGATGCCAGATGGCCGGTGAACGGGCCGCCCGTTCTGGAGAGCCTTGATATGGCACGGGGCGCATCCGTTGTTGCGGCTGCTTTAGTCCAGGCCAAGAGACCGCTTTTCATTTTTGGCGGGGGTGCGGCTGTCATGGTCAGCGCCGAAGTGGCGACGGCGGTGTTGGAGAAATACGCGGCGGCGGCCTTCTGCAGCTATGCGGGGCGTGGGATTGTGGCGCCGGACTATGCGTTGAACTTTGGGTCCTTCCTGGCACGCAGCAGCAGCGCTGAGGTGATCGGCTCCGCCGATGTGGTTGTCGCGGTGGGGACGGGGCTAGAGGAAGTTGACCTTTGGCGCACGGAACTCGGTCACACCTGTCCTTTGTTCCGGGTCGATATTGATCCGGAAGTGCTGAGTGATCCCCAGCAGAGTACACAGAAGATCCTGATGGATGCCGGCCTGTTCTTGACTGATCTGCTGTCACAGCAGGGCGAGGGTGGCACGTCTGAATGGCGAGCAGAAGAAGTTGAGGCCGCGAAAGCCAAATGGCGCGCGGAAGTCGATGCCGAATACGCGCCAATTCCGCGGATTGCCGAAGCGCTCAAGGCCTGCCTGCCGGACGGCACGATGATCTATTCCGACATGACCCAGTTTGCCTATGCGGCCAAGGAGGTCTGGGACATGGACCGCCCAGGTCATTGGCACCATCCTTACGGCTTTGGCACGCTGGGCTATGCCTTGCCTGCGGCGGTCGGCGGGCAGATCGGACGTCCGGAGCTGCCCACAATTGCCATCGCGGGGGACTATGGGTTTCACTATACGATGCAGGAGCTGGGGGTTGCGGTGGAGCTGGGCCTGCCGCTGCCGATCATCTTGTGGGACAATGGCAAGCTGGGGGCGATTGAGGCCTCCATGGTCTCGGCTCAGATCGCGCCCAATGCGGTGATCGCGCGCAACCCGGATTTCTGCAAGTTGGCAGAGGCGTTTGGGGCCGCCTCAGCATCACCACAGACGCTTGATGAGATGCAGACGGTGGTGCGCGCGGCTTTTGAGGCGACGGGCCCCACGTTGGTGTATCTCACGCCGGATGTTCTGGGGTAGACGTTTTCCTGCGAGGAAAACGGAACGGAAACGTCGACGTTTCCGGGGCGAAATTCTCGCAGAATTTCGTTACTCCCAGCAGCTGACGAGCACTGTCATCCCTTGCGCGGCGCGGGTCAGATCACGGGGTGCAATGGTGCCCGTGCTGTCCGCAGCTGTCAGGCTAAGGCCCGCGTCCGAGGCCACCTGCGCAATCGCTGCTGCTTCCAGTGCAAAGCTGACGTCTTGCGGCAGCTGCTGGCCGCCTGAAACGCGCGGCATCAACATCCCCATCACGTTCCCACTGGCGTCAAAGACCGGGCCACCTGCGTCACCGGGTTGGGCCGCGAGAGCCAGACGGTTCAATTCTGCCTCACCGCGCAGGCCCTTGAGGTCGCTCAGCTTGCCAAAGGTCAGCGTGGCCGCACTCAGCACCCCTTCGTAGGAAAACCCGGCCACTGAGACCTCGGATTGAAGGCGTGGCGTATCCACCGTGAACTGAGCCACGGCGCGGGGTGAGAGGGCGGACTGCGGCTTCAGGATCGCGATGCCCAGATCGGCATTGCTCGCCAAAAGTTCTGCATCCGTATCCCCGTCAATCGTCAGGCGGCCACAAGACCCAACGGCTTCTGACGTGGTCACCACAGCGCCGCCGCCATTGATAAAAAAGCCAGAACGAGACACTTTTGGCTGCCGGATTTGCAGCCCCGCCACGAGATCAATTGCCTGGTCTTCATCACTGCCTTCGGCGGGGTCAAGCACGCCGTCGAGACGCGCAAAATTCTTGCGCATCTCGTCGATTACGCGGGTGCGGCGTTCCTCGTCCCCGGCGGGCCAGATGAGGGTGAAACCCTTGATCTGGCCGTTCTCCAGCGACGCCGTGGTTTCGCTGACGATCCGGCTGTTTTCGCCCTTGAGCGTGAAGGAGTTGCTCTTGCGCTCGCGTGGGCCGTCCAGCGGCACGATCTCAAGCGTTTGCATGATGTCATAGAGGCCATAAAGCGTGTCCTGATCGCCTGCCTGAGAGATCAGGAGCACCCGCGCGCCGATATCGCCCGTGCTGTTGTACTGGGCGAAGGGGGCCTCGTATTTCTCGAAAGCGACCTCTGCGGTGGGCATCAGCAGGCTGATCCCGGCTTTGGCGTCTGTCACGATCTCAAGGCCCAGGCCTTCCAGCACGGCGTTGTACTGCTTGATCAGGGCGGCACGTTGCACCGTGGTAAGGATGCCTGTGCGTTCAAACCCGTTGGCCTCCTGCCAGGCGGCCATGGAGTTGCGGGTGCCGCGCCCGAACGAGCCGTCGATGGCGGCGGTATAGTAACCTGCCCACTTCAGGGCGATTTGCAGATCCTTGCGTTCCTGGGCAGAGAGCGCACGCTCAGACCGCCGCGCTTCCTGCAGGGTCTCATCCGCCGGCTCCAGTGTTGCTACCTCTGCCGTTTCTGGCGCGTCGGTCTCCGGAGCCTGTGTTTCGGTTTGAGCCGTCTCCACTCCGGAAGGGGCTTCTACCACGCCCCGGTTCAGCACATTGGCCCCCACGGGCCAGAACTGCTGGCGAAAGCTGCTGGAAAGCTGGATGAAGCTGTCACGTGGTACAATCCGGTCGCGCACGTATTGGCGCAGCACAAGTTCCGCATCCGCGCGGCGGTATGGCCCCACAGCGATCCCGTACCAGCCACCACCCAAGGAAAAGCCGTTCACGTCTTCCAACTGTCCCGCATAGACCCGCGCGCGGTTGGTGGCCTGTGCCAGCGACGGCTGCGCTTCGATCTGGACCCAGACAACATCGTCGGGGGATTGCGCATGGACTTTCGCGCCAAAGTTGAGGGTCATCAAGGTGGCGAAAACAGCCAGAAAAATACGGATCATCGACTCGTCTGCTCAGAGGTTTTTCAATTCGGAGCAACTAAGCAGGAAAGTGCCGAGAATGCCATGGGATTCGGGGCGGGACAGGGCTATCGCTTTTGAGATTTGGTCGCGGTTCTGATGAGTTCGAGCATGAATGTATCCTGCCATCCGGCGCGTTTCAGCTTTCCTCGCATTGATCCTTTTGACGGTTCGGAGCGGGCGAGGTTGAGAGCGATGCGCCGTAGGATAGAGAGATTTTCGGGTCCGTTGTCTTTTCTGTTGCGCGCGGCGTCCTCGTTCATGGAGACGTCGAGCACCCAGTGAAGGCTGTTCTCGATACTCCAATGGGCGCGGGTGATGGACAGGAAACGCTCGGGAGAGAGCGGCGCGCTGATGAGGAAGTAGCGAGTTTGGCATGAGGTTTTATCGCCGACTTCGCGGGTGGCGACGACCTTTCCGATGGCCCTGAGCCCGGGCCAGTGATGCCGCTCGTCGAGCCAGGCAACGTCATGCGAGATCAACGCCTTGCGCGTCTCCAGTCGACCGTGTCCTGCGTCAACATTCTGATAAGTTTCACAGTTTTCGACATTTCCAGGATCATCCAGCCAGAGTGCCACATCCTCGTGCAGCGTCTCCTGATTGCGTTTCAGCGCCAGAACATAATCACCGCCAGCCTGCGTTACCGTCTCGGCTGTAGTGCGCTGCGTGTGCATAGCGTCCGCCGTCACAATCCGCCCCTTCAACGACAGCATGTTCAACAGCGCGGGCAGCGCCGTAATCTCGTTGGATTTTTCGTCAACAGCGACCTGCCCGAGTACGAGCCTGGCCTCAGCCGCAAAAGCCTGCACGAGGTGTAACGCCGACTGCTTCTTCGCCCTGTCGAAGGAGCGCCGCAACGACTTGCCATCAACCGCAATCACCTCGCCCAACTGGTCAGCGAACCCCTCTGTCAGGCGAAGCATCACTGACTGAAACGTGCCAGGATCGAGGGCGTTGAACAGGTCAGAGAACGCATCGTGGCTCGGTATTCCGTGCTTCAGTGTCATGAATGTGCGCAAAAACGGCTCTTTCGTCGTGCCAAATAGCGCCATGTCGCAGCAACCCTCGCCGCCACACATGGTCGACAACAGGCCGATCATAAGCATCTCATGAAGATCATGCCGTGTAGCGTTGCTCGTACGAGGGTCTTCAACGCCCTCAAAAATATGAGAAAAATCTTCCATCGCGGTCGCATCCTTTGCTAATGACGCAATCCGTATGAATCCAATCAGACGTGATGCATAGTCAATATTTCAAAAGCGATTCCCCTGGACCCCGCCCTGAAAACGCTTTACTCAACGTCAGAATGCCCACACAGTTTGGGCATTATTTTTCTGATTTTGAGTACGTTCATGTTCGATTTTGTCTTTTCCCCCGAATTTTTGGTCTACGCGGCGGGGGCTTTTTACGTGCTAGGCCTTCTGATCATCAATCAGGTCACGCTGCGTCTGCTCGTGCTGGCGGGCACCGGTCTCTACATCGTCTACTACGCCACTGTCGCCGCCAGCCCGCTGTGGGAAGCGATCTATATCAGCCTGCTGATCGGTGGCGCGAACCTTATTGGTCTGGCGAACCTCCTGGCGCGTCAGTCCCATCTGGCCCTGCCGCATGCACACAAGGACATCTATGGCCACTTCCCCGGCCTGCCTCCGGGCGATTTCCGTACCCTGATGCGGTACGCGCAGCGCAGCGTGGCCGAAGAAGACCTACCGCTGACCAACGAAAACGCGCCGCTCACCCGGCTCTATTACGTGATTGATGGGGAGACGACCGTCACCAAGAAAGGGGATCGTTTCCGGGTGCCCTCTGGCGTTTTTGTGGGCGAAGTTGCCTATCTGACGGCCGGGCGGGCCTCTGCCACCACACGGCTGAAAGCGGGCAGCGAATATCTGGAGTGGTCCACGCTTGATCTGCGCAACGCTTCGGCCCGTTCGGCCCGTTTTAAGCTGGCATTGGAATCCGTTCTGTCTATTGATCTGGCGCAAAAAGTGTCCCGCTCCGTCGCCCCTTACGAGGTCGACTGGCGGCCCGAGCTTGCCCTTGGCGCACCTCAGCTTTCGTCGTTGTCCAGCCCAAAGGTCTGAAACAGCCGGACCTGCGACATGATGAAGGCAAAGAGTGCCAGCGTGAGGCCGAATGTTTTGAAATAGACCCAGGTTTCAGTAGAAAACGACCGCCAGACGGCCTCATTCACAATTGCTAGCACAAAGAAAAACAGCATCAGACGGCGGGTGAAGATCATCCAGCCTTCCTCTTGCAACGGCATCATCTCTTCCATCACGAACTTCAGATAGGATTGCCCGCGCAACAGACCAAAGGCCAGGATTCCGCCAAAGAGCAGGTAAATGAACGTAGGCTTCATCTTGAAGAACCGGTCGTCATTCAGCCAGACCGACATGCCGCCAAAGACCACCACCAGCACCACCGTGACCACCTGCATGCGGCTGATCTTGCCCGTCAGCCACCAAAGCGCTGCCGTACAGGCCACAAAGAGCGGGACAAAGGCCGCCGTGACCACGATGAACCCTTCGTATTCGGTGCCCCCAATGGTGAACACCCGGTCCTTCAGCCGCAGATAGGCCACAAAGAACAGCAGGATCGGCCCGTATTCGAGGGCCGGTTTGATGAAAGGGTTGATCTCTGATTTTTCGGCCACGTGGCTCTCCGGTCTTATCCGCCCATCTCAACTATCACAGCGCCCGCTGCAATCAATGCCATCAATGCCACCCGGCGGGGTCCCACCGTTTCGCGCAGGAAGACAACGCCGATCACGGCAGCAAACACGGTTGAGGTTTCGCGCAGCACCGCGGCCTCGCCCACCTTATCAAGCCGCGTGGCCATCATGATCGCACCAAAACTGAAGAAGGCGATGATCGCGCCGATGAACCCGCGCGACATCAGGGGGCCTATGGCTGGCGGATCGGCCATGCGGCGATATCGGATCGCGGCCACCAGCGGCAGTGTCAGGCCATCGATCATGAAAAACCACGCCAGAAAGGTGAAGGGATTCTCCGTCGCGCGAATGCAGTAAGCGTCATAGGTCGTATAGAGCGCCACAAAGAGCCCGGTCATGACCGCAATGCCAAGGGCGGCTGGCAAGGTATCGCGCCGCGTCTCCAGCTTGCGCAAATTATACGCGGCCAGCCCGAAGATACCGCTCAGCAGCACGGCCACGCCCAACCACTGAACGCCAGTGAAGCGTTCATTGAAAATCAGGTAAGCCCCGATGACTGCAAAAAGCGGCCCGGTGCCGCGCACCACGGGGTAGACCACCGTATAGGCCCCCTTGGTATAGGCCCAGGCCTGCAGGCTTTTGTAGACCACGTGGATGGCCCAGGCGGTGGCAAAAATCACCCACATATGCGGCTCGGGCCAGGGCACCACGAAAAGCGCAAAGGGGGCCGCCATCACGCAATAGCAGATGTCCACCGCCCCGCGCGTGAGCCACGGATCATGCCGCCCCTTTTGCAACGCGCCAAAGGCGGCGTGAAGAAAGGCCGCGATCAGGGCGAGCCAGAGGGCGAGGCTCTTGCCCTGCTCCGTACCTTCGATGGACAGGATCCACTCGGTCACGGGTCAGGCATCGTCGGGGTGGAGGTAAACGAAGCGAAACGGGCTGACATGTTCGAAAAGCTGCGGTGCAAAGCCATACGCGGCAAGCGGCCCTTGGTCGGTAACCAACTGGTCCTTCGTTACGTCAAATCCCGTCACCACCAACTGGTCCGCCGCCGTCCACGTTTGTGCACGCCCGTTTCGCGGGATCACCTCACATTTACGGTTGATCACATGCACCAGCGCGGGCTTCTTTCCGCCAACCTTCATCACCCCCCGCAGCCCCAGGTGCCGCATCACGCGCCACATGAGCCCCACGTCTGAGCGCGCATTGCGCCGGACCTTCCCTGCCACCAAAGCCGCGCCGCTGGGATCGGTGAAATCGAACGCAACAGCCTTTTCCCCTACCGTCACAGATCCGGCCATCTGCATCGCCTGCAAACCGAGATACTCTGTATTGTAAGCCACCACCTCCGGCGTATTGTTCCACAGATTCAGGCTCAACACACCCCAGTCAGTCTGCAACGGCAGACAGGCGATGGCCGCCGCCGGATCATCGGGTAAAACCTGACCCGGCATCGGCGCTGCCAGTGCGGTGAGGTGAAGCTCCGTATGTGGCCCGTGGCTGGCTTCGGCAAAATCGCACACAAATAACAATAGGATACCCCTGCCAACCCGGGTCAATACCGGGTGCACGTCCTGCTCGGCAAAGGTACCCTCCAAAGCGCCTGCATTGCAGGTGCCGACGATCAGCAGCCCATGGCCATCATAGACATGATAGGGCGTTGGGGCGGTTCCGGTTGACAGCGTCACCTCCCCCCGGGCCGGGCCATTGGCATAGACGGGGTGGTCGGTAGCAGCGCTCATGGCTGCGCTGCGGCCTGCCATTGAACGGTGACCCGGGTGTCCCCCAACAGGCCGCCGATGATCTGCCCCACGGCCTCGGGCGTCGGCGCGCCGATCCCCGCGACCAGAGGCACTGCATTTATGGCTTTCACGCCCTCCCCGCCTTTCAGCACAAGCGCCAAACGTCCCGTCGGGCTGGGCAGCGCATCCAGAAATGCACTCAGTTGAAGGGCGGAGGATTGGTCCACCTGCGGCGCGGGCAAGGCCGCAACGTAGGTCTGCGCCAATGCGACCAATTCGCCAAACCGGGCAGCGGGATCAGCAGCCCCCTCCATCATCCCCACGCCAAAGGGCATCAGGACAAGGCCTTCAAACATCCCGTCAAATTCAAACTGCGCGTCAAGGGCATGGAGGCGCAGATTGGGCAAGCTGGCTTGCACCGATCCTTCCGCAACGCCGCTGACCTCTCCGGCAAGTCGCACCCAATTGCCGCGCGCACCGACTTCCAGGGCTTCAAGGGTCAAGCGTCCGGCGTTTTGGTCCCAGCCAAGCGCTGCGTATCCGCCAATCTGTTGGCGCTTGGCCACAAGGCGGCTGGCCCACTCAAACACCGGCAGCTCAGGAATGTTGTTCCAGATATAGGCCCGGTCAAAGCTGAACGTCACCTCGGACGGCCAGCCTTTGCCCGCAACCCAGTCCTGCAACCCGGCCCCGCCAAATGAGACATGTTCGACCATCGCCCCCGCAGGACCACCCGGTTCGATCAGCAGATACGACAGCTTGCAGGCCTCCCCCGTGCCCCAGATGCGCCCCTCAGGTGCCAGGGCCATCGGTGCGCCCATATCATAGGCCAGATCCATCACATATTCGGTGATCATTCCACAGGCGGCATCATCCAGCGTGTCTGCCAAGGCGGGTGAAAGCCCGAGGGCGGCAAGACCCGACAGAAGCGCCCGTCGGATCACCGATCAAGGCCCACAAGCGCATCCGCAAACTCCTTCGGGTCAAAGGGCGAAAGATCGTCAATCTGCTCGCCCACGCCAATCGCATGGATGGGCAGGCCGAACTTGTCAGCCAGCGCCACCAGCACGCCGCCTTTGGCCGTGCCGTCCAGTTTGGTCATCACCAGCCCGGACACATCAGAGATGTCCTGAAACACCTTCACCTGGCTGACCGCGTTCTGGCCCGTCGTCGCATCCAGCACCAGCAGAGTGTTATGCGGCGCGCTTTCGTCCTTTTTGCGGATGACGCGCACGATCTTGGCCAGTTCCTCCATCAGGTCGCTGCGGTTCTGCAAACGCCCGGCGGTGTCGATCATCAACAGGTCCGCGCCATCACGCTGCGCCTGTTCCATCGCGTCAAAAGCCAGGCTCGCGGGGTCCGTGCCTTGCGGCGCGGTCAGCACCGGCACGCCGGCGCGTTCGCCCCAGACCTGCAGTTGCTCCACAGCCGCCGCGCGAAAGGTATCGCCCGCCGCAATCACCACCTTCTTGCCCGCTGCGCGGAACTGGCTGGCAAGCTTGCCGATGGTGGTGGTCTTGCCCGAGCCGTTCACACCTACGACCAACACCACCTGCGGCGTCTTGGGATAAAGCGGCAAAGGCCGCGCCACAGGTTCCATGATGCGCGCCACTTCAGAGGCCATCAGATCCTTGATTTCAGCCACAGACAGCTTCTTGCCAAAGCGCCCCTCGGCCATGTTCGCCGTGACCCGCAGGGCGGTATCAACGCCCATGTCAGCCGTGATCAGCAACTCTTCGAGCTGTTCGAGCATGTCGTCATCAAGCGCCCGTCGCACCACCGTCTTGGGGGCCGCTCGGCCCAACAGACGGCCAATGAGGCCCGGTTTGGCGGCGGGTTCTTCTGACGGTTCCTCCACCAGATCAGGGGCAACAGGTGTGAGTGTGGTGCGCAGTGGGGCGGGCACTACAGGCGCTTCGGCAGCAGTTGCGGCCTCTTGCTCCGCTGTCTCTTGAGCGGCGCGTTCAGCGGCTTCTTTTGCCGCCTGCTCCTCAGCCTCACGCGCTTCGGCTTCCTTGGCTGCACGCTCCGCTGCCTCACGCGCTTCAGCTTCTCTGGCCGCACGCTCCGCCGCCTCTTGCGCCTCCCGTTCGGCGGCTTCTCGTGCGGCTTCCTCAGCGGCCTGGCGGGCCTCAGCTTCTGCGGCTTCGCGTGCGGGGCGTTCTTCAGCCTCCTTGGCCGCGGCCTCTGCGGCGGCTCTTTCCTGCGCTTCACGTGCAGCCCTTGCCGCCTCTTCGCGGGCGGCAGCCTCGGCGGCGTCACGGGCCGCCTGTTCGGCAGCCTCTCGTGCGGCGGCGTCTGCGGCGTCTTGTGCTGCGGCTTCCTCCGCCAAATGCTGCGTTTCGGCGGCCTCGGCTTCTGCCTGTTCAGCAGCCAGACGTGCGGCTTCCGCATCTGCGGCGCGTTTGGCATCAGCTTCGCGCGCGGCCTGCTCAGCAGCCTCGGCTTCTAAACGGCGTTGTGCTTCGGCTTGGCGGGCTGCTTCGGCAGCGGCTTCCGCCTCCGCGCGGCGTTGCGCCTCTGCGGCTTCCTCAGCCGCGCGGCGCTCTTCCTCAGCCTTGCGCGCAGCCTCCGCTTCTGCAGCCAGCCGCGCCTCTTCGGCCAGACGCGCTTCCTCTGCCTTGCGCGCCGCCTCAGCCTCTTCAGCCGCCGTGTCGACAGCGGCCTCTACAACCTCCTCTTCCCCGCCATCGCTGACAATGGCTTCCAACCCTTCGTCGATCTTGGAGGAGGATTTGAACAGGCGCTCTTTGAGCTTCTTGAAAAAGGCCAAGGGGGACACTCCGAAATGCTTTCCACCGATCTATAGCCTGCCCCCCCGGGATGGAAGAGCAGCATTGACTTGAGGACCGCCACAGACCACCAAAGCCCCATGCGGTACGTGGTGATCCTGTTTCTTTGTCTGATGGCGCGGCCGGTGTGGGCCGAACCCCCGCGCGAGGCCTGTTCGACCGGCAAATGGGGGCATGTGCATTGCATCCGTATGCAGCATTTTGTTTATGACACCTGCAATGCGATTGACGTCTTCACCCGCCGCCATGGGCTGAACCGAGACTTCTTTGCGCGGCTCATCTGGCAGGAAAGCCGCTTTGATCCCAATGCCTTGTCCCACGCCAACGCACGCGGGATCGCACAGTTCATCCCGTCGACTGCCAAGCTGCGGGGCCTGAAAGACCCCTACAATCCGGCTGATGCGTTGGAGCATTCGGCGCAATATCTGGCCGAAATGGTCCAGCGCTATGGCAACGAAGGCATGGCAGCGATCGGATATAACGGCGGTGAACGCAGGGCCGAGGGGTTTCTGGAAGGCGGCGGGTTGGCGCGGGAGACGGTGAATTACGTGCCGATCATCACCGGGCTCACTGCCGAGGATTGGCGCGACAACCCGCCCAAAGACCACGACATGCGGCTCAGCAAGGACAAACCCTTTCTGCACGCCTGCTATGAGATGGCCCAAAAACGCCGCCTGACCCCGCTCGCACGGCCAGAGCCTTCGGTCAAACCCTGGGGCGTGCAACTGGCGTTTGGCAAATCCCGGAAAGAAGCCCGCGCCGCCTACACCCGCAAGAGCGCTGCTTGTCGCAGTGCCATCGGCAGGGACAAACCCGACTTTATCAACGTAAAACACCGCGCCAGTGGGCAGAAAGGGTATGTCATGGCGCGCATTGGTCGGAACACCCGCAAGGCGGCGGATCGTCTATGCCGCGATTTGCGCCGCGCGGGCTGTATCTGTGCGGTTTATGCCAACAAGTGAAGGCGGGCCACTAGGACAGAATGCCGAGGGTCATCAATACAATCGCACCCCAATAGAGCGGCCAGATCAGCGTGTTGGCGCAGCGTTCGCCTGTTGAGCCCTTGGTGAGAGCGAAGGTTTGCATGCCTAGCAGCGTATCGGAGGCCATGAAAAGCGCGGCACCTGCGATCAACGCAGTGGAGGGCGTGGAGAGCGCGGCAACCCCCATGGCGATGATGATTGCGATGTAGACGGCCACCGGCACCTTCAAGGCCCCAGCGCGGGGCAAAAGCGTCTTCAGCATGAAGACCGCCAACACGGTCACCGCCAACAACGCGATGCCCCGGCTGACTTCTCCCAGCAAGGCGGGGGTCTGCCCGATTTCGACGTGGAAGGCGGCGATCCAGACCAGATGCCCCAAGGCAAATGCGATCAAGCCGCCAAGAAAAGCGCGCTCACCGGGACGCGACAGGACCACGTCACCAAGGCTGCACAAGGCCAGAGCGAGCGCCGCGATGGGAGAAGCAGGCCATACCCAAATCGCCAGAGGTACTACCGCCAAGCCTTTGACAGCACTGCGGAACCACGAATGGTCGTCAGCCCAAGACAGAACCCAATAGACAGTTGCCGCCGCCCCGCAGAGCGCCCAGATCATACTTCGTCGGGGAAGTGCTTCATGGTCAGACGGATCGGATTCGGTGCCGCCTGGCCAAGCCCGCAGATCGAAGCGTCGATCATGGCTGTGGACAGCTCTTCCAGCAGGCCCTGATCCCACTTGTCAGCCTGCATCAGCTTCACCGCTTTCTCGCAGCCCACCCGGCAGGGCGTGCATTGACCGCAGCTTTCGTCCTCAAAGAACCGGAGCATATTCAGCGCCGCTCCCTTCGCCGAGTCCTGATCCGAAAGCACCACAATCGCTGCCGAGCCGATGAACGTCCCATGTTCCTGCAATACGTCGAAATCCATCGGGATGTCGGCCATGGACGCAGGCAACAGCCCCGCTGAAGGTCCACCCGGCTGGTAGCCTTTGAACACATGGCCCTCTGCCATGCCACCGCAAGCCTCAATGATGTCATTCATGGTCGAACCGGCCGGCAGCAGGTACATCCCCGGCTTGGCCACACGGCCAGAGACGGAAAAGCTGCGCAGGCCCTTGCGGCCGTTCTTTTCCGTGCCCGACAGCACCTCAGGCCCTTCGCGGCAGACCCGCGCCACCCACAGCAACGTCTCTACGTTGTGCACCAACGTCGGCGCGCCAAAGATGCCCACCTGCGCCACAAACGGCGGACGGTGGCGCGGCAACCCGCGCTTGCCCTCGATGCTTTCGATCATGGCGCTTTCTTCGCCGCAGATGTAGGCACCCGCGCCACGCCGCAGGTCGATGTAGCCTGCCTCTACGATGCCAGAATCTTCCAACGCCTTGATCTCACGGTCCAAAATCTCCAACACGGCGGGGTATTCGTCGCGCATGTAGATGAAGGCTTTCTCGGCCTCCACCGCCCAGGCAGCGATCAGCATACCCTCAAGGAAAAGATGCGGCGTGCGTTCCAGATACCAGCGGTCCTTGAAGGTGCCCGGCTCGCCCTCGTCCCCGTTCACAGCCAAGTAGCGCGTGCCAGCGTTGGCGCGCACAAAGCCCCACTTCTTGCCGGATGGAAAGCCCGCGCCACCCAGGCCCCGCAGACCGGAGGCGAGAACCTTTTCCTGCACCGCCTCCCAATCGCCAGTTGCGCGCAGGTCTTTCAGCACGGCATAGCCGCCGCCTGCCACGTAGGCATCAAAGGCTTCGTAGTCCGGCACATGCGCGTGGGTATCATCCGCCGCAATCGCCGCCTCGACCTTTTCCACCGTGGCGTGGTCGATGTGGTTGTGGCCCAGCTCCAGCACCGGCGCGGTATCGCACCGACCCATGCAAGGCGCGCGCAGCACGCGCACTTCTGCCGGGTCCAGCCCGTCCTCCAAAGCAGCCTTCAACGCCTGCGCGCCTGCAAGTTCACACGACAGGCTGTCACAGACCCGGATCGTCAAAGCAGGCGGCGGGGTCTCACCTTCCTTGACCACATCAAAATGCGCGTAAAACGTCGCGACCTCATAGACCTCAGCCATGGACAGGCGCATCTCTTCCGCCAGCGCGCGCAAATGCGCCGCAGACAGGCAGCCGTATTTGTCCTGAATGAGATGCAAATGTTCGATCAGCAAATCGCGGTCCCGCGCGCGGCCTTCCAGCAGCGCCTGCACCTCGGCCCAGGCCTGATCCTCAAGCTGGCGGCCCTTGGGCGCATGACGCCCCTTGCCCTTGCCTGATTTCCAAACGCCTTTGCCCTGCTGATCCAGTGCCATCGCGGCCCCCTTCGCTTAACTTGCGCGCAGACATAGCAAATGAGCCTCCCCCCACGCGATCAAAAAGCGACATGGTGAGCCCCCTTTGCGCGGCCAGATGCGCCAATCCGCGCCCTTTGTCCTGCCACATTTCGCGTATAAGAAACCTGCGACCTTGAAACCTCATGCGCGAGACACCGATGATCTGGTACGCCATCGCCAGCCTGACTCCCGCCGCCCTCATTGCAGTGGCCTGCCTTTGGGGTGGGATCTGGCCGCTCATTTGCGTCCTTTCGATCACCGTTTTTGTGTTCTTCATGGACAAGATCAGCAAGGTCCTGCCCGAGGATGACGCAAGCGGTCGTGGTCTGAGCCTGACGCTGGCAGCCGTGCATTTCCCGCTGCTGGGGCTGGGCATCTGGGCCATCGCGGCAGGCGTGCATCTGTCGGTCCTCGACAAAGTGCTGATCTTCACCGGCCTTGGGTTGTTTTTCGGCCAGATCTCCAATTCCAATGCGCACGAGCTGATCCATGCCTCCGCCCGCCTGCCCCGCCGCATTGGGGCCGCCGTCTATGTCAGCCTGCTGCACGGGCATCACGTTTCTGCCCATTTGCGGGTCCATCATGTGCATGCCGCCACAGACGCGGACCCCAACTCGGCCCGGGCCGGAGAGGGCTTCTGGTCCTACGCGCTGCGCGCGCTGAAGGGCGAATTCATCGCGGGCTTTCGCGCCGATCAAAAGCACCGCGCCAAATCCTCAACTGCGTTGCCCGCCTATAGCCATCCCTACCTCGGCTATGTGCTGGGCGGGGTGGGCACCATGATCCTCGCCTGGTGGATCGCCGCCCTGCCCGGCGTTCTGGCGCACGTTGGCATCGCGGCTTACGCGCAGATGCAGCTTCTGCTGTCAGACTACGTCCAACACTACGGGTTGCGCAGGCAGACCATGGACAACGGCAAGCCCGAACCCGTCGGCCCGCAGCACAGCTGGAACGCGCCCAAGTGGTATTCGTCAGCCATGATGCTCAACGCTCCGCGCCATTCCGACCACCACATGCGTCCCACCCACGCCTTTCCCGCGCTGGAGGTCACGCCAGACACGATGCCGGTGCTGCCCCATTCCCTGCCCGTGATGGCCGTCGTGGCACTTGTGCCCCCGCTTTGGCGGCGTGTGATGGACCGGCGTATCAGACGCTGGCAGAACCCTGCCTAGGCGCTGGTCCTTTGGAGGCCGATCTGGCAGAGTTGCGCCATGCGTTTGATGTTCCTGATCCTGATATTGCTCGCCCCCTTGCCCGCGTTGGCTCAATCCCTGATGACAGCGGAAGAGTTTGACGCCTACAGCAAAGGCAAGACCCTGTTCTACGGCCAAAGCGGCGCGCCTTATGGTGCTGAAATCTATCATGAAGACCGCCGCGTGCAGTGGTCCTTCCTCGACGGTCAGTGCAAGGAAGGCTACTGGTATGCAGCAAACAAGCACCTCATCTGCTTTGTCTATGACGACAACCCCGAGCCGCAATGCTGGACCTTTCAGGAAGGCCCCGCTGGCCTGATCGCACGGTTTGAAAACAACCCCGAAACCAGCACGCTTTACGAGGCCAATGACATCGGCAAGGAGATGCTCTGCCTAGGTCCCAAGGTCGGCGTATGAAGGCTGCAGCGCTGGCTCTGATGCTGACGGCCGGCACCGCGCTGGCCGAGCCGCTGGACACCGAAGAGAAGTTCCAGAAATACGTGGGCTTCGGCACGATGTTCTTCCACCTTGGCGACGGACGTGTCTATGCGGCAGAGACCTACCTGCGCAACCGCCGCGTGCGCTGGTCACTGCTGGGCGGCGAATGCCTGGACGGAGAATGGTGGGCCCAGGACGGGCTCATTTGCTTTGACTACGAAGGCAACCCCGATACCCAGTGCTGGCGGGTTGAAGCGACCCCAGATGGCCTGACAGCAACCTCAGATGATGCAACGGACCCACTGGTGATTTACGAGGCCCAAGGCGTGGAAGGCGAACAGACCTGCGCAGGCCCGGACGTAGGCGTCTGACCCCGTAAGGTGGACCTGTGGTCCACCCTCCCTGTCTAAAACAGATTCCCCTGCTCCGGCGGCTCATTCGCCGCCTTCTTCTTCGGCGCAGGCTTGCTGCCTCCCACATCCATCCGGCCATCGGCAAACTGAATTTCCAGTGCCCCCGCTTTCTTGGCGGCCTTGGCCGTTATCACCACTTCCCCCTCAGCCCGCACCACGGCATAGCCCCGCTCCAGCGTCGCCTCATATCCCAATGTCGCCAGCAGCCGCGAACGCGCCTCGATCTGACCTTGCCACCCGTCGATCTGGCGTGCGCCCGCTGCCGACAGACGCGCGCTCAAATCCGTAAGGCGCCGCCTCTGGCGCGCCCCTTCGCTCGCCAATGCATCAGGCCGGAACCGTCGCGCCGCCCCCTCAAAACCTTGCCGCTTTTGCGCCGCCGCCCGCTGCAACGCTGGCCCCAATCGGGAGGCTTCGCGGGCCAGCCCGCGCGCATTCTCCTCCAGCCGACGCCGCAGCGTGGCAGGCCGCAAGGACCCTGACACATCCGACAGCCGCACCCGGCGGCGCTGCACGCCTGCGGTCAGGGCTGGCCCCAGTTTCTCTGCGGCACGGTCCAAACGCTGACGGGGGGTATCGAGCAATGCCTCCGCCCGTGGCAAGGCACGGGCCACATCTTTCAACCGCTGATCGCGGCGGCTCAAACCCTGGTTCAAAGCCTGCACCATCCGCGCGCCCTGCCCCTCCAGCCAGGCCGCCAATTCACGGCGCACCGGCACGGCCAGTTCCGCCGCTGCCGTTGGCGTCGGCGCGCGCTTGTCGGAAACAAAGTCAATCAGCGTGGTATCCGTCTCATGCCCCACGGCAGAGACCAGCGGAATGTCAGAACCCGCCGCCGCCCGCGCAACAATCTCTTCGTTGAAGCCCCACAAATCTTCGACAGAGCCCCCACCCCGCGCCACAATGATCAGATCGGGCCGCGGCAGCGCGCCCCCCGGCGTTAGCCGATTAAACCCTTCAATCGCCCGCGCCACTTCCGGCGCGCAGGCCTGTCCCTGCACCGCCACAGGCCAGACCAGCACCTTGCGCGGAAAGCGGTCCCGGAGGCGGTGCATGATGTCGCGGATCACCACGCCTTGCAGCGACGTCACCACGCCAATGATCTCCGGCAGGTAGGGGAGCGGTTTCTTGCGGCTTTCGTCAAAAAGCCCTTCGGCGGCCAACGCCTTCTTGCGCTTCTCCAACAGCGCCATCAGCGCGCCTTCACCTGCGATGGCCAGCCGCTGGGCATTCAGGGCAAACTTCGACTGAAAGCCGCTGGCGGTCATCTTGCCCTCGGCGACGACTTCCGTGCCTTCCTCCGGGATCAAGCCCAACTGCGGGATCTGCCCTTTCCAGGTCATGCAGGACAGGACAGACCGGTCATCCTTGAGGTCAAAATAGAGATGCCCCGACCGCGCTTGCACCACGCGGCCCACCTCGCCCTTGATGCGCACCCAACCCAGCTCAGACTCAACGAGCTTCTTCACCGATCCCGCAATTTCGGAGACGGTGAATTCAGGCGTGTTGGAGCCAGGCGTGGGATCGTCCAGAAGGTCCATGGGGCATCCTTGTGTCCAGTGATGCCGCACACTAGAGCAGTTTTCGAACATGTAGAATCGGAAATACCTGTCCTGCCCTCAGCATTCCCGGAACATTTCCGATGGGGTCACTTCAGGTTGGTTCAAAAACGCTCTAGAACGCGCATCAACCAAGGCCAAGGGAGCGCGCCATGAACATCCTCATCCTCGGGTCCGGCGGACGCGAACATAGCCTCGCCTGGGCCGTAAAGCAGAACCCCAAATGCGACAAGCTGATCGTGGCGCCGGGCAATGCAGGGATTGCGGCCATCGCCGATTGCGCGGATTTCGACATCATGGACGGCAGCGTGGTGGTAGGCTTCTGTGAAGAAAACGCCATCGATTTTGTAATTGTGGGGCCAGAGGCCCCGCTGGCCGCAGGCGTTGCCGATGATTTGCGCAACGCAGGTTTCAGCGTTTTTGGCCCTTCGGCGGCAGCTGCCGCGCTAGAGGCCTCCAAAGCCTTCACCAAGGAAATCTGCGACGCTTGCGATGCACCCACTGCGGGATATGGACACTTCACAGATGCAGAGGCCGCACGCGCCTACGTGCGGGCCCAAGGCGCGCCGATTGTGATCAAGGCAGACGGCCTTGCCGCAGGCAAAGGCGTGATCATCGCCATGACGGATGAGGAGGCACTGGCCGCCGTCGACACGATGTTCGATGGCACCTTTGGCGACGCAGGCGCGGAGGTGGTGATCGAGGAGTTCATGGAAGGCGAAGAGGCGTCGTTTTTCGTGCTGGTTGATGGGGAGGACGTCCTGCCCATCGGGACAGCGCAAGACCACAAGCGCGTTGGCGACGGTGACACCGGCCCCAATACTGGCGGCATGGGGGCCTATTCGCCTGCGCCTGTCCTGACGGATGCGATTGCTCAAAAGGCGCTGGATGAAATCGTGAAACCCACTATAGCCGAAATGGCCCGGCGCGGTACACCCTATCAAGGCGTGCTCTATGCGGGCCTGATGATCAAGGACGGCAAGCCACGCCTTGTGGAATACAACGTGCGCTTTGGTGACCCTGAATGCCAGGTGTTGATGATGCGGCTGGGCGCACAGGCGTTCGATTTGATGCAAGCCGCTGCCGAAGGGCGGCTGGGCGAGGCCCGGGTGAACTGGGCTGATGATCATGCGATCACCGTTGTCATGGCGGCGAATGGCTATCCCGGCAGCTATGAAAAGGGGTCGGTGATCAAGGGGCTGGAAGCCTTGCCTGAGGACAGCGCAAACATGGTCTATCACGCAGGCACCGGGCGTAGCGAGGGCCAGTTCATCGCCACGGGCGGCCGCGTTTTGAACGTCACCGCGCGCGGCGAAACGCTCGCCGAGGCCCAGGAACGCGCCTACGCCATGGTGGACCGGATCGACTGGCTCGGAGGGTTCTGCCGCCGCGACATCGGTTGGCGTGCCTTGAGCTAGGGTGGGCGACACGCCCCCCTTACGACGGTTCACCCCAGCAGACGTGTAAAGCGGAGGTGTCCTCCGCCATCCGACGTTGCTCTGGTGGGCTGGAAGCCCCCCTTACGTAAGGTGGGCGTGTCGCCCACCCACCGTTCAGGACAGCGGTGCACCTTCACAGGAAATGGGCTGGGTGGTGATCTTGGTCACGCGCTGCAACTCCCCACTGCCCGCCATCACGACAAACCCGCCTTTGTAGCGGAACGGCAGCCAGCAATTCTCAGGATCAGGAAAGCCAATAACCTCCACTTGAAGTGGAGGTTTGAAACGCTTCGCTTGAACCGCTCGAAGCGGTTGGGGTTACAGATTACCTGTTAAACAGGTCGTCGAGGCGTTTGTCCTGTTGCTCTTGCGTTTGGATATAAGCTCGCACCGTGCGCTCATCTGCGCCGACCGTCGAGACGAAATAACCACGTGCCCAGAATTTATGCCCCGCAAAATTGCGGCGGCGGTTCTTGATGTTCTGCGCGATCCAGATCGAGCTTTTTCCCTTCATGAACCCGATCACATGCGCGACCGAGTGCTTGGGTGGGATGCTCAACAACATATGCACGTGGTCTGGCATCAGGTGCCCCTCTTCAATTGAGCACTCCTTCTGGCGCGATAGTCGGTGGAATACTTCACGCAATTCTCGGCGCAGGTAGCCGTAAAGTTCCTTCTTTCTGTATTTGGGCGTGAAAACCACGTGATATTTGCACTCCCAAGTACTGTGGTTAAGGTGATTTGTCGTTTCTGATGACATTGGAAGATTTCCCTTGCAGGGCTTCGAGCGGTCGAAACCCTCTAGGAAATCTTCCTCATATGTAGAACATCAGGGGTCCCCCAGCAAAGCTGGGGGCTTGTCAATGGGGACAGTCATCGTACAGAAAACAGATGCGCGGGCCTCTGATCTCGATCGTGCCATAGGTGCAGCGCCCGTCGGGCTGCGCCCAGACCGACAAATCGCGGCGCAGGAATTGTTCCTCGCCCACCAGATGCCCGCCATCGAACGCCGTAAATGTCAACGTGTTGCCCGTGGCACCATCCAGAAACTCATCCGGGGTGATCTGCTCTTGCGCCGTCGCAGCACCGGCAAGCCCCACGAACATCGCGAGCCACTTCAACATGTGAGAGCCTTTTCGAAGCTCTTGCGCCCTCTGTGCGGGCCGATGTCGCGCGCCTCAAAGCCACTACCGTCAAACCGCACGGCCACCAATCGCGACCAGTCGGCTGTTGCCAGGATCATCTCCGGTGCCCCGCCACAGCTGCGCAGGCCGCCCGCAATGTCCGCTTCTCCAATCCGGTGGTTCGTAACGCCCGGCATCACGCCCACCTGGGTGAGCGCACCGTCCTTGAACCGCCAGACACGCAGCTTTTTGGCCAAATGCGGACGATCCACAAAGGCCAGCTCGATATGCCCATCCCCATCCAGATCAGCGATGCCCGCTGGCGCCAACCACCGGAACCGCGTGCCAATGTTAGGGGTCGTGGCCACCTCATTGCCCCAACGGTTATAGACCACGAGGCGCGCGCCCTTTTGGGCGTTGGACTGCACGACCACGATCTCTGGCTGACCGTCCCCATCAAGGTCCGCAAGGCGTGGGGCAATGTCTTCGAACACTTCGCCCTTGCCCAGAACAACACCCTTTGGGCATGTGACGCGGTCACTTCCTGGCTGTCGTAGATGAATCGCCAAATGTTTCGCATCGCGCAGTGGCCCCAAAACGCGATGGCTGTATTCGTCCGTCAGAACGTCAAAGCCTGCGTGTAAGATCAGTTGTTGGTCCCGGCCCAGCCAGCTTTCATGCTGGCCTCCGCCAGGCTTTGCATTGCTAAAGGAAGCCTCGATGGACCGCCCGGGCAGGCCCTGACCGTCAGTGACCCCCTCGCAGGCCCAAAGGGCCATCGGCAGCACCCCGATTGCAAAGGCTGCTGCCAGAACGCGCATCAGATCTGCTTTTCGGGCATCTGCACCCGCAGACCGTCCAGATCATCCGTGACCTTCAACTGGCAGGTCAGGCGCGACCGCGCGGGATCTGGCTCATAGGCGAAATCCAGCATGTCTTCTTCCATGTCGTCTTTGGCAGGCAGCTTCTCGACCCAGGCCGGGTCCACATAGACGTGGCATGTCGAGCAGGCGCAGGCACCACCACAATCGGCTTCGATACCCGGAATATTGTTGTCGCGCGCGCCTTCCATGACCGTCAGGCCATTGGCTACTTCGACAACATGTTCGGTGCCGCCGTGTTCGACATAAGTGATCTTGGCCATGCGTAAGCCCCTTCTGCGCAAATTTTGTCCCGCCTTATCTAGTGGTGAAAAGGGGGCCATGCCAGCCCCTTTTGCGCGGCCCGCTTGGCGCATTGGTCACATTTGTATCAAGCCTGCTAGGCAGACCTGCCCAAACCGGGTAGGGTCGCGCCAAGAAGAGCAGACCCAAAGGCATTGGGCCATGATACAGGTAACGATTTCCAAAGCGCGCTTGCGCGCCCCCACATGGTGGATTTTGCCGCTGCTTCTGGCAGCATGCGAGCCTGCGGCAAACGGTGCGGCAGAAGCGCCCGAACCGGGCGTGGCAACTGCGACCCGCGTAGGCCCGCCAGGGGCACCCATCGGGTCCTGCTGGGGGCGCACGGTCACGCCTGCTGTCGTGCAAACGGTCGAGGAACAGGTGCAGATCAAACCGGCTGAGGTCAACGCGGACGGCACCATCGCAGCCTTACCCAAGTACCGCACCGAAAAGCGGCAAGAGATTGTCACCCCACGTGTCGACAATTGGTTTGAGACCCCCTGCCCCGAAGTGCTGACCCCAGAGTTTATCGCATCTGTGCAGCGTGCGCTGGTGGCACGGGGTCTCTATGCGGGAGATGCCAATGGCGTTTTTGACGTGTCGACCCGGACAGCGGTGCGCAACTATCAGATCTCTATCGGTGGGCCAGACAGCCCGGTGATGGCAATCGAAACCGCGCGCAGCCTCGGGCTGATCGCTGTGCCGCGCAACTGATCTGGGACAGCCAAAGGCGGGGCCACGCAACACCCACCGCACGCCGGCTTCTCCATTCCTTAACACGCGCAGCCTAAAACTCGTCCCGTCATGACAGCCGGAATAAAGCACCTTTCCGGCACCAGAAGGATCAGAGGCACAAAGCACCGTGTCGTTCTGAGCTCAGATCGGTGGGACACCTCCCATCTCGATGATATCCGACCGGCGGCGCCGCCTTTTTATCAAACGGCCCCCATCATCAGAAAACGACACAACCACCTGCAGGGACTGCCCGCGCGGGGCCGCTGGCTCGCGCGCCCTCAACCATTTCAAACACCGCCATGTAGACGCGTCTACACAGCAGGATCTCATCCAAGAAATGCGTGCGCGGGCCCCTCCCGCAAGTGATCAGGAGAGCAAATCAGCCCAACCAAAAAGAAAGGGCACCCGCCCGGGGTGCCCTCGCCAATTGGAATGAAACTGGACCTATTCTCCCAGTGACAGCGCCACGAACCGGGGATCACCCGCGCGCCGCACCAGCAACAACAGCGACTTCCGGCCCGCGTCTTTGGCAGCCTCCACTCGCTTCTCCAGGTCTGCGATATTGGTGACCTTTTGCTGGCCTGCTTCGGTGATAATGTCGCCCGCGCGCAGACCTTTCTCATAGGCCTCAGAGGCTTCGTCCACTTCCATCACAGCCAATCCGGCCATGTTCGCATCAGCCGCCAATTCCTCGCGCAGCTCTGGCGTCAAGGGGGTCAGAGTTAGGCCCAAGAGGCTAGTGGTCTGCGGCTCGGTTGGTTCCGGCGTTTCCTCGGTCGCACTTGTGGCTTCGGCATCGGCATCCTCACGGCGGCCGAGCGTGACCTTGATGGTCTGGCTCTTGCCATCGCGCAGCACGGTCACGCGCACGGTCGCACCCACCGGGCTGTTGCCCACTTGACGCACCAGACCGCGGGTGTCTTCAACGTCAACACCATCGAATTGCAGGATCACGTCGCCGGTCTCCAGCCCCGCTTCTTTTGCGGGACCGTCCGGCACATCGGTGATCAGCGCACCAGAGGCCGTTTCCAACCCTTCAATGCCGTCCGCAATATCATCGGTCACATCCTGAATGCGGACGCCAAGCCAACCACGGCGAGTTTCCCCAAATTCCTGCAACTGATCGACCACGCGGGTCACTACGTTGGAGGCCATGGAAAAGCCGATCCCGATGGACCCGCCATTGGGCGACAGGATCGCGGTGTTCACGCCAATCACCTCGCCGTCCATGTTGAAAAGCGGCCCGCCGGAGTTGCCCCGGTTGATCGCCGCATCGGTCTGGATGTAGTCGTCATAGGTGCCTGACAGCGCGCGATTGCGGGCCGAAACGATGCCTACCGAGACAGAGAACCCCTGCCCCAACGGGTTGCCCATGGCGACCACCCAGTCGCCCACACGCGCGGCACTGCTGTCGCCAAACTGGACAAAGGGCAGCGGCCCCTCGGCTTCGACCTTCAGCAGTGCAATGTCGGTCTTGGGATCGGTGCCGATCAGCTTGGCCTTCAGCTCTTCGCCCGAGAAGAATTCGATCGTGATCTCATCAGCGCCCTCAATCACGTGATTGTTGGTCACGACATAGCCGTCTTCGGAGATCAAGAAACCCGACCCCAGCGCAGAGGACCGACGCGGGCGATTGCCCTCACCACGGTTCCGGTCCTGAAATTCGCGGAAAAAGTCCTCAAAAGGCGACCCCTCGGGCACGATGCCCTGCGGCCCTGTGCGTCCCTCAACAACTGTCGAAGTGGTGATATTGACCACAGAAGGGCTAATCTGATCGGCCAGCGGGGCCAGGCTTTCCGGCCTCGCCATCGCCGACAGCGCCATCAACGCGGTCAGTGCCATGGCCAACAGTGTCATCATCAGCCCTTTGAAAGCCTTGCTCTCGTGGATCTTTACGGCCTTGCTTTGCGCCTTTGGCTGCATCTTGTTCTCCTCAAACGCGCCGCCCCGGGCGCGCATTCCCAAATCTATCCTTGGTAGAGTGCCGCGCCACGCGGCCTACCGCAACAACTAAGATGCGCCTCCTCACGGGGTTTTCAACGGCGCGTTTGCTCGATCTTTCCCTTGCTTGATGGTTCAATACCCTGCGCGGGCCGACACCTCCGGCCATTCGGCCAAAAGTTGATCCCGGGTGATCAAACCTGGTGAGCGCTCCAACCTTTCATCGGCTTGTGTCAAACGCGCAAAGACAAGCGTCACGGGGCCGCGCTCTGCCCAGCCCACGTACCAGCCGATACCTTGGGTATAGTCGAACGACCCATCCGCCTCGCGCGGGTAGGCGCCACCGGTCTTGCCCCGGAAACGCCAGCCCGCGGCCGACGTGCTGGTCATGATGTCGCGCGCCTGTTCCATTGCCTCCGCCGACAACGGCAGATTGCCCAGAACCAGCCCACACAGGAAAACGATCTGTTCGCGGGGGGAGATCAGCAAGGACGAAGACAACCACGCCCGATCGAGCCCGTTGTCTTCGCCCACATCCCCGGAAAAATCCGCATTCCCGAGCTTCAAGAGCACCGCATAATCCGTCAGCGCCTGCGCACCCAGCGCCCGGGTCAGACGTTGCGAATACCAGACCACCGAATGCGCCATCCAGTCGCGGGGCGAAGTATCGCGCAGCCAGGCTTCCCCACCCCAATCGGGGTCCCCTGCCCGGTAGGTCAGCACGGGCATATTTGCACTTTCCAGCAGGCCTGTTTCGAAACCGATCACCGCCAAAGGCACCTTGAAAGTGGAGGCAGGCGTTTTGCGCAGATCGCAGTCGCCTTCTTCCAGTACAGTTCTGCCGGTCTCCGCATCCGCGATGATTGTGCAGATCACCTCAGACCGCACATCTTCAGGCAAAGCAAAAAGGGCCAGCGCAAGCGCCAGCCCTTTGAAACCGTTCACAAAACCGAAGTCTCGTGAGGCTCGCATCTCACCTACTCCGACCCGCCAACGGAGGTGCCTTGATCAGAGCGCAGGTAGTTGAAGAATTCGCTGTTGGGCGACAGAACCATGGTCGAGTTCTGACCCCGCAATGCTTCTTCGTAAGCCGCGAGCGAGCGGTAGAATTCAAAGAACTCAGGATCCTTCGAATAGGCCTCAGCAAAGATACGGTTCCGCTCGGCGTCCGCCTCACCTTCGATGATGCGCGCATCACGGTTGGCCTCTGACAGGATTTCCTCGTAGGTACGATCGGCAAGAGCGGTCACCCGCTGCGCGGCCTCCCGACCCCGGGCGCGTTCGTCAGTTGCTTCACGCTCCCGTTCCGCGATCATCCGCTGCAGGGTCGCGTCAAAGTTCTGCTCCGGCAGGTTGGTCTGACGCAAGCGCACATCCACTACCTCAAGGCCCAGCGCACCCGCGCGGGCGTCAGAGCGCTCACGGATCTGGTCCATCAGGTCCGCCCGTTCGGGCGACAGAATGGTGTTGGAGGTCACACCCTGCGAACCAAGAACCGCACGGATCTGGGATTCCAGAATGCCGCTCAGTTCAGAGGACGCACGGGATTCGCCGCCCGTACCAATCGCTTGACGGTACTGGACGATATTGTCGATCCGGTAGAGCACGAAGGCATCGATTTCCAGACGCCGGTCATCGGCGGGGGTGACTTCGATCAACTCGGTTTCAAGCGATAGGATACGGTCTTCGAACCGCAAGACTTCGTCAATGAAGGGCAGCTTGAAGCCCAGACCGGGCTCCGTCACGACCTGTTCAATCTGACCAAAACGCACGACGAGCACTTTTTCACGCTCATCCACCACAAAGATCGCTGTGAAGACCCCGACCAGCGGGATCACGACGATGGGGATCAAAAAGTTGGTTGGACGCATCAGTTCGACCCTCCACGACGCAGTTCATTCAAAGGCAGATAGGGCACAACGCCCTGCCCCCCAGCCCCGCCGGTGTCATTTTCAAGAATGATCTTGTCCACGTCTCCCAGAACCTTTTGCATTGTCTCCAGATAAAGACGCTTGCGGGTCACTTCAGGCGCGGCAAGGTATTCCTCCAGCACAGCCTCAAACCGGCTGGCTTCACCGATGGCGTCGTTTACGACGCGCGCACGGTAACCTTCTGCCGTTTCAAGCAAACGCGCGCTTTCACCGCGGGCTTCGGCCGTGCGGCGGTTGGCATAGGCATCCGCCTGACGCTCCACCCGGTCGCGTTCCTGTTCAGCGGCCTGCACGTCGCGGAAAGCATCCACAACGGAGACGGTGCTGGTCTGACCTTGGGCATCCGTCACCACCACAGACTGGCTGGGCGGGTCGACCTTGTTCACGTTCACACGCAGCACGTTGATGCCGGAGGATCGGTTGTCGAGCGTCGCCTGGATCAGTTCCTTGACACGTTCCTCAACCAGACCACGGTCCCGGTTCAGGATCGGGGCAAGCTCGGATTGCGCAATGACTTCGCGCATCGCCGCCTCGGCAATGGCGCGCACCGACGCATCCGGGTCGCGCAGCGAGAATTTGAAATCCTTGGCGTCCTTGATGTTCCAGACCACCTGGAAATCGATGTCCACGATGTTTTCATCCGTGGTCAGCATCAAGCCTTCGTTGCCGCCGCCGCTGCCGCGAATGCCAAGCTCTTCGGTGCGGTTGGTGGTGACGTCAAAGACCTCTGCGGTGACCAGTGGCCAGGGGGCAAAGTTCAGACCTTCTGTACCGATCTCGGAAAATTCGCCAAGGAACAGCTCAATCGATTGTTCTTGCGTTTCAACGCGGTAGAAGCTGGACATGCCCCACAGCACAACTGCACCGATCAGGCCAAGGCCGACCATACCGCGCGAAATCGCGGGGCCACCGCCGCCGCCGGAACCTGAGCCACCGCCGCGCTGATCGCGGCCACCGCCGCCCATCAGAACCCGCAGTTGTTCCTGGCCCTTTTTGACCAACTCATCAATCTCGGGGATCTGCGGATTGTTGTCGCGGCCCGGGCCACGCTGCCCGCCGCCATTTTGACCGCGCGGATCGCGTGGACGCTTGTCGTCGCCGCCTCCGCCGCCCTTGTTTCCGCCACCGCCCCAGGGGCCGCCCGAATTACCAGCCATTATGGTCCTTCCCTTCATCCACCGCGCTCAGGCGGCCAGTTGTCCTTCAAATGTGGCGCGCGGCCACAAAAATCAAGCAGTCCTCATCGGGGTGCGCATGGTCACCAGTTCTTCGGACATGGTCGGGTGCACCGCACATGTCGCATCGAACTGTTCCTTGGTCAGCCCAGCCTTGATGGCAATGCCTGCCATCTGGATGAGTTCCCCGGCTGCGGGTGCGACGATGTGGCACCCCAAAACCACCCGCGTGGCCTTGGATACGATCAGTTTCATCAGCACGCGGTTGGGTTTGTCGGCAAAGGCCGTCTGCATGGGCCTAAAGGAGGTGCAATAGACCTCAACCTCTTCCTGATCGCGCGCGTCCTCTTCGCTGAGCCCTACGGTGCCCATTTCCGGTTGCGTGAAGATGGCACTTGCAATGAGGTCATGATCGACCGGCTCCGGCTGTGCGCCGAATACGGTTTTGGTAAACGCCATGCCCTCGCGGATAGCCACTGGTGTGAGGTTCACGCGGTTGGTCACGTCACCAATCGCATAGACAGATGGCACGGCGGTCTGGCTGTACTGATCCACCACAATCTCGCCGCGGCGACCGACTTCGATGCCCACCTCTTCGAGCCCCATGTCACGGCTGTTGGGGTCGCGGCCTGTGGCAAAAAGCACAAGATCGAACACGTCTTCAGAGCCATTGGTGGACTTGACACAAACCGGCCCGCGCGCACCATCCTGTGCAGCGGCAGATGTGTCCTCCTGCACCGGCACGCCCATGGTCGCGTCAGAGGCCGTGGGCGTTGGCCGGTCCACATGATCCGCCGCCAGCGACATTTCGACGATGTTCGTGCCCAGATGCAGGTTGATCCCATTCTCGCGCATGCTCTCGGCCACCAACCCGCGCGCCTCGTCATCAAATCCTCGCAGGATTTGAGCTCCGCGATAGTATTGCGTGACCTCAACGCCCAACCCGTTCATCACACAGGCGAATTCACAGGCGATATACCCCCCACCGATGATCAGCATTTTCTTGGGCAGCTTATCGAGGTGGAAGATATCGTCTGAGACAATGCCAAGATGCGCGTTTGGAATGTCCGGCCGCACAGGCCGCCCGCCCGTTGCCACCAGTATGTGCTTGGAGGTTTTGGTCGTGCCATCGGCCAATTCAACCGTATGCGCATCCTTAAGCGTTGCGCGCTGATCGAAGGTCTCAACCCCCGACCCGCCCAGCAGATTGAGATAGACACCCTCCAACCGGTCAAGCTCCGCATTCAGTTTGGTGCGAAAGGCGGGCCAATCAAACGCGCCTGCTGTCATCTCCCAGCCATAAGCCTGCGCTTCCGAGGCCATCTCGCCATAGCCCGAGGCAAAAACCATCAACTTCTTGGGCACGCAGCCCCGGATCACGCAGGTCCCGCCATAGCGGTCGTCCTCGGCCAGCGCGACCTTTGCACCGTATTCACCCGCTGCCACACGCGCCGCACGCACTCCGCCAGACCCGCCGCCAATGACAAATAGGTCAAAGTCAAAGCTATCGTCGGCCATGGGATGCTCCTGTATTGAGGTCTTGTCGCGCACCCGTATAGGTCCGGTGCCCGGCAATGACCATAAGGGGCACACGATTTCGTCATCCGCACGCTGGCTGCTCCGCTTTGCCACATGGGCAGACCGCGCGCCGCACGGCAGGGTGCGCACACAACAAAGCTCAGGAGAGTGCGATGAACATCCCCGTCTTGATTGTGGCTGTTGTCATGACGTTTGCGACGCTGGGCCACGTGGCCATCGGCACCAAAGAGACTGCAACGCTTGAGCCCAAAGGGGCCAGCGGCAAGCCGATGGCCAATTGGGTGCAGACCATGTGCGCTTTCCAGATGCTGACGCTGGACTTGGTGGTTCTCACCGGGCTGCTTTTTGTCATTGCACTGTGGGACGTCTTGCCGGCAGAGCCGCAGATCACGCTTGGCATTGCGGCCTATTTCGCGCTGCAAGGGCTGCTCTGGATGGGCCAGGTGGTCTGGTTCGCGCGCCCCGGTGCAACCTTACTGAGCCTGCCGCACTGGTTGGTCTGGCTGGTTCTTGCGGGCCTGCTGTGGCTTGGGGCGAGCTGAGCCAGCGCTGCCCGCACCACAGCCCCGCATAAACAGATCGTAAACGCAGACACGTCTAGAACGACGTGTCTGCGTTTACCCATTCGTTACCTTTTGAGCCTCTCGACAAACCGCAGCTCGCCCGATCTAGTGAACCAAGCTAGGCCCGCTTCCAGCCGTTTCTCCTCACGAGGTTCTCATGACCAAGATCATTTGGATCAGCGATCTGCACTTTGTCGCCAAGGGCCTGGTCCAGGGCCATGCCCCCCGCGCCCGTCTGCAGGCGGCCATTGCGTTCATCAACACCCATCACACGGACGCCACCGCTTGCGTGGTTTCCGGCGACATGGTCGATCTCGCCACGCCCGAAGATTATCAGGCCCTCGGCAAGGAACTCTCCGCTTTGAACATCCCCCTGCTGCCCATGGTCGGCAACCACGATGACAGGGCGCTATTGCAGGGCACCTTCCCCCTGCCCGACAACCACATGCCCGGTTTCGTCCAGCACGGGTGCGCCGTGGACGGCGCGATCCTCCTGTGCCTCGATACGTTGATGCCCGGATCAGACGCAGGTGAATTCTGCGAGGCGCGTCTGAACTGGCTGGAGGCTCAGCTGGCCCAATCACCCGACACGCCGCACTTGCTGTTCCTGCACCATCCGCCGATGCCGCTGGGCCTGCCGATGCTGGACCCGGACAGAATGCGGGACGGGGAACGCTTTCTTGACCTCATCACCGGCCATGCGAACGTGGCCTACCTGCTGATGGGTCATGTGCATCGGCCACTGGCCGGGCACATCCGTGGCATCCCGTTTTGCACAATCAGATCAGCGCTTTATCAGGCGCCACCACCGGAACCCGCCTGGGATTGGGACAGCTTTGAACCCGCGAAAGAAGCCCCCGAACTGGGGGTTCTGACCATAGGCCGCCAAGGGGTGACCCTGCACATGCAGCAGTTTTGCAGCTATGAGATCGGAACGGCCTGACCCACCAGCTTAGTCCGCGATATCCGCGAACAGGTTCTCGCTTTCGACAAAATCCAGCTGCTCCGTCGCGACGGTGCCCGCGTTGATATCACGCACTTCCGCGCGCCCGTCGCCATAGCCGATCACCACCACATCGCAGATGTCGATGAAAAGCCCGTTTTCCACCACGCCCGGCATCTGATTGAGCACCATGGCGAGCTGTCGCGGGTTTCCGATCCGGCTGAGGTGCAGGTCCATGATATGGTTGCCTTCATCCGTCACAAAAGGCGCATCGCCATTCATCCGCAAGGTGGAGGAACGGCCCATCACATCCATACTGATCAGCGTTTCCTCGATCAGCGCCTGCGTGGTCTGCCACCCAAAAGGAATAACCTCCACGGGTAACGGGAAGGCCCCCAGCCGCTCGACCTCTTTGGCCGCATCTGCAATCACCACCATCTGGTCACTCGCCGTCGCCACGATCTTTTCTTGCAAGAGCGCCCCGCCGCCGCCCTTGATCAGGTTGAGATCGCCGTCAAATTCATCTGCCCCATCGATGGTCAGATCGAGCCACTTGGCTTCATCGAGACTGATCACTTCAATCCCCACATCGCGGGCCAAGGCGGCCGTACGGCTTGAGGTCGGCACGCCCTTGATGCGCAGGCCTTCGTCGCGCACCATCTCGCCCAGACAGCGCACCAGCCAGGCCGCGGTGGACCCGGTCCCCAACCCCACACGCATGCCATCTTCGACAAAATCAGCGGCGCGCTTGGCGGCCACGAACTTGGCCTTGTCGATGGGTGAGAGTTCTCCGGACATGAGGTGCGACTCCTGCAGTGTTTGCGCCGTTATAGGGGGCATTTGCGCCTGGCGCGACCCCAAGGTCCGGCATGACACCCGCAAAGGGCGTGACAGCCCACGCAAACT
>CAXMWW010000005.1:0-5865 GCA_963422245.2 uncultured Sulfitobacter sp. | reverse complement strand
ATCATTGGCCGGGTTGCGGGCGTGTCGCGTGAACCGGGTAGGGGCGGTGGCCTGAATGATTTTGCGGCAGAACCCGGGTGTGAACCGCACCCGTTCCCCATCCACGTCGCAGCCAGCCTCTGCCAACACCTGCAGAACCTCTGGGTCGTCCCTGAACTCCATCCCCGTTTCAGCAAGGATAGCATCAGCATTGGCTTCGATCAGGCTCAACCCCTCTTCGCCTAGCACATTGAAGTTGCCCAGCTTGCGGGTGATGTAGGGCGCGCGTGGCTCTGGCGCGGGAGAAGTTGCCCCACGACGGCGAGAGGCGCGCCGGGGGCTCACAGGATCACGTCCTCTAACGCCTTGGGGTGGTGGGTTATCGGCTCATAGCCATTTTCGGTGATGATGAAACTGTCGCCCACCTGCGCGCGGAAGGTGTCGGTGGTGACTGAGCCATCGACAGCAAAGACCATACCCGGCTGCAAGATGGTTGTGTCGCCGGTGACTAATTGTGGTTTCTCAAGGAAGGAGAACCCCGTCGCCCTGCCACAGCGGAAGGGATAGTCATAGCCCGCGGTCTGGATCACCTCGGCATATTCGGCATGCACGCTTTCCGCTGTTACACCGGGACGCAGGGCGGCAAGAGCAGCCGCCTGACTTTCGACAGCGACTTCATAGGGCTTGATGGCCGAGGGGTCGCCGACCTCACCAATCCAGAAGGTCCGGTCATGACCCAGCTTGAAACGATGAAAGTTGGTCATGCCGCAAAAGCACAGGAACACCGGCTCACCTTGCCGCATCACACGGGTGGAGGCGCGGTGGTGGGTTTTGGTGATCTCTTCACCCGAGGCCATGATCTGCAGAAAATGCGTGTTGGGGGACATGTACGCGTCGGAATAGTGCTCGGCCAGCAGTTCTGCGGCCTTGCGGGTCCCGGTCTGGTTGATGGCCAGTGCGACCTCGAACTCTGCCACACCATCCCCGATGGCCGCTCGCCCGGCGGCCATCATGGCGCTGGCAACTTCGCCTGCGTGACGGGCCATTTGCAGTTCTGCGGGGGATTTGACCATCCGCATGTCGGCAAGGATTGGCATCGCATCTGCCAAATTGCTTCGGCCAAGATGTTCTTCAACGTAGGCCCGCACTAGGGGCGGCATTTGATCAGGCTCAATCGCGACTGTCGCCCGACATTTGAGGGCTGAGGGCAATTCTGCACGCCATTCGTCCCCCATGCCATCGTTCCAGGGGGCGATCCTGTCCACGCGGGCTGCGGCTTGGGCCGCGTTGAAGTCGAGGTTGGGCGTGATCAGCAGAACCTCACCCTCAGTAGGCACAACAAGCACGGTGGGGCGGCCAAACTCCATGTGCAGATAGTCGTAGTAGCCCGTCAGGTAATAAACGTTGTCGTCATCGGTGATCAGGGCCACGTCGATGCCTGCGTCACGGAGCCGGTCGCGGAAGATGGCGAGATGCTGTTCAAACATGGATTACTCCCTGATCACAGGCAGTTGCTGACGTACGAGTGACGCCCAGAGGCCTGACCCAATGGGCAACAGCGCGTCGTTGAAATCATAATCCGATGCGTGCAACGGCTGGCCATGCGCGCCTTCCGTTCCGTTGCCCAAAAGCAGAAAGCACCCCGGCACGGCCGCGCTGAAATGGGCGAAATCTTCGGAAAAGCTGCGAGGTTGGGCGTCCAGATGGGTCTCAAGCCCTTGTGCCTTGGCTGCATCAAAGACCGCCTGAACCGGCTCGACCGCATTGATTGCCTCAATGAACTCGGTTTTGAAACTGAAGGATGCGGTCACACCATGGGCTGCGGCCAGCCCTTCGACCAACTGCCGCATCAGGTCTTCGATTGTCTGTCGATCTTCAGGGGAGCGCGCCCGCACGTCACCCTTCAGCATGGCATGCCCCGGCAGCACATTGCGCTGTCCATCGGTCAGGAATTCTGTGACTGATACGACTGCACCGGCACCGGGGGGGAGTTTGCGCGAGACGATGGTTTGCAAGGCCTGCACCATTTCAGCGCCAATTGTAATTGCATCGCGCCCGGCTTGCGGCATGGAAGCATGACCGCCCTGACCGTTGATTTCGATCTCGAACAGGCTTTCGCTGGAACAGATCAACCCGGGCCGCGAAGAGACCTGACCAACGGGCATGCCGGGCATGTTGTGGATGGCATAGACTTCCTCAATGGGAAAACGCTCCAGCAGGCCCTCGTCGATCATTGCCTGTGCACCCAGCCCGTGTTCCTCGTTGGGTTGAAAGATAAACGCAACGGTGCCGTCAAAATCGGGGTCCTTGGCCAGTTCAGCCGCCGCCCCCAGCAGCATGGTCGTATGACCGTCATGGCCGCAGGCATGCATGACACCTTGGTTTTTGGAAACGTAACCGTGGTCAGAGGTTTCCAGGATCGGGAGCGCGTCCATATCCGCGCGCAGGCCAATGGCGCGGTTGCCGGTGCCATTGCGCAAAATACCGACCACGCCTGCACCTTCGTGGACCTCCAACCCCAGATCGCGGAGGATTTCGGCCACCCGCGCCTTGGTCCGCGTTTCCTGAAACCCCAGCTCCGGATGCTGGTGGAACTCCCTCCGCAGCGCAGTCAGATCGGTGATGTCGGCATTCATGCGGTCCCCCTTCGCAGAGCCAACTGTCAGGCGGGAGAGGGCGCAGCGTCAAGCACCGTTTGCGACATTGCCCTGCGATTTCGGGACGTTGATCCGGTGCACTTGCGGCTCAGAATCCGATGGCGTAGCCGTCTTTGCGCGGATCAGAACCGCCTGCGTATCCCCTCCCGCCCAGACGCCGGATAAGCTGCGCGCCGCCAAATCCAAAAGCGTTGTCCGGTGCCTCCAACGTCAGGATGTGGCCCATCGCGCGCAAAGCCTCAAGCGTTTGGGTGGGCCATGTGGTCTCCATCGCGACGTTCAACCCGTCCACAAAGCGCCAACGCGGCGCGTCCGCCGCCATTTGCGGGTCCTGGCCCCAGAGCTGCGTGCGCAACACCATCTGGACATGGGCCTGGGCCTGCATCGGCCCACCCATCACGCCAAAGGACATCAGGGGCTGGTCGCCTTGCATGACAAACCCCGGGATGATCGTATGGAAGGGACGCTTGGAGGGGCCCACTTCGTTCTGGTGACCGGGCTGCAAGGTAAAACCCGCCCCTCGGTTCTGCAGCGCAATCCCGGTACCCGGCACCACAACGCCAGAGCCGAAACCGGCGTAGTTTGACTGGATGAAGCTGACCATCATGCCGCTGGCATCCGCGGCGGTCAGATAAACCGTGCCGCCATGTTTGGGCGCGCCTGCACCAAAATCCTGCGCACGGTCAGGGTCGATAAGGCGCGCGCGTTCCGCCAGATAGGCGTCATCCAGCAGGTCCTCTGCGGTGACATTGCCCATATCGTCGGGGTCCGCCACGTATGCTTCGGCATCCGCCATTGCCAGCTTGATTGCCTCCAGTTGCAGATGCAGGGCGCGTGGAGCGTCGGGGGTCAGATCGCGCACCCCGGTGTGGTGCAGTATCCCCAGCGCCATACATGCCACGATCCCCTGACCGTTGGGCGGGATTTCGTGCAAGGTGACATCGTCGAAGGATTTAGAGATCGTGCCGCTCCATAACGGTTCATGAGCGGCCATGTCAGCCGCTGTGAGCGCGGCACCATGTTCAGCAGCGAAGGCCGCGATGCGTTCCGCCAGTTCGCCTTCGTAGAAGGCCTTGCCTTTGGTCTCGGCAATCATCCGCAGGGTGCGGGCATGATCAGGACTGGCAAAGAACGTGCCTGCGCGGGGGACTTTGCCGTCAGGCAGGAAGGTGGCAGCAAAGCCCGGCTGATCCTTCAGCTCAACCGCGCCACGCGCCCAAAGTGCGCCGATCACCGGCGAGACGGCAAAGCCGCCTTCGGCATAGCGCACTGCCGGCTCAAAGAGCCGCTCAAATGGCAATTTGCCAAAGCGCTCGGACAAGGCCACCCAAGCTGAAACCGCGCCGGGCACGGTGACGCTGTCCCAGCCGCGAAACGGCATGGCATCGCGACCTCGAAAGCGGTCAGGCGACCACCCAGCTGGTGATTTGCCGGAGGCATTCAGACCGTGAAGTTGCTTGCCATCCCACAGAATTGCAAACGCATCTGATCCGATACCGTTTCCGGTGGGTTCAACAACTGTCAGCGCAATGGCAGTCGCCAGCGCGGCGTCAACGGCGTTTCCCCCATCCCGCAACATCTGCAATCCGGCCTGCGCGGCCAGCGGCTGGGATGTCGCGACCATGTTTTCTGCCAGAACGGGTGAGCGGCGCGATGGGTAGGGGCTTGTCGCAGGGTAGTCCATCAAGGTTCGTCCGGTGGCGGTTTGCCGGGAACCTGCGGCCCTTCGGCGGCCTGCTGTGCCGCCCCGGCAATGGCGGCGCGGTCCTCTGCGGTGAGTTCTGATGCGTCTGCAACCTCCACCTTCACGTTGCGCTCAGCCATGCGGATGCCGTGTTCTTCAAAGGTGTCCCGCACCATCTGATAGGCATCGCGGCGCACCAGCCATTGTTCGCCCGGTTTGGTCATGAACTTGACGGCGATCACCATGTTGAATTCCTCCATCCGCCGTACGCCCTGCGATTTCAGGGTTTGCAGGATGGATGGGCCGTAGTGTTCGTTCTCAAGCAGCTTGGCACCGACTTGTTTGATCAGTTTCTTGACCAGCTTGAGGTCGGTGTCGAAGGGCACGCGGAACTCCAGCTTCATGATTACCCAGTCGCGGGACAGGTTGGTCAGATACCGCAGCTCGCCATAGGGCAGGGTGTGCACAGCGCCCCGGTGATGGCGCAGCTGCAGCGACCGGATGGAGATCTTTTCGACTGTGCCGCGCAGGTTGTCGATTTCCACGTATTCGCCCACGCGAAACGCGTCATCGACCAGGAAGAAGATGCCCGAGAAGACGTCCTTGACCAGCGACTGCGCGCCAAAGCCGATGGCAATGCCCATTACACCTGCACCCGCCAGAATGGGCGCGATGTTGACCCCCATGGAGGACAGGATTGACATGATGACCATGACCAAAAGGGCAATCATCAAAGTGGCCCGCAACAGCGGCAGCAGCGTGGCCATCCGCGCCTCCGGTCCCTGGGACGTGCCGGGTTGTGGGGGTTCATAGGCGTCAAGACGGCGGTCAATGGCGGTGGAGGCCCAGACCCAGACCAGATCCGCAAGAAGCAGGGCGACGGCTGAGTCGATCAGTACCGCCATGACCCGGCCTGAGAATGTGGGGGCTGCCGCGCGTTCAAACAGGCGCAGGTCCCAGATCAGGGCGAGGATCACGCCGACGCTGATGATGGCGACAAAGCGGACCAGTCGCTGGGCCAACGGGCGATAGCTTTCGTAAGGGTGTTCGGGCGCAGGGACAGGTTCGGTGCTGTCGCCTTCCAGCGGTTCAGCGGTTTCCTCGGCCAGTTCGGCCTCAGTCTCGGGCGGGAGCACCTCGGCCTTGGCGCGATCAAAACTGTCGTCGACCCATGCCCTGAGCAGGCGCAAGCTGGGCACCAGCAGGCCCAGCAGCAGCAACGTCCACATCCATGCAGGCCGATCCAGTATCAGCGCGACCCAAACGATGGTGGACAAAACCAGCAGGTAAAACCGCCAGAGCTTTTGGGCACGGGTAAGTGCGTGTTCTTGCAATTCTGCGATCCGGCTTGCGGTGATGAAGACCGCCACCCAGGTTGCGATCAGGGCGATGGTGGCCAGCAGCACTGTGGTGGCCAGCGCGTGGGGGTTATTGTCGGACCCGCCGGTTAGCCGGGTGTAGATGTCGGCAAGCGAGGTCGCCAAAATATGGGAATTATATACGATAGTGCCCAATAGTCTGGACTCCTACATATAGATTTTGTAT
>CAXMWW010000004.1:0-223152 GCA_963422245.2 uncultured Sulfitobacter sp. | reverse complement strand
CATATGGGGGACAATCCCTTCAAAAGCAACGTTTCCCGCGCAGTGTCCAAAGGAAAAACGGATGAAAAAGACACTTCTTAGCTCTGCTGCCGTCCTGGTCGCCTCGATGGTGCCAGCCATGGCCCAAGACTGCCCGATCAAGGTCGGCGTGCTGCATTCCCTCTCTGGGACAATGGCGATTTCGGAAACGACCCTCAAAGACACCGTGGAAATGCTGATAGATCGTAACTGCCCAGGTTGTCGGTGGCGTTTTTCGGCTGCGTCAAATCGACTCGGGGGAGCACATTCCGGTTTTCTGATTGAGGATTTCATGAGTCGATCAGGGCATGTCTGGCGAACCCACCCATACCAGCGGACTTGCTGAACTCTCGAAGTCCCAACTGATTGAATTGATCGAAACGCAGCGTGAGACGATTGCGTATCTTGTCGAGGAGAACCGGCGACAGGCAGAGATGATCGTTGTGCTTGAGCAGCGGATTGAGGGGCTTGAGCGTCGCCTTGCGTTGAACAGCCGGAACAGCAGCAAGCCTCCGTCGAGTGACAGCCCTGCGAAGCCGACGGCGAAGGGCAGGAAGGATCAGCGCGGGCAACTGGATCGCAAGCCCGGCGGTCAGCCGGGGCACAAGGGCACGACCCTGGAGCAGACGGACACCCCCGACGAGGTTGTCGACCATCATCCACAAGCCTGTCCCGACTGCGATCATGATCTGACGCAATGCCCCTCGCAGGGGTTTGCAGCCCGGCAGGTGTTCGACCTGCCGCCGCCGCCACCCCTCACGATCACTGAGCACCGGGCTCATAAGTGCACATGCCCGAACTGCGGAAAGCACGTGCGCGGCACGTTCCCGGAAGGGGTCAGGGCACCGGTTCAGTACGGCAATCATATTGCGGCCATGGCGAGCTATCTTCAGACGTACCATTGCATTCCCGATGACCGTCTGTCGCAGGTCTTTCGTGACCTGTTCGGCGTGCGCATTTCCGCCGCCACACTGGCGCGGCTGATTGCGAAGGTGGCGGAGGGCATGCTGTCTTTTGCAGACGCTGTACGTGACGCCTTGTGCGGTGTGCAGGTGGCGGTGAAACATCTGGATGAAACAGGTCTGCGGGTTGAAGGCCGAAACCGGTGGCAGCATGTCATCTGCTCATTGACCCTGAGCCATTTCCGGATGGGGGCGGGCAGAGGCGATCTGCTGTCCGGCGTATCGGGGATTGCGGTGCATGACAACTGGGCATCCTACGCCAGGATGGAGGAGGTCGTGCACGGCCTTTGCAATGCCCATCACATGCGCGAGTTGCAGGCGCTCGTCGATATCGAAAAGGAAGCATGGGCTGCGATGATGCAGACTATCCTGCTGGACGCGAAAAGGGCGGCCGCCAGCGCCCGGGCAAACGGTCGGGATCATGTCGCGGCGCATGTGGTCAAGGCCATCGATGAGCGCTACGACACCTGCATCGCGCAGGGGCTGTCGTTACATGAAAACCAGCCACCGCTGAAACCCGCACTGCCCGGCAAATCCCCCCGAGGACGACCAAAACGGCGAACCGGACACAATCTCGTGCTGCGATTGCGTGACCGCAAGGCCGATGTCCTGCGCTTCCTTACCGACTTGCAGGTTCCCTTCACAAATAACGAGGCCGAGAGGGATCTGAGAATGGGCAAGGTCCGTATCAAGGTCTCGGGATGCTTCCGCACACTGACCGGCGCGGAAAACTTCTGCACCCTCAGAACCGTGATCGAAACGGCACGCAAACAGGGCTGGTCAATAATCGAAACACTCCAGAAAACCGCCGATCAACTCATCCAGAAACTCGAACCGACCTGACAAAATCAAGCGTCTGAAACGCCCCAGAGACAACCTGAATAGTTACGATAGATCAGCAAAACGCCAAGGGCGGCGTGCTTGGGTGCGAATTGGAGGCCGTCGTGGTCGACCCGGCATCTGACTGGCCGCTCTTTGCTGAAAAGGCACGGGAACTGCTGACCGTGCACGAGGTCGACGTGATCTTTGGCAACTGGACTTCCGTGTCGCGCAAATCCGTGCTGCCGGTGATCGAGGAACTGAACGGCCTGCTGTTCTATCCGGTGCAGTACGAAGGTGAGGAATCCTCCAAGAACGTCTTTTACACAGGTGCCGCCCCCAACCAGCAGGCGATCCCGGCCACGGATTATTTCCTGGAAGAACTTGGTGTTGAGAAATTCGCGCTGCTGGGCACTGACTACGTCTATCCCCGCACGACAAACAACATCCTCGAAAGCTACCTGCAGCAAAAGGGCATCGCGGCTGACGACATCTTTGTGAACTACACACCCTTCGGGCATTCCGACTGGTCCAAGATCGTGTCCGACGTTGTGGCCTTGGGGGCGGACGGCAAGAAAGTTGGCGTGATTTCAACGATCAACGGCGACGCAAACGTCGGCTTCTACAAAGAACTTGCCGCCGCGGGCATCAGCGCCGATGACATCCCCGTTGTGGCGTTTTCCGTGGGTGAAGAAGAGCTCTCTGGCCTCGACACTACCAACCTTGTGGGTCACTTGGCCGCGTGGAACTACTTCCAGTCTGCAGACACGGATGCAAACGCCGATTGGGTGGACGCGTGGAAGGCCCGCATGGGTGAAGACCGCGTGACCAATGACCCGATGGAAGCACATTACATCGGCTTCAACATGTGGGTGAACGCGGCGACGGCGGCTGGCACCATGGATGTCGATGCCGTGCGCACCGCGATGTACGGCCAGGAGTTCCCGAACCTGACAGGCGGTACAGCCGTCATGCTGCCAAACCACCATTTGGCCAAGCCGGTCCTGATCGGTGAGATCACCGAAGAAGGTCAGTTCGACATCATCAGCCAGACAGAGGAAGTTGCAGGCGACGCCTGGACCGACCACCTGCCAGAGTCCGCTGTTCTGATGTCCGATTGGGCCGACAAGGGCTGCGGCATGTTTAACACTGAGACCAACAGCTGCGTTCAGATCAAATCGAACTACTGATCGGTTCTTGATCAACTGACCCCGGGGGCGGTGCAGATCGCCCCCGGACCTTCCGGGGAAGCAGGAAAATTCAATGTCGATATTTCGTCGGTACTGCATCGGTCTGGCATCTGTGCTGCTGTCCGCCTTTGCGCAGCCCTTGATGGCGCAAGACGCCGAGGCCCCCATTCAGCGGCTGCTTCAGACGCATGGGGAAATCATCGCAAAGTCGTCACGCAAGACCATCGGCCCCGCTATCGACGCACTGGCCGCAAGCGGCATGAACGAAGCCCAGACCGTGCTGGAACGTTGGCAGAACAAGCAAATGTGGCGCTCCAAAGCGACAGGTCTGTTTGTCTATGGCGACAAGGCGGGCAAGGAACTGCTGGCCTTTGATTTTGCTGATGGGGCTGAGCTTGGCACATTTGTTGCGCGTGATTTCAAGCAGCTCAAACCCAACAGCGGTATCCGCGGTATGATCGGTGCAGCATTGGTGCAATTCCAGCTGTCAGGGTCTCTGACGGAAAAGGTGCAGGCTCTCAATGCCATCGAACGCGACGCGGAAGCCTCACACCTCGCCGCCCTGCAAAAGGTACTGCCACAGGAAACAGACGAAACCCTACGGGCGCGCATGGACCGCCTACAAGGGCTACTGACGATCCGGTTTGGAGAAACGGACGAAGCACGCATTGCAGCGATCCAGCGTTTCGACGGTGATCTTGGCGTCGATGTACGGGCCGCGCTGAACCCGCTTCTGGCTGTGAAGCTCGAAGCCGCCGAAGTCGCGCCTGAAGGCGACGACATTGCGCGCGTTCTGACCGTGGGCAGCACGGATCTGTCGCGCGAGGACGCCTATGGGCTTCTGGTGGCCAATGATCTGGCAAAACCCCGGATCAGCCGGGACGACAAGCGCAGCGCGTTGCTTGCACACCTTTCAGACGGCACCGTTGCAGGGGTCGAGGTGGCAAGCCTCGGCTCCGAAGACGCCCGCGATATCGCCTATGCGTTACTGGCTGAACAGGGCGTTGTGGATCCCGTGGCGACCGAGGCCGAGGTGGACGCGGTTCTGGCAAGTTTCACATTCTATGAACGGTTCACAGGCACGCCCACCGTGGCCCTTGTCGCCGCAGGCGTGCTGGCGGGCATCGAAAACAAGGTTGCCGTCAATCAGGCCTTTGATCTGGGATTGGACGCGCTGTCGCTGGCGTCAATCTACTTTCTTGCTGCCATTGGTCTTGCCATCACCTTTGGCGTGATGCGCGTGATCAACATGGCCCATGGTGAGTTCATCATGATGGGTGCCTACACGGGCTACGTGGTTCAGCTGTTCATCCCGGACTACACGGTCTCCCTCATCGTGGCGCTGCCTTTGGCCTTTGCCGTCACCTTTGGCGCAGGCGTGACGATGGAACGGCTGGTCATCCGACACCTCTACCACCGACCGCTGGAGACGCTGCTGGCCACCTTCGGCATCTCCATCGCTCTACAGCAAATCGCCAAGAACATCTTTGGGACCCAAGCACGCCCCCTCACCTCCCCCGGTTGGCTGGACGGCTCGCTGGTGTTCAACGATATCGTGTCGATCAGCTATATCCGGATCGCGATTTTCGTCCTGGCGCTGCTGTTCCTTGCCCTGTTCCTGTTTGTGATGAACAGGACGCGACTGGGGCTTGAGGTACGCGCCGTAACGCAGAACCCGCGCATGGCGGCCTCGATGGGGATCAACCCGGACAAGATCAACATGCTGACCTTCGGCTTTGGATCCGGCATCGCCGGGATCGCAGGTGTGGCGATCGGCCTTTACGCCAAGGTGACCAGCGAAATGGGCGCCGACTACATCGTACAAAGCTTCATGACCGTCGTGGTGGGCGGCGTGGGCAACATCTGGGGCACGCTCTTAGGGGCCACCATGGTCGGTTCCCTGCAAAAAGGGATCGAGTGGTTGAACCCATCCAACACGCTGGCCGCCCAGACCTACATGATCCTCTTCATCATCCTCTTCATTCAATTCCGGCCGCGCGGGATCATCGCGCTCAAGGGCCGGGCGGCGGAGGCCTGAGCATGGCGGAACTGACAGCAGACCACCCGCGCCGCACGCCTTTTGTCGTGCGCTACCCTTCCGTGCTGATCTTCCTCGCCTGCCTTGGGCTCTTTACGCTGGGCGTGACGGTGCTGTCCGAAGGCTTTGGCATCGGCGTGATCTCAACCAGCTTCGTCAAAACGCTGGGCAAAACCCTGTGCCTTTGCCTTGTGGCCCTGGCGATGGATCTGGTCTGGGGCTATTGCGGCATCCTGTCCCTGGGGCACATGGCCTTCTTCGGGTTGGGTGGCTACGCAATTGGCATGTGGCTGATGTACGAGCGTACCCGGCTCATCGTGGTCGACAGCCTTGCCGCCGGTGGGCTCCCGCCCACGCCCGAAGAAATCTCAAGCGGGATCGCCGGACAGATCTTTGGCGTTGTGGGCGCATCAGAGTTCCCGCCCATCTGGGCCTTTGCCCATTCCCTGCCCTTGCAACTATTGGCCGTGGTTCTGGCCCCCGGGCTGCTCGCATTTGTCTTCGGCTGGCTTGCCTTTCGCAGCCGCGTGACAGGTGTCTATCTGTCCATCCTCACGCAGGCGATGACCCTCGCCCTGTCCCTGTACCTGTTCCAGAACGACAGCGGCTTGCGGGGCAACAACGGCCTTTCCGGCCTGCAAAACCTGCCGGGGCTGGAGACCACACCCCAATCCGTGGTCTCAGTCTGGTTCCTCTGGGCCTCCGCCCTGGCGCTGGGGCTGGGATACGTGCTGGCCACATGGATGGTATCGGGCAAATTCGGCTCCGTACTACGGGGCATCCGGGACGACGAAGCGCGGGTGCGGTTTTTGGGATACCCGGTTGAGGCGTTCAAGCTCTTTGTCTTTATCGTTTCCGCCGTGCTCGCAGGGATTGCAGGCGCGATTTACTACCCGCAGGCCGGCATCATTAACCCGGCGGAGCTCGCCCCCATTGCCTCCATCTATCTGGCGGTTTGGGTCGCCATTGGCGGACGCGGGCGGCTTTATGGGGCGGTGATTGGGGCGGCCTTTGTTTCACTGCTCTCCACCTGGTTCACTGGTGGGCAGGCACCCGATCTCGACATCGCGGGCGTCCGCATCCAGTGGGTCGACTGGTGGACTGTACTGTTGGGATTGTCCTTTGTGGCCGTCACGCTTTTTGCGCCCAAAGGCATCGGGGGTCTTTTTGACGCCATCGCCGCGCGACGCACGCCCAACCGGCATGGCCGCGATCTAGGGCCAGACGCGGGTGCCCTCAGAGAGAAGGAGGCAGACACATGAGCGCGCTTTTGGAAGTCTCCGGTGTCTCGGTCAGCTTTGACGGGTTCAAAGCCCTCAACAACCTGTCGTTCAGCATTGATCAGGCCGAATTGAGAGCCGTCATCGGCCCTAACGGCGCAGGCAAGACGACCTTCATGGACGTGGTGACCGGCAAGACAAAACCGGACGAAGGCCGCGTGCTTTGGGGGGAACCACCCGTGTCCCTGCTGGGCAAAGCCGAAAGCACCATTGCGATGGCGGGTGTGGGGCGCAAGTTCCAGCGCCCCACGGTTTTTGAGGATCAGACAGTTCAGGACAACCTGATGATGGCGCTGAAAAAGGCGCGATCCCCGCTGGCCGTCCTGTTGTTCAAGCCCGAAGCGCCAGACTTTGCCCGCGTCGAAGAGCTGGCAGATGTCATCGGTTTGGGCGCGGTCCTGTCTCGCAAATCCGGGGAATTGTCCCATGGCCAAAAGCAATGGCTGGAAATCGGGATGCTGCTGGCCCAGGAGCCGAAGCTCTTGCTGGTGGACGAACCTGCCGCCGGCATGACCACCGCAGAACGTCAAAAGACCACGCAAATCCTGCGGGAGGCGGCCAAGACCCGGGCTGTTGTTGTGGTCGAACATGACATGGACTTCGTGCGGCGGTTGGGCTGCCGCGTGACCGTGCTGCACGAAGGGTCGGTTCTGGCCGAAGGGTCGATTGACCATGTCACACAGAACAAGGAAGTGATCGAGGTGTATCTTGGGCGATAGTTTTCTCAGCACCCGAAATCTGACGCTGCATTATGGCGGCAGCCAGATCCTTAACGGCGTGGATTTCGATGCCGCCAAGGGCGAAGTGACCTGCGTGATGGGCACCAATGGGGTCGGTAAGACATCTCTGCTCAAGGCGTTGGCGGGCACTCACCCCCGGTCGGGCGGCGATTATGACCTCAATGGCCAAAGCATTGGTGACTTGAAGGCCTTTGACCTCGCGCGCAGGGGTGTCGCCTACGTCCCGCAAGGCCGAGAGATCTTTCCGTTTCTGACCGTGCAGGAAAACCTCGAAACCGGGTTCGCCTGTCTGCCCAGCAGTGAGCGTGTGGTGAAGGACGAGATTTTTGAGCTCTTCCCGATCCTGAAAAAGTTCCTGACCCGACGCGGCGGCGATCTGTCAGGCGGGCAGCAACAGCAACTGGCCATTGCCCGCGCACTGGTCTCAAACCCGCAAGTGCTTTTGCTCGATGAACCGACCGAGGGCATCCAGCCGAATGTCATCCAGCAGATTGGTGACACCATTCAAACGCTCAAAGAACGCGGCACCATCGCAATTGTGCTGGTCGAACAATACCTGTCATTCGCCTACGCGCTAGGGGACGCCTTTGTCGTGATGGAGCGCGGCGCGGTCAAACTGAAGGGCCGTAAATCGGCGCTGTCGCTGGAGAAGCTGACGAGAAGTACGTCTTTGTAGTCCAGGATCGCCACCAGCCCTCCTCAAAGCGCAGCTGCTACGTCACGTCCTCGGCCGCACGCAGGGGAAAAAGGCACCGCAACAAAACGTAGAAGACAGGCGTAAAGAACAGCCCCAAAAACGTCACACCCGACATGCCAAAGAACACAGCGGTCCCCAGCGCCTGACGCATTTCGGAACCAGGCCCCGTCGCAATCAAAAGCGGCAACACCCCAAGTATGAAGGCAAAAGCCGTCATCAGGATCGGGCGCAGCCGCAATCGGCTTGCCTCCACGGCTGCATCGACCGGCGACAGCCCGCGTTCTTCTTGCGCCTGCTTGGCAAATTCCACGATCAGGATCGCGTTTTTGGCGGCAAGCCCCACAAGCACAATCAATCCGACCTGCGTGAGGATGTTATTGTCCATCCCGCGCAGCATCACGCCCCCCAAGGCCCCCAGGACGGCGAGCGGCACAATCAGGATAATGGCGACAGGCAGCACCCAGCTTTCATAGAGAGCCGCAAGAAAGAGAAACGCAAAAAGGATCGAGAAGGCAAAGATGTAGGTGGCCGTATCGCCCTGATTGCGTTCCTGCAGGGCAAGTTCAGTCCATTCATAATCCGTGCCCGGCGGCAGCACGCTTTCGGCCAATGTCTCCATCGCGATCAGCGCCTCGCCGGTCGATACTCCGGGGGCGGCGGAGCCTTGCACCGGAACCGAAACCTGCTGGTTATACCGTTGCACCAGCGAAGGCCCGGCGGTGTTCTGAACAGTCACCAGCGTCCCCAAAGGCACAAGCGCCCCCGTGGCGGAGCGCACACGCAGGTTGCGAATGTCGCTTTCTGTCAGGCGGAATTGCTCGTCCGCCTGTGCGCGGACCTGAAACAACCGCCCGAAGGCGTTGAAGTCATTCACGTAGGCCGAGCCAAGGTTGATCGACAGCGCCTCAAAAATCGCGCCAATCGGCACGTTGAGCATCTGCGCCCGCACCCGGTCAATCTCAAGGTAAAGCTGCGGTGACCCGGCAGAGAACGTCGTGAACACCCCTTGCACCTGATCCGATGCTCCCGCACTGCCCATGATCGCATAGGCCGAGTTCAGAATGCGCGACATGTCAGCGCTTTCGGTGTCCTGCAATTGCAGCTTGAACCCTCCGCCGTTGCCTACGCCGCGCACCGAAGGCGGGGCGATTGCGATGATGAACGCCTCGCGCAGGGCCTGCATCCGGCCAAAAAGCCCGCCCACGATGGCCCCAGCGGTCTGCCCGCTTTCAAGCCGCTCGTCGAACGGCGCGAAGGTGGTAAAGATCACGCCCTGATTGCTGGCATTGGTAAAGGTCGCACCGGAAAAGCCCGCAAAGCCCACGGCGTTGGTGACACCCGGTGTCTCAAGCGCGATTTCGGTGGCCTGTTGGATGACAGCATCCGTCCGGTCGAGTGCTGCCCCATCAGGCAGTTGCACCACCACGATGGCATAACCCTGATCCGCATCCGGGATGAACCCCGTGGGCACCTGCGTGTTCATCCACCATGTGACGCCCAGCAGACCCGCAAACGCCGCAAGGCACAGGACAATCGCCCCCCAGGTGCGAACCAATGCCCCCACAACGCGCCCGTAGCCCCGTGACAGCGCGTCAAAGCCGCGGTTGAAACCCCGCGCGAGGATGCTCAGCGGGTTGCGCGACGGTGCGTCGACATGCGGACGCAACAGCGCTGCGGCCAATGCGGGCGACAGGCTGAGCGAGTTGATCGTCGAAATCACAGTCGCGACCGAGATCGTGACGGCGAATTGTCGGTAGAACTGGCCGGTAATCCCCGGAACCAATGCAGCTGGCACAAAAACGGCAATCAGCACCAGCGAGGTTCCGATCACCGCATTCTGCACCTCGTCCATGGTGCGGGCCGAGGCCTGGCGCGGGGTCATGCCGTTGCTGATGTTCCGCTCTACGTTCTCGACCACGACGATGGCGTCATCCACCACGATCCCGATGGCCAGGATCAGGCCAAAGAGCGTGAGCAGGTTCAGCGAATAGCCCAGCGCATACATCACGGCGAAGGTGCCGATCAGCGACACCGGGATTGCCAGCAAAGGGATCACGGCTGTGCGCCAGCTTTGCAGGAAGACAAGGATCACGGCGATGACCAGCAAAACCGCTTCAAAAAGGGTCTGGTAGACCGCATTCACGGACGCCTCGATGAACTCCGTCGGGTTATAGACAACCTGATACTCAAGACCCGGCGGGAAATCCTGCGACAACTCTTCCATGACCGTCAGGATCTCGTCCGCAGACGCCAGCGCGTTCGACCCCGGACGCTGGAATATCCCCAAGGCAACCGCAGGTTTGTTGTTGAGGTACGAATTGGTCACATAAGACCGCGCGCCAATCTCGACCCGCGCGACATCGCGCACGCGCACCACGCGCCCGTCATCAGAGGATTTGATGATCACCCGCCCGAATTCACGCGGGTCTTCAAGCCGGCCTTGCGTGGTCAGCGTCACCTCAAACGCGCTACCCGCCCGGTTTGGCGGCGCACCCAGCGACCCGCCGGACACTTGCACGTTCTGTTCACGCAAGGCCCCCACCACGTCGCCAGCCGTCAGGCCCAGCGACCCCAACCGGTCAGGGTCAAGCCACACACGCGCGGAAAACTCACGCTCCCCAAAAATGATCAGATCACCCACCCCGTCCAGCCGGATAAGCTGGTCGCGCACCCGGGCGCGGGCATAGTTGGACACATAAAGCTGATCAAAGGTCGCATCCGGCGACAGCATGTGCACGACCATCATCAGGTCTGGCGAGGACTTGGTGGTGGTCACCCCCAGCGCGCGCACCTCTTCAGGCAGGCGCGCCTCGGCCACGGCAACGCGGTTCTGCACAAGCACTTGTGCTGCATCAAGGTCGGTGCCTAGCTCAAACGTGATGGTCAGCGCCATGGACCCGTCCGCGGTCGAGTAGGACGACATGTAAAGCATGTCCTCGACCCCGTTGATCTCTTGCTCCAGCGGCGTGGCGACCGTTGCCGCCACAGTCGCGGCATCTGCGCCCGGATAAGCGGCACGCACGACAATCGAAGGCGGCGCGATCTCGGGATATTGCTCAACCGGCAGCTCGAAATAAGCCAGCAGGCCAACGATGGTCATGATGACCGACACGACAATCGCAAAAACGGGCCGTGTGACGAAGAAACGGCCCATCTCAGTTCGCCGCGACCGGAGGAAGCTCGACCCGCTCGGGGCTCACCACAGCGCCCGGGCGCGCGCGCAATAGCCCGTCGATCACAATGGTTTCCGAGCCATCAAGCCCTTCGCGCACCACGCGGTAGCCATCAATGCGCGGTCCAGGCCGGATCGGGATCGGTGTGACGTTCCCGCCCTCATCCACCGCCATCACAAGCCGTCTGTTCTGGTCGGCAACCACGGCCCTGTCGGGGATCAGCACACCTTGGTAAGGCAACGATCCCGGCACGTTGATCCGGCCAAAAAGGCCCGGCGTCAGGATCTCATCTGGGTTTTCAAGCACGGCGCGCACCCGCATGGTGCCCGTCTCTTCATCGATCCGGTTTTCTGAGAAATCCAGATAGCCAATCTGCGGCGGCACTTTCCGGTCCGACAACGTTACGCGGACCTCAAGTTGGTTGGCCCCCTCTTGCAGCATCGAACCGCGCGCCCGCGCATCGCGGGAATAAGCCAGAAAGAACCGTTCATCGATATCGAAGAAGAAATAGATCGGGTCAGTGGCAACGATGGTTGTGAGCGCTGTTTGATTGGCGGTGACAAGGTTGCCGGGGTCGATAAGCGTGCGGTCAATACGACCAGCCATGGGCGCGCGGATCTCGGAGTACTCCAGATCAAGCTCGGCCAGTTCCAGCGCCGCGCGCGCTTGCTCCAACGCGCCTTGCGCGGCCAGAAAAGCCTCCCGCCGCTCATCCACCACGCTTTGCGGGATCGTGCCGTTGCCAATCAGCGCTTCGGCCCGTTCCAGCTGTTCGCCGGTGAAAGCGCTGGTAGCCTCGGCAATGTCAATCTGCGCACGCGCCTGTCGCAGCGCGGTGCGAAACTGGCGCTGGTCGATGGTAAACAGCAACTGCCCGACTTCGACACGGCTGCCATCGGTAAAGTGCACTTCATCCAGAAACCCCGATACACGGGATCGCAGCTCAACCTGTGCTGACGCACCGAAACGTCCAACGAATTCATCGTCCTCCACGATTTCTTTGACCACAGGACTGGCAACAGTAACGGGCGGAGGGCCGTTCTGCGTGTGTCCGATGACCGGCAAAAGGAAAAGAGCAAAGCTGAGCAGAATTCGCATGTAAGGTGCTTTCTTCTGAAGTTTGAAGTGGCGCGCACAGTTTATCCTTAGACCATAGTCGCAGATTTTCCCGAGAAAGTCGGACTTCTTCGCGAGACGTATCCACAAGCCTCAGCCCGATAGACGCAGCGCCGTTACTGAAGCTAATCTTGAGCGCAAATTCTGACCACTTGCAAGCGTTGCGGACCTTCAATCAAGGTTTGGCCGTTAATCGCGCCCACATCGTCCGAAACGCCTTTGCGCCACTCGTATCCGTCTTGCAGTTTCGGACGACCGTCAATCGGTCAACCGCCCGACCCCACAAAATGCTGGTCATCAAAGTAAGCGCGATGTGTCGTGTAGATCGCTTCGATTGTTGGGGTCAGGCGGCTCAGGTGCAGGCGAAGGGTTTGGTCTGCGGCGGCGGTGTCACTCGACATGATCGCTTCAAGCAAACGTTCATGATCAGCATAAAGGACTTCCATCGCATCTTTGCTCGTCAGTGCCAGCATACAAAGCCGATCCACCTGAGCTTTGTTGGCAGCGATCAGTTTGAAAGCGAGAGTTTGCCGGGCCGAACGGCAAAGCAACCTGTGAAACTCATAGTCCAACTCGTGAAAGCGATCCGTGTCCTCGACAGAGATCGCTTCGGCCTGATCCTTCATGTTGGAATTGAGAATTGCGTCATCGGAGGTGTCACGCTCCGCCGAAGCCGCCCGAACAACCTCAAGCTCTATCGCCGTGCGGACAAACCGGGCATTCGCGATCAACTCTCTGGAAAACGGGCGCACGACGGTCGCCCTTTGCGGGCGCACCAACAGCAGATTGAGGCCCGCCAACCGGGTGAAAGCTTCGCGAACAGGCTGTCGCGAATATCCGAACGTCTTCGCAACGTCTGCCTCTGAAATCTTCGTTCCGGGCAGAAGCTCCAGTTTGGTGATTTGATCGAAGAGTTGCTCAAAATCCAGGTCGCTCCCGGTCATCCGCTCTAAGGTGCCCGTTGCCGCTATTTGTCTTCGTTGCCTTCCTCTCCGGTTTGAGTTTGGCAGACCAAGGACCTTAACAAAAGCCAGTACTTTGGGTGACTGGGTCACTAGGTTACCCTTCACTTTCAACGCGGATGGCTCCTTTTCAAGGACAAAACAGCGATCATTGGATGACTAGTATCCTGACTAATGCGTCACTCCAGACACCAACCAGAAAGTCGCCCTTGCGACTTGCGTCAGCAGGAACAAGCGCATGCCGAGGCTGGTCAGGCTTTCTGAAGATATCGTTTGGCCGATGAAGGCCGACGTCATGGATGACACGCTGACCAGGGAGGACACAATGATCAACCTCACACTCAAGGCCCTAGCAACCTCTGCGATGGTACTGGCAGGTGTTTCAGTGGCGCAAGCCGACGTAACGCTGCGCGGGGCCAGCATGTTCGACGAGGCACATTCTTTCACCAAAACCCTGCGCGAATTCGAACGCCTGGTAGGTGAAAAATACGACGGCGAGGTGAGCTTTGACCTGCGCCTGAACGGCGAACTTGGGGTCGAGTCGGACTATGTCACCTACCTCAATCAGGGGGTTGCAGTGGACTACACGATCCTCGCGCCCTCCAACATGGCCGTGTTTTCCGAAAGCATCCCGCTCATGGACATGCCTTTCCTGTTCCGCGACCTGGATCACTGGAACGCCGTGCTGTCGTCTAACGCCTTTGCGCCGCTCGAAGCGGACCTGCGCGAAGCGGCAGGCATCGTGATCGTCGACTACCATGGCGGCGGCGTGCACAATCTCGCCTCGGCAGAGCCCATCACCAGCATGGAAGAGCTTGCCGGCCACAGGATGCGCGTCATGGGCGCACCCATTCAGGCGCAGACCTTTGACGCAGTGGGCGCGGCCCCGTCGGCCATTGCCTATAATGAAGTCTACAACGCCATCCAGACCGGCGTGATCGCGGGTCTTGAGAACGAAGCCGCCTCGATCCAGAACTTGAAGTTCCACGAGGTTGCACCGCACATTTCGCTGACCCAGCACACTATCACGGTGCGCCCTATCGTTAAGTCGGCGAAAATTTTTGATGGCCTGCCTGCAGATCTTCAGACCGCGGTCATGGAAGCGGGTGCCGAAGCCGGTGCCTTTGGACGTGCGCTTGAAAGTGGTGCGGAAGGGGAAATCCTGAAGGAAATGGAAGCCGCGGGCCAGATTGTCATCTCTGACTTTGCAGGTCGTGAAAAGATGCTCGAACTTGTGAAGCCGGTGTAGGATGCCTAGGCCGAAAGCCTTGGCGCGACCGAGCTTCTGGCAAATGTGCGCGGTATGTAAACGCCTCCCGGCTGGTGGGCGGTGGCATAGGTATGCGCCGCCCATTGGCTTGTTCTGACAATCGCCACGTTCATAATCGGATCTTGGGGGGCACCATGTTTGGCCAACTGATCGATGGGTTCTGCAAGGGCCTGCGCATCCTCTTGGGTGTTCTGATAGGGGCGCTGGCCGTTCCTGTCGCGATGCAGGTCCTTTCCCGCTACACCGGCATCATTCCCTCGTATCTGTGGACCGAAGAACTGGCGACCTTCCTTTTTGTCTGGATCGTGATGATCGGTTCAGTGGTCGCGGTTTGGGATGGCACGCATTTCGACGTGCGCATCACGCGGGACGCCACCACCCCCTTCCTGATGCTGGTCCAGAACAGTGTGGTGCATCTGGCCATCATGATCTTCGGCGCGTTGTTTCTGATCTACGGTTTTGAATATGCAGAGTTCGGCGGCAAGCAACGCTCCGTCATGATGCGGGCAAACCTGATGATCACACATATCTCCGTGCCCATTGCAGGCGGGCTCTGGATGCTGCTGTCCGGCTATCGGTTGGTTCAGGAAGTCGCACGTTATCGTGGGCGCGAAGGGGCGGCGGGATGATCCTGGAGACGTCAACCGCCACGCTGATCCTGATTGCCTCCTTTGTGGTGTTGATCTTCATCCGCATCCCGGTCGCTTTCGCGCTGGGGTTGGCGACGGTGCCTGTTGTGCTGCTCGAACTGCGCCTCACGCCCTTCATTGTGCTGGACCGAATGTTCCAGTCCTACAACTCCTTCATCCTGCTTGCGGTGCCCTTCTTCCTGTTGGCGGCAAACCTGATGAACTCAGGCAAAGTCACCGACCGTCTGATCGAACTTGCCCGGGTTTTGACCGGCTGGATGCCCGGTGGCCTTGGGCATGTGAATGTCGCTGTCTCGATGCTCTTTGCCGGCATCTCCGGATCCTCCACTGCGGACGCGGCAGGCATCGGGAAAATCCTGATCCCGGCCATGCAGAAAGAGGGCTACGACACCCGCTTTGCCGTGGCCATTACCGCCTGTTCCTCTGTGATGGGCGTGATCATCCCGCCGTCAATCCTGATGATCGTCTGGGGTGGTGTGATGCAGGTCTCTGTCGGGGCGCTGTTTCTGGGCGGTGCGGTGCCCGGCCTGATGATCGGTCTCACGCTCATGGGCACTGTTTATTGCTTCGCAAAACTGCGTAACTACCCCGTGACGGCCACCACGAACATCGGAGAGTTCATCGCCGCCTGGAAGGGGGCTGCCCTTGCCCTGCTCACCCCGATCTTCGTTATTGGTGGCATCGTGGGTGGCATTGTCACCCCGACCGAAAGCGCCATCATCGCGGCGGCCTATTCCCTGATCCTTGGTATGTTCGTCTACCGTACGGTGACGCTCCGCAATCTTGGCACCATCCTCTATGATACCGCCCGCTTTGCCGCCATTTCGCTTTTTGCCATTGGCACGGCCTCGGCCTTTGGCTGGCTACTGTCCTTCTACAATGCCCCCCGGATGATCGTCAGCATTCTGACCGCGTGGGAATTCGGCCCGTTTGGCACCGCCATGATCATCGCCGCCCTTTTTCTTCATTTCGGGTTCTTCATCGACGCGATCCCGACGATCATCATCCTCGGGACCGTGTTGATACCCGTGGCTCAGGCCGGGGGTGTGGACCCGATTTCTTTCGCAATCATCGGGATTGTCCCGCTCGCCTTTGGGCTTGTGACGCCACCCTACGGGCTGTGCTTGCTGATCTCTGCGGCCATTGGAGGGCTGAACGTCGTGCCGGTGCTGCGTGAAGTGGTGATCATTCTTACGCCTATGTTGATCATCCTCATATTGCTTGCAGCCTTTCCGGCCATCATCCTCTGGCTGCCCAAACTGCTGTTGCCCGGCGCTTTCTGGCAAATTCATGCGCCCTCGTTTCAGAAGATAGAATTAGCCAGCGCTGGCGCCCCCGTTGACTGGAAGGATCAAAATGAAACTCAAAGGAAAAACTGCCATCGTGACCGGAGGAGGCCGCGACATCGGCCGGGCCGTCGCAGAGAAGCTGGCCTTAGAAGGCGCAAATGTTGCGATCAACTATTTCTCCAGCTCGAAAGGAGCCGATGAGGCTGTGGATGCCATCACGGCAAAAGGGGGCCGCGCGGTTGCCGTGCAGGGCGATCTGAACAACAAGGCAGATGCCGATGCGCTGGTTCAAACCACTCTAGATACCTTTGGCAGCGTCGATATCCTTGTCAACAATGCGGTCGGTCTGATCGCGCGCAAGACGGTGGCCGAAATGCCGTTGGAGCACTGGGATGCCGTGATGCGGCTCAATGTCACCAGCACTTTCCTGATGACCCAGGCCTGCCTTGCCCATATGTCCAGTGGCTCCTTCGTCAATCTGGCCAGCCAGGCAGGTCGGGACGGCGGCGGCCCGGGTGCTGTCGCCTATGCCGTCTCCAAAGGTGCAGTGATGACGATGACGCGCGGTCTGGCCAAGGAAGTCGGCCCCGATATCCGGGTTAACGCGCTTTGCCCCGGGATGATCGACACCGATTTTCACAACATTCATACCCCCGATGCCGGGCGACGCGGCTTTGAAGCGACCGCGCCGTTGAAGCGACAGGGCCACGGTGAAGATGCTGCCAACCTCGTCCTGTTTCTGGCCTGCGATGACAGCGCCTTCATCACCGGTGCGAATATCGACATCAACGGTGGTATGCTGTTTTCCTGAGCGCTCAGGAGCAAGCGATGCCTGACCATCCCATTGTTTCCACATGAAAGAACGCGCCTTGGCAGGTTCTTTCCCACACCCCTGCCCTTATGGTCGTCCTGTGCCGATTTGATGCAGCGAGTGCCGTTGGGGCGGTTCACGCACACCCGCATGCACAATCCACTTACTTGCGATACGGCCGTTTTCGCTTCACCATCGACGGGATCGAACGGGACCATGGCCCCGACGTCAGCTTTGTCATCTGCTCAGGAGTGCCCCACGGCTGTCTCTATCTGGAGCCTAGCCAACGGATGGTTGCTTTCACGCGCCGTCGCGATGATTTTCTCTAGCGATGGATCATCGGGCTCGACCAACGGTGGCACCTGCCAACGCGTCAGCACCTGATCGATAGGAGACAACTGTGCTTTACTGAAAGCTGGCGGTGATGCCAGTGCAACGCTGGGAAGTCTCTGGCGTTTCTGGGGCGGGAAACCGGACTAGCCCGGAAGAACCCGGACTATTCCGGACGGGCGTTGGGAATTGGTGCCAGAATGTGGCCCCTGTGGCGCGGATTTCGCCAAGCGGGGCGCGAGCTTGCCGCCAGATCCGCGACACGCGCCGCGACAGCGCCAGCCTGGCCCACCGGGCGCGCCGATCCGGCCGAATCGAAGGCCGCCACGCGCGCCCGGAATGGCCAAAAAAGCACCGCCAAAATCGAAAACAGAGACTCTCTCCAAATGCCGCCCAAACTGGCCGGATTCAGCCTTGTCTCTCCGGTCCGGTTTGGCGATTGATACTTGGGCAAACTGTTGGATTAATTGGTCTTTTTCGGGACTCGCAAACCCGGTCTCCCGAACTCAGGACTCCGTGGCGGTGTCCGCAGTAAAACAATGCGTAGTCTCTGGCGTTTCTGGGGCGAGAAACCGGACTAGCCCGGATAAAGCCGGACTATTCCGGACGGGCGTTGGAACTTGGTGCCCCCTGCGCCAGTCAAGGCGGTTTTCTGCGCCAGAGGGTCGCGGCATGACGAGCCGCGCTGAACCGCCTTTGCAGCGGGTTTGCAAGCGCCAATAAGTGGTCGATAAACCCCGCCAACAGCGCCATGCACCCGTTTCTGCAGCATGTCTCCCCTCGCCAGCGCGCCCTCACCAGCGCAGCCTGAAGCTGAGGCCCGCGCGGTCATCCCCATCCCTGAACCCCGGTTCCGCCCAAAGGTCTAAATCCAGATCCCGCGCATGCGGAGCATCGGCTTCAATACGGTATCCCAGCCGTGCCCTGTCAACACTGCCGCCCGCGCCGGAAAGCGCGCCATGTGGGCTGCCCACAAGACCCTGGCCCAACGTAAACCCGTAAGCCGTCTCAAGCGACCAGCGCGCCGTGCCATCCTCTGTCTCCGTCAGTGACGGGAAGGCTGTTGGGGACAACAACGCGTCCCGCCCGCCTGAAGTGGGATCGCCCAATTCATGGCGCAGGCGCGCGGACCAGCCACGTTTTGTTTCCGGGGCGGGATCCCAGGCCAGCGACAGGCTGAGCCCCCAGTTGCGGAAGTTGCCGTCCTCATGCAGCGCAAGTGTGCGCCCGGCGATCTCAAGTTCCAGCCCCCGGTCCGGGTCGGCAAAGCCGAACCCGCCGCCGATCTCCAGGCCCCAGCCGGTTTCCGCATCACCGTCATCATGACGCAGCGCCACGCCAAAATGGGGCGTGACCGTCTCGCCAGTGGCCAGAGACGTTTTCCACCGGCCCTCAAGTCCAAAGCGCAGGCGCTGTGTTGTGCCGGAGGTTGATCCGAGCGCGGGCAGCATGCTGGTGGCCGCGCGCGCGCGTGACGCGGTGCGCGTGTAAAGGACGTCCGCCACCACATCGAGGCCAAAGCCGCTGTCGCCCTCCGGCTCTATCAGCATCCCTTTCAGGCCCGCCGCGCCCATCTGCCAGCGGATCGGTGTCCGGCGTTCCGGTCCGTCCTGGGGCATAAAGGTCATGCGCCCCCATCCGTATCCGAGCGCCGCCCAGCCCTCAAGGCGCTCCGTGATCTCAAGGGACGCGTAGGGCACAAGCGCGGTCAGGCCCGCCTCTATCCGGCCTTCTGCGCCCGGATCGGTTGTGTATCTGTAGGTGATATCCCCCTGGCTCCGGGAGAGCATGAGGCCAAAGAGATGCCCGTCGCGCCGCCAGTCAGCGCCCAGTTGGAGGCCAACAACCTCGCCCGTCAGGCGCACATCCCCCGCCGTTCCCTCGAACCCCGACAGCACCCCTCCGCCCCAGAGCCCCAGGCGGCCCCCGCTGTCCATGTCAGAGGTCAGCGTGAAGGCGGTCCCGGCAATGGCCTGCCGGGCCTCCGGTGTTGTGACATTCGGCGCGGCCCTGATCCCTGACACTGTGCCCGCAGGCGTCATCAGGTGGGGATCGTTCGCAGACCCGCGACCGGCGTTCAGCAGCGCGTGCAGCGGCTCTGCGGCCTGTCGGGCAAGACCCGCCCCGCAGTGTCTGTCACCACGGCCTGAACCCGCCCCCGATGAATCCGTCCCGGATGTGGGGCTTGCGGGTGTGCAGGGCTGAATGCTGTGCCCGGCGATCTGACCGGTAAAGCCCGGTGCCAGGTCCGCGTCAATCCGGTTGGTGATGGCCTCCACGCTCTGCTCACCAACCGTGCGGCCAAACCTGACCAGCGCTGGCCCGATGACCTCCGCCGCCGGGTCATCATCATCCACAAGCGTGATCCGCGCCGCGATAATCCTGATCGCGGATTGATCCTCTGACGCCGCATTCGCGCGCCGGGCCGTCACGGATATGGTTTTCTCCAACTCCTCCAGACGATCATCCAGCGGCTCCAGCAGGACGCTGGTCGTCGCACCGGCGCGCCGGGCCGGGATGGTCAGGCGGACCGCAGCCACGTCCCTGTAATCGGTCCCGGCTGTTGCGGTATCATCATCCCCGCCCACCGTGACGATGAAATCGGTATCCGCCCCAAAACGGCCTTCCCCTTCAATGGTCGCTGTTACGCGCACCCTGGTCGGCCCGGCCCCCTCACTCACCCTCTCGGGCGACACGGCCAGCCTCACCACGTCCGGCGGCACGATATAGGGCACGATCACCTGCGGCGCGGCGCGGTTGCCGTTGCAGCCGTCAAAAGCCGCACCGGCCTCAATATTGAGCCGCACATCGCCGCCCCCATCGGGTGTGATCGCCACCCGGTAGACCGCGCCGGTGCCGCGCAGGTTGCCCGCCGCGCCATTTTCAACCGAAACATCCGACAGCTCAAACCCGGTCACAGCGTCCGAGAACCGCACCGTGACATCAAAGGGCGCGCGACTGCCAAGCGTCCCGGGCCTGTCTGTCACAGCAACACTCAGCGGGGCAGATCCAACACACGGGTCAGGCGGTGGCGCGGGCGGCTCCCCCGCGTTCCATGTCACGGTGACCTGCGCCGCCGCCCGGTTGCCATTACCCGCCGCATCCCGCGCCACATCCGCCGCCACATCGAGGGTGACATCGCCGCCGCCATCCGGCGTGATCTCCACCCGGTAGACCGCGCCCGTTCCGCGCAGGTTGCCCGCCGCGCCATGGCTCACCGTCACATCCCCGGCCGCAAAGCCGGTCACCGGCTCCGAGAAGGTCACAACCACGTCAAACGCATCACCCGTCGTAATCTCCGGGGCACCGGTGATCGCAACCGTGGGTGCGATTGCATCCACACCCGTACCCGCATCCTCATCGTCAGTCACCGTGACAGCCACATCCACCACCGCAACCGCACCGTATCCGCCGCCCGCAACCGCATGGCTGATCGTTGCGCGGCGTTCGTTGGTCGCGTCATATCTTGCGCCAACAACCTTATGGTGGATGGTATCGCTGCGGGTCTCGCCCGGGTTACCAATGGCAGCGTTGACCCCGGTCACTGTAACCGGCTGCGCCACGTTCCAGTTCCGGGCTGTGAACGTCAGCGGGCCGGAAACCGTGGCAGCCCCCGTGTCAGAACTGGACGGCGTCACGGTCACATCGCCGGTCGGCTCGGTGTCGAGCACAATTGTGTAGGTGGCCGTATTGCCGTCACCCGCCGCCGTGACGCGCACCGCAGACACCTCCATGGCATCCACCCCCGGCACCGAAATCGTCACACCCGCGCTGTCATCATCGACCACCGTCACCGCCACATCCGCCGCCGGGACCGCACCGTATCCGCCGCCCGCAACCGCATGGCTGATCGTCGCGCGGCGCGCATCGCCCGCATTGTCGATATCGTCATTGACGCCGGTGACGGTGACCCTCTGCGGCTGGTCCCAGTTGGCGGCCGTGAACGTGACCGCCCCCGAAACCGTCGCGGCCCCCGGGTCGGAACTCGATGGCGTCACGGTGACATCACCGGTGGGCGCGCTCGTCAGCACCACCGTGTAGGTGGCGCTGCCGCCATTCTCGGCGACGCGGACGGCCCCCTCGGACAGCGTGATGCCGGCCACCGAGACCGCCCCCGGCGTGAACACAACCTGCGCTGTGTCGGTGAGTGCCGCCCCGTCCAGCGTGCCGCTCACCGTCGCCGTGCCCGCCGTGGTGGCCGAGGTCAGCGTGGCCGTATAGGTGCCGTCATTGTTGTCGCGCACCGCACCCAGCGCACCGAGATCCGTCGCCAGCCTCACCGTGCCGCCCGAGGCGGTGAGATCGTTGTTGTTGGCGTCCCTCAGCTGCACCGTGATCGTCGAGGTCGCGGCCCCGTCCGCAACGATGCGCGCCGGTTGCGCCGTGATCGTCGCGCTGGCCACCACCGCAGGCTCCGGCACCGCCGGGGCCGTCACCGTGATGGTCACCGTATCCGCGGCGCTGTCGATCAGCCCGTCATTGACGGTGAGCGCAAATTCCAGCACCCGATCCGCATCCCCGGGCAGAAGCACCGGCGCGGTAAAGCCGGGCTGCGCCACGCGGGCATCCGACAGCACCACATTGGGGCCAGAGGTCTGGGTCCAGGCATAGGTGAGGCTTTGCCCGGCATTGCCCGAGGCGCTGAAGGGTCAGAGGCGCTGCCATCAAGGGTCACCGCCGCGCCCGAGGCGACGCGCTGGTCTGCACAGCACCACATTGGGGCCAGAGGTCTGGGTCCAGGCATAGCGTGAGGCTTTGCCCGGCATTGCCCGGATCAGAAGCGCTGCCATCAAGGGCGCACTATTGGCCGGGGCCGTCACCGTGATGGTCACGGCATCCGCGGCGCTGTCGATCAGCCCGTCATTGACGGTGAGCGCAAATTCCAGCAAGGGTCACCGCCGCGCCCGAGGCGACGCGCTGGTCTGCACCCGCCGCGGCGGTGGGCGCACTATTGGCCGGGGCCGTCACCGTGATGGTCACCGTATCCGCGGCGCTGTCGATCAGCCCGTCATTGACGGTGAGCGCAAATTCCAGCACCCGATCCGCATCCCCGGGCAGAAGCACCGGCGCGGTGAAGGTGGGCTGCGCCACGCGGGCATCCGACAGCACGGCGCGGTGAAGGTGGGCTGCGCCACGCGGGCATCCGACAGCACCACATTGGGGCCAGAGGTCTGGGTCCAGGCATAGGTGAGGCTTTGCCCGACAGCACCACATTGGGGCCAGAGGTCTGGGTCCAGGCATAGGTGAGGCTTTGCCCCGCATTGCCCGGATCAGAGGCGCTGCCATCAAGGGTCACCGCCGCGCCCGAGGCGACGCGCTGGTCTGCACCCGCCGCGGCGGTGGGCGCACTATTGGCCGGGGCCGTCACCGTGATGGTCACCGTATCCGCGGCGCTGTCGATCAGCGCATTGCCGGTGAGCGCAAATTCCAGCACCCGATCCGCATCCCCGGGCAGAAGCACCGGCGCGGTAAAGCCGGGCTGCGCCACGCGGGCATCCGCGCACCACATTGGGGCCAGAGGTCTGGGTCGCATAGGTGAGGCTTTGCCCGGTCTGCACCCGCCGCGGCGGTGGGCGCACTATTGGCCGGGGCCGTCACCGTGATGGTCACCGCATCCGACAGCACCACATTGGGGCCAGATCCAGGCATAGGTCGGCTTTGCCCGGCATTGATCAGAAGCGCTGCCATCAAGGGTCACCGCCGCGCCCGAAGTCACGCGCTGGTCTGCACCCGCCGCGGCGGTGGGCGCACTATTGGCCGGGGCCGTCACCGTGATGGTCACGGCATCCGCGGCGCTGTCGATCAGCCCGTCATTGACGGTGAGCGCAAATTCCAGCACCCGATCCGCATCCCCGGGCAGAAGCACCGGCGCGGTAAAGCCGGGCTGCGCCACGCGGGCATCCGACAGCACCACATTGGGGCCAGAGGTCTGGGTCCAGGCATAGGTGAGGCTTTGCCCGGCATTGCCCGGATCAGAGGCGCTGCCATCAAGCGTCACCGCCGCGCCCGAGGCGACGCGCTGGTCTGCACCCGCCGCGGCGGTGGGCGCACTATTGGCCGGGGCCGTCACCGTGATGGTCACCGTATCCGCGGCGCTGTCGATCAGCCCGTCATTGACGGTGAGCGCAAATTCCAGCACCCGATCCGCATCCCCGGGCAAGAGCGTGGGCGCGGTGAAGCCGGGCTGCGCCACGCGGGCATCCGACAGCACCACATTGGGGCCAGAGGTCTGGGTCCAGGCATAGGTCAGGCTTTGCCCGGCATTGCCCGGATCAGAGGCGCTGCCATCAAGGCTCACCGCCGCGCCCGAGGCGACGCGCTGGTCTGCACCCGCCGCGGCGGTGGGCGCACTATTGGCCGGGGCTGTTATGCTGTCATCATCGTCATTCACCGTGACCGCCACAGTCCCGGGCACCACACCGTCATAGCCGCCGCCCGCAACCCTGTGGCTGAGGGTCGCGCTGCGGGTGTCGCCGGGATTGTCGATATCGTCATTGACGCCCGTCACCGTGATCTCTTGCGCCACGTTCCAGTTCTGGGCTGTGAAGGTCAGGATCGGCGCGACGGTCGCGGCCCCCGTGTCGGAACTCGATGGGGTAATGATCACTTCGCCAGTGGGCTGGCTGTCCAGCACCACCGTATAAGTGGCGGTACCGCCATTCTCGGCCACGCTGACGGCCCCCTCGGACAGCGTGATGCCCGCGCTCTCATCATCCGTGACGGTCACCGTGAAAGGCGCCGCTTGGACGTCGTTATAGCCACTGCCGGAAACTGCATGGCTGATGATGGTGGTGCGGTTCGGATCATGGTCTATGTCATCATCGACAGGTCTTACCGTAACCGCCCGCAGCACGTACCAATTATCGGTGGTAAAAATCAGCGGCCCGGACACGGTTGCCACGGTGGTGTCGGAACTCGTCGGCGTCACCGTCACATCGCCTGTCGGTCGGCTCCTCAGACGCACTTCGTAGACAAGCGCGGTGGGCTGACTAAAACGGACGCCATCGGAGAGCGTCACATCCGTGCCTGAACTTCTGATGCCAGCTGCGTCATCATCCGTTACAGTCACCCTCACAGTTGCCGCCGGGACCGCACCGTATCCGCCGCCCGCAACCGCATGGCTGATCGTGGCGATGCGCGCATCGCCGGGATTGTCGAGCGAGTCATCAACACCGGTGACGGTGACCGTCTGCGGCTGGTCCCAGTTGGCGGTCGTGAAGATGAGCACTGCAGTAACAGTGGCAGCCTCTGTGTCGGAACTGGATGGGGTGATGATCACAACGCCGGTGGGCTGGCTGTCCAGCACAGCCGTGTAGGTGGCCGTGCCGCGCTTCTCGGCGACGCTGACGGCCTGTGCCGAAAGGGTCACGCCAGGCGCCGGCGTGAACACAACCTGCGCTGTGTCGGTGAGTGCTGTGCCGTCCAGCGTGCCGCTCACCGTCGCCGTGCCCGCCGTGGTGGCCGAGGTCAGCGTGGCCGTATAGGTGCCGTCATTATTGTCGCGCACCGCACCCAGCGCACCGAGATCCGTCGCCAGCCTCACCCTGCCCCCCGAGGCGGTGAGATCGTTGTTGTTGGCGTCCCTCAGCTGCACCGTGATCGTCGAGGTCGCGGCCCCGTCCGCAACGATGCGCCCCGGTTGCGCCGTCACCGTCGATTGCGCCACCGAGACCGGCCCCGGTGTGAACACCACCTGCGCTGTGTCGGTGAGTGCCGCCCCGTCCAGCGTGCCGCTCACCGTCGCCGTGCCCGCCGTGGTGGCCGAGGTCAGCGTGGCCGTATAGGTGCCGTCATTATTGTCGCGCACCGCACCCAGTGCGCCGAGATCCGTTGCCAGCCTCACCCTGTCGCCCGAGGCGGTGAGATCGTTGTTGTTGGCGTCCCTCAGCTGCACCGTGATCGTCGAGGTCGAGGTTCCATCCGCAACGATGTGCGCCGGTTGCGCCGTGATGGTCGCACTGGCCACCGCCGCAGGCTCCGGCACCGCCGGGGCGGTCACCGTGATGGTCACGGCATCCGCGGCGCTGTCGATCAGCCCGTCATTGACGGTGAGCGCAAATTCCAGCACCCGATCCGCATCCCCGGGCAAGAGCGTGGGCGCGGTAAAGCCGGGCTGCGCCACGCGGGCATCCGACAGCACCACATTGGGGCCAGAGGTCTGGGTCCAGGCATAGGTCAGGCTTTGCCCGGCATTGCCGGGATCAGAGGCGCTGCCATCAAGGGTCACCGCCGCGCCCGAGGCGACGCGCTGGTCTGCACCCGCCGCGGCGGTGGGCGCACTATTGGCCGGGGCCGTCACCGTGATGGTCACGGCATCCGCGGCGCTGTCGATCAGCCCGTCATTGACGGTGAGCGCAAATTCCAGCACCCGATCCGCATCCCCGGGCAGAAGCACCGGCGCGGTGAAGCCGGGCTGCGCCACGCGGGCATCCGACAGCACCACATTGGGGCCAGGGTCTGGGTCCAGGCATAGGTCAGGCTTTGCCCGGCATTGCCCGGATCAGAGGCGCTGCCATCAAGCGTCACCGCCGCCCCCGAGGCGACGCGCTGGTCTGCACCCGCCGCGGCGGTGGGCGCACTATTGGCCGGGGCCGTCACCGTGATGGTCACCGTATCCGCGGCGCTGTCGATCAGCCCGTCATTGACGGTGAGCGCAAATTCCAGCACCAGATCCGCATCCCCGGGCAGAAGCACCGGCGCGGTAAAGCCGGGCTGCGCCACGCGGGCATCCGACAGCACCACATTGGGGCCAGAGGTCTGGGTCCAGGCATAGGTCAGGCTTTGCCCGGCATTGCCCGGATCAGAGGCGCTGCCATCAAGGGTCACCGCCGCGCCCGAGGCGACGCGCTGGTCTGCACCCGCCGCGGCGGTGGGCGCACTATTGGCCGGGGCCGTCACCGTGATGGTCACCGTATCCGCGGCGCTGTCGATCAGCCCGTCATTGACGGTGAGCGCAAATTCCAGCACCAGATCCGCATCCCCGGGCAAGAGCGTGGGCGCGGTAAAGCCGGGCTGCGCCACGCTGGCATCCGACAGCACCACATTGGGGCCAGAGGTCTGGGTCCAGGCATAGGTCAGGCTTTGCCCGGCATTGCCCGGATCAGAAGCGCTGCCATCAAGGGTCACCGCCGCGCCTGCGCGACGCGCTGGTCTGCACCCGCCGCAGCGGTGGGCGCACTATTGGCCGGGGCCGTCACCGTGATGGTCACGGCATCCGCGGCGCTGTCGATCAGCCCGTCATTGACGGTGAGCGCAAATTCCAGCACCAGATCCGCATCCCCGGGCAAGAGCGTGGGCGCGGTGAAGCCGGGCTGCGCCACGCGGGCATCCGACAGCACCACATTGGGGCCAGAGGTCTGGGTCCAGGCATAGGTCAGGCTTTGCCCGGCATTGCCCGGATCAGAGGCGCTGCCATCAAGGGTCACCGCCGCGCCCGAGGCGACGCGCTGGTCTGCACCCGCCGCGGCGGTGGGCGCACTATTGGCCGGGGCCGTCACCGTGATGGTCACCGTATCCGCGGCGCTGTCGATCAGCCCGTCATTGACGGTGAGCGCAAATTCCAGCACCCGATCCGCATCCCCGGGCAGAAGCACCGGCGCGGTGAAGGTGGGCTGCGCCACGCGGGCATCCGACAGCACCGGGCACACAGCACCACATTGGGGCCAGAGGTCTGGGTCCAGGCATAGGTCAGGCTTTGCCCGGCATTGCCCGGATCAGAGGCGCTGCCATCAAGGGTCACCGCCGCGCCCGAGGCGACGCGCTGGTCTGCACCCGCCGCGGCGGTGGGCGCACTATTGGCCGGGGCCGTCACCGTGATGGTCACCGTATCCGCGGCGCTGTCGATCAGCCCGTCATTGACGGTGAGCGCAAATTCCAGCACCCGATCCGCATCCCCGGGCAGAAGCACCGGCGCGGTAAAGCCGGGCTGCGCCACGCGGGCATCCGACAGCACCACATTGGGGCCAGAGGTCTGGGTCCAGGCATAGGTGAGGCTTTGCCCGGCATTGCCCGGATCAGAGGCGCTGCCATCAAGGGTCACCGCCGCGCCCGAGGCGACGCGCTGGTCTGCACCCGCCGCGGCGGTGGGCGCACTATTGGCCGGGGCCGTCACCGTGATGGTCACCGTATCCGCGGCGCTGTCGACAAACCCGTCATTGACGGTGAGCGCAAATTCCAGCACCCGATCCGCATCCCCGGGCAGAAGCACCGGCGCGGTAAAGCCGGGCTGCGCCACGCGGGCATCCGACAGCACCACATTGGGGCCAGAGGTCTGGGTCCAGGCATAGGTCAGGCTTTGCCCCGCATTGCCCGGATCAGAGGCGCTGCCATCAAGGGTCACCGCCGCGCCCGAGGCGACGCGCTGGTCTGCACCCGCCGCGGCGGTGGGCGCACTATTGGCCGGGGCGGTCACCGTGATGGTCACCGTATCCGCGGCGCTGTCGATCAGCCCGTCATTGACGGTGAGCGCAAATTCCAGCACCCGATCCGCATCCCCGGGCAAGAGCGTGGGCGCGGTAAAGCCGGGCTGCGCCACGCGGGCATCCGACAGCACCACATTGGGGCCAGAGGTCTGGGTCCAGGCATAGGTCAGGCTTTGCCCGGCATTGCCCGGATCAGAGGCGCTGCCATCAAGGCGTCACCGCCGCGCCCGAGGCGACGCGCTGGTCTGCACCCGCCGCGGCGGTGGGCGCACTATTGGCCGGGGCCGTCACCGTGATGGTCACCGTATCCGCGGCGCTGTCGATCAGCCCGTCATTGACGGTGAGCGCAAATTCCAGCACCCGATCCGCATCCCCGGGCAAGAGCGTGGGCGCGGTGAAGCCGGGCTGCGCCACGCGGGCATCCGACAGCACCACATTGGGGCCAGAGGTCTGGGTCCAGGCATAGGTCAGGCTTTGCCCGGCATTGCCCGGATCAGAGGCGCTGCCATCAAGGGTCACCGCCGCGCCCGAGGCGACGCGCTGGTCTGCACCCGCCGCGGCGGTGGGCGCACTATTGGCCGGGGCGAGCAAGATGCTGACCTGCGGGGCGGCGGTGTTGGGGTTACCGGCAAAGTCCCGCACAACGTTGTCGGCGATGTCGAGGGTGAGATCGCCAGTGCCGTCCGGGTTGATCGCCACCTGATAGATCGCGCCGGACCCGCGCAGATTGCTCGCCGCGCCATTGCCAACCGTCACATCGCCCGGTTCAAAGCCGGTGACGGGTTCCGAGAAGGTGACAGTGACGTCGAATGTGTCGTCCCGGTCAACAACGTTGAAGAGCGGCGGGACAGCAATATCGTCTACTGTCGGCTTGGTGTTGTCGAGAATATAGGTGTGTTCATTCGTTCCCGTCGGTTCCATTGAGGCCAGACCATTGCCGGCTACATCCACAATTTCATGGTCTGACGCAAGCAACAGCCTGACATCGCCGTTATAGGCTTCAAGGCGGACATCCGCGGTCGTTGTTACGAACCAGGCCCGGGATGCCGGAAAGCCACGGAAGTTTGCGCCCCTATCCTCTTCCCATCGGATATCCGTCGCCGTAATGTCTGCGCCAACCGAAACCATGAAACTGGAAAAAGAAATCACCACTGGTTCCGAAAACGTCACACGCCAGGTCAGGTCGTCCTGATTGGTCGGTGAGGTGTCGGGCGTGGCATATTCGATTGCGGTAATGGTCGGCGCGACTGTATCATACAAAAGCGTGACCGGGTCGGCCGCCTGACTGCCATTACCTGCCGCGTCCATCCCCCAATTCGCCGCTATGTCGATCGTCAGGTCCCCTCCACCGCTCGGCGTGATTTCGAGAGAGTAGGTGTAAACTCCGTTTTGGTGGTCAAGATACTGGGGCACCCCGGCATCACCGTTGGTCACAGTGACTTTGGTCCCATCGAAACCAGTCAACGCCTCCGTGGCGACAATCAATACATCGAAAGGTTGCGTGGTGTTTATTGCCGAACTGAGAGTATCGATCTCGATCGTGGGCGCTATCGCGTCATAGGCAACGCTGACCTGCGGGGCGGCGGTGTTGCGGGTGCCGGTAACGCCCTGCGCGACACCCGCGCCAATATCGATGGTGAGAGCGCCATTGCCGTCCGGAGTGATGGTGACCTCGTAGCGGTCTCCCGACCCGGTGAGCGCGGTGGCGGCGCCGTTGGTGACGCGAACATCGCCCTGCTCAAAGCCGGTGACGGGTTCGGAGAAGGTGACGATGACGTTGAACGGCGTATTGTTGGTGACAGCAGGTTGCCCGGTGATGTCGACCGTCACGTCGTCGCCGTCATCGTCATTCACCGTCACCGCCACATCGGCCGCCTGGACCGCATCGTATCCGCCGCCCGCAACCGCATGGCTGATCGTCGCGCGGCGCGCATCGCCGGGATTGTCGAGCGCGTCATTGACGCCCGTGACGGTGACCGTCTTCGGCTGGTCCCAGTTCTGGGCCGTGAAGGTCAGGACCGGGGCGACCGTCGCAGCCCCCATGTCGGAACTCGATGGCGTCACGGTGACATCGCCGGTCGGCTCGGTGTCGAGCACCACCGTGTAAGTGGACGTGCCGCCGTTCTCATTAACGTGCACGGCCCCCTCGGACAGGGTGATACCCGCAATGTCATTGTCCTGATTGGTCACGGCAGCGACAGCCAACGGGATCGACCAGGTGTAACCCGGGTCCTCAATTGGAGCCCGCGATGTGGCCGTGATGGTCCAGGGCTGATCCCCATCAGCAACATTGTCATCGACCCCTGTCGCCGTCACCAGCTGCACCCTATCCCAGTTCTCAGCCGTAAAGGTCAGTGTTCTGGGCGCAATACGACCCTCGGAAGCATCCGAAGATCGCAGCGTGACCGTGACATCCGCGCCCGGTTGTCTGGTCAGGCTTATCCGGAGTTCGGCAGGGCCTCCCGTTTCGGTGGTCACCAGCCCTGCCCGGGGTGTCACATTCAATCCGGCAATGTTGTTGACCCCGGTGAGGGAGAGCGATCGCAGCACCCCGCTCCAGCGGATGCCATCATAGCCACCCCCCGAAGCGCTGATCGTAAGTCCTGCAATGACCTGGCTGCCGCGAAGCGGCATCCTTGCGACAGTCACTGTTTGTGCAATGTTCCAGTTTTCGGGCGAGAATGTCAGCGGCCCGGAAGCCACACGGCCCACCGCTTCATTATTGCTTTGGGCCATCACCGTCACGTCACCGGACGGCTGGCTTCTCAAGCGAACACTATAGGTGGACAGTACGGTATCACCGCTTGACCGCACAGGCCGCGACGTGGCCACCCTCAAGCCCCGCCGGTCATCATCGTAATTGGTCACTTCTACATCTGCCACCTCGATCCCGTTGTAAGAGGGGTCCATCGAGGCTACGGCAGATGTTATGACCCTGAAGCGCTGGTCACGGTCCTCAAACCCATCGTCGACGCCGGTGACGGTGATGGTCTTTAACTCATCCCAGTCGGTCGGGCCGAAGATCACGCTGTCCTGGCTCACCCTGCCCTCGCTCCTGTCCGAGGAGGACAGGGAGATCGTCACATCGGCGGTAGGCTCCGCGTCCAGCACCATCGTGAAGGCTGCCGTTCCGCCGCCTTCCGTGGTCACCAACCCCGTCTCCGGCGATACTGTCACACCGGGAACCGGGGTGAACACCACTTCTGCCGTGGCGGCGATGGCGGTGTCGTGAAGCTTCGCCGATACCGTAACGGTTTCGACAACCGTGTTTGTCAGCGATGCGCTGTAGGTGCCGTCGTTGTTGTCGGTCACCTCGGAGAGTTGCGCCGAGCCATCCGCAGAGACCGTCACCATGCCGCCCGAACGGGTCAGATCATTGCCATTGACACCCTTCAGTTGCATCGTGATGGGTGCGGAGGCGCTGCCATCGGCAACCTGTTGCATGCGTTGCGGCGTGAGTGTCGCGCTGCCCACATAGGCGACGGTGACCGGTTGGGCTGCGGTGTTGCCATTGCCGGCGGCGTCCTGCGCCAGACCCTCGCCAATGTCAATGGTGACATCTCCGGTGCCATCAGGCGTGATCGTCATCTTATAGGTCGCCCCGGCCCCGCGCAGATCGACCGCCGCGCCATGGCCCACCGTCACATCCCCGGCATCAAAGCCGGTCACCGCTTCGGAGAAGAGCACTGTCACGTCAAACGCCGCACCGTCGGTGACCCTTGGTACGCCTCGGATTTCAACCGTGGGGGCAATTTCATCATCCACATCCGTGACGGCGATCTCCAGATCCTGCGCAGCACTTTGCGTTGTGACCCCGTCCGCCGCCGTGGCCGTGGCGGTCACAGTGAGGGTGTAGATATTGTCAGCGTCCGCATCCCCCGGCACCTCGAAATCCGGCGCGGCCCTGAAACTGACCAGGCCGCTTGCGGCATCAATCTCAAAAAGCGCCGCATCCACCCCGCCGGTGATCGCATAAGACAGCGTGCCGGGATCGACCATTGCCGCCGCCCGGTAGCCGGTCTCCCGCCGGTTCTCCGGCGTCTGCGCGGACGCCGCACTACTGAACAGCGGCACGGTGACATTGTTGGTTATATCGTCAGCGATGCGCAGCGGGTCAGACACCAGGATCTGGCCTGTATGGCCGGCCGCGTCGGTGTGAGTGACAGCAACAGTGATCCACGGTGTCACATCCGCTGCCCCAGTCTCATAGGTCGCGCCCGTGGCACCGGGGACAACCACGCCGTCGCGGCGCCACTCATAAGCAAAACCGCCGATCCCGTCGCCATCAGTGAGCGCGGAGATGTCGACCTGCAAACTGTCGCCCTCGCGCGCAGGCTGGCCCGCCCGGCTGGCATTGGTGATCGTCACCACCCCGGTGGTCGGCTCATCCACACCCGTGACGGCGATCTCCAGATCCTGCGCAGCACTTTGCGTTGTGACCCCGTCCGCCGCCGTGGCCGTGGCGGTCACAGTGAGGGTGTAGATATTGTCAGCGTCCGCATCCCCCGGCACCTCGAAATCCGGCGCGGCCCTGAAACTGACCAAGCCGCTTGCGGCATCAATCTCAAAAAGCGCCGCATCCACCCCGCCGGTGATCGCATAAGACAGCGTGCCGGGATCGACCATTGCCGCCGCCCGGTAGCCGGTCTCCCGCCGGTTCTCCGGCGTCTGCGCGGACGCGGCGCTGGTAAAAACCGGAACGCCAACAGTGTCGATCGCGCCATCACCGACCGTCACCACCACCGCCCCGGCCACCACACTATCATAGCCGCCGCCCGAAACAGCGTGGCGGATCGTGGCGGTCCGGTCCGGCCCCTTGTCAATCGCGTCGTCGACACCCGACACCGTCACCGACTGCGCCACGTTCCAGTTCTGCTCCGTGAATATCAGGCTCTGCGGCAAAACCGTGGCCGCGCTCATGTCGGAACTCGATGGGGTGATGGTCACATCGCCCGTGGGCGCGCTCGTCAGCACAATCTCGTAGCGCGCCATATTGCCGTCACCCGCCGCAGTCACGCCCATCGCCGCTACTTCCATGACGCGCACCGCCGCCACCGAAACCATCACACCCGCACTGTCGTCATCGCCCACCGTCACCGCCACGGTTTCGGCCATCACACCATCATAGCCGCCGCCTGCCACGCCATGGCTGATCGTTGCGCTACGCGCGTCCCCCGCATTGTCGATATCGTCGTCGACACCCCTCACCGTCACCGACTGCGCCACGTTCCAATTGCCCGGCGTGAAGACCAGCGGCGCGGAGACCGTGGCCGCGGATGTGTCGGAACTCGTGGGCGTCACGGTCACATCGGCGGTGGGCTGGCTGTCGAGCACCAGCGTGTAGGTCGTGCTGCCACCATCCTCGCCCACAGCAACCGCTAGCGTCGAGAGGGTGATGTCCGGGGCCGTGACGGTGACCCGGACCCTGTCAGGGGCGCTGTCGGCAATCCCGTCATTGACGATGAGAAAGAACGTCAGAACTCGATCGCGGGCCCCGGGCACAAGTGTGGGTGCGGTGAAGTCTGGCTGCGCCGCGGTGGCATCCGAGAGCGCCACGCCGAAGCCCCTGATCTCAATCCAGCGATAAGTAAGGCTCTGGCCAGCATTGCCGGGATCAGAGGCGCTGGCATCCAACGTCACCGCCGCGCCCGAGGCCACGGTCTGGTCCGGGCCCGCATCGGCTGTCGGCGCCACCTCGACCGGGGCCTTGACGGTAATCGTGACCGTGTCGTCGGCGCTGTCGGCAATCCCGTCATTGACGATGAGCGAGAACTCCAGCACCTCATCAGCGTCCCCAAGCATCAGCGTTGGCGCGGTGAAGACCGGCCCTGCTGCGGTGGCATCCGAGAGCACCACCGCCGGGTCGGCGCTCTGGGTCCAAGAGTAGGTCAGGCTCTGGCCAGCATTGCCGGGATCAGAGGCGCTGGCATCCAGCGTCACCGCCGCGCCCGCGGCCACGGTCTGGTCCGGCCCGGCATCAGCCGTCGGCACCACATTGTCCGGGGCCGTGACGGTGACCCGGACCGTATCAGGGGCGCTGTCGGCAATTCCGTCATTGACGATGAGCGAGAACTCCAGCACCTGATCGGCATCCCCGGGCACCAGCGTCGGGGCGGTGAAGCCTGGCTGAGCTGCGGTCGGATCGGAAAGCGCCACGCCGGTGCCGGAGGTCTCGGTCCAGCGATAGGTCAGGTTTCGGTTGCCAATGCCAGGGCTGGAGACGCGGCCATCCAGCGTCACATCCGCGCCTGCGGCCACGGTCTGATCAGGGCCCGCATCGGCTGTCAGTACCTCGGCGAACTTCCGAGCGGCGCTATTGGGATTGCCCGCAGCGTCCTGAGCAACACCCGCGGCGATATCAAGGGTAAGATCGCCATTGCCATTTGGGGTGACCGTGACGGTGTAGTTTGCGTCCGACCCGGCGAGCGCGGTGCCGGTGCCGTTGGTGACAATAATATCGGCCAGTTCGAAGCCACTTACGGGTTCGGAAAAGGTGACGGTGGCATTAAAGTCGGTCTGGTCGTTGATGATCGTCGTATCGGCGGCGATGGCGACAGTCGGCCCGATATTGTCGAGCGTGTAGCTGCGATCATCTACACCGCCACCGCGCGTGGTCGTGTCCGTCAGAGCGTTTTGGAGTCCATCCTCGATGGTCCGACTATTGGCAAACTCAAGTCCAACGTCGCCATTATACTGCGCAAGATTGCCGCCCGAGACCGCAATTTCGAATACGCGATTGTCTCCCCCCTGCACCGGCGCAACCGTAACCACGGCTCCCGTCACGCCGGTAACCCGAAAGTTGTCCGCGCCGACACCGACCACGGGTTCGGAGAAGGCAAGCTGCCAGATCAGTTCATTGGCATTGGTTGGCGTCACCGCTGGACGAAGGCGCTGAAACGCTTCAACAGTTGGGGCAATATCATCATATCGCACAACCACCGGACGCTCCAGCGCGGCAATACTTTTGCCGGAAACGTTTTCCGGCGCCCCGGCCCCGGAATTGATGTCTATGCTTATGTCACCGGTACGATCGGGCCTGATGCAAGCGCCCCAACTATTATTCTCTGGACCAAGGCTCCAAGCATTGTCCGGGCGACCATTCGATACAATAATGTCACTTTCATCAAAACCCGTGATGGGTTCCGAAAAATTGACAATCATACAAAATCTGTCGACGGATCCGTTGATAGCCGTTGGCACTGTTGTGAGCCAGACCCTCGGATGGGTTGCGTCATAGCGGATTGTGCTGCTGGCCGCATTGTTGGGATTGCCGCCCCTGTCGCGTACTGCACCCGCAGCGACAGACACAACCACATCGCCTTGCCCGTCTGGAACAATACGGGCGACGTAACGACCGCTGGACACGCTGTCTAGGATCGACACATCGCCGTTTTCGACGGAGATATCCTCCACGCCGAAGTCGACCACAATGTCCGGTCTGAGTGCTTCCGGCTGCACGCCCGGTTCCCTGAACAGAAATTCTGTAAAAAATGGCCCACCGACCGTATCCGGGCCATTGATAGAAAGCTGCGGAGGTCTGTCATCGGACGGACCGACGAGCGTATTCGTAGTGTCGCTCTTCAGCAATTGCCGTCCGTGCGATATTCCGGGCGGCCACGCAGTCCACCTTACCCCTACCGAATAATCCCAGTCATTGCCGGTTACAGTTGTTGTGAAGCGTGTCTTGCCGTCCTCCGTATATACCGGCCCACTGCGCCCGCTCTCAGTGGCTTTCACGGCGCGAACATCGAAATCGCGTAAATCACCCACCTTGGAATCAATTTCCAATATCATTGTCCATGGCACACCTGGCGGTGCAGGCGTACCTATCAACCGGGAGCCAAACGGATTTTCTCCTGGAATTTGCAGCCAGGCTGACGGACTGGAATTCCGATTGCCAGGGGGATCGCGCACCGACCTGGCGCGCACACGAACGCGGCACGGATATGCAGAACACCGGATTGTGGCGCTATAATCATCGGAATAAGTCCGAAAATCAGACCCACGTTTTTCTATAACTTCGAATGAGTCGTCCCACCCACGATCTTCCACCTGGACAGATCTCACAGAGGCGTTCCAGGTCTCAAAGTCCTCCGGCCCAAACTCCCCGACGGGCTGTCGGAAATCGACCAGTACTTGCAGGTCCGTATTAAGCGGTGTGGTTTCGTTAAGGACAGAGAGCGTCGGCGCGTCAATATTTGACGAAGTGCGCGTATGAAACGAGTAAATGTTCTCCGCGACAGGAACCTCCCAAACATAAGGGTGAGTCAATTTGTTTGTTCGATAAACGTCGTTGTCATATGTCAGATTTTTCTTGAACAGCATAACCCAAACACAAATCGTCGCATTTGTGCGCGGTCGGTATAGTGGAACAAAACCGCCGGAACTTACGGACCTCGCATAATCAATGGCGATAACGTCCCTATGATCCAGTCGGGAAAAATATCTTCGAACTGGACCGCCTACTACACCTGGGTATCCTGGGTCAATATACGTGTAGTTGGCTCCACGGTGGTCTCTGTTTCCGTCGGCGCAATGCCTAAAGCGGTCTTGACCATCGAATGTTCTTGCATAGGTCGCGAAAACATACCCGTCGGGAAGGCGTGTCGAAGTGGTTCCGTCGGTGTACTCAACCCGTTCCAATTCGAGGGTCAGGTAAAATGGCGTGGTATTGTCACTCAGGTTGGGGCCGATAGTCGATCCATTATATGGCGAAGTTTTGATGAAGAACGCCCTGATGTCTTTCGCCGTATCGGCTGATGTCGGCGCACCACCGAGTATGACAAGACAAAGCACTGCAACGAACGTCACCAGGCAAACAACCGCGCGTGCCGAAGAATGAAAACGTTCAGACAACAATCGCCGTGACACCCCGTTGGAGAGGTCGGCAATGAAGCTGAATGGTGAAATCGGCCCTATTCGCATGTCTTATTGTCGCTTATGTCACGCAAAGGTACAGCCGAGGCTCTGCGCGAGCTTGGGTCCTGTCGCCAGACAATAAAGCTGCATCCCGGAACCAGACACATCGCCCCGTTTCCGCTCCGAGGGACACCACCGCCAGGCCTTTTATCATCCGGGCTTACACACTCTTTCCAAAATGGGCCTGGCGGTGGAAAATCCGGCTCAGGTGCCGAACTGTACCCATGGGCTGCTGATTGTGACGGCGATGCCCGCCCGACCATGCCGATGAGATGGAGCCATCTCAGGTAGATGTCCCGCTCCTTCGTAGAGACGCCGCGATACCGGCGCTGGAGCCCTATCAACTGGCGATGGCGGTGATTGATCGACTTGAAGCAGAAGGCATCCCTGAACCGTTCTCGGGCCGAAAGGTTCAGGGCTTCACGGCGAATGCCCATGACCAACACTGCGACCAACGGCGCGCCCGTGAGGTGTGTGCAGGGCGTTGATTGTCGGCACCGCGACACCATACCAACGACCCGGCACCAGAGATGCTGCCCGATCACGCCTGACCCCCTGCACCTGAACGCAACACATTGACCCACAGGGTACCGTGCAGTCTCGGACAGAGGCGCGCCCTGCTGTGAGCGTGGAGCGCAGGGCTTGCGTGCCTGCGCCTGTTCGGTGCGGATATTTATTACATCGGACAGGCGGTTTTTCTGCATCCGGCTTCGGCAATGGGCCTCCGCAACGGGGCCCTGCCTAACAAACGCGGATTGTTCGCAACTGATGGCCCCGGGGAAGGCGCAGGTCCCCTGAGTGCCGGAACCGCGTCCACGCATCAGGCGGCGGTGACGCACGCCACCCATTCGCTGTAGATGCGTGACCCCCGGCATCACAGTCGAAACCCGGTCCTTGCAAGTCGGACGCGCCTAGTTGGGACCGCTGACCGCTGACCGCTGACCGCTGACCGCTGACCGCTGACCGCTGACCGCTGACCGCTGACCGCTGACCGCTGACCGCTGACCGCTGACCGCTGACCGCTGACCGCTGACCGCTCGTTTCAGGTCCCGGGTCTGTGTCAATAGGATATTCGCTTTTTCGGTCACGTCGCGATCACGTCCTGCATGGTTTGGTGTGCTGCTCTTAGTGGCAGTATCTTCAATACATGCGCACCATGGCGTCAATGGCTTTTCGTAACTGCCCAGGTTGTCGGTGGCGTTTTTCGGCTGCGTCAAATCGACTCGGGGGAGCACATTCCGGTTTTCTGATTGAGGATTTCATGAGTCGATCAGGGCATGTCTGGCGAACCCACCCATACCAGCGGACTTGCTGAACTCTCGAAGTCCCAACTGATTGAATTGATCGAAACGCAGCGTGAGACGATTGCGTATCTTGTCGAGGAGAACCGGCGACAGGCAGAGATGATCGTTGTGCTTGAGCAGCGGATTGAGGGGCTTGAGCGTCGCCTTGCGTTGAACAGCCGGAACAGCAGCAAGCCTCCGTCGAGTGACAGCCCTGCGAAGCCGACGGCGAAGGGCAGGAAGGATCAGCGCGGGCAACTGGATCGCAAGCCCGGCGGTCAGCCGGGGCACAAGGGCACGACCCTGGAGCAGACGGACACCCCCGACGAGGTTGTCGACCATCATCCACAAGCCTGTCCCGACTGCGATCATGATCTGACGCAATGCCCCTCGCAGGGGTTTGCAGCCCGGCAGGTGTTCGACCTGCCGCCGCCGCCACCCCTCACGATCACTGAGCACCGGGCTCATAAGTGCACATGCCCGAACTGCGGAAAGCACGTGCGCGGCACGTTCCCGGAAGGGGTCAGGGCACCGGTTCAGTACGGCAATCATATTGCGGCCATGGCGAGCTATCTTCAGACGTACCATTGCATTCCCGATGACCGTCTGTCGCAGGTCTTTCGTGACCTGTTCGGCGTGCGCATTTCCGCCGCCACACTGGCGCGGCTGATTGCGAAGGTGGCGGAGGGCATGCTGTCTTTTGCAGACGCTGTACGTGACGCCTTGTGCGGTGTGCAGGTGGCGGTGAAACATCTGGATGAAACAGGTCTGCGGGTTGAAGGCCGAAACCGGTGGCAGCATGTCATCTGCTCATTGACCCTGAGCCATTTCCGGATGGGGGCGGGCAGAGGCGATCTGCTGTCCGGCGTATCGGGGATTGCGGTGCATGACAACTGGGCATCCTACGCCAGGATGGAGGAGGTCGTGCACGGCCTTTGCAATGCCCATCACATGCGCGAGTTGCAGGCGCTCGTCGATATCGAAAAGGAAGCATGGGCTGCGATGATGCAGACTATCCTGCTGGACGCGAAAAGGGCGGCCGCCAGCGCCCGGGCAAACGGTCGGGATCATGTCGCGGCGCATGTGGTCAAGGCCATCGATGAGCGCTACGACACCTGCATCGCGCAGGGGCTGTCGTTACATGAAAACCAGCCACCGCTGAAACCCGCACTGCCCGGCAAATCCCCCCGAGGACGACCAAAACGGCGAACCGGACACAATCTCGTGCTGCGATTGCGTGACCGCAAGGCCGATGTCCTGCGCTTCCTTACCGACTTGCAGGTTCCCTTCACAAATAACGAGGCCGAGAGGGATCTGAGAATGGGCAAGGTCCGTATCAAGGTCTCGGGATGCTTCCGCACACTGACCGGCGCGGAAAACTTCTGCACCCTCAGAACCGTGATCGAAACGGCACGCAAACAGGGCTGGTCAATAATCGAAACACTCCAGAAAACCGCCGATCAACTCATCCAGAAACTCGAACCGACCTGACAAAATCAAGCGTCTGAAACGCCCCAGAGACAACCTGAATAGTTACGGCTTTTCGACATAAAATTTGCGAAGCACATTTTTGGGAGCACACTGCCTGGTGTCTTCGATTAGGTGTCTTCGGTGCCAAAGCCGCAGCAACACATCTCCGGTACAGCCAACTCCTGCCGGACCCGGGGTCTGTTACCGCAGACGCGCCAGCGTCGCGCCGCCTTTGCCCATGGGCAACCCGTCCTCACGGGTCAGCGACAGGATCAGGTTCCGAAGGCCAGAACCTGCCTCAGGAGAATCACCCGCCGATTCGGTCTTTTGCCCGTCATCTACGTCACCCGGCCTGATCAGGATCCACGAAAAAGGGACCGCGATATCGCGAGACAGAGACTGCGGCGGAGTGTGCGCCGGATACAGTTGACATGGCCCGGTCTCTCGCGTCCCCTTTTGCCGCCAGCCGGGCTTCATACCGCTGATCTTGCTTGATATTTTCTGCGCCCACCATATGCGTCTCCCGAACTCAGGACTCCGTGGCGGTGATGCCAGTGCAACGCTGGGAAGTCTCTGGCGTTTCTGGGGCGGGAAACCGGACTAGCCCGGAAGAACCCGGACTATTCCGGACGGGCGTTGGGAATTGGTGCGCCATGCGCCAGTCAAGAGGAATATTCTGCGCCAGAGGGTCGCGGGTTTCTGGACTGCAAAACGGCCCCTTAATCAGCCCTGCACGGGCGCATAACGCGGCATTAACGGGGCGGCGCTCATTTCCCGCGCCGGGGTTGTGGGCCATCACCCGGCGGGCAGTGAATGGCCCCGGGTTTACCGGAGACTTTTTGTTCAAGAGTCAGGCGACGTCGATGTCCTGTGCCTGGCTTCCACGGACAAACAGTTCATGTGCGGCTCGCAGCCCTGTTTCGAACACCCGGGCATGGTTTGCGGTGTCGAAAAGGGCACAAGCGTGCCGGTTGTCGTCGAGTTTGCGCTTCAGCGCGGCCAGTTTGTCGGGCGACCGGCACAGGTCCAGGATCAGCTCTTCATAATCGTTTTGTGTTTCGGTCACGAGTTCCGGCAGGTCGACCGCTGCAAGCAGGCTCGCCCCGACACGCGCCGCGTAGGTCCGTCCGGCTTTGGTGACAACGGGAATGCCAGCCCACAGGGCGTCGCTCGCCGTGGTACAGGCATTGTAGGCGAAGGCGTCGAGAAACAGGTCGGCATGCCTGAAGCGCGCAAGATAATCGGCATAGCTCGGCATGTGATCTGCAAAGATCAGCCGGTCGGGATCGACATTGCGCGCCGATGCCTGCTTGCGCAAATTCTCGACGGCCGGAGCATTCATGCGCGAAAACCAGGCGACGCTGCCTTCCAGCCGACAAAGAAGCCGCATCCATGTATCGAATTCACGCCGTCCGATCTTGTGGCTGTTATGAAAGCAGCACAAGACCGGACCATCCTGCGGCAAGCCGAAATCCGAACGCGCCGTTTCGCCTTTCGAAACCGGGCGACGGTTGTCATTGGGCTGGAACGTGTGTGCAAGATAGATCACCTTCTCGCTATAGAACGCACGTTCGCTGCTCGGTATCAGCACCCGGTCGGCAACGATATAGTCCATGAAGTCCGCGCCCATCGTCCCCGGATAGCCCAGATAATTGATCTGAACCGGAGCAAGCCGGCGCGCGAACAGTCCCGTTCGCGCATGTCGGGTATATCCGTTGAGATCGATGGCGATATCCAGACCGTGCGATCGTGCAAGTTCGACGGCCCCCGCATCCGAAAGGGTCCGAATGTCCGCGAAATGGTCCACAGCCCCCTGGATCCGTTCCAGCATCGGCCCTGATCGTGCAGGGCCGATGCCATAGGCATGGATTTCAAAATGGCGACGGTCATGCTCCCGCAACAGGCCCGACACGAGGCACGAAACCGCATGGTCCCCGAAATCGGACGAGAAATACCCAACGCGGATCTTTCCATCGCCGCTGATATGGCGGGCCGGCGCAGGCGCCGACCGAGCATCAAAGGACTGCCGGGACCACACATGGGCACGCGCCATTTGCCGGGCGGGATCGTCTTGCGCCCACAACACTGTAAAGGGGGCAATCCGGCCGCCCGATATTCCGAGCGTATCCCGTACTTTCGAAAACTCATCCGCCGCCGAAAAATCACAAATCCGCGCTTGCAGGTACAACTTCTGTGAAAGGGCTGGGGCATGATCCGGATGCAGTTCAAGCGCCCTCTCATAAGCCGCCACCGCGTCATCGAAACGGCCGCATGCCTCAAGAGCCAGACCTCGATTATAGTGGGCTTCAAGATAGCGTGGCCACAACGCAACGGCCTGACTGAAGGCGCAAAGCGCGGCCTGCGACCTGCCTTGCGCCAAAAGGGTGACCCCCAGGTTATTGTGCGCTTCGGCATAATCGGGCTCGATCACAACAGCCCTTTGCTGGGCGCGGGCGGCCTCTTCAAGATCATTCTGGCCAAAAAGGACGACACCCAGATTATTGAGGGCCCTGGCGTGGTCGGGACGCACAGAAATGGCCTTCCTGTAAGCGCGGACCGCCGCGTCCGCATCGCCCTGCGCCTCGCGCACAACGCCGAGATTGTAATGCACCTCCGGGTCATCCGGCACCAGCCGGCTTGCCTTTTCGAAACCGCCGACGGCACGATCCAGTTGCCCCGATCGCCAGTTCGCCACGGCAAGAATATTCCAGAGCGCAAACGAATCGGGATAGCGCAGCAACAAGCACTCGGCCTCTTGGACAAGGCGGACGAAATGCCTTTGATCCTCAATTCCGCAGTTTGCATTTTTGCGTTATTGGTTAAGGTTCTGAAAGTAAGGGCTGAACAGGTATCGGAGGGCTTGAAAATGTCTCACCCATTTGGTGATCGCGCTTTGGTTGAACAAGCTCCGTCGGATGAGCCTGTTGCGCTCGACAGTTTTAGCGGCAAGCTGCATGTACGCTGGGCTCCGGATGAGGCTGTCACTCCGCTCGGCCAATTGCCATTTTTCATCGACTATCTGAAGCAGGCTGATTTATTTGATCCGTTTGTTGCTGACTGCCCGATGCGGTTCACCAGCCCAAATGCCCCGAAAGTTCGGGACATTTTAGGCACACTTGTTTTGTCGATTGTAACGGGTGGCCGTCGCTATTCGCATGTGAACGCACTCCGGCATGATGGCATCAACCCTGGTCTTTTGGGAATGAGCAAGATCTGTAGCGACGATTCTGTGCGCCGCGCCTTTGAGCCAGTTGATGCGCAAGACGCAGAAACCTGGCTCAAACATCACCTGACCTTCCCCTTGCACCCGGTGATGCAAGAAGATTGGATATTGGACGCGGATGCCACAGTGAAGCCAATCTATGGCAAGCAAGAGGGTGCGGTTGTCGGGTACAATCCTCAGAAACCCGGCCGTCCTTCTCACTCCTACCACAGTTACATGATTGCCAACCTGCGCCTCATTCTGGGTGTGGATGTTTTGCCGGGCAACGAACATCACGGCTCCCACCAGGGCAATCGACTGAACGGCGCTGCGGCGCTGAAGATGGGCAAAAATCGACAAATTGACACTTCAAGTCCACGAGAATGCGCACCATGTTCACGGTTTGTACTTAAAATTTACGTGACTGGTCAGGTTATTATTTGCGCAGGTGCAGTTGAATGACTTGCGGCGAACCAATTTGGCGGCTTACCATAGGTGCTGGGTGTTGCCGCGCTGGTTGATGATGGACTGCAAAATGCTAAACTCTGCTTTTCGATGGGATATGGCAAGAACGCGCTACATCTTAGGGCCATTGATAGCACATTTGACTTTGCGCTTTCCCTAGTAGGGCAAAATGTAAATGAGGTTAATTATGCCGCGACCCGATTTGCGCAATGCATTGCTTTATGGATTGTCGACTGGTTTTGCTGTCGTCGTCTATATATGGCTCGGCTACGAGCTTTATGAGCGTCTGGAAATACTGTCGTGGACTTTGCTACTGGCGGGCCTTTCCGCCGCTGCAGCAATTGCGGCTTTCATTTTTGTTCGTTGGGCGTTGGCGTTGCAGGTTCGCCGGGCCGAAGAAGCCACCGGCGATGTGATAAACATTGTCAACCGCTTTATCGTGGGCGATCCGACTGCTCCAATCACCCGTGCGGAAGTACATGAAATTATCGGGCAGGCACGCACCGCTGTTCCACGGACTGTCAGCGCTATCACGCTTTTCTTTACGCTCTCTATTCTGCTGGTGTTATTCGGGGAAATCGTTCTTTTAACCCAAGCTGGTATGATGTATGTGCAGACCCGCCGGATTGAAGAACAGAACATACTTTTGAGCAGGCAGTCCGAGGTTCAAACAGCGCAATTTCTGCAAGAAAGCCTGACTTCCGTTGATCAAATTGGAAAATCGGTAGAGGATGTCCGTCGGGCTGTTCAGACTTTGAACGAGGATTTTATAGCGCCGTTCGTCATTATTCCAGACACGGTTAATGAGATCAGCGCTGCAACATTTGGTGAGGGTGAAGTTATACGGGTGTGTTTTGAGGACGACCCGTGCCCCTACATCTCTGCTGAGACGTTCGCGAATTTGGCAAGCACTGGCGAGATTGTCGTAACAGCAAGCAACGCAGGTTCATTGCGCGGGTGGTATCGATTTACCGATGTCCTTGAAGCCGTTGGGCTTGTCTTTACCGCCTCCATCACGAATTCTGACGTAGCTAACGACGATATTCGTCTAGCCCAAGACCAGTTGTCCAACGCCATCGTCACCTGTGGCGGAACGCCGGAAGGCAAAACCGTGAATAGGTTTTCGGGGCTAATGGGTGGTTTTCTAGCTGCAATTGACATGTGGCCGATTAACGGCCCTGAAGATATTCAACCAGGGCAAACGCTTACTTTCCCAAAACAAGTCGACCGTGCAAATTTCCTTGGTATATCCGCCGCAGTGGGATTATTGGCCGAAAGCGAAGGCAGTTCGATAGAAATGATCGGCAATGCATCGGACGCGGCGGCGCTTCTTGCATCGTCGCTTTCGATGTTGGAATTGGAATTTCAAGAGCTTTCAACGTCATGTTCTTCACGTTTGCAGGGTCTCTCTGCGACCGCGGAGGCACTGCAAAACCGAACAAATTCTATACTGGAAACGGTCGCGCGAAGCGTTGAAGATTAAACTCTCTGTTGCCCATCAACATGGAACGGGGGATACTCCATGGCTCATGCTGGTTTGAGTTTGAGTGTAATTTGATCAGTAGACATTGTAGTCAACGTTGCGAGTATCGACCAGCCTTGTTTGCGTGCCGTTTCGATTACGCTTCTCAGTATGCAGAAATTGTCTGCTCCGGCCATGGTGCGGAAGCCTCCTGAGACTTTCATGCGGACCTTACCCATCCGCAAAGCCTGCTCGGCCTCATTGTTGGTGAAGGGAACACGCAGGTCGTTGAGGAAACGCAGCACATCGGCCTTGCGGTCGCACAATCGCAGCGCGAGATTGTGGCCGGTCCGTCGTTTGGGTCGCCCGCGTCTGGTTTTGCCGATCGGGGTCGGGCTCAGAGGGGGCTGGCCTTCATGGAACAAAATGGCCTTTGTGATGCAGGCGTCGTAACGTTCGTTGATGGCTGCGATCACAGTCGCCGAGACGTTGTCTAACCCGTTTTCACGGGCGATTTCGGTCGCTTTCCTGGCATCCAGCAGGATGTTCTTCATTGCCAATGCCCAGTCTTCTTTTTCAATGTCGACCAGTGCTTGCAACTCACGCAGGTGATGGGCATTGCACAGGACGTGCTCGACACCTTCCATTCTGCCGTAGGATGCCCAGTTGTCGTGCACCACAATACCCGACACGCCGGACAACAAATCGCCTCTACCGCTTCCCATTCGGAAATGGCTCATCGTCGGCGAACAGATGACATGTTGCCACCGGGTCCGACCTCCAACCCGCAGGCCCGTTTCATCCAGATGTTTGACCACAACCTTCGGACCGCACAACGCTTCACGTACAGAATCCGAGAAAGACCGCATTTTATGCGCCATCTTTGCGATGAGACGCGATAGGGTCGCCGTCGCGATCCGCACACCGCACACGTCGAAAAACACCTGAGAAAGACGATCGTCGGGAATGCAGTGGTGAGTCTGAAGATAGGCCGCCACGGCCGCAATGCGACCACCGTATTGAACTGGCGCCATAACCCCTGCCGGGAAAGAGCCGCGTGCAAGCTTGCCACAGCCCGGGCACAGGCATTTATGGGATCGATGTTCAGTGACCATAAGAGGCGGCGGCGGTGGCAGGTCGAACACCTGGCGGGCAACAAAACCTTGTGACGAACAGTGTGACAAGTCGTGCTGACACTGCGGGCAGGTCTGCGGGTGATGATCAACGATCTCGTCCGGATTGTCGACTTGGGATCGCGTCGTACCCTTGTGCCCCGGTTGTCCGCCGGGCTTGCGCCCCGATTTTCCTCTTTGGCTTTTCGTGCGGTTGGCGTGCGGTTTCGACAGCCCGTCGCTCGACGGGGGTTTGCTGCTGTTTTTGCTGTGCAGTGAAAGGCGGCGCTCAAAAGCCTCAACGCGCTGTTCAAGGGCGGCAATCATATCTGCTTGGGTCTCAATGATTTCAGTCTGCCGCCGGTTCTCATCGACAAGCAGCGCATTGGCTTCCAGCAACTCCATGTTCTCAGCATGGAGAGTGGTCACCAACTCGATCCATTCCACCTTTGAAAGGTCGGCTGAATTGCCTGTATGGGGAGGCTTAGGTGACATGCCCTGAACGATTCACAAAATGAACGATCACTAAAGCAAAAAGATGCCCGGCGAGTCAATTCGCCACACTTGGACAAGCAGGGCAATCGACTGAATAAATTGCTGACAAGGCTGCATTTTTCTGAATCAAAGACATGAAATGACCCTGTATCTGGAGGATTTCCATGTCGGAAGCGTCCAAAGACCGCCTGATCCCTGAGTTTCTGACCCATTTTGAGGCCATCCCAGACCCGCGTCAGGCGGCGAAAGTGATCTACCCGCTGAACGAGATATTCCTGCTTGTTTTGTGCGCTGTGATCTCTGGTGCGGATGGATGGACCTCCGTCGCCCTCTACGGTCGAAAGAAGTTGGACTTTCTGCGGCGCTTCTTGCCGTTCAAGGATGGCACGCCTAGCCATGACCAACTCGGTATTCTGTTCTCCCGCCTCGATCCCGAGGCCTTGCAGAACAGCTTCACGAATTGGGTTGCAAGCTGGCCTGACATGCTTGAAGGCGTTGTCGCGGTTGACGGCAAGACGCTTCGGCGATCCTTCGACAGCACGTCGAACACGGGTGCGGTCCACATGATCTCGGCCTGGTCTTGCGAGCAGAAACTGGTCCTCGGCCAGCGCAAGGTCGCGGACAAGTCCAATGAGATTACAGCCATTCCCAAACTGCTGGAGATACTGGCGCTTGAAGGCGCGATCATCTCGATCGATGCCATGGGCTGTCAGCGCAAAATCTGTCAACAAATCATGGACAAAGACGCAGATTATGTCATTGGTCTGAAAGGTAATCAGGGCAGCTTGCACGAAGACGTCAAACTGTTCTTTGAGGAGCATCTGGACCGGGGTATCGGTGGCGAGTTTCTGCGAAAAAGCGAAACGACAGATGCCGATCATGGCCGACTTGAAACACGCCGCTACACCGTTTGCACAGACATCGAATGGTTGGAAAAACGCCATCACTGGCCGGGCCTGAAGGCCGTCATCATGACCCAGTACACGCGGGAAATCAGAGGCAAGGTGAAAAGAATACGCCAGTTCTACATCTCATCAATGACCGCCGATGCGGAAAAGATGGCCGCGCACATCCGAAATCACTGGCAGGTGGAAAACTGTTTGCACTGGGTTCTGGATGTCACCTTCCGGCAGGACGATTGCCGCATCAGAACCGGGAATGCAGCAGCCAATTTTGCCGCGATCAACCACGCTGCAATAAACCTGCTGCGGCAGGGACCTGGCAAAATGAGCATGCCGCAGGAACGACGCTCAGCCGCATGGGACGACGCATATATGGAGCAATTGCTGCGCAACTAGCGTTCAATCGATTCCCCTGCTTGGACAAGCGCTAGCGATAACCTGACCAGTTACAAATTTACGCCAAAATTCATTCAGTCGATTGCCCTGCGGCTCCCACGGGCTTCCAAGCCTGCTGGATATTCTGGATGGTTTGTCAAAGCAAACCCGCCCTTATCTTGTTCGTGGTGATCGCAGCTATGGATCTGAAGCGGTGATGGCTGCCCTGGAAACACGCAATCAGAATTATCTGTTCAAGCTGCGCATGACCAGCAAAGTCAAAGGATTGGCATCTCGATTGGCGGCGAAGCGAGGGTGGATAGAGGCAGGTCGCGGGTGGCAAGCCGCCTCATCTGATTTACAGTTGCAGGGGTGGAGCCGTAAGCGGCGGGTTGTTGTATTACGTCGCCCACTCCCAAAAGACCCGGTGTTGACGGCCCAGCTCCCAGAGGATAGCGATCAACTTGTTTTGGGGCTTTCAGAGGTGGTGCCAGCGGATCGCGTCCTTTGGGAATACAGCGTTCTGGCGACATCTCTGGAGTGCGAGCCGCGCATGCTTGCGCAGCTCTACCGAGATCGCGCCGATGCTGAGAACGTGTTTGACGAGCTTAAAAACCAATGGGGATGGGGTGGGTTCACAACGCGTGACCTGAAGCGCACACGGATGACAGCCCGAATGACGGCGATCGTATACAACTGGTGGTCCCTCTTCGTTCGACTTGTGGACCCTATGGCCTCTCGCGAGGCAACCACCAGTAGACCACTGCTTTTGACGGGCGTCGCCCGTGCGAGCAGCCATTCAGGTCAGACAACACTCTTCTTCAACAGCAGCCATAGTCACGCCAACCGCATCCAGACAAAACTCTCGGAAGTGGTCAGGTTCTTGCGACACCTTCAACTTGCGCCGCAGTTGACGGCCATGGAGCGCTGGTGCCGGATTCTTGGTCGAGCCCTGTCCAGGTTCATGCATGGGCGCAATCCAAAACCACCTCCAAACCTGTTACCCGCATGAGCGCAGCCCAAAACGCACAATCAAAACGCGAACAATCCGCCCAAAATGGGACCGGAAACAAAAACCAAATGCGGAATTTAGGTTGATGATAGAGGCCCATGAGCGGGTCAAGCATCTTTCGGGAGGGTACATTACCGGATGGGTGCGCGCCGTTATTAGCCGTCAGGTTGCCCGACGAACGAGCCAGCCGGCGCAATTTGTACGCTGCACTCCTGTTGCCGGGAAAACGCCTCAGGATCTCCCGGTAGAGACCGACCGCCTCGGCAATCCTGCCCCTGCGTTCCAGTGCTTCTGCCCGGTTTAACACCTGGTCCACGGAGATCTCGGCAGGATCAGTCATGACATCACACTACCGTCCCCGACCACCCCTGGCCGGGTCGTGAACGATCGCTCAACCGGACTGTGGCGCACGGGTCTGCCGGGCTTGCCAAGCCGACCACCCGGCAGCGGCGCGCCAGCAATCGCCGTCACAAAAAGCGCAGAACGGCCTGTCGCTACGGCGCGCGCGTTTGTGGTGCGCATCTGGCTGCCCCCTAACCAACGCGTCCACTTGCCTCTGCGGTGCGCAGTCCCTACGAACCGGCTCCAGCCGGATGAAACCCAACAAGACGGGTCAAAAAATCGACAAAACCGAAGCAGCACGACAAATGGTCGCAAAAGGATTGCCGGCCCGCAAACCAGATGCCCCACAAAGGCAAACCGAACCTGTCGCAAGATGCGCATTGCCCTTGCGACAATGCCTGCGGAGACCTCATGCATGCGCACAAACCCGGGTCCCTGAAAACCGGAAGTGCGTATTCTGGTCGATCCGGCCACCCACGAAGAGGCGGACGACCGCCCCTTCGCGTTATTGCGGCTCAAACGCCGACCGAGGTGTCGGGTTCAAAATTTATGAACTCGACACTGGCTTCGAATGCGTCGTCATTTTCCACATTCCGCAGGGTGATCGAACCCGCCTCATCGGGCAGGTCGATGACAAGATTATCACCGTCTTCCGTGAGCGCGGCGCGCAGCGCTTCAAGGTCCGCAAACAAGGTCTCACCGCCATCGTTGAAAAACGTCAGAGTATCGCCGTCCGTATCGAAGTCCTCAATGACGTCGTCTCCGCCAGCAGATATACTGTCGAAGTAAAAGGTGTCATCACCCCCGCCGCCCGTGAGCGTGTCATCACCCCCACGACCGTCAAGTAAATTTTCACCATCATCCCCGGTCAGGGTGTCACTGTGATCGGAGCCCGTAACGTCTTCGATATTGCTTAAGCTGTCGCCCTCAGCGTCGCCACCGCTGGCGCTGCCCGTGGAAAGGTCCACTGTAACCCCCGCAGGGGAACTCTCGTAACTGGCCGTATCCAAATCATCGCCGCCATCCAGCACATCCGCGCCCGGACCGCCCTCAAGGGCATCAAAGCCCTGGCCACCAAGGAGACGGTCGTTGCCGTCGCGCCCTAACAATACATCATCACCGCCCAGACCCAATAGTGTATCGTCACCACCATTGGCTTCATCAACAAAGTCGTTCTCATTGGTGAACGCCTGGATTGACTGCAGTTTGGCAGCATTGTCCACCGCATCCGCGCCAAGCCCGGCAATCGCCGCCTTCACCGCCTCCAGATTGTCATCCACCACGCCGGTCACACCCGCATCCGTATAATCGGCAACCGACGGGGCCTGCATCGTATCGGTGCTGTCCCCAGCCCAGTCCACAATCGAGACAAGCGCCGCAATCGCCGGATCCGCCAGCGCCTGAACCTCGGACGCCGTATCCGCAACCTCACGCGCAACCGCAGCCACCGCCGCATTCACAGCCGCCAGATTGGCATCCGTCACACCGGTCACACCCGCAGCCGCATAATCCTGGACAGTCGGGGCCGGGTTGCCCGTGTCATCCGCCGCATAGGCCGAGATAACAACAAGCGCCGCCTCAACAGGATCGATCGCGAGGAGTTCGACATTGGTGCCGGTCAGATCATCCGCGTCATCCAAACCCTCAAGCGTGATCCGGACGTTCGACAGGGTAATGACAAGATTGCCATCCTCAACCGTCGCCCTTTGCCTCAGGTCGGCAACACTCGAAATGCCATCGTCAACGTTGCGAATGACAAGCACATCCGCATCCGGGTCAAAGTCGGCAATAACATCGTCGCCGCCCGCAAGCAGCGCATTGAAGATGAAGCGGTCTGCGTCTTGAAGGCCCTGCAACCTGTCATCCTCAGCTGTGCCGCTAAGCTCGTCATCCTCAGCCGTGCCGACCCACTGCCTCTCGCCGCTTTCCGTATAGAACCGAACATTGTCATCGGTCAGGTCATCACTATCAGTCAGACCAAACCAAATTGAATCCGAGTTCGGCAACGAAAAAAGATGTCCGCTGGTTGCAAAGGATAATTGGTCCGGATCGTCTTCGTCAGGGACAAGAAAAAAACTGTCATCAGCTTGTTCCGATTGTCTGAGCGCATCAAGGCTGCCCCTATCGAAACCCACAAATTCCAGCCGATCTTCAGAAGGATCGAAGTCTATTATCCGATCCGTTGACGGGGTCCCGGTGACAGGTCTGAAAGTGAACACATCACCACCGTCGCCGCCCCTGAGAAAGTCCCCGCCCAGGCCACCTTCGAGGATGTCATCTCCGGCACCGCCACGAAGATCATAATTGCCCGCAAGGCCCCGGATCACGTCATTGCCAGCCATGCCGATGAGCGGCATGCCATTGCCATTATTAAAAATGGTCGAAATGTCATTGCCCGTTGTACCGGTCAGAATAAGACGGCCGTCAACGTCGTACGCTGCCGCAATCGCCTGAACCTCGGCCAGCGTGTCCGCATCACCCCGATCCGCAGCAGCCACCGCCGTATTCACCGCGGCCAGATTGGCCGCCGTCACGCCGGTCACACCGGCAGTCGTGTAGGTCTCAAGCGATGGGGCCAGCGACGGCTCCGTGCTGTCCTCAGCCCAGTCCGCAATTACACCAGCCGCAATCGCCGGATCCGCCAGCGCCTGAATCTCGGCCGCCGCCGCCGCAAAGTCCGGCTCCGCCGCCGCATCAGGATCTCCATCCGCCGCCGCAATCGCCGCCCGCACCGCAGGCAGACCACTTGCAGACGCTATCGCCGCATTGACAGCCGCCAGATTATCTTGCGTCACGCCGGTCACGCCCGCATCCGCATAGGTCTCAAGCGACGGATCTGTAGCAGCACCGCTGAACTCGGCATGGAACTGCAGTTCGCTCAGCGCAGTGCGCCGCGCCGCATCCGCAAGATCGGCAATCGCCCCGTCCACAAGACCCTGAACCTCGGACGTCTCGTCCGCAGCCTCCCGGCCCGCGCGCGCAAGAACCGCATTCACCGCAGCAAGATTGCTCTCCGTCACGCCGTTGACGCCCACCGCCGCATAGTTCGCAACCATCGGGGCCGTGTTGTTTGCATCGTCATCGGCATAGTCCGCAATGACCGCAAAGGAAATCGGGACATCCGCCAAATCCTGAATCTCAGCCGTCGTGTCCGAGCCCGCACGATCCGCAGCCGCAATCGCCACATTCACCCCGGCAAGATTGCCCGCCGTCACACCGGTCACACCAGCAGCGGTATAATCGCCAACCGTCGGGACCTTGTTTGCGGAATTCCCGGCATAGGCCGCAATGGTCAGCAGAGCCCCCGCAGCACGGTCACCCTCGAACAAGACACTCGTATCGGTCAATTCATTGATATCCGTCCGGCCCTGCAGCGTGATCGTCCCGCCATCGCCCGGACGTGTAATCACAAGATTGCCGTTTTCGACCCGAGTTGCTGCCCTAACTTCATCAAGGTTCGCAAATGTGTTCTCGACCTCGAGATCAAACACCAAACTGTTAGAACCCCGTCCAAAATCGACGATCGTGTCATCCCCGCCACGTGCCAAAGCGAATTCGAAACGGTTGCTCCCAAGATAACCAATAAGCGTATCATTCCCAGGGCCACCCCTCAGCACGTCATCGTCTTCGCCTGAATCAAGGTGGTCATTCCCCGCACCGCCAATAAGTATGTCGTTTCCGAAGATACCACGTAGCATATCGTCGCCCGCGCCACCTTCCAGTACATCATTGCCGTTGTGACCAGTAAGGCTGTCATCCCCCGCCAGACCTGCGATTCTATCGACATTCGCAGTCCCTTCGAGCGTGTCATTGCCCGAAGTGCCAACCCGGGTCGGACCGTCTGGACCAATGTTCATACCGGCGTTCGCCAACTCCTGAATCTCAGCCGTCGTATCCGCACCCGCACGATCCGCCGCCGCAATCGCCACATTCACCGCAGCAAGATTGCTCGTCGTCACACCCGTGACGCCCGCAGTCTCATAGTTCGCAACCGTCGGGGCCGGGTTGCTTGCATCGTCCGCATAATCGGCGATGGTTTGCACAGCCCCCGCGATAACAATCGCCGGATCTGCCAACGCCTGAATCTCAGCCGTCGTGTCAGCGCCTGCACGATCCGCCGCCGCAATCGCTGCATTCACAAAAGCCAAATTGATCGCCGTCACACCGGACACACCAGCCGTCGTGTAATCCGAAACCCCGGGGGCCGGATTGTTCGTGTCGTCATCGGCATAGTCCGCAATGACCGCAACGGAAATGGGGACATCCACCAGCGTCTGAATCTCAGCCGTCGTGTCAGCGCCCGCGCGATCCGCCGCCGCAATCGCCGCATTCACCGCAGCAAGATTGGCCGCCGTCACGCCGGTCACGCCCGCAGCCGTATAGGTGTCAACCGAAGGCGCCATGCCGCCGCCATCCGCCCAGGCCGAGATCGCGCCAAGCGCCGCAACAGCCGCAATCGCCGGATCCGCAAGCGCCTGAACCTCGGCTGTCATGTCCGCGTCAGTCCCGTCCACCGCAGCCACCGCCGTATTCACCGCAGCCAGATTGGCCGCCGTCACACCGCTCACACCCGCAGCCGCATAATCGATAACCGTCGGTGTCGGATTGTTTGTTTCATCCGCCGCATAAGAACTGATCTTCGCAAGCGCAGCCCCTTCAAGCCGGGCATTGTCCGCGGTCAAAAGGCTCGCATCATCAACGCCGGTCAGCGTGAGCCTCCCCGCACCGCCGGAAAAATCGATGACAAGATTGCCGTTCTCGACCACCGCTGCGGCCCGCAGAGCCGCAAGGTCCAAAAACCCGAAGCTGCCGTCAGACGCCGCGGCAATGCGCAGCGTATCCTCAGCCGGATCAAAATCCGTGATCCTGTCTTCTCCCTCACCGGGGCTGACAGTGAAGACATCCGCGCCCGCACCCCCCGTCAGGACATCGTTGCCAAACGCGCCGGTCAGCGTATCATCCCCTGCGCCGCCGGATATCACGTTGTCGCCCGCATCCCCGGTCAGGATGTCGTCATGGTCCGAGCCTTCAAGGTGTTCGATGTTGAGCAGCGTGTCACCAGCCGCATGGCCGCCACTGGCGTCACCTGTTGTAAGGTTCACCGTCACCGCCGCATCGGAGCCCCGGTAGGAGGCCCTATCCATGCCATCGCTGCCGACCAGCCGGTCGTTGCCTGCGCCGCCTTCAAGGATATCGTCACCGGCACCACCGTTCACAGTGTCGTTGCCTGCCCCGCCGTTCAGCCGGTTATTGGCACCATCCCCGGTGAGGCTGTCGTCATGACCGGACCCCCGGATGTTCTCGATATTGATGAGCCTGTCGCCCTCGGCATGCCCGCCGGTGTTCACACCTGTTGCAAGGTTCACCGTCACGCCTTGCGGCGACTGGCTGTAGTTGATCCCGTCTGTTCCGGCCCCACCGTCGAGCGCATCCGCGCCCGCGCTGCCCTCAAACCTGTCCTTGCCCGCGCGTCCGATGAAGCTGTCGCTTTCGTTTGTGCCCCGGATCACAGGGCGGTTTGTGAAATAAGCAAAATTCCCATCAATATTGCCCGCGATGAGATCAAGCGCGCCATTGCCATCCAGATCCCCGAGCGCAGGGTTGGATAATCTGCCGATATCCACGCCGTTCAGCGGATTGTCTTTGTCCCTTTGTTGCGTGAATGTCGGGTCGCTCGAGGTGCCCGTGTTCTCGAAATAGGCGAACGTGCCGTTATTGTCGCCCGCGATCAGGTCGAGATCACCATCGCCATCCAGATCCCCAAGCCTGGGCGTGGAAAAGCCGCCGGTATCCACGCCGCTGAGCGGGTTGTCGTCGCCGTTTCGCCGCGTGAAGGTCGGGTCGCTCGAGGTGCCCGTGTTCTCGAAATATAATAAAGCGCCGTAGTATTCGCCCGCGATCAGGTCGAGATCCCCGTCGCCATCCAGATCCACAAGCGCGGGCGCGGAATAGTTACCGATACCCGCGCCACCCAACGGATTGTCATCGCCTGTCCGCTGCGTGAAGGCCGGATTTTCGGCGTCGCCCGTGTTCTCGAAATGGGCGAACGCACCGTAGTACCCGCCCGAAATCAAGTCGAGATCCCCGTCGCCATCCAGATCGCCAAGCGCGGGGGTGGAGAGGGTGTCGCTATTCAAACCGTTGAGCGGGTTATCCTCGCCGTTTTGGCGCGTGAAGACCGGGGCGGTGGAACTGCCCGTGTTCTCAAAATAGACGAACGCGCCGTTACTGTCGCCCGCGATCAGGTCGAGATCCCCATCCCCATCCAGATCGCCAAGGACCGGCGCGGAATAGTCGCCAATATCCACGCCACTGAGCGGATTGTCAGCGCCGGTCTGCTCCGCAAAGACAGGGACTCTCCCGTCATCTGTCGCGGCCTGTGTCATGGCAATCGCACCATCCGCCAGCGTCTGAACCTCGGACGCCGTATCCGCAGCCTCACGCGCAACCGCGGCCACCGCCATATTCACCGCGTCCAGATTGGCCGCCGTCACACCGGTCACACCCGCATCCGCATAGGTGTCAATCGTCGGAGCCGGATTGCTTGTCTCGTCCGCCGCATAGGCCGAGATCGCGTCAAGGGCTGCAACGGTCGCAATCGCGCCATCCGCCAGCGTCTGAACCTCGGCTGTGCTGTCCGCAGCCGCGCGCGCAACCGCAGCCACCGCCGCATTCACCGCAGCCAGATTGGCATTCGTCACGCCGGTCACGCCCGCAGCCGTATAGGTGTCAAGCGTCGGAGCCGTACCGCCGCCATCCGCAGCCGCATAGGTCGAGATCACGCCAAGCGCTGCACTGGTCGCTGCAGCGGTCGCAATCGCACCGTCCGCCAGCGTCTGAACCTCGGCCGCCGCCGCCGCAAAGTCCGGGTCCGCAGCCGCATCAGGATCCCCATCGGCCGCCGCAATCGCCGCCCGCACCGCAGGCAGACCACTTGCAGACGCTATCGCCGCATTGACAGCCGCCAGATTGGCATCCGTCACACCCGTCACACCGGCATTCGCATAGGTCTCAAGCGTCGGGTCTGTGCCAGCAGCGCCGCTGAACTCGGCATGGAACTGCAGTTCGCTCAGCGCCGTGCGCCGCGCCGCATCCGCAAGATCGGCAATCGCACCGTCCACAAGGCCCTGCACCTCAACCGTCTCATTCGCAGCATCCCGATCCGCGAGAGCAAGAACAGCATTCACCGCGGCAAGATTGCTCTCCGTCACGCCCGCCACACCGGCATTCACGTAGGTGTCAAGCGTCGGAGCCGTGCCCGCGCCATCCGCACCCGCATAGGCCGAGATCGCGTCAACGGCAAACTGCGAAGCCGCGGCCGTTACAAGATCAAAGATCTTAAATTCCGTATCCGCACTTTCCCTGTCAACCGCAGCAATCGCCGCATTGACCACCGCCAGATTGGCATCCGTCACAAGGTCGTAAACGTTCAACGCGACCTGATAATCGGCAACCGTCGGAGACTGATTTGCATCGCTGTCCTCCGCATAGTCCGTGATGATGCTAACGGCAAACTGCGAAGCCGCGGCCGTTACAACATCACTGATCTTCTCAGCCGTATCTACAGCACCACGTTCTGCCGCGGCCACCGCCACATTCACAGCATCCAGATAGGCCGCCGTAACAAAGTCGAATCCCAATATGTCTTCATAGTTGGCAACCGTCGGGGCCGGGTTCACATCTTTATCCGCCGCATAGCGCGTGATGACACCAACCGCAAACCGCGAAGCCGCGGCCGTCACAAGATCAAAGATATCCTCAATCGTGTCCGCATCATCCCGATCCGCCTCAGCAACTGCCGCGTTCACAGCATCCAGATTGTCCGCAGTCACACGGCTGAACATTCCCAAAACCTCATTGTAATCATCAACCGTCGGCGACTGATTTGCATCACTGTCGTCCGCATAGTTCGTGATGATACCAAAAGCAAAATCTGAAATGGCGACCACTACAATATCAATGATCTTCTCAGCCGTATCCACAGCATCACTATCCACCGCAGCAATCGCCATATTCACCGCGTCCAGATTGGCATCCGTCACAAGGTCGTAGACGTTCAAGGCGACCGCGTAATCGGCAACCGTCGGGGTCGGATTCGCACCACTATCCGCTGCATAGCTCGAGATGGTGCCAACAGCAGACCTGGACGCCACGCCCGTCAAAAGGTCAATAATCTCATCAGCGGTATCCGTACGATCCCGACCCGCAGCTGCCACCGCCGCATTCACCGCAGCCAGATTGGCCGCCGTCACACCGGTCACGCCCGCAGCCGTATAGGTGTCCACCGAAGGCACAACCAGAGCGTCACCCTGACCATCGGCGGCTGCATAGGTCGAGATGACACCAAGCGCCGCAACGGTCGCGGCAACGGTCGCAATCGCACCGTCCGCCAGCGCCTGAACCTGGGCTGTGCTGTCCGCAGCCGCGCCGTCCACCGCGGCCACCGCCGCATTCACCGCAGCCAGATTGGCCGCCGTCACACCGGTCACGCCCGCAGCCGTATAGGTGTCCACCGAAGGCACAACCAGAGCGTCACCCTGACCATCGGCGGCTGCATAGGTCGAGATGACACCAAGCGCCGCAACGGCCGCGGCAGCGGTCGCAATCGCACCGTCCGCCAGCGCCTGAGCCTCGGCTGTGCTGTCCGCAGCCGCGCCGTCCACCGCGGCCACCGCCGTATTCACCGCGTCCAGATTGGCATCCGTCACACCGGTCACGCCTGCAGCCGTATAGGTGTCCACCGTCGGAGCCGTGCCGCTGCCATCCGCATAGGCCGAGATCGCGCCAAGCGCCGCAACGGCCGCAATCGCACCGTCCGCCAGCGCCTGAACCTCGGCTGTGCTGTCCGCAGCCGCGCCGTCCACCGCGGCCACCGCCGTATTCACCGCGCCAGATTGGCATCCGTCACACCGGTCACACCTGCAGCCGTATAGGTGTCCACCGAAGGCACAACCAGAGCGTCGCCCTGACCATCGGCGGCTGCATAGGCCGAGATGACACCAAGCGCCGCAACGGCCGCAATCGCACCGTCCGCCAGCGCCTGAACCTCGGCTGTGCTGTCCGCAGCCGCGCCGTCCACCGCGGCCACCGCCGTATTCACCGCGTCCAGATTGGCATCCGTCACACCGGTCACACCCGCTGCCGTATAGGTGTCAAGCGTCGGAGCCGGATTGCTTGTCTCGTCCGCCGCATAGGCCGAGATCACGCCAAGCGCTGCAACGGTCGCTGCAGCGGTCGCAATCGCACCGTCCGCCAGCGTCTGCACCTCGGCTGTGCTGTCCGCAGCCTCACGCGCAACCGCAGCCACCGCCATATTCACCGCAGCCAGATTGGCCGCCGTCACACCGGTCACACCCGCATCCGTATAGGTCTCCGCCGAAGGGGCCGGATTGCTTGTCTCGTCCGCCGCATAGGCCGAGATCACGCCAAGAGCCGCAGCGGTCGCTGCAGCGGTCGCAATCGCGCCATCCGCCAGCGTCTGAACCTCGGCTGTGCTGTCCGCAGCCTCACGCGCAACCGCAGCCACCGCCGTATTCACCGCAGCCAGATTGGCATCCGTCACACCGGTCACACCTGCATCCGTATAATCGGCAACCGAAGGCACAACCAGAGCGTCACCCTGACCATCGGCGGCTGCATAGGCCGAGATCGCGCCAAGCGCCGCAACGGCCGCAATCGCCGGGTTCGCCAGCGTCTGAACCTCGGACGTCTCATCCGCAGCCTCACGCGCAACCGCAGCCACCGCCGTATTCACCGCGTCCAGATTGGCATCCGTCACACCGGTCACACCTGCATCCGTATAATCGGCAACCGAAGGCACAACCAGAGCGTCACCCTGACCATCGGCGGCTGCATAGGCCGAGATCGCGCCAAGCGCCGCAACGGCCGCAATCGCACCGTCCGCCAGCGCCTGAACCTCGGCTGTGCTGTCCGCAGCCGCGCCGTCCACCGCGGCCACCGCCGTATTCACCGCAGCCAGATTGGCCGCCGTCACACCGGTCACACCCGCATCCGTATAGGTCTCCGCCGAAGGGGCCGGATTGCTTGTCTCGTCCGCCGCATAGGCCGAGATCACGCCAAGAGCCGCAGCGGTCGCTGCAGCGGTCGCAATCGCACCGTCCGCCAGCGTCTGAACCTCGGCTGTGCTGTCCGCAGCCTCACGCGCAACCGCAGCCACCGCCGTATTCACCGCAGCCAGATTGGCCACCGTCACACCGGTCACACCTGCATCCGTATAGGTGTCAACCGTCGGAGCCGTGCCGCTGCCATCCGCATAGGCCGAGATCGCGCCAAGCGCCGCAACGGCCGCAATCGCACCGTCCGCCAGCGCCTGAACCTCGGACGTCTCATCCGCAGCCTCACGCGCAACCGCAGCCACCGCCGTATTCACCGCAGCCAGATTGGCATCCGTCACACCGGTCACGCCTGCAGCCGTATAGGTGTCAACCGAAGGGGCCGTGCCGCTGTCATCCGCATAGGCCGAGATGACACCAAGCGCTGCCACCGCGGCAATCGCCGGGTTCGCAAGCGTCTGAACCTCGGCCGCCGCCGCCGCAAAGTCCGGAGCCGCCGCCGCATCAGGATCCCCATCGGCCGCCGCAATCGCCGCCCGCACCGCAGGCAGACCACTTGCAGACGCTATCGCCGCATTGACAGCCGCCAGATTGGCATCCGTCACACCCGTCACACCGGCATTCGCATAGGTCTCAAGCGTCGGGTCTGTGCCAGCAGCGCCGCTGAACTCGGCATGGAACTGCAGTTCGCTCAGCGCCGTGCGCCGCGCCGCATCCGCAAGATCGGCAATCGCACCGTCCACAAGGCCCTGCACCTCAACCGTCTCATTCGCAGCATCCCGATCCGCGAGAGCAAGAACAGCATTCACCGCGGCAAGATTGCTCTCCGTCACGCCCGCCACACCGGCATTCACGTAGGTGTCAAGCGTCGGAGCCGTGCCCGCGCCATCCGCACCCGCATAGGCCGAGATCGCGTCAACGGCAAACTGCGAAGCCGCGGCCGTTACAAGATCAAAGATCTTAAATTCCGTATCCGCACTTTCCCTGTCAACCGCAGCAATCGCCGCATTGACCACCGCCAGATTGGCATCCGTCACAAGGTCGTAAACGTTCAACGCGACCTGATAATCGGCAACCGTCGGAGACTGATTTGCATCGCTGTCCTCCGCATAGTCCGTGATGATGCTAACGGCAAACTGCGAAGCCGCGGCCGTTACAACATCACTGATCTTCTCAGCCGTATCTACAGCACCACGTTCTGCCGCGGCCACCGCCACATTCACAGCATCCAGATAGGCCGCCGTAACAAAGTCGAATCCCAATATGTCTTCATAGTTGGCAACCGTCGGGGCCGGGTTCACATCTTTATCCGCCGCATAGCGCGTGATGACACCAACCGCAAACCGCGAAGCCGCGGCCGTCACAAGATCAAAGATATCCTCAATCGTGTCCGCATCATCCCGATCCGCCTCAGCAACTGCCGCGTTCACAGCATCCAGATTGTCCGCAGTCACACGGCTGAACATTCCCAAAACCTCATTGTAATCATCAACCGTCGGCGACTGATTTGCATCACTGTCGTCCGCATAGTTCGTGATGATACCAAAAGCAAAATCTGAAATGGCGACCACTACAATATCAATGATCTTCTCAGCCGTATCCACAGCATCACTATCCACCGCAGCAATCGCCATATTCACCGCGTCCAGATTGGCATCCGTCACAAGGTCGTAGACGTTCAAGGCGACCGCGTAATCGGCAACCGTCGGGGTCGGATTCGCACCACTATCCGCTGCATAGCTCGAGATGGTGCCAACAGCAGACCTGGACGCCACGCCCGTCAAAAGGTCAATAATCTCATCAGCGGTATCCGTACGATCCCGACCCGCAGCTGCCACCGCCGCATTCACCGCAGCCAGATTGGCCGCCGTCACACCGGTCACGCCCGCAGCCGTATAGGTGTCCACCGAAGGCACAACCAGAGCGTCACCCTGACCATCGGCGGCTGCATAGGTCGAGATGACACCAAGCGCCGCAACGGTCGCGGCAACGGTCGCAATCGCACCGTCCGCCAGCGCCTGAACCTGGGCTGTGCTGTCCGCAGCCGCGCCGTCCACCGCGGCCACCGCCGCATTCACCGCAGCCAGATTGGCCGCCGTCACACCGGTCACGCCCGCAGCCGTATAGGTGTCCACCGAAGGCACAACCAGAGCGTCACCCTGACCATCGGCGGCTGCATAGGTCGAGATAGGCCGAGATCGCGCCAAGCGCAATCGCACCGTCCGCCAGCGCCTGAACCTCGGCTGTGCTGTCCGCAGCCGCGCCGTCCACCGCGGCCACCGCCGTATTCACCGCGTCCAGATTGGCATCCGTCACACCGGTCACACCTGCAGCCGTATAGGTGTCCACCGAAGGCACAACCAGAGCGTCGCCCTGACCATCGGCGGCTGCATAGCCGAGATGACACCAAGCGCCGCAACGGCCGCAATCCAGCGCCTGAACCTCGGCTGTGCTGTCCGCAGCCGCGCCGTCCACCGCGGCCACCGCCGTACCGTCACACCGGTCACACCCGCTGCCGCCAGCGCCTCGCAATCGCACCGTCCGCCAGCGTCTGCACCTCGGCTGTGCTGTCCGCAGCCGCGCAGCGGTCGCTGCCGCAATCCACCGCGGCCACCGCCGTATTCACCGGCTGCATAGGCCGAGATCGCGCAAGCGCCGCAACGGCCGCAATCCGTCGCCACAACCTCGGACGTCTCATCCGCAGCCTCACGCGCAACCGCAGCCACCGCCGTATTCACCGCGTCCAGATTGGCATCCGTCACACCGGTCAGCATCCGTATAATCGGCAACCGAAGGCACAACCAGAGCGTCACCCTGACCATCGGCGGCTGCATAGGCCGAGATCGCGCCAAGCGCCGCAACGGCCGCAATCGCACCGTCCGCCAGCGCCTGAACCTCGGCTGTGCTGTCCGCAGCCGCGCCGTCCACCGCGGCCACCGCCGTATTCACCGCAGCCAGATTGGCCGCCGTCACACCGGTCACACCTGCAGCCGTATAGGTGTCCACCGAAGGCACAACCAGAGCGTCGCCCTGACCATCGGCGGCTGCATAGGCCGAGATCACGCCAAGAGCCGCAGCGGTCGCTGCAGCGGTCGCAATCGCACCGTCCGCCAGCGTCTGAACCTCGGCTGTGCTGTCCGCAGCCTCACGCGCGACCGCTGCCACCGCCATATTCACCGCAGCCAGATTGGCCACCGTCACACCGGTCACACCTGCATCCGTATAGGTGTCAACCGTCGGAGCCGTGCCGCTGCCATCCGCATAGGCCGAGATCGCGCCAAGCGCTGCAACGGTCGCTGCAGCGGTCGCAATCGCACCGTCCGCCAGCGTCTGCACCTCGGTCGTCTCATCCGCAGCCTCACGCGCAACCGCAGCCACCGCCATATTCACCGCAGCCAGATTGGCCGCCGTCACACCGGTCACACCCGCATCCGCATAGGTCTCCGCCGAAGGGGCCGGATTGTTTGTCTCGTCCGCCGCATAGGCGGAGATCACGCCAAGAGCCGCAGCGGTCGCTGCAGCGGTCGCAATCGCGCCATCCGCCAGCGTCTGAACCTCGGCTGTGCTGTCCGCAGCCTCACGCTCCACCGCAGCCACCGCCGTATTCACCGCAGCCAAATTGGCATCCGTCACGCCGGTCACACCCGCATCTGCATAAGTCTCCGCCGAAGGGGCCGGATTGTTTGTCTCGTCCGCCGCATAGGCGGAGATCACGCCAAGGGCAGTGGCAACAGGATCGGGAACAACAGGGGCAGGACCGCCCGTGCCAGGACCAACAGGGACTGGGCCAGGGCCATCCGTATCACCATCACCCGTATCACCGTCGCCGCCAGTATCTCCACCGCCGGTCTCGCCACCCTCTGCGCCGCCGCCTGCGTCGGGATTAACTGGCTTCAGGGCGTCAATCGCACCAGTCGCCAGCGTCTGAACCTCGGACGTGCTGTCCGCAGCCTCACGCGCAACCGCGGCCACCGCCGTATTCACCGCCGCCAGATTGGCCTCCGTCACGCCGGTCACACCCGCAGCCGTATAGGTGTCAACCGTCGGCTCAACCAGATCGTCACCCTGACCATCAGCCGCGGCATAGGCCGAGATGACACCAAGGGCAGTGGCAACAGGATCGGGGACAGCCGGGTCAGGACCGCCCGTGCCGGGAACAACCGGGACTGGGCCGGGGCCACCCGTGTCGGGGCCGCCCCCCTCTGTGCCGCCGCCAGAATCTCCACCGCCGGTCTCACCGCCCTCTGCGCCGCCACCCGTGTCGGGATCAACTGGCTTCAGGGCGTCAATCGCACCATCCGCCAGCGCCTGAACCTCGGCTGTGCTGTCCGCAGCCTCACGCGCAACCGCAGCCACCGCCGTATTCACCGCGTCCAGATTGGCATCCGTCACACCGGTCACACCTGCATCCGTATAATCGGCAACCGAAGGCACAACCAGAGCGTCACCCTGACCATCGGCGGCTGCATAGGCCGAGATCGCGCCAAGCGCCGCAACGGCCGCAATCGCACCGTCCGCCAGCGCCTGAACCTCGGCTGTGCTGTCCGCAGCCGCGCCGTCCACCGCGGCCACCGCCGTATTCACCGCGTCCAGATTGGCATCCGTCACACCGGTCACACCTGCAGCCGTATAGGTGTCCACCGAAGGCACAACCAGAGCGTCGCCCTGACCATCGGCGGCTGCATAGGCCGAGATGACACCAAGCGCCGCAACGGCCGCAATCGCACCGTCCGCCAGCGCCTGAACCTCGGCTGTGCTGTCCGCAGCCGCGCCGTCCACCGCGGCCACCGCCGTATTCACCGCGTCCAGATTGGCATCCGTCACACCGGTCACACCCGCTGCCGTATAGGTGTCAAGCGTCGGAGCCGGATTGCTTGTCTCGTCCGCCGCATAGGCCGAGATCACGCCAAGCGCTGCAACGGTCGCTGCAGCGGTCGCAATCGCACCGTCCGCCAGCGTCTGCACCTCGGCTGTGCTGTCCGCAGCCTCACGCGCAACCGCAGCCACCGCCATATTCACCGCAGCCAGATTGGCCGCCGTCACACCGGTCACACCCGCATCCGTATAGGTCTCCGCCGAAGGGGCCGGATTGCTTGTCTCGTCCGCCGCATAGGCCGAGATCACGCCAAGAGCCGCAGCGGTCGCTGCAGCGGTCGCAATCGCGCCATCCGCCAGCGTCTGAACCTCGGCTGTGCTGTCCGCAGCCTCACGCGCAACCGCAGCCACCGCCGTATTCACCGCAGCCAGATTGGCATCCGTCACACCGGTCACACCTGCATCCGTATAATCGGCAACCGAAGGCACAACCAGAGCGTCACCCTGACCATCGGCGGCTGCATAGGCCGAGATCGCGCCAAGCGCCGCAACGGCCGCAATCGCCGGGTTCGCCAGCGTCTGAACCTCGGACGTCTCATCCGCAGCCTCACGCGCAACCGCAGCCACCGCCGTATTCACCGCGTCCAGATTGGCATCCGTCACACCGGTCACACCTGCATCCGTATAATCGGCAACCGAAGGCACAACCAGAGCGTCACCCTGACCATCGGCGGCTGCATAGGCCGAGATCGCGCCAAGCGCCGCAACGGCCGCAATCGCACCGTCCGCCAGCGCCTGAACCTCGGCTGTGCTGTCCGCAGCCGCGCCGTCCACCGCGGCCACCGCCGTATTCACCGCAGCCAGATTGGCCGCCGTCACACCGGTCACACCCGCATCCGTATAGGTCTCCACCGAAGGAGCCGGATTGCTTGTCTCGTCCGCCGCATAGGCCGAGATCACGCCAAGCGCTGCAACGGTCGCTGCAGCGGTCGCAATCGCACCGTCCGCCAGCGTCTGCACCTCGGCTGTGCTGTCCGCAGCCTCACGCGCGACCGCTGCCACCGCCGTATTCACCGCAGCCAGATTGGCCGCCGTCACACCGGTCACACCCGCTGCCGTATAGGTGTCAACCGTCGGAGCCGTGCCGCTGCCATCCGCATAGGCCGAGATCACGCCAAGCGCTGCAACGGTCGCTGCAGCGGTCGCAATCGCACCGTCCGCCAGCGCCTGAACCTCGGACGTCTCATCCGCAGCCTCACGCGCAACCGCAGCCACCGCCGTATTCACCGCAGCCAGATTGGCATCCGTCACACCGGTCACGCCTGCAGCCGTATAGGTGTCAACCGAAGGGGCCGTGCCGCTGTCATCCGCATAGGCCGAGATGACACCAAGCGCTGCCACCGCGGCAATCGCCGGGTTCGCAAGCGTCTGAACCTCGGCCGCCGCCGCCGCAAAGTCCGGAGCCGCCGCCGCATCAGGATCCCCATCCGCCGCCGCAATCGCCGCCCGCACCGCAGGCAGACCACTTGCAGATGCTATCGCCGCGTTGACAGCCGCCAGATTGTCCTGCGTCACGCCCGTCACACCGGCATCCGCATAATCGCCAACCGTCGGATCTGTGCCGCCACCATCCGCAGCCGCATGGGCAGAGATCACCCCAAGGGCGGCGGCGGCCGTATAGACAAAATCGACATTGCTCTCGGTCAGGACGTCTTCATCGTCGATCCCCAGAAGCACCACTCGGCCTGCTTCATTGGGCAGTGTAATGACCAAATTGCCCCTGACAACATTTGCCGCATCCTTGAGCGCGGCAAGATCCGCAAAAGAGTTCGTAAAGGACAGGCGATCTTCGTTCGCGTTGAAGTCGGCTATCAACTCGTCTTCATACTCATTGGCCTGAAGTTGAAGACCGTCACCCGGGACGTAGGAGAAGGTGTCAGCGCCCGCATTGCCTTGCAGTTGATCCCGGCCCGCGCCGCCAGAGATGACGTCATTGCCGACACCGCCAGCAATCTGATCATCGCCGGCACCGCCAAACAGAACGTCATCCCCCTCGTTGCCGGACAGCGCATCGCTTCCATCCCCACCCAGGAGCCGGTCATTGCCGGTATTGCCAAAAAGCTGGTCATTGCCTTCACCGCCAATGAGAGCGTCGTCACCCGCTAATCCTGTCACGAAATCAGTGCCGTCCAGACCCAGTATTGTGTCATCGCCGGCAGCACCGGACAGCACCTCTGTGATTGCCGAGGGGACACCCGCGTCATTGCCGCCGATCCGGATTGCCTGCAGTTTGGCCACACTGTCCACCGCATCCGCGCCAAGCTCGGCAATCGCCGCATTCACCGCCGACACATTGGCCGCCGTCACCTCCGTCACACCCGCATTCGCATAATCGGCAACCGACGGGGCCTGCGTCGTATCGGTGCTGTCCCCAGCCCAGCCCACAATCGAGACAAGCGCCGCATCCGCAAGATCGGCAATCGCACCGTCCGCCAGCGCCTGAACCTCGGCTGTGCTGTCCGCAGCCTCACGCGCAACCGCAGCCACCGCCGTATTCACCGCAGCCAGATTGGCATCCGTCACACCGGTCACACCTGCATCCGTATAATCGGCAACCGAAGGCACAACCAGAGCGTCACCCTGACCATCGGCGGCTGCATAGGCCGAGATCGCGCCAAGCGCCGCAACGGCCGCAATCGCCGGGTTCGCCAGCGTCTGAACCTCGGACGTCTCATCCGCAGCCTCACGCGCAACCGCAGCCACCGCCGTATTCACCGCGTCCAGATTGGCATCCGTCACACCGGTCACACCTGCATCCGTATAATCGGCAACCGAAGGCACAACCAGAGCGTCACCCTGACCATCGGCGGCTGCATAGGCCGAGATCGCGCCAAGCGCCGCAACGGCCGCAATCGCACCGTCCGCCAGCGCCTGAACCTCGGCTGTGCTGTCCGCAGCCGCGCCGTCCACCGCGGCCACCGCCGTATTCACCGCAGCCAGATTGGCCGCCGTCACACCGGTCACACCTGCAGCCGTATAGGTGTCCACCGAAGGCACAACCAGAGCGTCGCCCTGACCATCGGCGGCTGCATAGGCCGAGATCACGCCAAGAGCCGCAGCGGTCGCTGCAGCGGTCGCAATCGCACCGTCCGCCAGCGTCTGAACCTCGGCTGTGCTGTCCGCAGCCTCACGCGCGACCGCTGCCACCGCCATATTCACCGCAGCCAGATTGGCCACCGTCACACCGGTCACACCTGCATCCGTATAGGTGTCAACCGTCGGAGCCGTGCCGCTGCCATCCGCATAGGCCGAGATCGCGCCAAGCGCTGCAACGGTCGCTGCAGCGGTCGCAATCGCACCGTCCGCCAGCGTCTGCACCTCGGTCGTCTCATCCGCAGCCTCACGCGCAACCGCAGCCACCGCCATATTCACCGCAGCCAGATTGGCCGCCGTCACACCGGTCACACCCGCATCCGCATAGGTCTCCGCCGAAGGGGCCGGATTGTTTGTCTCGTCCGCCGCATAGGCGGAGATCACGCCAAGAGCCGCAGCGGTCGCTGCAGCGGTCGCAATCGCGCCATCCGCCAGCGTCTGAACCTCGGCTGTGCTGTCCGCAGCCTCACGCTCCACCGCAGCCACCGCCGTATTCACCGCAGCCAAATTGGCATCCGTCACGCCGGTCACACCCGCATCTGCATAAGTCTCCGCCGAAGGGGCCGGATTGTTTGTCTCGTCCGCCGCATAGGCGGAGATCACGCCAAGGGCAGTGGCAACAGGATCGGGAACAACAGGGGCAGGACCGCCCGTGCCAGGACCAACAGGGACTGGGCCAGGGCCATCCGTATCACCATCACCCGTATCACCGTCGCCGCCAGTATCTCCACCGCCGGTCTCGCCACCCTCTGCGCCGCCGCCTGCGTCGGGATTAACTGGCTTCAGGGCGTCAATCGCACCAGTCGCCAGCGTCTGAACCTCGGACGTGCTGTCCGCAGCCTCACGCGCAACCGCGGCCACCGCCGTATTCACCGCCGCCAGATTGGCCTCCGTCACGCCGGTCACACCCGCAGCCGTATAGGTGTCAACCGTCGGCTCAACCAGATCGTCACCCTGACCATCAGCCGCGGCATAGGCCGAGATGACACCAAGGGCAGTGGCAACAGGATCGGGGACAGCCGGGTCAGGACCGCCCGTGCCGGGAACAACCGGGACTGGGCCGGGGCCACCCGTGTCGGGGCCGCCCCCCTCTGTGCCGCCGCCAGAATCTCCACCGCCGGTCTCACCGCCCTCTGCGCCGCCACCCGTGTCGGGATCAACTGGCTTCAGGGCGTCAATCGCACCATCCGCCAGCGCCTGAACCTCGGCTGTGCTGTCCGCAGCCTCACGCGCAACCGCAGCCACCGCCGTATTCACCGCGTCCAGATTGGCATCCGTCACACCGGTCACACCTGCATCCGTATAATCGGCAACCGAAGGCACAACCAGAGCGTCACCCTGACCATCGGCGGCTGCATAGGCCGAGATCGCGCCAAGCGCCGCAACGGCCGCAATCGCACCGTCCGCCAGCGCCTGAACCTCGGCTGTGCTGTCCGCAGCCGCGCCGTCCACCGCGGCCACCGCCGTATTCACCGCAGCCAGATTGGCCGCCGTCACACCGGTCACACCCGCATCCGTATAGGTCTCCACCGAAGGAGCCGGATTGCTTGTCTCGTCCGCCGCATAGGCCGAGATCACGCCAAGAGCCGCAGCGGTCGCTGCAGCGGTCGCAATCGCACCGTCCGCCAGCGTCTGAACCTCGGCTGTGCTGTCCGCAGCCTCACGCGCGACCGCTGCCACCGCCATATTCACCGCAGCCAGATTGGCCACCGTCACACCGGTCACACCTGCATCCGTATAGGTGTCAACCGTCGGAGCCGTGCCGCTGCCATCCGCATAGGCCGAGATCGCGCCAAGCGCTGCAACGGTCGCTGCAGCGGTCGCAATCGCACCGTCCGCCAGCGTCTGCACCTCGGTCGTCTCATCCGCAGCCTCACGCGCAACCGCAGCCACCGCCATATTCACCGCAGCCAGATTGGCCGCCGTCACACCGGTCACACCCGCATCCGCATAGGTCTCCGCCGAAGGGGCCGGATTGTTTGTCTCGTCCGCCGCATAGGCGGAGATCACGCCAAGAGCCGCAGCGGTCGCTGCAGCGGTCGCAATCGCGCCATCCGCCAGCGTCTGAACCTCGGCTGTGCTGTCCGCAGCCTCACGCTCCACCGCAGCCACCGCCGTATTCACCGCAGCCAAATTGGCATCCGTCACGCCGGTCACACCCGCATCTGCATAAGTCTCCGCCGAAGGGGCCGGATTGTTTGTCTCGTCCGCCGCATAGGCGGAGATCACGCCAAGGGCAGTGGCAACAGGATCGGGAACAACAGGGGCAGGACCGCCCGTGCCAGGACCAACAGGGACTGGGCCAGGGCCATCCGTATCACCATCACCCGTATCACCGTCGCCGCCAGTATCTCCACCGCCGGTCTCGCCACCCTCTGCGCCGCCGCCTGCGTCGGGATTAACTGGCTTCAGGGCGTCAATCGCACCAGTCGCCAGCGTCTGAACCTCGGACGTGCTGTCCGCAGCCTCACGCGCAACCGCGGCCACCGCCGTATTCACCGCCGCCAGATTGGCCTCCGTCACGCCGGTCACACCCGCAGCCGTATAGGTGTCAACCGTCGGCTCAACCAGATCGTCACCCTGACCATCAGCCGCGGCATAGGCCGAGATGACACCAAGGGCAGTGGCAACAGGATCGGGGACAGCCGGGTCAGGACCGCCCGTGCCGGGAACAACCGGGACTGGGCCGGGGCCACCCGTGTCGGGGCCGCCCCCCTCTGTGCCGCCGCCAGAATCTCCACCGCCGGTCTCACCGCCCTCTGCGCCGCCACCCGTGTCGGGATCAACTGGCTTCAGGGCGTCAATCGCACCATCCGCCAGCGCCTGAACCTCGGCTGTGCTGTCCGCAGCCTCACGCGCAACCGCAGCCACCGCCGTATTCACCGCGTCCAGATTGGCATCCGTCACACCGGTCACACCTGCATCCGTATAGGTGTCAACCGTCGGAGCCGTGCCGCTGCCATCCGCATAGGCCGAGATCGCGCCAAGCGCCGCAACGGCCGCGGCAGCGGTCGCAATCGCACCGTCCGCCAGCGCCTGAACCTCGGCTGTGCTGTCCGCAGCCGCGCCGTCCACCGCGGCCACCGCCGTATTCACCGCGTCCAGATTGGCATCCGTCACACCGGTCACGCCTGCAGCCGTATAGGTGTCCACCGTCGGAGCCGTGCCGCTGCCATCCGCATAGGCCGAGATCGCGCCAAGCGCCGCAACGGCCGCAATCGCACCGTCCGCCAGCGCCTGAACCTCGGCTGTGCTGTCCGCAGCCTCACGCGCAACCGCAGCCACCGCCGTATTCACCGCAGCCAGATTGGCCGCCGTCACACCGGTCACACCCGCATCCGTATAGGTCTCCACCGAAGGAGCCGGATTGCTTGTCTCGTCCGCCGCATAGGCCGAGATCACGCCAAGAGCCGCAGCGGTCGCTGCAGCGGTCGCAATCGCACCGTCCGCCAGCGTCTGAACCTCGGCTGTGCTGTCCGCAGCCTCACGCGCGACCGCTGCCACCGCCATATTCACCGCAGCCAGATTGGCCACCGTCACACCGGTCACACCTGCATCCGTATAGGTGTCAACCGTCGGAGCCGTGCCGCTGCCATCCGCATAGGCCGAGATCGCGCCAAGCGCCGCAACGGCCGCAATCGCACCGTCCGCCAGCGCCTGAACCTCGGACGTCTCATCCGCAGCCTCACGCGCAACCGCAGCCACCGCCGCATTCACCGCAGCCAAATTGGCATCCGTCACACCAGTCACGCCCGCATCCGCATAGGTCTCCGCCGAAGGGGCCGGATTGTTTGTCTCGTCCGCCGCATAGGCGGAGATCACGCCAAGGGCAGTGGCAACAGGATCGGGGACAGCCGGGTCAGGACCACCCGTGCCGGGACCAACCGGGGCAGGACCACCCGTGCCAGGACCAACAGGGACTGGGCCAGGGCCATCCGTATCACCATCACCCGTATCACCGTCGCCGCCAGAATCTCCACCGCCGGTCTCACCGCCCTCTGCGCCGCCGCCTGCGTCGGGATTAACTGGCTTCAGGGCGTCAATCGCACCATCCGCCAGCGTCTGAACCTCGGCTGTGCTGTCCGCAGCCTCACGCGCAACCGCGGCCACCGCCGTATTCACCGCCGCCAGATTGGCCTCCGTCACGCCGGTCACACCCGCAGCCGTATAGGTGTCAACCGTCGGCTCAACCAGATCGTCACCCTGACCATCAGCCGCGGCATAGGCCGAGATGACACCAAGGGCAGTGGCAACAGGATCGGGGACAGCCGGGTCAGGACCGCCCGTGCCGGGAACAACCGGGACTGGGCCGGGGCCACCCGTGTCGGGGCCGCCCCCCTCTGTGCCGCCGCCAGAATCTCCACCGCCGGTCTCACCGCCCTCTGCGCCGCCACCCGTGTCGGGATCAACTGGCTTCAGGGCGTCAATCGCACCATCCGCCAGCGCCTGAACCTCGGCTGTGCTGTCCGCAGCCGCGCCGTCCACCGCGGCCACCGCCGTATTCACCGCGTCCAGATTGGCATCCGTCACACCGGTCACGCCCGCAGCCGTATAGGTGTCCACCGAAGGCACAACCAGAGCGTCACCCTGACCATCGGCGGCGGCATAGGCCGTGATCACCCCAAGCGCCGCAACGGCCGCAATCGCACCAGTCGCCAGCGCCTGAACCTCGGCTGTGCTGTCCGCAGCCGCGCCGTCCACCGCGGCCACCGCCGTATTCACCGCGTCCAGATTGGCATCCGTCACACCGGTCACACCTGCAGCCGTATAGGTGTCCACCGAAGGCACAACCAGAGCGTCACCCTGACCATCGGCGGCGGCATAGGCCGTGATCACCCCAAGCGCCGCAACGGCCGCAATCGCACCAGTCGCCAGCGCCTGAACCTCGGCTGTGCTGTCCGCAGCCGCGCCGTCCACCGCGGCCACCGCCGTATTCACCGCGTCCAGATTGGCATCCGTCACACCGGTCACACCCGCAGCCGTATAGGTGTCCACCGAAGGCACAACCAGAGCGTCACCCTGACCATCGGCGGCTGCATAGGCCGAGATGACGCCAAGCGCAGTGGCAACAGGATCGGGGACAGCCGGGTCAGGGTCGCCCCCCTCTGTGCCGCCGCCAGTACCTGCACCACCGGTCTCGCTGCCCGTGTCATCGTCGTCGGATGTGGCCACAGCGATGGCACCGATCACGGCAATGCCCGCAAAGATTGCCGCCGGAGGAATTGCTGCCGAACCAACCGCTGCAGGACCCACCGCCCCGCTCGTGGACAGGGTCAGATAATCGCCACCAGACGTCCCATCCGGCCCCGCGACAGGTCCCGCCTCATAAACAGTTGCAAGCGCATCAACCTCCTGCGGTGTTGCCCCAAACATGGCGGCAAGATCTGACAAGGCCCGGGGCTCCAGCCCGATCAGCGCGCCATCCTCGCCCAGGCGCGCCTCAAGCAGGTCTTCACCCGCCGGGTCGCGCAACACCAGAACACGATCCTCTACCGCAAAAAACCCTTCAATCTCGATGCGACCCCCCGTGCGAAGAACAATGACGAGATCATCGCCCTGCCGGAAGGTGCGAGATACCGACTGCGCATCAAGCGGAACAAGGGCCGCCAAAACATCCTCAGGAAGGCCAATGACAGACTGGGCAAGGTCACGCGGAAAGGTGGAGGGACGGATGTTCATTGTAGACGTTCCAATCATGTTACAGGTTTACCGGGAGCGAAAGAAGAGTGCGCAAGGACGGGTGCCGGGACGGGTGTAGGCGCGCGCCATTCGACGCTGTCCTTGCAGACCGTGCGCAAGACACCACGGGGGAATGCCAGGGGGAATGCCGGGGATGCACAGGTCCCCGGCCCCGCAGGCCACACAGGTCGGCCAGTGCGATTTCGGCCCGTGCGATATAGTAGCGATATAATATCGACGCACCACTCACCCATACCGTGATGGGGGTGGTCGAACGATCTGGACAGCATCTCCATGCAGCCCGGAAACACATTCCGGGGGCCGCTTACATGCCGGGGGCCGCTTGCATGTGTGACGTAACTGCTATTCTTGAGAGACCGTGCCGGGACCCTGCTGCACCCGCAATCATACCCGGTGCGCGGGCAACCCCGGTTGGCCCAAGGCCGACAGCGACTGGCAAGCCGAACGCCCATCGTCACAGGCGCACACTCTGCCGCTGACCGCTGACCGCTGACCGCTGACCGCTGACCGCTGACCGCTGACCGCTGACCGCTGACCGCTGACCGCTGACCGCTGACCGCTGACCGCTGACCGCTGACCGCTGACCGCTGACCGCTGACCGCTGACCGCTGACCGCTGACCGCTGACCGCTGACCGCTGAATCGTTTCAGGTCCCGGGTCTGTGTCAATAGGATATTCGCTTTTTCGGTCACGTCGCGATCACGTCCTGCATGGTTTGGTGTGCTGCTCTTAGTGGCAGTATCTTCAATACATGCGCACCATGGCGTCAATGGCTTTTCGACATAAAATTTGCGAAGCACATTTTTGGGAGCACACTGCCTGGTGTCTTCGATTAGGTGTCTTCGGTGCCAAAGCCGCAGCAACACGTATCCGGTGCGGCCATCCTCTGCCGGACCCGGGGTCTGTTACCGCAGACGCGCCAGCACCGCGCTGTTGCCGATGGACAACCCGTCTTCATAGGGCACCGACAGCGGCAAGCTCTGCAGGGCCAGAACCTGCCTCAAGAGAATCACCCGCCGATTCGGTCTTTTGCCCGTCATCTACGTCACCCGGCCTGATCAGGATCCACGAAAAAGGGACCGCGATATCGCGAGACAGAGACTGCGGCGGAGTGTGCGCCGGATACGGGCAATCTGCCCGCGTCTCTCGGGTCCCCTTTTACTGCCAGACGGGCTTCATGCCGCTGATCTTGCTTGATATTTTCTGCGCCCACCATATGCGTCTCCCGAACTTCCGACTGCGTGGCGGTGACGGCAGTAAAACAATGCGTAGTCTCTGGCGTTTCTGGGGCGGGAAACCGATCGCGGTAGGAAACCGGGTTTCCCCGGTCCCCCCGCACGGATCCGGACGTGCGCGTTAACGCATCCGGCTCCTGCCTTGGGTCGTGACGGCGAGCCGCTGGTTTGGCCACGGGTGACGGATGGTGGGTTTGGGCCAGTGGAGACCGAGAAGGTATTCCAGTGACAGCCAGCTTGTGCGGTCTTTCTGGGACCGCCTGCGCAGGGCGCGCAGAAACAGTCGTTTGACCGCCTCAACAAACCTCGACAGGGACTTTGACGACCCCGGAACGGCATAGTAGTTCAGCCATCCGTTGATGACCCTTCCGAGCCATCGGGCAAGGTCGTGTCTGTCCATGTGAAAGCGTTTGCGCAGTTCCTCCTTGATGCGCCTGAGTGTGCGCCTGAACCGCTTTCGCGATGGCTTGCGCCCGACCCGGAATTTTCCTTTCTTGGTGATGATGCAGCAATGTGTCATCCCCATGAAGTCAAAGGTTTCCGGTTTGCCCTGCCCCCTGTTCTTCCGGTCTCGCGTTGCGAACCGTCCGAACTCGATGAGCCGGGTCTTGTCGGGATGCAGGTCCAGCCCGAATTGGCCCAGCCGCTCCCTCAGGTCGTTCAGGAAGTTCTCTGCTTCCCACCGATATTGGAAGCCGATAACGAAGTCGTCCGCATAGCGGACAAGGATCATATCGCCCTCCGCCTTCCGTTTGCGCCATGCCTGAGCCCACAGGTCGAACACGTAATGCAGGTAGACATTCGCCAGAACGGGCGAGACAATCGCCCCCTGTGGAACGCCCCTGCCGATGTCCGTCCAGTCGGTCTCTTCCATGACGCCAGCGTTCAGCCATTTGATGACGAGGCGGATGAGGCGCTTGTCTCCGATACGGTGTTCCAGAAACCGGACAAGCCAGCCCCGGTTTACCCGATCAAAGAAAGCGCGGATATCCGCGTCCAGCACCCAGTTGACCTTGCGCTGTTGCAGTCCAACCGTGAGCGCATCAAGCGCGTTATGCGCCCCGCGCCCCGGCCGGAACCCGTAGCTGTTCGCCCGCTTCCTCGCTACTATGGCCGGGTCTGACTTCTTCAGATCGTTCATCTCAGTTTACGGATTGACTCCTTTACGTTGCGGCCCCGCACGACTGCGGGGCGACCTGAAGACCTCCCAGGTCCCGGTGGAATGCTTCTGTGCGTGCCGTGGTTCTTCGACCCCGGGATGCCCCCTTTTGCCTCACCAATGCGGCTTGGGAGTGTTGCCTTCGGCGATAGTCAACACCTCGGCACATCCGTGAAAATCCGATTTCGGGGCTCAATAGCCCGGCCCACACATGCCGCTACCGACGCTTCACCTGACACCTCACGATGCCCGGCGCACGGCTCGCGGTGAAAGTTGGTGGTTAGCCTTTCCTTTCTACGGGACTTGCACCCGTTACATTCTCACCAGTTCGCCTGGCGCACGACTATTCCGGACGGGCGTTGGGAATTGGTGCGCCATGCGCCAGTCAAGAGAAATATTCTGCGCCAGAGGGTCGCGGGTTTCAGGACAGCAGAATCGGTCCCTTAAAACAGCCCTGCACGGGTGCATGGCGCGGGTTGATCAAGGGGAGGGCCGATACGCTGCGCGGACAGCTTGAGCGGCGGTTCGGGCCGCTGCCGCAAGAGGTGCGGGCGCGTATTGATGCGGCCTCGCTTGCAGAGCTGGATCGCTGGCTGGATGCGGTGCTGGATGCCGCGTCGCTGGATGCGGTGCTCGGATCGGATCAGGCGTAGCGCGCGATACCGGCCCCACATCGCCACAGACCGCGCTATCCGCCCTGAGGCGCGCCTTGTGCCGATCCTGCACATGGGTGCCAAACCCCGCCTCTCCGCGCCCACGGGCCACCCAAGGCGCGGAGAGGCCCGCTCGTAATATCCTGCGGCCCTCACGCGCGCCCGGCCCGGGTGCGGGCATGTGTTGCAACGCTGTCCGCCACGTCGCCCGGCCGTAACGCGACATCCCAAGCCCAGCCCCCGAAACACCTTCTGCACCCACGGCTCCGCCCCTGTCGACGCCCTTGATCTCCAGAACAGGGTGTGCCGTTGGCAAGGCGCATAAGGAAGTCCGGCATATAGTGAACCGTCCTAGATTTACCAGAGAGTAAAACTCAAAGGATCAGCCCCATGAGAGAGAAGAAGCATATTCCGTCCTATTTTTGCCCTGTAAGGAAGGAAACATCATCCAAGTTGAATCGGTCGATAATTCGGGCGACTTGCGTTTCAGTTTGTCGGCCTGCCCAGGCGCTGCTCAAGGCAAACGTCTTCCCTTCTATCTGGAGCAATTCATCATCTCCTGTGAAAAAGCGCTCGCTCGCAGCGTCAGAGCTTTCGCTGTCGCGGTCATACGCGGCAGCAGACAGGAACGATGCCTGACTGTCGTGCTCACCTGCAACAATTAGCCAACGCCATTTTTCCTCGCACACTTCGTGTGGTTTGGCCCCGCGCAGGACAGCCTCACGAATGACGTAAAGCGCGAGGCGGCGCTTGGGAAGGTTATCGTAAACTTTGTCCTGTATCGTCAGGCAATATCGTGAGAAATCTCTGTTTTGACGCCGCGCAATACGTTCTACACCCTCATTCTCTAAAGCGTGTACCGGAACTATCCGAAATGCTTCGATCTCCTCTTCGGTTGTCACAATGCCATCACCGGCATCCGTGGTAGCCGCTGCGGATGCCCGGATGGCCTCCGGCGCTTTTTCGGCAAATGACACGCCGAGCCTTTCCTCAATGCGATCCCGGACAATCTGATCCAGCGCCGCCTGAATAGTCGGCCTGAATTGCTCAATCGCACTTCTGGTCGCCGATCCGTCATGTATCTGTTTTATCAGAAAGCGCATGAAATCGTCTTCGGGAGTATCGATTTGCCGCTTTAGAAAATGCACGGCATCTCGCCTGAATTTCAGTGCCGCTGCAGTGTCGGGAATAATGTCCGGGTCGAATGCGTCCCTGCGAAACTTGCACAGCTCCTGCACCTGAACCGTATCCTCTTTCTGCAGATCGAAGATAAAGAACGGTTTGCGATCCAGCACATTCGGAGCGCCCGTGTCTGAAAAGAACCAGGCTTCCCGACCGTTTGTCAGAATGGCAAGACGGGCATCCGTTGTTGAGAAATACCGATAGAGTTGGTTGTGCTGCGCTTCCCCCAGATTTCTTTCCACCGACTTCGCTTCAAGCAACATTGCGATCTTGCCATCTATTTTCAGCGCAAAGTCGACCTTCTCTCCCTTCTTTGTTCCTACATCCGCAACAAATTCTGGAACAACCTCGTTCAGATCAAAAATATCAAATCCCAACACCTGGATCAGCGGCAGGATCACCGACGTTTTTGTGGCCTCTTCGGTCAACGCGTGTCGTTGGGCGTGACGTGATCTCTCGGCCAGTTTTCTGATCGTTTCCTTGAAGTCACTACTTTCACCCATCAAACGACTCCCCTTAATGCCCCAGGTTCATCGCATGAGTGCATCCCGCAATTGCGCATGCGCGAAAAAAACAGCCACATCAGATCAGCGGCAACGGCCATGCAGAGGGTCGCACCGCTCGAATGAGTACCTAGCACTTCCCGTGCTCCAGATACGTACCCAAGCCATTCACCGCCAGAATGGGTTGGCACGGTTGCCAGTTGCGAGATTGCCGCGATTCGACCGCCCTCAGGTGTGAGAGAGGGGGAATTATGTCTTACCGGATTCGCCAAAACCGACCCGCGATATCCGCAAACAGAGACTGCGGCGGATTGGGCGCCGGATACGGGCAATCTGCCTGCGTCTCTCGGGTCCCCTTTTGCTGCCCGCTGCGCGTCATGCCGCTGATCTTGCTTGGTATTTTCTGCGCCCGCCATATGCGTCTCCCGAACTTCCGACTGCGTGGCGGAGAGACAGGGATTCGAACCCTGGAGACGGTCTCCCGCCTACACACTTTCCAAGCGTGCGCCTTCGACCACTCGGCCACCTCTCCGTGCCGCGCGATTTAACGTGGAGAACGGCCAAAGCGCAAGTGGGAAAACGCCGGAAATGCATGTGGTCGCGCGATTGACAGCACAGGCACCCCCGCCGCAGGATCGGCGGATGGCAGATGACATTAAATCCATGCAGCTTTATCCCCGGGCAGAGCGTATCTATGCCGATCTGCGGGCCGAGGGGTTTGCCGATGGATCGCCGGTTCCCGTTGATGTGTTGAACCGATTTGATCAGTTGCATTACCACGGAACTGATGCGCTGGATGCGGCGATTTCGGCTTGCGGTATCACCACTGATGATCACCTTCTGGAGGTCGGCTCTGGCTGGGGCGGCTGCGCGCGGTATCTTGCAGCAAAAACATGCGCGCATGTCACGGCGGTGGAATTGCAGCGCGACTACGACTCAGTTGCCCGCGATCTGACGGAGCGGGCGGGGCTCACGCGGCAGGTCACCCATGTAAATGCGGATTTTTTGACCATGGAGTTCGCCGTGGGCGCCTTCAGCCACGCGGTCAGCTGGCTGGCGCTTTTTCACATCCCCCGTCGAACGGATTATCTGACCCGGTTAAGATCAGCGATTGCACCGGGCGGGATGCTTTTTGCCGAAGACCTTTTTGCCAAAGCCCCGCCGGCGGACGCGGAAGATTTCGCGCGCCATCTGTTTCCCAATTCGCTGGTGAGCCTGGAGGCCTACCAGGCGACACTTGCGGATGCTGGGTTTGAACTTGTCCAGCTTGACGACATGACAGCCGACTGGACCGCCTTCACCGCAGAACGCCTTGCCGCTTTCCACGCGGCCCGGGCGGATTATGAGGCGCGTCATGGTTCAGAAGGCTACGCGGTGATCGAGACCTTCTATGACAAGATGGCAGGCTACTTCGCAGACGGCAGTGTCGGTGGGCTTCGGATGGCGGCGCGGACCTCCGGGTGAGCCAAGCACATTAATGGTTCTGCTTTAAGAAGCTAACTGTGGAAGGTGCTTGCGCAACTTCGCCGCTATGGCTGGTAAGGTCCACCCGCGCCACGTGTTCCAGATACATCTTAGAGGCATCGCTACTTCATTGAATGACAACGAATTTGCCGGTTAAGGACGGATCCGTCGCAAGATGGATACGCATTTCAAGAAAGGCCAAAGGAGCGAGCTCTGTTTCAGTCAACCGCGCACTGCCGCCCCGCTGACGTCCCCTAGCTGTCCAGATGGACATAGACCCGCCGGTTCTGGCGGCCCTTCTTTTCAATCTTACCCAACCGCAGCGCGCCAATCTCACCTGTGCGCGCCACGTGAGTGCCGCCACAGGGTTGCAGATCAATCCAGTTGTCCTCTTCCCCGATGCGCACAAGGCGGATGTCGCCCGCTCCGCGCGGGGGTTTGACGGCCATGGTCTTGACCAGCTCAGGTGCTGCGTCAAGCTCGGCCACGGTGATCCAGCCGTCGCTGACGCGGGCGTCCATGGCGACGTAGGTGTTAAGTGCCTCTGCCAGCGCCTCCTTGTCCTGAGGCGCGTCCGGCATGTCGAAATCGAGCCGCCCATGGGTGGCAGAGATCGAGCCACCGGTCACCCCAAAGGGCACCACAACCGACAGCAGATGCAACGCGGTGTGCACGCGCATATGCTTGTGGCGGCGGTCCCAATCGAGCGATTGTACGACATGGCTGCCGATGGGCGGCAGCGCGCGGGGTTCTGCGGGCACCAGCACGATGTCCTCCCCCTGACCTTTGACGGCCGTGGCGATGATCAACGTCTGACCATCCCAGCTGAGCGTGCCTGAATCCCCGGGCTGACCACCACTGGTGGGATAGAACAGGCTGGCGTCCAGAATCACACCGCCTTCATCGGTGTGGCCCGTGACCACGCCGGGCGCTTCGCGGCGATAAGCGTCTTCGCGAAACAGCATCTGGGTCATGCCTCACCCTCCGTTGAGTTGCTGCGCAGGGCTTCGGGATTGCGCAGCCAAAGGTCGCGCTGCGCAAACGGGATCTCGATCCCGGCTTCGGCAAAACGTGCTGCAATGGCATGATTGATGTCATTCTTGACCATCATCATCCAGTTCACATCCCGCAGGAAACACCGCACCTCAAATTCCAGCGCGTCCGCGCCAAAGTTGACAAACAGAATGCTTGGCGGGGGCACGGCCAGCACCATGGGCTGCGCCTCCGCAATCTCGCGCAGGATGCCTTCGACCATCTTGGCGTCGGTCCCATAGGCCACACCGACCGAGACGATCACCCTGCCCACGGTGTTGCCGCGCGTGTAGTTCGTCACCGTGCCGGAGACCAGATCCGCATTGGGCACGATCACATCAGTGCGGTCGAAGGTCTCAATCCGGGTGGAGCGTACAGAGATGTCGCGCACATAACCCATCTGCCCACCCGAAACCTCGATCCAGTCGCCTTCAGAAATGGGCCGTTCGATCAGCAGGATGATGCCGGAGACAAAGTTGGACACGATGTTTTGCAGGCCAAAGCCGATGCCCACCGACAAGGCCCCCGCCACAATGGCAAGGGAGCTAAGGTCAATGCCAGCCCCCGTGATTGCGGCCAGTGCCGCAAGGAAAATACCGACGTACCCGAGGCCCGAAACAATCGCGTTTTGCCCGCCGATGTCGATCTTGGTCTTGGGCAAGACGTTGGTGCGCAGCGAGGACTGGATGAGCCGGGTCAGCACATAGCCAATGGCAAAGATCACCGCGAAAGTTAGAAAGTTGGTCGGTGAAATCCGCGTCTCACCAATGGCAAATCCACGCCCCACGGTCTGCCAGAGCTCCGTCAGGTCCGTGACCCGCGCGCCCCAGGCCAGGGCAATCACCGGCGACACCACGATCAGCAAGGCCAGACCGATCAGCACCGGCAGCAGAGCATCCCGCGCCTGCGCCCCCTGCCCTGTGATCGCGCCGTAGACATCCGCAAGGAACCGCTGAAGGGCCATCACGAGCCCCAGCAGAACCAGGGTCACCACATAGGGGGTAAAGATCGCACGGGCGGCTTCGAAATACCCCGCAGCGGCCAGCAAGGGGGCTGCAAGGGCGACGATGATGGCCCCCAACCCCAGCCACCGCACCAAACGGCGCAGCGTGGAGCTGCGGGTCTCATCGCTTGTGTCACCCTCAGCCAAGGGATCGGCATAGCCGCGCAGCAGAACCCCGATCCGAAAGAGCGGGAGAGCCGCCAGCACAAAGAACGGGAACTGCAGGACAGCGGCAGAGGCCGCGGCAGGGCTGCCCGCTTCGAGGACGGATTGAGCAATCACGCCAAAGGCAAGAAGCACCGTGATCACGCTCACGTGGAACCGGACTTCGGCGCGTTTTTCCGGCGCAAGCGCAAGCAGGGCTTCGTCATCGTCACGGGAGAATACGCGGTCAGAGACCCAGCGGTATCCCAGCATGATGCCGCTCAGCACCGCGATGGTGTAGAGGATCTGCTCTCCCTTCGGGCCAAAAAGCTCTGTTGCCACAACGGCCAGGACCAGCAGGACAAACCCGGCAAAGGGCAGCATGATCCGCAAGAGCGAGACGACGAACCGCCAGACCCCAAACCCACGCGCGCCGTATTTGCGCAATTGCCCAACAATCCTGTTGGACCATGTGCGCCCGCGGAAAATCAGCAGCAGCCCCAAAAGCGCAAGACCGGCGGCAATCGGGATTGTCTCGTATAGATCGCGGCTTTGGCGATTGGCCCGAGTGGTGGCATTCTCTGCCCAAAGCAGCCGCAAAGAGGTCCCGATGTCCTGAAAAGCAGGCTGCCAGTTTGCCGGGTTCAAGGGCGACGGTCCAACAGTAAGCAGCCGCTCGGTGTTACGCTCCCTCAGCAACTGATCGATCTGGCCGATCAGCACGTCGGCGCGCAAGAACTCTGCTTCGGCCTTTTGCACCGGTGCCAAGAGCGTAGCCAATTGCGCACTCAGATCCGCGCGTTGCGCGGCAACCTCCGGTGCCTCAGGAACCGCACCATCGCCTGAGGGTTCAGGCCCCAATGCTGCCAATTGCCGCCGCAGGACAGCAATGCGATCCGCGTTCAGGCCCCGTTGGCTGTCAAACCGTGCACGGTAGTCACTGACCTGACGGCGCAGGGCGTCCAGAACAGCCGTGGTGCTGCCCTGATTGTCGAGCGCATCCGCGACCGTGTCTGCGACACGGTTCCAACGGTCCATGTCGACCGTACCGGCCTCTTGTGCCGCACCTGCACCCGCGAGAAAGAGAGCACAGCAAATCGAAAGAAGAAACTGGCGCAACACCCGCATCAGACGTCCTCGAACACCTCCGGGACGGAGGGCTGATCCCCATCAAGCCAGCTAGGCGTGGGCAGGCCCCGTTCACGCAGGAAGTCGAGGTTGAAGAGCTTGGATTGGTAGCGTGTCCCGAAATCACACAGGATCGTCACGATGGTATGTCCGGGACCCATTTCGCGGGCCATTCGCATGGCACCGGCGACGTTGATGCCGGAGGACCCACCAAGACAGAGGCCTTCTTCGGACAACAGGTCAAAGACCACCGGCAGCGCTTCGGAATCGGGGATCTTGTAGCAAACGTCTGGCGTGAACCCTTCGAGGTTCTTGGTCACTCGGCCCTGGCCGATACCTTCGGTAATGCTGTCACCGCCCGCTTCCTTGCCGGTGTAGATCTTATACATGCCCGACCCCTCTGGGTCAGCCAGACCGATGCGCACGCCCTTGGGTTGCAGCCCCATGCCCACGCCAGCCAACGTACCGCCTGTGCCAATTGCGCAAACAAAGCCGTCCACCTTGCCTTCGGTCTGTTCCCAGATCTCGGGGGCTGTGCCATCGATGTGGGCCTGACGGTTGGCGACGTTGTCGAACTGATTGGCCCAGATCACCCCTTCGTTGGTGGAGCGCGCCAGCTGCTTGGCCAGCCGTTCAGAATAGCGGATGTAGTTGTTAGGGTTGCTGTAGGGGGCGGCAGGCACCTGCACCAGTTCGGCCCCTGCAAGGCGCAGCATGTCCTTCTTTTCCTGGCTCTGCGTCTCAGGGATCACAATCACGGTCTTGAACCCCATCGATGCGCCCACCAGCGCGAGGCCAATGCCGGTGTTGCCCGCCGTGCCTTCGACAATCGTGCCACCAGGTTTCAGATCGCCCCGTTCGATGGCATCCTTGATGATAAAGAGCGCCGCGCGGTCCTTGACCGATTGGCCGGGGTTCATGAATTCGGCCTTGCCGAGAATTTCACATCCCGTTTCCTCACTGGCCTTGCACAGGCGGATGAGGGGCGTGTTGCCAACGGCAGCGGCGAGATCAGGTGCGAATTGCATGGGGCCTCCGGAGGGTTGCGTCCCTCAGGGTGTATCTGCCCCCTGCCCCGACCTCAAGCGGTCCCGGTGGCGCGCAAGCCAAAGCGCCGCCAGCACCAGCGGCGCTTTGGCGGCTGCCTTGGTTTCCACAAAGTCCATCAGAGCATCAAATGACATCAGATGGCTGCGGATGTCTTCGTTTTCAGCGTCCAGTCCGCCGGTGCCGATGATGTCATCCGGCAGATCGGCAAGTCCCAGGAAAATATAGTAAAACTCGGTGGAGTTTCCGGGCGAGCAATAGACCTCCGCCACAGATTCCAGCGTATCCAGCGTCAGCCCGGCCTCTTCCTGCGCTTCGCGGCGCGCCGCCTCTGCCGGGGTTTCGCCCGCGTCGATGATGCCCGCAATAGGTTCCAGCTGCCAGACGGCCCGATCCCCGCGCGCCAGCGGGCCTACGCGGATTTGTTCCACCAACAGAACCCGGTCGCGTACCGGGTCGTAAGGCAGCAGGATCGTAGCATCCGAGGCGATGAAGGCCGCACGCCCGATGTCATCGGTCATGGAGCCGTCAAAGCGCTGGTGGCGGATCATCAGATCATCCAGCACAAAGAACTTGGAATAGGCGCGGTGCCGGTTCGTAATTTCGGCCTGCCCCATCAGCGTATGCGCGCCATGCAGGGAGGCCTTGGCCCGTACCCGTGACGCAGCCCTGGCCCGGATCCGGGGGAGCATCACCTCAACCTGAGCGCGGGTCTTCTGGCCATAATAGCTCATGATCTCGGTTGCGGCGTGCATCTCAGCCGCGGCATGATCCGCGACCCATTCCGCCATTGACCATGGAGTAAGGTCCGTCGCGGGGGCAGCCGCGGCTCGGGACACCTCAGCCGCGCTGCAGTCTTCTGTGACGACCGCAACGAGGTCATCCTCAAAGCCACCGCGATAGAAACTCAGCCGCGCAATATCTTCCGGCGTGAGCCCTCTGACGAGCAGGCCTTCGACGGTTTCGCCCCTTCGGCTTAGAAGGCATTGAGAAGTCCCATCTGAGGCCTCAAAAATCGCGTGATCTGCAAGCCGCGTTTCGATCAGATCGGCAGGATCGAGCTGCCTTCCCAGCACAAGCTCAAGCAAAGGAATGTGTCGTAACGCCCCGTAAAGGAACAGATTTCGGGTCATTTCCAACGTTTTTCGTAACTGCCCAGGTTGTCGGTGGCGTTTTTCGGCTGCGTCAAATCGACTCGGGGGAGCACATTCCGGTTTTCTGATTGAGGATTTCATGAGTCGATCAGGGCATGTCTGGCGAACCCACCCATACCAGCGGACTTGCTGAACTCTCGAAGTCCCAACTGATTGAATTGATCGAAACGCAGCGTGAGACGATTGCGTATCTTGTCGAGGAGAACCGGCGACAGGCAGAGATGATCGTTGTGCTTGAGCAGCGGATTGAGGGGCTTGAGCGTCGCCTTGCGTTGAACAGCCGGAACAGCAGCAAGCCTCCGTCGAGTGACAGCCCTGCGAAGCCGACGGCGAAGGGCAGGAAGGATCAGCGCGGGCAACTGGATCGCAAGCCCGGCGGTCAGCCGGGGCACAAGGGCACGACCCTGGAGCAGACGGACACCCCCGACGAGGTTGTCGACCATCATCCACAAGCCTGTCCCGACTGCGATCATGATCTGACGCAATGCCCCTCGCAGGGGTTTGCAGCCCGGCAGGTGTTCGACCTGCCGCCGCCGCCACCCCTCACGATCACTGAGCACCGGGCTCATAAGTGCACATGCCCGAACTGCGGAAAGCACGTGCGCGGCACGTTCCCGGAAGGGGTCAGGGCACCGGTTCAGTACGGCAATCATATTGCGGCCATGGCGAGCTATCTTCAGACGTACCATTGCATTCCCGATGACCGTCTGTCGCAGGTCTTTCGTGACCTGTTCGGCGTGCGCATTTCCGCCGCCACACTGGCGCGGCTGATTGCGAAGGTGGCGGAGGGCATGCTGTCTTTTGCAGACGCTGTACGTGACGCCTTGTGCGGTGTGCAGGTGGCGGTGAAACATCTGGATGAAACAGGTCTGCGGGTTGAAGGCCGAAACCGGTGGCAGCATGTCATCTGCTCATTGACCCTGAGCCATTTCCGGATGGGGGCGGGCAGAGGCGATCTGCTGTCCGGCGTATCGGGGATTGCGGTGCATGACAACTGGGCATCCTACGCCAGGATGGAGGAGGTCGTGCACGGCCTTTGCAATGCCCATCACATGCGCGAGTTGCAGGCGCTCGTCGATATCGAAAAGGAAGCATGGGCTGCGATGATGCAGACTATCCTGCTGGACGCGAAAAGGGCGGCCGCCAGCGCCCGGGCAAACGGTCGGGATCATGTCGCGGCGCATGTGGTCAAGGCCATCGATGAGCGCTACGACACCTGCATCGCGCAGGGGCTGTCGTTACATGAAAACCAGCCACCGCTGAAACCCGCACTGCCCGGCAAATCCCCCCGAGGACGACCAAAACGGCGAACCGGACACAATCTCGTGCTGCGATTGCGTGACCGCAAGGCCGATGTCCTGCGCTTCCTTACCGACTTGCAGGTTCCCTTCACAAATAACGAGGCCGAGAGGGATCTGAGAATGGGCAAGGTCCGTATCAAGGTCTCGGGATGCTTCCGCACACTGACCGGCGCGGAAAACTTCTGCACCCTCAGAACCGTGATCGAAACGGCACGCAAACAGGGCTGGTCAATAATCGAAACACTCCAGAAAACCGCCGATCAACTCATCCAGAAACTCGAACCGACCTGACAAAATCAAGCGTCTGAAACGCCCCAGAGACAACCTGAATAGTTACCGTTTTTCAGCGAATTCGGTCAGCAACCCGGCCAGGACTGCCCCAGCAATCGCAGACATGTTGAATTCGGATGTGGCCACGGTCCAGGCATACTCCGCCCCGATCTCAAAGATAGCTACAATGGCCTCAAAAGGGCCGTCATAGCGGTTGCGCATCGCAAGGCGCACCATTTCGTTGATGGCTTGCGCTGCAATCGCCCAGAGGATCAGGACAAAGACGCCCGTAAGACCGTTGTTGATCGCAGCGGTAATCCCACGCCCGGCACGCGGCCCCATGACAATCCAGCCCGCGACCAGACCCAGAACCACGTTGAGCGGCACGAAGTAACCAAAGTCGGTGCTTTCGGGCATCAGCGGGATGACGATACCGGAAAGGTAGTAGGCCACAGCCGCCAAAACGATGGCGGCCATCAGACGGGCGGCGGTGGGCATTTTGTCTGTCCTTGACGTTAACCGGGTCGCCGCACCGTAATCTGGGTCACATCACAATTTCCACTGTCGAATGCAGAGGCACAGGAAGTGAGGTAAAAATTCCACATCCGGCGGAACCGGTCATCAAAGCCCATGGGCTTGATCTGGTCCCACTTGGCATTGAACGTCTCGTGCCAGCGGCGCAGCGTGATGTCGTAGCTTTTGCCGAACTCGATGGATTTATCGACCAGCAGCCCTGCCTTCTCCACCTGTTCGCGCAGGATCACTGGGCTGGGCAGCATGCCTCCCGGAAAGATGTATTTCTGGATAAAGTCTACCCCGCGTTTGTACACATCCCAACGCTTGTGATCGACGGTGATGATCTGCAGCGTGGCCGCTTTGCCGGGTTTCAGACGTTCACGCACAGTGTCGAAATAGACGGGCCAGTACTTTTCGCCTACAGCCTCAAACATCTCGATGCTGGCGATGCCGTCATAGGTGCCGGTTTCATCCCGGTAGTCCTGCAGCTTGAAGTCCACCTTGTCGGAAAGTCCAGCCCGTTCAATGCGTTCGCGCGCGTACTTCAACTGCTCTTTACTGATGGTCAGCCCCGTGACCTTCAGCCCACGTTCCTTGGCGGCGTATTCCGCAAACCCGCCCCAACCGCAGCCGATCTCCAGCACGTGATCCCCGGGCTGCGCGCCCATCTGGTCGACCATGGATTTGTATTTCGCGGTCTGGGCGGCCTCCAGCGACAGCTGCGCGTCCTGCGGAAAGATCGCAGAGGAGTACGTCATCGTGTCATCGAGCCAGAGCCCGTAGAATTCGTTCCCCAGATCGTAGTGATAGCTGATGTTCTTCTTCGCCTGCTTACGGTTATTGCGCTGCATCCAGAAGCGGATAAAGTTGAAGCTGCGAGACAGCAACCCGCCTTCGAGTTCGCGATAAAAATCATCATCCAGCTCATGCATGTGGTCTAGGAATTGCTGCAAGTCCGGCGTTTCCCATAACCCGTCGAGATAGGCTTCTGAAAAGCCAAGCCATCCGTCACGAAACAACCTTGGAAACACTTGCCAATCGTGGATAGTAATTTCGGAAATACGCCCAGGTTTTCCATTGGTGACCAAGATGCTTTCTCCGTCAGGAAGGACTACTTTGAGCTTGCCACTCACTCCCTTCGATCCGAGTGAAAGTGCCTTGCGGTAAGCCATTCTTGTTAGCAAGTTTTTATCCTCTATCTGTGGTTTCAGGCCAGAATGATCAGGAGCCAAGGCGCAAAGAAAAGTGCCATAACCAGACCAACTAAGACAAATTGGCCTACCCTCCACATCGGAGTCATATGATCGGCATTGTAACTTCTTCCTATTCCTGGCGGACCCCCATTTGACCACTTCAAAGCACCTTCAAGATAGTGAAGCCGAGTCATTAGACGTTTCGTGGTCATTTTATAGTCAACGACCATTGCAATAGCCCATACGTTCAGTGCAAGGCCGATTGCACAAAGAACATCGACCAGCCCGATGCTGAAACCCAGGAGGGAAACGGCAGTATTCAATGATTGGGCGGCATCTGATGCGCTTACGAGCAGGTAGCCAACCAAAGCTGATATAGATGCCAAAAAAGCAAAATATAGCGCAACAAAGCTATATGCCCATGCTTCGTTCGAACTCATCTTTTGGATGATTGCCAAGTACTCGTCTTTGTCCACAACGGCAGGTTGCGGTGGTTCGTCTTCTACGCGATCGGCCATGCCCCCTCCCCAAGGTGCCTGTCGGAACCTGTTGATCTTACTCGATCAACTCACGCATGCAATTGTCAAAAGTTTCGATTTTCATATGCGGCCAGTGCCCGCTTGCGTCCTTCGTCCAGTGTGACGATGGGTTTGGGATATGCATCAGTGGGTTTGAGCGTCCAACTGCGCGGCATGGCGTCAAAGAACGCCAGCGCATCTGTGCTGGGGTTCTGCGCGCCTTCGGCCAGCCAGCGGTTGATGTAGGCCCCGTCGCTGTCGAATTTTTCGAGTTGCGTGGCGGGGTTGAAGATGCGGAAATAGGGCGAGGCATCGGGACCGGAGCCTGCCGTCCATTGCCACCCCATCGCGTTGCTTGCTGGGTCCCAGTCAATCAGGCAGTCTTCGAACCATTTTTGCCCGATGCGCCAGTCGGTCATCAGATGTTTGGTAAGATAGCTCGCCACGATCATCCGCGCACGGTTGTGCATGGTGCCGGAGACGTAGAGTTCGCGCATCGCCGCATCGACAAAATGGATGCCCGTGCGCCCCTGTTTCCAGGCCAGCACGTGGTCGGTATCTTCCTCCGTTTGCCAAGGGAAAGCCTCCCACTCCTGTCGCCAGGAAGTGTCCAGTATGTGCGGCGTGTGGTGCATCAGGTGATAAGCAAACTCGCGCCAGACGACTTCTTTGAGGAAATGTTCGGCACCGGATTTGCCTTCTTCCATCGCCCGGCGGCCTGCGTGCCAGCATTGATGCGGACTGATTTCCCCAATCGCGAGGTTTTCAGACAGGCGGGAGGTGGCGTTTTCACCCGGGAAATCACGCCGCGTTTTGTAGCCGTCGATCAAGTGCGCGCAGAAATGCCCCAGGCGGTCCTGTGCGGCGTGTTCGCCCAGTTGCACATATGCCCCGGTGATCGCTGCACCGCGGTTCATCGCGGCACCCATCTGCCAGCTGTCGAGGGTATCACTCGCGGGCCAGCTGTCCGGTGCGGGAATGCGGGCCGGTGTGGGCAACGGTGCATCGACCTCGCGGGTTTTCACGGCGTTCCAGAAGGGCGTGTAGACACGGTAGAAACCGCCTGTCTTGGTCTCGGTTGTCCAGGGTTCGAACATCAGGTGGCCTGCGAAAGAGCGCGCCTCTACGCCTGCGTCCTTGAGGGTCGACTTGATTTCCGTGTCCCGCGCCACGCTGTCGGGGTCATAGCTGCGGGTCCAGTAGATGGACGTGGCCCCTGTCTCCGCAAAAAGGTCTTGCAGCATGCTTAAGGCGCTGCCGCCCTTGCGCAGGATCAGCTGACTACCCTTTTCCGTGAGTGATTGCGCAAGGTAGCCCACGCCCAGCCCCAGACGCCATCTAGGCGCCGCCCTCAAGCCTTCGACCAACGGATCATGCAGAAAGACCGGAATGACCGGGCGGCCCGTTTTGCAAGCGGCTGTCAGCGCGGCGTGGTCTGACAGGCGCAGGTCGCGGCGGAACCACATCAGGATGGGGGATTTGTCGGTCAATGGAGCTGTCCTTCTGATTGCTCAGGACAGGTAGCGTTGGCACCAAGACGTCAACCCTCGAAAGCGCGTTGAGCTCCCAAACGCGCCGCGCCGCTTCCAATCAGAGGACATCATCCAGCGCGTTGAGCAGCTGATCGATCTCCGCTTGTGACGTGTAATGCGTGAAGCTGAGCCGCAGCACGCCTTGGTCCGCGTCAATGCCCATCGCCTGTAAGGCGCGCACGGCGTAGAAGTCGCCGCCGCCTGCCATAATCCCGCGCTCGGCTAACTTTGCCGCCACGGTGCCTGCCGGGCGATTCAAGGCCAGCGCCACGGTCGGCGCACGGCCCTCTGCTGACGACGGTCCTAGCAGTCGCACCGAATTGCGCGCTTTCACCGCATCCAGCAGCGGTTGCAGCAGCGCTGTCTCTGCCCCCCGCATCAGGTCATGGGCCTTAGCACCGCGTTCGGTGGCAGAAGCCTCGCCGCCCACATGATGCGCAAACATCGCGTCCACATAATCAGCCATGCCCACGCTTGCCGCCACTTGTGCATGATCAGGCCCCGCAGGTGTGAAGCGTTTGTAGAGCGTGTCTGCGTTGAAGTAGTGCGCCTGATTGGACAGCAATTCCCCCAACGCGCGGCGGATCACCATGAGACCCTGGTGCGGCCCGTAGGTCTTGTAGGCAGAGAAGAGGTAAATGTCTGCGCCCAAGGCCCCAACATTGGGGAACCCATGCGGGGCATAAGACACGCCATCGACGCAGACAAAGGCACCGGCGGCATGGGCGCGGGCTGTGATCTCTGGCACCGGGTTCACTTCACCCACCACGTTGGAGCAATGGGGGAAACAGACCAGCCGCACCTTGTCGTCCAGCAGGTTTTCCAGTGCTGCGGGGTCCAGATGGCCTGTATCAGGGTCAATCCGCCATTCGCGCACTTCGATGCCACGCTCGGCCAGCCTGCGCCACGGTCCGGTGTTGGCCTCATGGTCCTGATTGGTGACGATGATCGCTTCGCCTTCGGCCATCATCTGGCCAAAGGCCTGCGCCAGCACGTAGGTGTTCTGTGTGGTGGACGGGCCAAAGCTCAGCTCGTCTGTCTCAACCCCAAGGATCGCGGCCATGCGGCTGCGCGCCTCGTCCATTTCTTCGCCCCCTGCCCGGCTGGCAGCAAACGGGCCCGTAGGGCTGCACCTTGCGTTCAGTGTAGAACCGCGTCAGCCGCTCGATCACGGGGCGGCAGGTGTAAGACCCGCCTGCGTTCTCGAAAAACGCCTGTCCTTGCAGGCTGGGTTCATCAAAGGCGGGGAATTGGGCGCGGGACCCAGTCGATATCGAGTGTCATGGCGCGAGATTACGCCTTTGCGGAAGGTTCGCAATCACAAACCCTTGGGCGCGAGGTCTCCGATGCTGGCTTCCGGCTGTGGTGCCGGGACGCGCGCGTTCTGTCCGGGCGGTAGCGGGGAGAGGGGTGTCGAAGGCGTAGCCCGGGTCAGCTTGCTGGCGTTCCCAAGTCTCTAACATCTCGGCCCAGGCCTCGCGGAGCGTTCGGGGCCGGGGCATGTCGTCTTTCACCACCTCATGGAGCTTGGGCAGGTTGTAGCAGTGGCACGCCGGCGTACATGTGATGTTCGATGTGCCAGTTCATGTGCCAATAGAGGAATGCGACAGGCCTTGGCAGCAGAACCGAGCGGGTGTTCTTGCGGAAATCAGCGACCTCGGAACGCAGACCGCAATGCTGTGTCAGGCCCACGGCATAGCTCAGCCAATTGGCGATGAAACTGGGGCAGCTAAGGATCAGCACCAGCACCCATTGGCCTGTGAGGGCGGAGATCAACAGGACGCCGCCGTGAAAGCCCAGCAGAACGCGCGACCACAGGATCGACTTGCGGTGCTGGCACCGGGTGATCGGCGTGCAGCGCGTTGAGCCATTCATGGCTAGGCACGCCTGCGTCCCCTGCCCGACCCAGCGCATCGCGCAGCGTCGAGGTCACGCTGGCAATCAGCCCGCCCTTGCCGAAGGTCCGCCCGGGCTGGGTGAAGAGGTTGATGGTGAACATCTGCAACAGAAAAGTGCGCCCGACAGAGGGATGCAGCGGCAAGAGGTTTTCCCCGGTCCCCATCCGGGTGCAGCGTGTAGCGGTGGTGGTAGGTATGCGAACTGGCATAGTCGAAGGGGTTCCCACCAGCCGATCAGACTGAAAAGATAGAGAAAAGCGCGGTTGAGCCATTTGGTCTGAAACACCGTCCCGTGGCCCAATTCATGCGGGGCCGTGCCGGAAAAGAAGCTGGCCACCGTGCCGTGGACAAAGAGGGCGATGAAGAACAGCACCCACAGGCCCTGCGCCCAGAAGACCCAAGCGAGCGCGCCTGTCGCAATGAATACCGCCAGATGGCCCCCTGCCTGCATCCAGCCTTTGGCGTCGCTGCGGCGCGACAGGGCGCGGAATGTCTCCGGCGGCATGGGGGAGCGATACCAGCGCGGCTTGAGCGTTTCGCGCGCGTCAGAGAGGGGCGGATAACTCATAAGCCCAACTTCAAAGCAAAAAACCCCGGCGCGCAAGCACCGGGGCCTTTCAGGTCGGTCAGCTCCGCTTATTCGGCGGGTGTCGCCACCGCGTCAACGGTCACGGACTGGACGCCAGCGGCCTCGCGGCGGCCGTCGTTCCAGATCGCCTTGACTAGCGCGATACACATCAGCGCCATCACGATGGAGAACGGCAAGGCGCCGATCACCATGGCGGTCTGGATCGCTCCGGTCCCGCCAGAGATCAGCAAGCCACCCACAACCAGCGCCAGGGCTGCACCCCAGAACATGATGTGCGGACGCGCCTTGGGGCCTTCGTCGCCTGCCGCGTTGATCGTGTTCACGATCAGCACCGCGGAGTCAGCCGAGGTGACCAGGAAGGTCATCAGCAGGACCACGATCAGTACCGCCATGCCCCAGGCCAGAGCCTGCGCGATGGGTGCCAGCATGAACTCGGTCATGGCAAAGATCTTGTCACCATTGCCTGCATCCAGGATCACGCCATTGGCTGCACCGTTCAGTTCCAGATCGATCGCGGTGCCACCGGCCCAGGAGAACCAGACAAAGCACATCAGCGACGGCACGATCATCGCGCCCAGTACAAATTCACGGATCGAACGACCGCGTGAAATGCGCGCCAGGAACAGGCCCACGAAGGGTGCAAATGCGATCCACCAGGCCCAGTAGAACACCGGCCACCAGCCCTGCCACTTGCGTCAGCAGGAACGCTTCAGACCCTTCCACACCGTCAGAGGTGTAGACGTTGAAGCTGAGGTACGGGAAGGAGATCAGATAGTCCCAGATGCCCACAAAGAAGGCCGTGGCACCAAAGAACGTCGCACCGAAGATGATGAAGAAGCCCAAAAGGACAATCGACAGCACCATGTTGATGTTCGACAGCCATTTGATCCCTTTACCAACACCGGAAAGCGCCGACAGGGTCGATGCGCCCATGATGAATAGAAGGGCCACCACGATACCGAAAGTGTTCACAGTGTTTGCGATGCTCTCGCCGTCTGCGTTCACTGCGCCAGCGGGATGCACAAGGCCACCGATACCGATGCGTGTGAGGCCCGCAACGAACTGATCCACACCAAAGCCCAGCGTCTGCGCCACACCCAGAATGGTCGCCACAACCGCCACGATGTCGATGATGTGACCAAGCGTGCCCGAAAGAGCCTTACCAAAGAGCGGCGTCAGCGAGGACCGGATCGTCAGCGGCAAACCACGGCGATAGCTGAAGAACGCCAGTGCCAGACCCGCCACGGCATAACAGGCCCATGCGCCTAGCCCCCAGTGCAGGAAGGACCAGACATAGGCTTCGCGCACGTTGTTGGCATCGAGCGACGTGGTGATGCCCTGAATAACGGCTGGGTTGTTTTTGAAGTGAGCGACCGGTTCGGCCACGGCCCAGGTCAGCATGCCAACCCCGATCCCTGCACCAAACATCATGGAGAACCATGAGAAGTTCGAAAACTCCGGTTTTTCGCCGTCAGCCCCAAGCTTGAGGCGCCCACCCGCAGGCCAGATCGCAAGCCCGATACACACGATCACGAAGGCTGCGACAACCCAGATGTACCAGGCCGCGAAAGAGGCCAGAATGGCCGAGTTCCATTCACCCAGGACCTTGCCGGCCTGGATGGGCCAGAAGATACACCAGACCACAAGGATGCTGATGATGATCTTACTGGCGACTGCGACGTTGACGCTGAACCCACGGTAGAACCCGGAGTCAGCCGTCTTGATCGGTAAGTCCGATAGAGGCGGTTTGATTGCCATGAATATGTTCCCTGTCTTTTGTTTTGTGGGTTGAGCCTATCGGCCAATTTCTCACCTCAAAAGAAAAATTCTTAACCATATGCCAGGAACAGCCGGATCGACAGCGCAACTGTCTGATTCAGATTGAAATTATTGGTTATAAATTTTTCACAATCGATCCGGAAGGACGCAACGATCAAGGAATTTATGAAAGTTCAAAGGCAAATTTCACATCTTTCTGGCAAATAGGGACTCACCCGTCGGGCAGAGCGCCACTTTGAGGCCCTTGGGAGCGCTCAAAGTGGCGTCAGATCCGCGAAATTCGATGGTCTGGATCAGCACCGGAAAGCGCGTGCTACCTGCTGGCCGTTTCCAGCAAGGTTGTAGGCCTGCCGTTTCCGAGGCATGACTGCCCCATGACCAAACGTCCTTTCATCGCCCTTGAAATTCACAGCGCGACCCTTTGGGAGCCTTCCCAGGTCCTGCCCATGATCGAAGTGATGGAGCGATGGGGCTACAACGCCCTGGTGCTGCATCAGAATGATCTGCTGGATGAATGCACGCAGCTGGGGCTGGCCGCAAATTACGGTGTGACTGACCTGCGCCTGAAGAAGGTGCGCGGGCGGTGCGCGTGGCTCAATCGGCTGGTGCAGCGGCTGGCGGCGTTTGGCGCGGAGCTGTTTCTGGAGATCAAAGAGCCGTCCTTTCACGACTATGCGTTGGAGTTTTACCCGGATCTGATCGGCCCTGACGGCGCGCCTGACCCGACGCACCCCGACTGGGCGGTCATGTGCCGTGCCAAGGTAGAGGACCTGTTGGATCGGGTCCCCGGGGTAGGCGGATTGGTGGTCAACCTGTCCTCCCCTGAATCGCGGGTGTCTTTGCCGGATCATCTGGCCGCCAAGGGGCTGGACACCGATCAGGGTCGTTGGTTCGACGCTATGATCGAGGCTTTTGCCGGGCCTTTGGGCGCGACTGGGAAACGCCTTTGGGTGAGAGACTTTTCTTACACGACCGACATGCAAAGCGATGTGCTGGCCGCCGTGGCGCGCCGTGACGACGCGGTGGGCGCAAGCGTGAAGATCACGGCCCATGATTACTTCCCACGCGCGCCGGAGAACCCTGTGCTGCGTCAGGTCGAGGGCGACATGATCGTCGAGTTCGAAGCCTTTGGAGAGCACACCGGCTGGGGCGTGATCCCCAATTGCCGCGTGGGTGAGTTTGGCGAACGAATGGCGGGCTACCACGCGGCCGGGGCCAATGGCATGCTGGTGCGCGTGAGTTGGGAGGCGATCCCGGGCAGCCATGCGATGGAGAGCCTGAGCGCCGTCAATGTCTTTGCCCTGCCCCGTTTGGCGGCGGGTGAGACGGATGCGCAGGCTTTGGTGTCTGCTTGGCTGGAGGATAGGTTTAACCTGACGGGCGATCTGGCCGCAAAGGCAGCCGATCTGATGCTGCAAAGCTGGGAAATCCCGGCGTCCAGTTATTGGTTGGGCGAGGTCTTCCCCCGCCATTCCTGCCTACCCTCCACGTGGCGCGAAGGCTGGATGTCGATGGAGACGACTGGCATGGGCTATCGCGGCAAAAGGCCCGATGTGGCGCGGGATGACCCGCGTTTGACCGATGCTGCCCGCGAAGCGCTGTTTTTCGAGAAAGAGGCCGCGACCGCTTTGGCCATGCACCTCGCTGAAGCGACTGCAGAATTGAGCCCGCAATTGCCGGAACCGCAGGCGCGTCTGTTTGAGCCATTTGCGTGGCTTCCGGTCTTCGCCAGAACCTTTGAACACGCGACGAAGGCGACTTTTTTTGCTGCGCGAGGTATGCCAGATGACCATCCCGCGTTAACAGAGCAAGCCGACGCACTGCTGGCGTTGGCTGATCAAATTGAAGACCAACTGGCTGAGGCACAGGACTTGCCGCACCCCCATCATGTGCTCTTTGATCCGGAACAGATCAGAAGGTTTGTTAGGTCACTCCAAACACCTGCTTGAAGAGCGGCATGCAGGCCCGGAAACCTGCCTCGAAATCGCCATTGCCGGGGTGATAGACGCTCTCGAATGAGATCACGCCGTCATAGCCGTCTTCCCGCAGCGCCTGTGCCATAGGGGCAAAGAGCGGGCCAAGCTGCCCCTGCCCCATCTCGCGCACCTCAAGCGTGGCGCGGGGCGTGTCGACCTGCACGTCTTTGATGTGGATGTGGCCGAGATAGCCGTCCTTCACTTCAGTGTAGCCTTCCGGGTAGGCCTGTTCATGACACCAGCAGTTGTTGGCCGGGTCCCACAGCACTTTCAGCACATCCTTGGCGCCCAGATCATCGATCAGCTTGCGGCCGGTGTAGTTGGAATTGACCATCGTGCCGTTGCCGGTCTCAACGACCAGCGCAACCCCTTCGGCCCGCGCCAGTTCCACCGTAGGGGCAATGAGCGGCAACACCGCGTCCCAGGCCCCATGGGCGACGTTCCATTTCTCGGCCCCATTCTGCCCCCAAAGGATCTGCTCCTTTTTCGGTGACATGATCCGCACCAAAGGGGAGCCGACCACATGCGCCATTTCGATCACGCGCTTCAGGGCGTCCATGTCCTGCGTGTGCGCCGCATCGCCGGGGCGGTTGGCCGCTGTCAGCTTGTTGAAGATGTGGCGGGACAGGCAGGACACGGGCTTGCCCCGGTCGCGGAGCAGGCTGTCGATCTCTCGGATTTCCTGCGGGGTGTGATCGCCCACCTCCGTATCCCCAACAAATTGCAGCTCGGCATAGGTGAGATCGAATTCATCCATCACATCAACCACATGGGCCAGATCACGGCTCACCCCGTCGCAGATCACCCCCAGCTTCACGACTTTGGCCCCTTGCGGTGCAATTCAGCGCCAACGATTTCCTCCATCACCCGCGTGCAGGCCCAATTGTCACCGTTGGGGTACTTCGATTTGCCAGCGTGGAAGAGCTGCATCGCGGCCCCGGCTGTGGGCATCGGCACGGTAAGCTGCTCTGCCAGGTTCATGGAAATCGTGAGGTCCTTGTGCATCGTATTGATGTGGCTGCCGGTGCCTTCGAACTGGCGGTCGATGATTTTTTCCAGTGCGTTTGAGGTGATCCCGCAACCCCCCGAGGACGTCGAGACGACCTTGTAGAAATCCTCGCCCGAGACACCGGCCTTGGCGGCGAGTGCAGCGGCCTCAAACGTGGCCGAGAACATGCCACCCAGCAGGGCCTGAAGGCAGGCTTTCATGGTCTGGCCCTCACCGCCCTTTGTGCCGATCCGGTGGATGGAGGCGGACACGGCTTCCATCACCGGTTGGAACTCATCCAGCACAGCGTCGGGTGCTGCGGCCATCATCGTAAGCGTCCCGCCCTGCGCACCGGGGAACCCGCCCGAGACCGGCGTGTCGATCAGATGGATGCCGGTGCCTTCCATATCAGTTGCAATCTGCTGGGCCTCGATGGGTTTGATTGTGGCCGACAGGATCACAGCGGAACCTTCGGCCATGGTGCGGCAGAGGCCATCTTGGCCCAGAATAACCTCTTTCGCCTCATCACCATTCATGACCATGACAAAGACGGCGTCACAATGTGCACCCATCTCGGCTGGTGTGGCGGCAAGCACCCCGCCCATCGCCTCAAACGCCGCCATACGGTCGGGGATCAGGTCCCGTCCATAGGTCGTAAATCCGTTTGCGATCAAATTCTTCGCTAGCCCTGAACCCATATCGCCCAGACCGATGACACCTGTGGTTTTCATGTTGAAACCTCCCGTATGTTTCCGCGCGCTGCGCGGCGTTTGAAAAGGCCCCGAGGGGCCGGTTTCACGGGGATTTCACACGTCCATGAGACGTCGGGCGGGTCCGGAAGACACCCCGCTGCCCGTTGCGTAAGGTCAGTGGACTATGAACGCATGCAGTTGGCAAGGGAAACGATCAGATCGACCATTTGAACCCTGTCGCGGCCTCTGACACCTCCCACAGCTTTGACATGACAGCTTTGTCATGGCCGTAAGGTTGCAACGTACCTTTTCCGACCGGGCCAGTGGTCTCCATCAGACCGGTGGGGCCATAGAACGCGCGCTGCTCCAAGCCGTCTTCGGTCGCGCACATGACCTCCGGATAGGCCCCCTTGGTGGCGGATTGCACAATGGGCAGGACTGACATGACCGCGAACATGATCCGCGAGGAAAGATTAGCGCTGGTCTTGACCAAAGAGGTGCGCGAGGCGCCGGGGTGGCAGACATAAACTTCCGCTGCCCCGTCCGCCTGCGCAATCCGGTCCTGTAGCTCATAAGCGAACATCATCTGGGCCAGTTTGGAATGACAATAGGTGCGGTTTTGATGATAGTTCTTGTCCCAGTTCATGTCATCGAACTGGATTGTCCTGATCCCCATCTTGTAGCCAAGGCTGGCCACAACCACGATACGGCCCATTGAGGCTTCGATACGGTCAAAGAGCAGACCGCAGAGCAGGAAATGACCGTAGTGATTGGTGCCAAGCTGGCTTTCGAACCCGTCGACGGTCAGCACCTGTTTGGGCACCTGCGCAATCGCGGCATTACAGATCAGCGCATCGATCCGGGGCACTGTCTGAAGCACTTCCTCAGCCGCGGCCCGAACGCTTGCAAGTTCAGCCAGATCCATGCGGACAAAGCTGACCTTCGCCTGCGCCCCGAACTCCTGCTTGAGCGTCTCAACGGCTGCTGCTGATTTCTCTGCGCTTCGGTTCAGCATCACAACCTGCGCGCCCTTGGACAGCAAGATGCGCGCTGCTTCGAACCCAGCCCCTGCATTCGCGCCGGTGATCAGGAATGTGCGGCCTTCCTGCGACCCCAAACGCTCTGGTGTCCAGCCTTTGGGTCCAAAAGATGTGTCCGTCATGTTCGTATCCCGCTTTAGGCCTGAGTAGCCTTGATGAATGAAGCTAACCTCAAATAAATCCCATCGAGGCACAAGAATAGTGCCATTGATCCCGAATACTTGCCCATTTGTATCATGTCGCTTGATTGCGCACTCTGCATGGGGATACTGAGCCGCGCAATGAGTCTGGACCAGATCAAATCAATACTTGAAAGCCACCTTCACGCAGATGGCCTGATGGAGACGGGTATGGAGGGGGTCAGGCTCTTCCGCGCGACTGAGTCTGTCCCATGCGTACCCGCTGTCTATGAACCCTGCGTGGTGGCTGTTGCCAGTGGCTCAAAGGAAGTCGTGCTCGATGGCGTGGGGCAGGTCTATGACAATGCGCGATATTTGTGTTGCCCGATGTCGATGCCCTTGCGGGCCGGTACGCCAGCAGCATCAAAGAACAACCCGTTGCTGGGCATCTACATCGCGCTAGACCCCCGCCGCATGACCGATCTGGCCATCGCTTTGGAAAACGCACCGGCAGCCGCGCGTGCCCCCCTGTCAGGCGGACAGGGCATCGCCTTGGCGGACTGGGACGCAGGATTCACCGAAGCGATTTTGCGTCTGTTGCAGTTGTTGGACAGCGAAGCGGATATGGCAGCGCTAGCCGATGCCCGGCTGAGAGAGGTCTATTACGCCATACTGAAAGGCGATGCCGGTCTGGCGATGAGGCAGGCCTTCGGCGTTGGCAATGCGATTGCGCGGTCGATTGCCCATGTCTCTGCCCGGCTGGATGCGCCGGTCAGCATTGACGACATGGCGCGGCGTGCGGGCATGAGCCGCGCGGTGTTTCATCGCAAGTTCAAGGCTGCGACGGCCCTTTCACCCATTCAGTTTGTCAAATCCATGCGCCTGAACACGGCGGCCATGCGCATCGCGTCAGGTGTTTCAGTGAACGAAGCTGCCCTGGCCGTTGGATACGCCAGCGCATCGCAGTTCAGTCGGGAATTCAGGCGGACCTATGGTCAGTCGCCACGCCAGTGGGGACAAAGCCATGCCGCGATGGAGGTCAGCCCAGTGCCGCCGCAATCTGCTCCGCATGGCCCTTGATCACATCCATGTCACCCATGGTGCCGGGTGCCCTCATGGGCAGGCCTTCGTGACGGGGATGAATGTGGAAATGGAGGTGAAAGACCTCCTGCCCACCTGCGGCTTCGGAAAACTGCTGTAGCGTGATGCCGTCCGCGTTGAACGCCGTTTTCGCAGCATTTGCCACCTTGTTCACGGTCTTCATACAGGCCGCCAGTTGTTCTGGCGAAGCGTCCAGAATGTTGCGGCAGGGTGTCTTGGGGATCACCAGACAATGCCCATCCGTGCGCGGCATGATGTCCATAAAGCAAAAGGTGTCGTCATCCTCATAGACCTTGAAGCTGGGGATCTCGCCCCGCAGGATCTTGGCAAAGATGTTCTGATCGTCATAGGCGGTCATGGTCGCGCTCCCCTCGTTTGGCAGAGTGATAGGCCAGCGATTAGCCCCTGCGCAAGCGTCGCGCGGCAAGGGACAGCAGCGCACGGGAGTAGAAACGGTGCAGCGGGATCAGCGCCTTGACAAACGCCCCAAGCCCCTTCCCTTCCCGCGCCACGACCGCCGAGCCAAAAATCAGCTGCGTGCCCTCAGGTTTAGGGTTCACCGCCAGGTATGACCGGGTTGCACCGGACAAATCGCAAAGCAGGATTTCATGCTCGGACCAGTCTTCTCGCGTCCAAACAGCAAAGCGATCCGCCCCAAGGGCAAGCGCGCGGACCTCTTGATCGGTGACCCGGCGCCTCAGCGGCACGGTCAGTACTGCCCGCTCCATCCGAAAGAGCCAGGTGGTGTAGAAGGCTTCGATAAAGTCCTGCAGCGTCACCTGCCCCGGCACATCGCAGCAAAAGCAATCGGTGTAGTTGGCCGGCGTTTCGGCATAGACCTGCAGCAAGGCTCCGTCGGGGATGCTGCAGGCCATCACGCTCACGCGTTGACGTCCACCACCACGCGGCCCTTGACCTGACCTTTCAGGATGTCGCGGCCCAGACCCGGAAGATCGCTGAGCGTTGCGGGCTGAACCATCGCTTCCAGCTTGTCCATCGGCAGGTCCTTGGCAATGCGTTCCCAGGCGCGGACGCGGTTGTCGTAGGGCTGCATGACGGAATCAATGCCCAGCAGGTTCACGCCGCGCAGCAGGAAGGGGATGACGGTGCCTGGCAGGTCTGCGCCACCGGCAAGACCTACAGCGGCGACGGAAGCCCCGTACTGCATCTGCCCCAGCACACGGGCCAGCATCGCGCTGCCAACGGCATCAACACAGCCGCCCCAGGTTTCGGCCTCAAGCGGGCGCTTGGTGGTCTCGTTGATCTCTTCGCGCGCGACGATCTGCGTGGCGCCCAGTTCCTTGAGGTAATCGGCTGTCTCTGGCCGACCGGTCACGCCTGCAACTTCGTGACCCAGGGCGGCAAGGATCGCCACAGCGACCGAACCCACACCCCCTGCGGCACCAGTGACCAGCACCGGGCCATCCTTGATCCCGTGATCTTCCAGCGCCATCACGGCAAGCATGGAGGTAAAGCCCGCCGTACCCACAGCCATCGCCTGCCGCGTATCAAGACCCGCAGGCAGGGGCACCAGCCAGTCAGCTTTCACACGCGCCTTTTGAGCATATCCACCCCAATGGACCTCGCCCACGCGCCAACCGGTCAGCACAACCTTGTCGCCAGGCTTGTAGCGCGCATCATCGGACGCCTCGACTGTGCCCGCAAAATCAATGCCCGGCACATGCGGATAGTTGCGTACCAGACCACTGCCGGGGCCAATGCACAGACCGTCCTTGTAGTTGACGGTCGAATACTCAACCGCAACCGTGACATCACCATCGGGTAGCTGATCGTCGTTGATCTGCTCCACCGCGGCAGAGGTCTTGCCCTCGTCGTTCTTGTTCACAACCAACGCGTTAAAGCTCATGTTCTTTCCTTTTCATCCTTCCAGGTAAACTCCGGGGTCCGGGGCAGCGCCCCGAAAATCCCGCAGCCTCAACGGGCATCACGCCCAGAACGTTTCTCTCACCTTGGCCTCAAACGTGCCTTCTGGTGTCTCAACCTGCACTTCCGTGCCATCATCCCAATGGCCTTGGGAAACCATACCAATGGCCACGCCCACGCCAAAGTCCGGCGAAATCGCGGCAGAGGTCACCTGCCCCACGTTTGCCGCGCCAATGTAAAGCGGCCAGGCCCGGTCACAGGGCGGCAGCTTGTCCGCCGCAATCTCAATGGCGCGGACTTCCTGAACGGAGCCCGCTTCGCGCTCTTCTTTCAAAGCCCGCCCGCCAAAGCAGTGATCAAGCTGGTTGTCATCGACAAACTTGCCCAGCCCGCACTCCAGCGGGGTGTTTTCATCTGTCATGTCGTTGCCATAACTCAGCAAACCGCCTTCGATGCGCTCAATCAGGTTTGGGCAACCTGCGCGCACATCCAGATCTTTGCCCGCCTCAAAAAGCTCCTCCCAAAGCGGCATGCCGCGTGGGGTACCATCCACATAGATCTCGAACCCGCCCTGCTTGGAATAGCCTGAGCGCGTGATCACATAGTCATGGTTGCGCGTGCGAAACCGGCCCGCGCCGAAAAAGCGCAGGTCCGTGACCGCATCGCCAAAGACCCGCGCCATCAGGGCGTCGGCTTTAGGCCCTTGCACGGCAAGCGGTGACACGTCAGGTTCAGTGACTTCCACGTCAAATCCATTGGCCGCAGCCAAAGCCTTGATCCACAACAGCAAATCGCTGTCGGCGATGGAGACCCAGAAGGTGTCCGCATCGACCTGCAAAAGCACCGGATCGTTCAGCATGCCGCCCAGTTCATTGACCACTGGGATATAAAGCCCCCGGTCGGGTTGCAGCTTACGCAGATCGCGAGGTGTCAGGATTTGCAGCAGTTTGGCCGCACCCGGCCCCTGCACCTGCACCTGCCGTTCGCAGGACACATCCCAGACCTGCACGTGCTTTTTCAGATGCGCGTAATCCGCCTCGATGCTTTCAAACATCGTGGGCAGCAGCATGCGGTTGTAAACGGTGTAAGCCTTGACCCCGGCGGCTTCGACACCGCGCGAAAACGGGGTGCGCCGCACGCGGCGTGAGGGGGCGATGAGCGCCATTCAAACGTCCTCTGGCATGAAGGGGATGTCGGTCACGGGGGCAGTCTGCCCCGCGGCAGTCAGCATGGCGTGAACCTGGCCCCTGTGGTGGGTCTGATGGTTGAAGAAATGGGCGACGCAAGCCCCGAAGTCGGCAGAGAAATCCTGCCCCATCGCTTCCGAGTACCAGCTGATCTGGCCTTGCAGGTCGATCTGCCGTGCCTCATCCGCCCAGCGGCGCATCCGGCCATCACAGGCGAAGCGTTCCGCCTGCCATTCCGATTTGGTCGGAAAGTTGCCCATGCTGCGGTTCAGCGGCGCATCCGGCTTGGGGCAACGCGCATCAAAGCGCGACATCCACAGCAGGTCGCCCCACAAAAGATGGCTCAGCGTGCTTTGGATAGACCCAAAGAACGCGCCCCGATCCATATCAAGATCAGCTTGATCCATTGGATCAATAATCTTCATCAACTGGTTGTTTTGCCACGCATTATAGCGTGCCATCATCTGCACATAGGCCGGCGTGATCACGGACGGGGGCCTTTCCAGTCAATCGGACAGACCTCCGCGGACAGCCCGTCAAAATCCCACACCCGGCCATAGTCGCGCACCTTCGACCGCAAGCCCTTGGCCGCGATGATATCCGGGCCCATCCAGTATTTGGAGTTGGAGACCATCACGGGATGCTCCGGGTCTTTGCCCGCGAGCAGCTCGATCTCACCCTGGATCTTTCGGCCAATGTTGATGGAGCGTTTGTTGCCCTCGCGCACGATCTCAACAGGTGCACGCTCCGCCCCGATGATTTCGCTGACCAGCATTGTAAACAGACCCGTGGTGCCGCCCGCAGCCCCAGAAAAAATCTGCAGGATACCGTTGTAGGCCTTGCCGGAGGCGCGCTCATCCACGTAGGCCGCGACGCGCCAGTTGCCCTCGCCCATGCGGCCCGGGATGTCGACCAGCAGGCCCACGTTCAGCCCGCCCAGGTCTTCGCCTTCAAAGTGCCCTTCATCGATGGCAATGGCCATCCAGGCGTGGCAGTGCCCCTCTGTTGGGGGATGCGCGCCCAGCGACACAACGCAAGGGCAGAACACGGTGCACGAGCAGTTCAGGAAAAGCTCACCCTTGATCGCCCAGTTGGTCGGGTTCATGTGGCGCCGACCCGGGTTGGGCATACGGCTGTCGATGCGTTGCGAAATCGGCAAACGGTCCGCGTCGGGGCGTTTCTTGGCAGGCATTACGTTCCTCCTGAGATCAGGGGCCAGGCCGCCACGACGCATGCGCCGCAGATCAGGGCCACCCCAAGTGGTTTTGTCACACGATGTCCGATTTGAGGCAGCTTTTCCAGCACCATGAAAAGTGTCGCCAGCCCCATCCAAGCGAGGTTCATCACCCCGCCGGCAAATCCAAGGGCCATGAAGCCCCAGCAACAGCCGGCGCAGAAGGCCCCCAGGCCCAGCCCCATGCGCAGCCCCCCGGCAAAGCCTGTACGCCATTTGCCGAGGAAATAGGTCATGGGGGAATGGCAGACCCCGTGGCAGATTTCTTTGGTGCGGGTGAATTGGAACAGGCCCACGACCATCAGCAGCGCGGCGGCAAACCAGCGGGATTTGGCGATGCCGAGCATGTCGATCACACCGCCAAACAGAAGCGCCAGTTGTACGCCGGTGATCGCCGCAGCAAAAACCAGCCAGACGATGAAGTAGCCCAGCAGAACGCCGACCCACCCGGCGCGGGTGCCGTCCGCACTGACCATCAGGTCTTCGTAGCTGCGCAGTGTGGGTACCATCGTCGGCAGCATCATTGCGGCCATCATCCCGCCCCACATGACAAAGAGCGGTCCGAACTCAGCCATGGGCATGTACATGTCCATGCGCGGATCCATCCGGCGCATCATCTCGCCCATGGCATCCGGGCGGCCCAACACATCTAGGCCCATGCCCGTGGACATCATGACCATCCAGACCCACGCGCCCAGAACGGCGGCAAAGAAGCCTAGCCAGCAGGTGGAGCGGAGCACAGGATTCATGTAGGTTATCTCCCGAGTCGGTCGTTGCCGATGTAATGTCAGACATTTGAATTTTCGGCAAACAGGATTTGTAAGGCAAATGAAAATTGATCACTCCAATCCAGCCGATTTGTCCGCCCAGATTGCCGCCGCGATCCGCGATGCCATTGTCGAGGGGCGTCTGATCGTGGACGAACGGCTGCCGTCCGAGGCAGAGTTATCCGAACAGTTTGAAGTGTCCCGCCCCACGGTGCGCGAGGCATTGAAGCGGCTGGCGGCTCAGTCGCTTATCCGCACGCAACGCGGCGCATCTGGCGGGGCCTTCGTCAACCGCATCAGTTTTGAGGCCGCGCAGGCGCAGCAGATCACCACCTCGACCTTGCTGCTGTCCATGAACGCCGTGAGTTTCGAGACCGCTTGCGAGGCGCGCTTTTCACTGGAACGCGCATGTGCGCCCCTGTCAGCGGAGCGCCGCACGGCGGATCATCTCGCTGCTATGCGTGCAGAAATTCACCGACAGAGCCAACCCGGCCTGACAGATGAAGCCTTCTGCGCCTCTGACGTGACCTTCCACCGCGCACTGGTGGATGGCGCGGGCAACCCGGTCCTGAGCTACCAATTGGCGGGTGCAGTGGAGGCGATGCAGCCGCTGATGAACATGATCACTTTCACCGCGCGGGATCGAGCGCAAATCATCGCGCTGCATGAACGGATCGCCGATGCGCTGGAAGCCGGGGACGCGGGCGAGGTCGCCGACGGGCTGACAGCTTTGGAAGGCGAAACGCAAGCACTGGCCAAAGATGTCTTTGCGAAAAGGGCGAAGCGAGGCTAGCCACGGTTCGTGATTGTTCTGGCCAATTCCACCGCCTGATCTGATGGCGCTTTGCCTCGGCCGAACTCAACGCGATCCGCGGCCATCGCCTCAGCCAGTTCCGCCATGGTCTTGCCTATGTCGCCTGTGCCTTTGGTGCTGATGACCTCCAGCATGTCCGCACGTGAGTGATGAAACCCCGCCATCCGCATGTTGTATCGGTAAAGCCCTGCCAGCGTAGCAAGCAGGAAAATCAGCAGGACCGCAGGCGGCGCGCGCTCTGACACGATTTTCCACACCGTTGGGGCCTGCGCCTTGAGCCGTTCGACGTAGGCGTCCACGCAGGTCTTGGTCAGGGCTTCCGTGACGGCCAGATCGCCCCGACACAGCGCCATGAAAGCGCGCAGGTCTTCTTGTTCTTCGGCGGCCTCAAACCCGGTCAGGCGCACACGTTCCCGTTCAGCCTGCGCACTGACGAGGTTGGCGACAAGCCTGTCACGCTCGCCGAGCCTTTTGTTGAGAACGCTATAGCTCCTGTTCACCTCAGGAATGGACATAACCAGATCCGGAGCAATCGCGGTCTCATCGATCATTTGATCACCTTCGATACCGGGCTTGATTTCTAATGCCTGGCGGGCTTCCCAGAGGGTGTTGTCGATCCTGAAAAGGGTGTCAGCCCCTGCCGCAATTATTGCACCCGTTGGCAAGACGAGCAGCTCAGTCGGTGCAGCGGACTGGGAGACCACAATCCGCCTCTTCCAATCTGGGGTGCCGGGGCTGAGGTACTTCAGCATCCCATTGCCGTCGCTCATCAGTACGCTGCCATCTTCAATTTTGTTCAGGGAAAGCCCCTGCGCAACAGCCATCCCGGATCGGATACGGCCAAAGTTCTCGGAGGCAAGGACGCTGGCTTCGCCGTCGCCGATTTGGATGACAGCGCCGTTACGGTCGACCGCAATTGCGCCTTGCCCGGACGGTAAAGTGGCGATGTCAACGATCCCCACGCCACCACCGTCCACTTTCTTGCGTGTTATTCCATCGGGAGTGACCCATTCCAGAATGCCGTTCCGGTGTGCGAGAACAAAGCCATGCGAAAAGGGGTCGGGGATTATCTTGTGCAACGGCACACCCTTGTCCAAAATGCGCCACCGCGAGTCTGTTGTATGGCGTTTAAAGGCAACGCTTTCGCCACCGACGGCCATGATCCCGCCGGTCTTTCCCTGCACGGCAATGTCTGACCAATCCGCATCGTCAGGCATCGCAGACGCGACCCACCGACGGCTGTTTTCGGGCAGTGTGAAAAGGTACCTGCTTTCGGAATCCTTTGCGGCCAACGCAGTAAAGATCGTTCCTCCGCCTTCCATAACGGCCGCTTTCACGACAAAGACATTCACCATGGAGTCAACTTCCGTCACACGCCAGGACTCTCCGTCATTGGTGCTTTCCGCAATAAGGCCTATTTCCTGTCGCGACGTCCCTGTTGCTATGATCTTCCCACTGCGCGGGTCCCGCGCGAGATCGATGAAGAAACCGCCAGGGCCAGTATCGGGATCGCCTTTCAGCCGCAGGCTGCCGACGTACCTCTCCCACGCCTCATCCCGCCGCGCGTCAAGGTCCGCCATTGCCTGTTCCGCCTCGGCCACCTTGGCCTGAGCTTCATTGAATTCACTACGCCCCTGGATTTGCAGGTAACGCTCGAACAGAGGCAAGCCGAGGTAGTAGACAAACCCGAAGAAGGTGAAAAAGAGCAGGCTCGCCAGAAACAGTGCGGTGCGCCGGTTGGCCTGATTGGCGCGGTTACGGTGTTGCGTGATCAACCCGCCCAGACGGCCGGAAGGCACGTCAGATTCCGCTATACGCGCCTCTCGGGCGGTGGCCCGTAGGTGCGCTCGGGCGCTGGGGGCGGATGGGGGCGGGTTGGCCATGGGATATCAGACTACCGAAATCAACCGACGCGTGAAGGGGCAAAGGTCGATCCCCTGCCCCTCAACCCGTCAGTTCCGGTTGAACACAATCGAGCTGTCGAAGGCATCCCAATCCGAGGTCTGCGCCCCATTGGCCGCCGACCCGGCATAGCTTTGCAGCCCCGGCACAACGAGGATGCTGACCATACCGCCACCGGCTCCGATGGCCCCTGCGTGCAGGGCTGCGGTGCAGATGTCGCTGTCTGCCGTGTACGGCCCCGATCCCCAGACCTGACCGCCGCCGCTCCCTGCCGCACAAGAACAGCTGTGGTTGGTCGCGCCCGACGGCAGTACGCTGCAGGGGTCTGCGGCCACGGCTTTGGCAGGCATGAAGCTTTGCTCATAGCTGCCCCAGCCTGACGTGGTCACGCCGTTTGCCTTGGACCCTTCGTATTTGGCTTGGCCGGGCTCCAGCGTGATGGTGATCACGCCGCCGTCCTCGCCCACAGCGCCTGAATGGCGCGCAGCAGAGCAGATGTCGCTGTCCCCGGTAAAAGGCCCGCTGCCCCAGACCGAGCCGCCGTTGCCCTGACCCGCAGGGCACGCGCAATCATAGCTTGCCGCATCGGTTTTGAGTGACGAGCACAATGCCACATCTGCGGAGGCCGGTGCCTCCGCCTGGATAGGGCGGACCATGAAGCTCTGGTCGTAGCTGCCCCAGTCGCGGGTTGCGATGCCATTGGCGTCAGACCCTTGATAGGCGGTCTGTCCCGGCTCCAACGTCACCGTGATGCCCCCACCGGCCGCGCTCACGACACCTGCATGGCGGGCCGCTCCGCAGATGTTGCTGTCGCCGGTGTAAGGCCCGCTGCCCCAAACGGACCCTGTGGCGGCATCTGCCGGGCAATTGCACTGGTATGGCGCATCGTTTGGCGCAAAGGCCCCGCAGTTGGGAAGGTCAGCGGCTGCTACGGCGCTGGCCCCACTGGGGCTGGCCACATCGAAACTCGTCCGGAAGCTGAGCCAGCTGCGGCCCTTGATGCCGTTAGCTTCCCCTTCCTCATAGCGCTTTTGGCCGGGACGGCCGATGGCCACAACTGCACCCCCGTCTTCCTTGGTGATCACGCCTGCGTGGCGCGCAGCGGTACAGACATCGGAATGGCCCGAGTATGGCCCGGTTCCCCAGATGAAGCGGTCAAAACCCTTCGCCTTGCAAGTGCAGAGCAGCTCTGCCCCCTCTTCCAGATCACGGCCATCGCCGCATTTCTCAGCCGCGTCGATCTGGGCCTGCGTGTAGGCCGACTGTGCCTCGGCCGAGGTGCCAAAAGGCGCGAACGACAGGGCCAAAAGAAACAAAATGAAATAACGCATGCGCGTTCTCCCCCAAATGAAATCGTACTTTTCGAATGCAGGCAGGGTAACGCGCGCTGCGTTCCCTGCCAAGGCAGAGGTCCGCCTCAGTTGCGGATCTCGACCCGCATGTTGCTGCGACCAACCTTGCGCGTCATCTCAAAGAGGATACGCGCATGTTCGGGGTGCAGGCGCACACACCCGGCAGAGGCCGGGCGGCCCAGGCGGCTGATCTGGTTGGTGCCATGGATCGCGTAGTGACCGGAATAGAAGATCGCATAAGGCATCGGGGCATTATTGTAACGGCTGGACTTATGGTGCCGCGACAGCCACTTGGCCGACCACGCGCCGCGCGGCGTATACTTGCCCTGACGCGCGGTAGACACGCGCCAGCGGTAGATCTGTTTGCCATCACGATAGACGCGCATGACCTGTTCAGACACATCCACCCGCGCCACAAGCGATGAGGCGTGGGCCATGTCGGGGGTGCTGATCAGCAGGGAAAGGCTCAAAAATGCAAATGCCAAGAACTTCACGAAAATCTCCTTAATCGAAAGAGCAGCAACAATTGGGTGTGACTGGATTAACGCTCGAAATAGAGCCTCCAGCCACCTTATGTGCCAACGGTAGTCTGAAAGCAGTCGATGTGCCAAGTCGGGAAATCCGGACCCTGGTCATATCCCTTCAGAACAGCACAACGCCCGGCAGATATGCCGGGCGCGCGCCTTGAGGTGTGTTTGGATCAAACCAGATCGAAAAAGCCGTATTCTGGCGGGACCTCTTCTGCGGTGTCGTAGGTGTAGATCGCTACCACCTGATTGTTCGCGTCATAGATCGTCTCGCGCACCAGCCAGCTGTTGCTGTCATCCCCGTCGAACTGCAATCGCAGGGCGCGTTGACCACCTTCATAAAGGAAAGCCGTTACGTCCCCATTGTCAAAGATGGTCTCGCGCGCCTCTATCACGCCATTGGAGTCGTAGAACGCGGTGATGCTGTCCCAGTTCTTGACGTCAGAGGTACCACCGCCCGGCGCGCGGTCTTCCTGCGTGACGACGCGGGCCACGCCCGCCTCATATTCCTTGAGGATTGTCACACCGTTGTCCTTGAGTTCAAACCGCGCTTCGATCACACCGTTGGCGTCGTAGAAGGTCTCTATCCGCTCCCAGTTGCGCGCATCCGACGGGCCGCCGGTCGGGCTCAGATCGACCTGTTCCATCTGCCGCAGTACGCCAGCCTCATATTGCCTGAGCGTCGTGACACCGTCGTCGAGCACTTGAAAGCGGGCTTCAAGATCGCCATTGGCGTCGTAGTAGGTCTCAATCCGCTCCCACGCCTTAACGTCAGAAGGACCGCCGGTTGGGCTCAGATCGGTCTGCTCCACATAGCGCAGCACGCCGCCTTCGTATTGTTTGAGGTTCGTGGTGCCATTGTCGCGCACCTCAAAGCGGGCTTCGATATCGCCGTTGGCATCGTAGTAGGTCTCAATCGTTTCCCAGGGTTTCACATCCGATGGCTCGCCAAAGGGGCCAAGATCGCTTTGATAGACAACCCGCAGGGTGCCGTTTTCATAGCTTTCACCGCGTGTTGTGCCGTTGTCGTATTGGATAAATCGGCTCAGCAGGGTGCCATTGTCATCCCGCTCCGTTTCAATCGTGTTCCAGTTGAATTCGTCTGCTGTATCTTCTTGAATTGTAATAGGCACTGCCTGTCTCCTCACGTGTTACCACGCGTAGAAGTAGAAACGAAATCAGGCGGAAATGTGGCAGCTGCAGAGGGTTTGTGTAACTTGCCGGGTGCCGTTTCAATAGACGCGCAGCCCCCCGTGTTAGGCGACTTTTGACTTGCCCTCAGCGCGGGGCAACAGATGGACATCGACCGCTTCAGCCCGTCCGCGCAAACCGAGGCCCTTGTGCGGCAGCAACCGGGAGAGCGATGCCTTGACCTCCGTGCCGGCTTGCTCTTGTGCGGCACTGACAAGTGCGTCGCTGAAAACACAGGCGCAGCCCAGTTTGCGGGTCGCAGCCTCCAACCGGCTGGCGACATTGACGGTGTCGCCAAGGACCGCAAATTCCAGCCGCTCATCCGAGCCCACGTTGCCGATCACCACCGGTCCGTAGTGCGCGCCGATAGAGAGTTGCAGCCCCTGTGCCAGCTTGTTGTCGGGGTCACTGGCCCAGGCCTGAAATGCATCCGCCATTTCCACTGCGGCGGTCAAAGCATTTGCCGCATCCCTCGGCCCCGGGTCAGGCGTGCCGAAGGTCGCCATCAACCCGTCGCCCAGAAATTTGTCCAACGTGCCTTCGTGGCGAAAGACGATGTTTGACATCTTGCCCTGCACGGCACGCAGCAGGGTGATCACCTCGGCCGGTGTATGCCGTTCCGACCAATCGGTGAAGCCCACCAGATCGGCAAAGACCACCGCACTTTGATGTTCGCGTGGGGCGGAGAACGGGTTTGTGCGTTCGGCCAGCAAAGCCGCCGTCTTGCGCGGGAAGTAACGCGCAAGGTTGGCGCGTTCTTTGGCAAAGCGCGCCTGCCGGTCGACCGCAGCGCGGGATCGCCGCACGGCCAGGGCCAAAAGGCCTGAGACCACCAGCATGCCAAAGACTTCCTGAATGCGGATGTCGATGCTGATGAAATAAGGGTTGGCCTGCTGTGCAAAAACTGCTTCGAGGTCCATTTGGTCCGGTTCAACCCAAACCGTATTGGGCAATTGCATCAGCAGCGCCACCCCGACCGCCCAACACAGGGCAATCGACACACCGCCCCAGAGAACCAGCCGGGGACGGTATTGATACGTCAGCTCTGCCAGCACCAGAAAGAAAAAGATGAAAGAGCCATAGCGCAGTATGAATTGCGGCGGCATGTCGTTGGGTTGCAGCGGGTTGGGATAGATGAGGGCAGCGCAGACAATGGCACAGTCCAGCGTGACAAAGGCATACTGGAAGGCTGGCCGATACCACGACATCTGCTGCAACCAGAGCGAGGCCAGACCCGACAGCATCAACAGCCCGATCAGCAGATATGAAAACAAGGGGGCCGGCCAAGGGGCCAGAAACCCGACCAGAGGCATGATCGCCGTCAGCGCAATGATCCGCCCCTTGATCGCTGTCCGATGCGCCGCAAGCTCTTCGGAGCGCAGCGAATAGTCGGGCTGGGGCGTGTCGCGGCTCATGCTCTCTCCTGTTTCCGCCCTTATATGGGGCGCAGGGTGCGCCTGTCCAAGACGTCAGCTTGCGCTTGAAATTCCGCGCCGCAGGCCATAACTCTTGGGATGTCCTTCGGGACTATGGACATAAACGCGCTCGTAATAAGCGGATCGGACCCGGGGGCGGTACCCGGCGGCTCCACCAACCTTATTCTGGCAGCATCCTTCGTTTGAGGATGTCTTTCAGTATCGGGGGGCCGAAACAGGATCGACGAACGTCTAAAGGGGTTAGCTTTGTCTCGGCTGTCTGCCACCGTTACCGGCGAAAACAGTATAGTTGCAAACGACAACCATGCTCCGGTTGCTCTGGCTGCGTAAGCAGTCCGAGTCGAACCGACTTTAAGTCCTAGCGCCTAGCCGCGTTAGGCGGGGCCCGCCGGAGCCTGGCAACAGAATCCGGCATCTCATTCATGCAGGCACCTGGCAACAGAAGCCTGCATTTTCATTTCTCAGGCGGTTAGGACAGCGCGCATGTTTATCGAAATCAACGGCGCGCGGATCTTCTTTGACGTGGTGGGCAGCGGCCTGCGCCCTGAAGGGCCGGACATGGTGGAACGCCCCACCCTGCTCATTCTCCATGGCGGTCCGGGCTATGACCATTCCACCTCGCGCCCCTATTTCGACCGTTATGCCGACGCCTATCAGGTCATCTACCTAGATCATCGTGGTTGTGGCCGGTCCGAGGCGGATCAAAGCACCTGGGTGCTGGACCAATGGGCCGATGACATCGCTACCTTCTGCGCCAAGCTGGGCATCGAAAAACCGCTGGTCTTTGGCCAGTCCTTTGGCGGCATGGTTGCGATGCACTATGCCGCGCGCCATCCTCAGGGGCCGTCAAAGCTGGTGCTGTCTTCCACCGCCGCGCGTTTTGATCTGCCCGCAACCGTGGCCAAGGCCCGCGATTTGGGGGGCGATGAGGCGGCAGTGGTGGCGGAGGCTTTCTTCTCCGATCCGACGCTGAAAGGCTACGCCAAATACGGGCAGGTCTGCCTGCCGCTATATAACCGAGGCAATTCTGCGGAGAGTGCGGTTTTCACCGACCGCGCGATCCAGAGACCGGAAGTGACCGTTCACTTTTTCCGCAATGAGATGATGGAGATGGACCTGCGCCCCGGCATCGCTTCGATTACGTGTCCGACCCTCGTCTTGGGTGGCGCGGAAGACCCTGTGACGCCTGTGGTCTGCGCAGAGGAAATCGCAACGGCCATCGGCGACAACGCGCAGTTGGAGGTTTTTGCAGGCTGCGGCCATGGCGTGCACCGCGACGATCCCGACGGTGCAGAAAAGGTCATGCGCGCTTTTCTGGCGGAGCCCTGATTGGGCCTTCCCCTTGGGCACCCGCGCCCTACCTGCGTTCCCATGATGACACGCCGAGACTTGATTGCCGCCGCCTGTGCTGGCACCGCCCTGCCCGTCTTTGCCGAGGAGCCGCCGATGCGCCTGACACCCCGCTGGACGTTTGTGGCCGATACCGTGATGGGTGGGGTGTCGACCGGTCGGGTTGTGGCTGTGACGCATGCAGGCCGCCCTGCGGCGCGGCTGACAGGAGATGTGTCTACGGATAACAATGGCGGCTTTATCCAGATGGCCACGGATCTGGGCGCAGGCGGTGCCGTTCTCGACGCCTCCGGCTTTCGCGCAGTCCACATGGAGGTGATCGGGAATGGTGAGCTTTACCATCTGTCCTTGCGCACCACAGACTTACGCCGCCCGTGGCAATCCTATCGCGGTGCATTTGTGGCCCCAAAGGACTGGACCACGGTCGAGATCCCTTTCAACGCGCTGATGCCCAACAACACCAACATCCCATTTAATCCCGCACGGCTGCGCCGGATGGGCATTCTGGCCGTCGGGCGCGCTTTTGCAGCGGATGTGGCGGTGGGACCGGTGCTGCTCATCCCCTGACGGTGGGTCAAATCCCCTTTGACTCCTGTGCCTATGCGTAGAAAATGACGTCAGGCTTGCAAGAGGGGACCGAAATGGCGCGCCAGGAATGGAACCACACGCCGGATATCCTGCCCCTCCAGGTCAATCCCCTGTTTCGCCGGCCGTTTGACGCGAAGGCCGTTCTGCGCTGGTATTGGGACAGCTGGTTTCCCCTGACCCAGAACCTGGTGCTGGTGGGCCTTGCTGCGCTCTGCTGGGCCTTTGCCAGCCCGACCTTGGATCAGGCCGCCACGCCCGGCGGCTGGATCGTGCTCATCTGGCTGCGCAATCTGGTGCTTGTCTTTGTGCTGGCGCAAACCCTGCACGTGATCTTTCATGGTCAGGCACTGCAGGGGACGGATCACAAGTACGACCCCCGCCCTTTCCCGCGTCAGGGACGCATGTTCACCTTTGCCAACCAGTATTGGGACAACATGTTCTGGACGCTGGCCTCTGGCGTCACGATCTGGAGCCTATGGGAGGCGTTGATCTGGTGGGCGATGGCCAACGGATACGCGCCCGTATGGAACTGGAGCGACGGGGCGGCCTGGTTTATCGCTGTCTTCTTTCTGATCCCGATATGGGAGAGCTTCTATTTCTACTGGATGCACCGGGTGCTGCATTCGGATCTGCTCTACCGGTTCCACGCGCTGCACCACCGCAATACCGACATCGGCCCGTGGTCCGGCCTGTCGATGCACCCTGTGGAGCACGTAATGTACTTTGGGACAGCGCTCATCCATTTTGTGGTGCCAACACACCCGGTGCATCTGGTAGCGCATCTGATGTTCTTTGGACTTTATGCCATCACCACCCACACAGGGTTTGAGGGCATCTGGGCGGCGGGCCGTAAGCGGTTGCATCTGGGGAACTTTCACCACCAGATGCATCACCGGTATTTCGAAGTGAACTATGGCACGTTGGAGGTGCCTTGGGATGTGCTTTTTGGCACGTTTCACGACGGATCAGACGCGGGCAAAGCACAGATGAAAGAGCGTCTGAAAACGCGGACGCGGCGGGGCTGACCCGTTTCAGAAGAACGCGCGGCGCAGCAGGTTTAGCCCCATAAAGAGGAAAATCCAGAGCACCACGCGCCGGAAGCGTTCAGGCTCCATCCGGCGGCGTATGGCCTCGCCCAAGGTGAAGCCGACCAGCGTTGGTAGGATCATCCAGGCCGACAGCCGCGCCACCGGGCCATCGAGCAGACCGGTTTGCCAAAACCCCAGCGCCAGCGGCAGGGAGCCGAGGAAGATAAAGAGCCCAGCGGCGCGCACAAAATCATCCCGCTCGACCCGGCGGGCCAGCAGATAGCTGACCATCGGCGGCGACCAGATCGAGGTCAGCCCCCCCAGCACGCCTGCCGTCAGCCCCGTGATGGCCTGCGCGGGGCGGTCCAACCGGTCAGGGATCGCCGGCAAGGGGCGCGCTAGGCTGGTGGTGGCAAAGATCACGATGGCCACGCCGATCACGGCCAGCAGGAACTGCGGTGAGGCATTGGCGGTGAAGAAAGTCGTGACCCAGATGGTCATCACCAGCATGCCGACCAGCAGCCAGTACCGGCGCGCCGTGACCAGCCATTGCCCCGCGCGGTAGACCTGCCAGATGTTGGTGATCACCATCGGCAAGATCACCAGCGCAATGGCCATGTGGGGGGCCAGAAACTGGCTCATGATCCCCACCGACACTGTAGGAAGCCCGATACCGATGGTGCCCTTCACCGTCCCGGCCACCACGAAAACCAGAGCGATCAGAAGTGTCATTTGATCGAAAGGGATCACGAACGCAGTCCTTTATAGCTTTTCGGGATTAACCTGAGAAATCGAATATCACAAATGTCCCGAGAGCGCCGACGGCGTGGCAGGGTATTTGTGTTTCAACTCAATCCCGAAACGCTTTGGGGTCCATGCCGCACGCTAGGGGCAACGGCAAAGCCCCGCAAGCCGCCGCCTGTCTTGACAAGCCTTCGCCCCCCGGCACACAAAGCGGTATGGGGCGCATTGCGACTGCCCCGTGAGGCTCAGGCCCAAAGTCGCATCCCTGTCACCTGTTCAGAGGATGCATTGCCATGCCCGCTCCCAACGAAATCACCGTCCCGCAGCTCATGCGCCTGATTGGCACGCCGGAGTGTCCTGCGCTTGTCGATATCTGCATTGATCCCGATCATGCGGAGGACCCCTATCTGATACCCGGCTCTTTCCGCCATCCGCACGCGGAGGTTGAAGGGTTGAAAGACAGGCTGAAAGGCCGCCCTTCCGTGATCATCTGCCAGAAAGGCATCAAGCTGAGCCAGGGGTTGGCCGCCCGCTTGCGCGCGGATGGGCTGCGGTCTGAATACCTTTCTGGCGGCATGTACCGGTGGCGGGATCATCCGCAAGCGACACGCATTCCCGCAGCCACGATCCCGGCGCCTGTGGATGGCGCCACGCTTTGGGTCACGCGCCACCGGCCCAAGATCGACCGCATTGCCTGCCCCTGGCTTATCCGCCGCTTTGTGGATCCTGCTGCGCGGTTCCTCTTTGTTTCGCCCTCTGAAGTGATGGGCGTGGCCGAGAGATATGCAGCCACGCCCTTTGACGTGGAAGGCGTGCCTTTCTCTCATCGCGGCGACAAATGCACTTTCGACGCCTTGCTGGATGACTTCGCGCTGCACTCTGACCCGCTCGACCGCCTTGCCACAGTCATCCGGGCCGCAGATACCAACCGGCATGACGCCTCCCCTCAGGCGGCGGGCCTTTTGGCCATATCCGTCGGCCTGTCACGGCAATACAAGGACGATCAGGCGCAGTTGGAGGCCGGGATGGCTATCTATGACGCGCTTTATGGTTGGGCCCGCGATGGGGTAGATGAAACCCACGACTGGCCGGGGCAGCACGCGTCATGAGCGCCCCAAGCTGGACCGAAATGACCCGCATCTTCGGGCGCATCGGGCTCTTGTCCTTTGGCGGCCCGGCGGCGCAGATTGCGCTGATGCACCGCGAGTTGGTTGAAGAACGCCCTTGGCTGAGTGAGGACAGCTATCTGCGCGCCCTGTCGCTTTGCATGTTGTTGCCGGGGCCGGAGGCGATGCAACTGGCCACCTATGCGGGCTGGCGCATGCGGGGTGTGGCGGGCGGTTTGCTGGCCGGGTTGCTTTTTGTCATTCCGGGGGCGCTGGTCATTGCTGCGCTTGCGCTTGGGTATGCTTTCTTTGGTCAGGTCCCGCTGGTGCAGGCGGCCTTTCTTGGAATCAAGGCGACGGTTGTGATCGTGGTCTTTCAGGCCCTGCGCAAGGTGGCAGGCAAAGCCCTGCGCGGGCGGCTGGGGTGGGCGCTGGCGGTGGCCTCTTTTGTTGCGCTTTTTGTCTTTGGTCTGCCGTTCCCACTGATCATCGCGGTTGCCGGAGCGGTCGGATTCTGGGGATACGCGCCGCAGACCAAACACCCGCAGACCGAAACAAGAACCAAAGCGCAGCCCTATCGCACATTCGCGCTGTGGTCCGCGCTCTGGGCTGCGCCTTTGCTCGTCGTTTGGGCCGCAGGCAATGACTTTCTGCTGCAACTGGGCCTGTTCTTTTCCAGGCTCGCCATCGTCACCTTCGGCGGGGCCTACGCCGTGTTGGCCTATATGACGCAGACGGTTGTGCAGGATTTCGGCTGGATCACCACACCCCAGATGATCGACGCGCTGGGATTGGCAGAGACGACGCCGGGCCCGCTGATCCTTGTGACGGAGTTTGTCGCCATGTTGGCAGGTTTTGCGCAATCAGGCGTCACCGGCGCGCTGATCGCCGGGATGCTGGCGCTCTGGGTGACATTCACCCCCTGTTTTTTGTGGATATTCCTCGCAGGCCCCTACCTTGAACAACTTGGTGCACACCCCCGGCTTGCCGGAGCCTTGCAGGCGATCACGGCGGCTGTTGTGGGTGTCATTGCCAACCTCACGTGCTGGTTCACGCTGCATGTGCTCTTTGGTGTGGTCCTGCCGGGCCGCTGGTTTGCGCTGCCCCTGCCTGACGTTTCGAGCTTTGATGTGCAGGCAGCTTTGCTTACGGCGATCGCGGGTCTTCTGATGCTCGGGCTCAAGCGCGGGTTTGTCGAAACCATGGGCGTTCTCGCGCTGGCAGCACTAGGTCTTGCGGCCTTGTGACCTTTGCCCTTTTCACCTCTGCCGAATCCCGTATGCTGAGCCCGCCGAAAGGGGCAACCGGAGAACGTGATGAGCCGCAGCATTGACTATGGCAACCTGATGCACGAGGCGATGCGCGGCCTCATCCGCAAGGTTCTGGATGATGTCGCAGCTAATGGCTTGCCGGGCAATCACCATTTTTTCATCACCTTCGACACTGCGCATCCGGATGCAGAACTGGCTGACTGGCTGTCAGACCGTTATCCCGGTGAGATGACCGTGGTCATGCAGAACTGGTATGACAATCTGGACGTCGGCGATGACGGCTTTGCTGTTACGCTGAACTTCGGGGACGCGCCGGAGCCGCTCTATATTCCTTATGATGCGATCCGCACATTTGTGGACCCTTCCGTTGAATTCGGTCTGCGGTTCGAACAGCAGGATGAGGACGGCGAGGAGACCTTGACCCCCGTTGAGCCCGAACTGGCGCAGATCACCGAAGCGGAACTGGAAGTGGCGGAAGAAGCGCCCAAGGACGCGCAGATCGTGTCGCTTGATTCTTTCCGAAAGTAAGCGTTAGCGCCACCTGCAATTGAACCTTGCGCAGGCGGGCGTTAAACCCTGCGCGACACGTTTCATCAAGGAGCCTCCGCCATGGCCGACACCCGCACCGAAACCGACAGCTTTGGCCCTCTGGAGGTCCCCGCCGACAAGTACTGGGGTGCCCAGACCCAGCGGTCGATCATGAACTTCCCCATTGGGTGGGAACGCCAGCCTGTGGCCATCGTCCGCGCCCTGGGCGTGATCAAGAAAGCAGCCGCCACGGTGAACCTTGCGTTTGGCGATCTGGATGCCGCTTTGGCCCCCGCGATCCAACAGGCCGCACAAGAGGTTATCGACGGCAAGTTCGACGACAACTTCCCCTTGGTGGTTTGGCAGACCGGCTCTGGCACACAGTCCAACATGAACTCGAATGAGGTCATCTCCAACCGCGCGATTGAGATCCTGGGCGGTGAGATGGGGTCGAAGTCCCCCGTCCACCCGAATGACCACTGCAACATGGGTCAGTCATCGAATGACACCTTCCCCACGGCCATGCATGTGGCCATCGGCATGGTGGCGCGTGACACGCTACTGCCGGGCTTGCGCAAGCTGCATGCTGCGTTGGCGGCCAAATCTGAGGAATTCAAAGACATTATCAAAATCGGCCGCACCCACACGCAGGATGCAACGCCTCTGACCCTCGGCCAGGAATTTGGCGGTTACGCCCATCAGATGGCCAAGGGGATCGAACGGGTCGAGGCCTGCCTGCCTGACATCTACGAATTGGCCCAGGGTGGCACCGCCGTGGGCACCGGGCTCAACACGCGTGTCGGTTTTGCCGAAAAAGTGGCCGCAGAGATCGCCGCCATCACCGGCCTGCCCTTTGTCACCGCCCCCAACAAGTTCGAGGCGTTGGCCGCCCATGACGCGATGGTCATGTTCTCTGGCGCTTTGAAGACGGTTGCCGCGTCCATGTTCAAGATTGCCAATGACATGCGTCTGCTGGGCTCCGGCCCCCGCTCCGGCCTGGGGGAATTGATCCTGCCGGAGAATGAGCCGGGCAGCTCCATCATGCCTGGCAAGGTGAACCCGACGCAGGCCGAAGCGCTGACCATGGTCTGCGCCCATGTCATGGGCAACGACGCAGCCGTGGGTTTTGCAGGCTCGCAAGGTCACTTTGAACTGAACGTCTATAACCCGATGATGAGCTACAACGTCATCCAGTCCATGCAGCTTTTGGGTGACGCAGCGGGATCGTTCACCGACAACATGGTGGTCGGCACGCAAGCCAACGAGGCGCGGATCGACAAGCTGATGAAGGAAAGCCTGATGCTGGTCACGGCCCTTGCCCCGACCATCGGCTACGACAACGCCACCAAGGTCGCCAAGACCGCCCACAAGAACGGCACAACGCTCAAAGAAGAAGCGATTGCGCTGGGGTTGGTGGACGAAGAGACCTTCGATCGTGTGGTGCGCCCCGAAGACATGATCGGCCCCAAGGGATAAGCGGCGTGCCTGATGGACTGGACCCGTGCGATTGACGGCTATTGCGAACGTACGGGGCCAGAATATTGGTCCGAACCCATCAATGCGATCACCAACGCCGCTTTTCTGATCGCGGCAGCGCTGATGTTCTGGCGCACGCGCGACAGGCGCAGGCCCGTTCAGGCTGTCTTGATCGGCCTGCTGGCTGCCATTGGCGTGGGCAGCTATCTGTTCCACACCCACGCCCAGCCTTGGGCGGCATTGTTAGATGTGCTGCCCATCGGGCTCTACATCCTGGTCTACGTCTACGCCGCCAACCGGGATTTCTGGCGGCTGCCCATAAAGTCCGCACTTGTTGTCACGGCCTGCTTCATCCCCTACGCGGGTGTCACGGTGCCGCTTTTCGCAGCGCTGCCGTTCTTTGAGATTTCCGCTGGCTATTGGCCTGTGCCGCTTTTGATTGCGCTCTACGCTGTGGCTTTGGCGCGGCGCGTGCCCGCCACGGCCATGGGGCTGGCGGTGGGTGCGGCAGTCCTTGTGGCCTCGCTGATCTTTCGCAGCCTTGATGAGACCTTTTGCACCGCCCTGCCCTTTGGCACGCATTTCATGTGGCATATCCTGAACGCCATCATGTTGGGCTGGATGATCGAGGTACACAGGCGGCATCTGGTCAGACACGGCCCGCCGGGCTAGGCTGCGGCATGGCGAAGATCGTGAACCTCAACAAAGCGCGCAAAGCCCGGGCCAAGACGGCGCGGCGGGCGAAAGCGGATCAGAATGCCGTGGCCTTTGGCCGGACAAATGCGGAAAAACAGCTGGAGGCTTCGAAAGCAAAGAAAGCAGCCCACGATCTTGAAGGGCATAAGCGCGAGACATGAGCGGGCGGCCCGTCAAACACTCTGTCACGCTGCGCCGGCACCGGACCTCCATATCGCTTGAGGACGAGTTCTGGGCCGAGTTTCGCAGTCTAGCGGCGGCGCGTGATATGCCGATAAATGCCCTGGTGGCCGAGATAGATGAGGCGCGGGGAGTGGAGATGGGGCTCGCTTCTGCGATCCGTCTTTATGTTCTGCGCGCGTTAAAGGAACGTTTACCCTGATTTGGGAGGGTCTGGAACATGCAGACCTTCTCTTCTTCCTCCCCTCTCTCAGCCGACGTCTGGATGCGCGATGTCTTTGGCGCCAAGCAGGTTGCCAAAGGTGGGGTCATCCGACGCACGATGCGCGATATCGAGACCTATGTCGGGCGCGACGCCTTTGAGGCTGAGATCAGACGCCGCGGATTTCGCGCCATTGAGAATACGGGCCACGTGATTGTCATCTGCAATCAAGCGCCTATTCGTCAGGTGGTGTGACGTTTTCCTGCGAGGAAAACGATATGGAATTCTGCGAGAATTCCGTTTTCTGGTAGAATTTCACGTCTCGCAGATCACAAACGCAATCCTGTTTTTCTCGCAGAAAAACACACCGGAATTCTCGCAGAATTCCGCCCTTCACGCCACCGATGCGCGGTAAATCTGGTCGATATTCCCACCCAAGGCGGCATCAAAATCCGCATCTGACATTGACACATTCAGCCCTTCGGTCAGCGCCCGGCTGAAGCTTGCAATCATCGCGTGGTTATCCGCCAGCTTGGCAGAGGCTTCATCCGTGGAATACCCCCCCGACAGCGCTACAACGCGCACCACATTGGCATGCGACGCCGTATCGTCATAAAGTCCTGCGTGATCCGGAAGGGTCAGCTTCAACATTACTTTCTGGTCAGCCGACAAAGTGTCCAGATGTCGCGCGAGGGCGGCGTGCAGCAGGGTCTCTGCCTCCGCCTTGCTGTCTGAGTGGATATTCACCTCAGGTTCAATGATCGGCACCAAACCTGCCGCGCAGACCTGGCGTGCAACGTCGAATTGCTGCGCCACAACCGCCTCGATCCCAGCCTCATTCGCCTCATGAATAACTGAGCGTTCTTTGGTGCCAAAAATACCTTTGCCAGCCGCGCGGGTCAGCAGCCCCTCCAGGTCCGGCATCGGTTTCATCACTTGCGCGCCGTTCACCGTCTCTTCCAGACCCTTGTCGATCTTCAGAAACGGCACAATGCCGCGCGTATTCCAAAGCAGTTCCGCTGTCGGCGTCCCGTTAATGTCGCTATCCATGGTGCGCTCAAAAAGGATCGCGCCGATAACCTTCTCTGACGTGAAAGGGGCCGACAGAATGATCCGCGCCCGCATCGCGTGCATGGCGGCGAACATCTCTTCCTCGCCCTCATAATCGGAGGGCTCCACCCCATAGAGCCCCAAGGCCTTTGGGGTCGATCCGCCGGATTGATCGAGTGCGGCAATGAACCCCTGCCCGTCTGTCATCTGTGCCAACTGCTCTGCGTTCATCTCAAACACACCCCTCGTGATTCTGATTTCTGGTTTTCTACTGGAAAGCCCGCAGCGATGCTACCGCCGCGACAAGCGCAACCAGATCCCGTCCGCTGCCCGCACCGTGAGGTGCGCCACCGGGCGCGGGATCCGGCCTTCGACGGCCTCCACCCGGTAGTCTCGCAAAATGCGCGACAAGATCAGTGGTCCCTCCACCATCGCAAACCCCGCGCCCGTGCAAACCCGCGCGCCGGCGGAGAATGGCATATAGGCATCGCGCTGGCATTTCTGACCGTTCTCGGTCTGCCAGCGGGCGGGGTCAAAGCCGTCCGGGTTGTCCCAAAGCCGCTCGTGCCGGTGCAGATGCCAGGGGCTGAGCACCAACTGGCTGCCCGCCGGCACATCGCGGTCCCGGAAATGCTCCGGACAGGACGCCTCCCGCACCATCATCGGCACGGGCGGGTAAAGCCGCAGTGCCTCGCGAAACACATTGCGGCTGAGGCGCAGCTTGGACATCACGCCAAAATCGCAGGTCTCAAGCGCCTGCGCTTCTTCGGCCAAACGGTCCTGCCAGTCGGGGTGCGTGGCCATCAAATAAAGCGTCCAGGCCAGCGCAGACGCGCTGGTTTCATGTCCCGCCAGAAAGAAGATCGCGACCTGATCGACCATCTCTACAGTGTCGAAGGTCTGCCCCGTGACCGGATCGGCCGTGGTCATGATCTTGGTCGCCAGATCACCCGGTGCCGTACCAGCCTCGATCTCAGCCATGCGCGCTTCGGTCAGTTCCGTGATCAACGCCCGGATCTTCGCGGCACTCACCTTGGTCCCCCGCTTGAAAAAGCGGGGCATCCAGAGGGGCAAGGGCACGAAAGCGGCCAGGTTCAGGATGGGCTGGCTCCGCTGGTAGGTCTTGAACTCCTCAAACACCTCGCGCGCCAGATGGTGCTCAATGGGGATGGAAAACAACGTGCGAAAAATCACGTCAGCGGCGGCATGGCTGGTCTCTGCCTCGATCTCCAAGACCTTGCCATCATGGGCGGCCAGACGTGCCGCTGCTGCCTCTGCCGCCTCCCACATCGCCGGGAAGGTTTCGCGCAGACGCCCGCCTTCGAACGCCGGATCGATGATCCGCCGCTGGCGTTTCCAGGTCTCGCCATTGGTCAGAAAGACCGAGTTGCCCAGCAAGGGGCGCAGGCCCTCCCCGATCCGGTCGGACTTGGGAAAATCATCCGGGCGTTCTTTCAAAATCGTCTTCACCAGTTCCGGCTGGTTGACCAGAAAGCTGCGGAAGAACGGCGTCTTGAACGCCGCCATCCACGCGCGATAAAGCCGCGCGGGCTGGGCCGACAGGATGTCCTGCCGAAAGAGCCGCGCATAGCGGAAAAGCGACACGCGGTCCGGGCGGCTTGGGGGTTTGGGCGGCAGCGTCATGCGGTGACAGAGGTGTATTTGCTGACCGCATGGTCAATGCGGGATTTGGACGGCGCGCGGCCGGCGTAGCGTGCGCCCAACGTCTGCGGCCCGGCAGTGATCTGGAAGTAGTCGTAGTCCTTGGGCCGATCAAAGGCGCAGAGGTACTGGAAATGCAGCCGGAAGAACCGCCAGCGCAGCTCCTTCCACCGCGCAGGGCTAAGCGTTTGGGTGAAAGCGGCGGAGAACAACAGCGGGTGTTTCTTGTCCGCCAGAGCCACGCCAGAGACGCTCACCGGATCACACAGCGCAAAAGCGCAGCCGTCGCCGGGGGCGGTGACATCGACCCAGGCGAGTTCTTCACGGGCTGAGAGGTAGCGCAGGTCGCCACGCAGCCGATGTGCTTCGGGCAAGAAGGAGACCATCGGCACCACCTGCCCCAAGCTTAGAAACGACAGCGCGGGACCTGAGGCCTTCACACGACCTGCCCTGATCAGATCAGCCAGGATCGATACGCCAAGATGCGCGCCAGAGGAATGGCCGACCACCAGCACCTCCTCCAGGTCATCGGTGAGTGCTTCGGCAATTGTGTCGGTGAATTCTGCGATGCGGGCCTCAAGCTCCGGCGGATTGGCCCCGCGTGAGGCGGCGGAGTAGGAATAGTCGTGCATCAGGTAGTAGGCGAAGAACTTGTTGTCCTTGGCCTTGAACCAACGCAACAGCAAGACCGCGCCGAGGAGGCCCAGAAAGAACGCGAGGATTATCGACCTTTGCGCACCCCCGGCACTTTGCGGGGCGAGCGGGATCGCGAAAAGCAGGGGCAGGTAAGTCATACACAACAGCAATACCGCGATCGCCAGCATCAGTTGCAGCAGCAACATCCCCACCGGGTAAAGTGCGGCAATCACCGGCCCCTTACGCAGCTTCATCAGCCGCCCCAGCGCACCGGATGCAATGTAGGTCCAGGCCGTGCGCACCAGTTGCAGATATGTGGCGGGGATGGAGGTGTTCATGCTGTCGCGCACGATGTCCGACCAGACCAGCACTTCGAAATCCGCGTGGGTTTTTTGGCCGCCGATCTCAGCCTCCACCTGCCAGCCGTAGTTCTCTCCCTTGCGGGGGCTCAAACCGATCTGATAGCCGGAAATGGCCGCTTGCGCGGCCCCTTCCTTGCGGTAAAGCTCGCGGTAGCGGCGGGGATGAATTGGGTCATAGCCGGGGATGTAGAACACCCGGCGCCGCCTGACCTGTTTTTCGCTGCTCGTGCCCATCGCCCGTCCTTTGGGGCTGTCCTAGCGGACGTTTTGGGCAACACTAAGGCGCGTTAGCCCAACGTGGCAAGGGCCGGGAAGGTTTCCAGCAGCCAAAAGGCGAAGCGGCTGAAGGCGCCTGTGACCATGGCCAGACCCACGGCCACCAGCAGCCCGCCCATGACGCGTTCGATCAGCTTCATATGGCGCTTGATGCGGTTCATCAGACCCATGGCACGGGTGATAAACATCGCCGCCAGCAAGAAAGGAATGCCGAGGCCTGCGGCGTAAATGCCCAGCAGCAGCGTGCCGCGCGTCACCGATGCCTCGGTCGCGGCCAGCGACAGGATCGCGCCCAGTTGCGGGCCGATGCAGGGCGTCCAGCCAAAGGCGAAGGCCAGGCCCAAAACGTAGGCTCCAAAGGACGAACCACCCTTGTCTCCTGCATCCAGCCGCGCTTCCTGATCCAGAAACGGGATACGGAAAAGGCCAAGGAAGTGCAGGCCAAAGACGATGATCACCACACCTGAGATTTGCCCGAAAAGGATCTGATTTTGCAGGAAAAACGCGCCAAAGGCGCTGGCCGTGAACCCGAGGATCAGAAAGACGGTTGATAATCCCAGCACAAAGAAAAGGGCTGAGATGACCGCCTTGCGCCGCGCTGCGGCCTCGGATGACATATCGTTCAGCGACACGCCGCCCATGTAGGCCAGATAGGGCGGTACGATGGGCAAGACGCAGGGCGACAGGAACGAAATGATCCCCGCCAGCAAGGCAATTGCCATCGCAGGCATGAGGCTGGCGTCTATGAGGTCGATCCCGAACATGGTACCCATCTAGACTGCCTTGCCCTCCGCGTCACGCGTCCTTTGGTCACAACCCTGTGGACGGGGTGTAACATCCGGGCTATCTGCGCCCCATGACGACCGAGATTGATGCCCTTGGGCTCTTGTGCCCCCTGCCCGTTTTGAAGCTGCGCAAACGGTTGTCGGCGTTGGGCCCAGGAGATGAGATCAGGCTGATTGCCGATGATCCTGCTGCCATCGTGGACGTTCCGCATTTCTGCAATGAAAGCGGACATGAGCTGATAGAGAGCACAGAGGAAGGCGGCACTCTCACCTTCGTCATACGCAAAAAGGGCAGCCGCTAAGGACCGCCCTTTATTTTTGGTAGAACTACACTGTTACTTGCCGCCGAGCGACCACCATCCGCGCCGCTTCTTCTTGGGCGGCTCCGGGGCGGCTTCGGGCTCGGCTGCAACGGCGTCCGACGCAGCCGCCACGGGCTCAGGTGCAGGCTCCGGTTCGGCTGCAACGGCCTCTGCTGGCGCTTCTTCTGCCGGTGCTTCCTCTGCTGCGGACTCTGCCGGGGCCTCGGTCTTTTTGGCCCTTGACCTGCTAAGCGTGGTTTTTTTGGGCTTCGCTTCAGCGGCGTCTTCTGCGGGAGCCTCCTCCGCCTTGGCGTCTTCGACCGGTGCCGTCTCAGCTGGTGCGGCGTCTTCTTCTTTCACCTTCTTGCTGCGAGACCGGGTTGTACGCTTTTTCGTTGGCGCTTCCTCCTTTGCCGTCTCGGCAACCTCTGGCACGTCTTCGCTCACCTTGGCATCCGCATCTTCCGCAACCTCGGCCTCTGCCTTGGGCTTGCGGGACCGGCTGCGGGTGCGCTTGGGCTTTTCCTCAGCCGTTTCTTCAGCAGGCGTGTCAACACTGGCTTCCTCCGGCTCTGACGTACCTTCGTCAGCCGGTTGATCGCCGCCTTGCTGATCGCTGTTCTGCTGATCAACGTTTTGATGGTCGCCCCCGCTAGGCTTCCGACGCCGCCGCCGACGCCGGCGCTTTTTCGGCTTGGCCTCGCCTTCGAGGGCCTCATCTGTCTCTGCAGCTGGCAGGTTGTCTTCGGCCTCCGCCTCATCAACCTCATCCATGATAGAGGTGTCCACGGACACCACATGCTCCGCCTGTTTCACAACCCGGGTCGCGGTCTTGAACTTCTCAAGGCTGAAATCGGGGCTGACCAGTGACGGGTCCCCTTCGATCCGCACGGACATACCATAGCGGCCTTCGATATGGGCCACATGTTCGCGCTTTTGGTTCATCAAAAAGTTGGCGATGCCCACCGGGGCCTTCAACAGAACCTCACGGGTGCGGCGGCGGGTGCCTTCCTCTTCGATCTGACGCAGAATGGACAAGGCCATATTGTCATCCGACCGGATCAGCCCTGTGCCGTGGCAATGGGGGCATGGCTGGGTCGTCGCCTCGATCATGCCGGGCCGCAGACGCTGGCGCGACATTTCCATCAATCCAAAACCTGAAATACGGCCCACCTGGATACGCGCGCGGTCGGTCTTGAGCTTCTCCTTCATCCGCTTTTCGACGGCGGAGTTGTTCTTGCGCTCATCCATGTCGATGAAGTCGATCACAATCAGACCGGCAAGGTCACGCAGACGCAGCTGGCGGGCCACCTCGTCTGCAGCCTCCAGATTGGTCTTGGTCGCTGTCTGCTCGATCGAGCCTTCTTTGGTGGCCCGACCAGAGTTCACGTCAATGGCCACCAGCGCCTCGGTCACGCCGATCACAATGTAGCCCCCCGAGGGCAGCTGCACCGTCGGGTTGAACATCGCCGACAGGTAGCTTTCCACCTGATAGCGCGCAAACAAAGGCAGCGCGTCCTCGTAGCGTTTCACGTTCTTGGCATGGGACGGCATGATCATCTTCATGAAGTCCTTGGCGATGCGATAGCCGCGTTCGCCCTCCACGTGGATCTCGTCAATCTCGCGGTTATAGAGATCACGGATCGACCGTTTGATCAGGTCGCCTTCCTCGTAAATCTTCGCTGGTGCGATGGATTTCAGCGTCAGCTCGCGGATCTGCTCCCACAGGCGCTGCAGGTACTCATAGTCGCGCTTGATCTCGGCCTTGGTACGTTTGGCCCCAGCGGTGCGCACGATCAGCCCTGCGCCCTGTGGCACTTTGATCTCGTTCGCTATCTCTTTGAGTTTCTTGCGGTCTGCGGCATTGGTGATCTTGCGGGAAATGCCACCGCCCCGGGCGGTGTTCGGCATCAGCACACAGTAGCGACCGGCCAGGGACAGATAAGTGGTCAGCGCCGCACCTTTGTTACCACGCTCTTCCTTGACGACCTGGACCAGCAGGATTTGGCGGACCTTGATGACTTCCTGGATCTTATAGCGCTTGGGCCGAGGCTTGCGCGCAGGGCGAATGTCTTCACTGTCGTCCTCATCCGCTACAGATTCGATACTCTCGTCCTTGGCGGAGGCTTTCGCCCCCTTTTCCTCAGCGTCATCCTCGTCGGTATCCGCCTCGGCTGCCTGCTCTTTGGCCTCAGCAGCCTCCGCGTCACTCTCAGGCTCCGCGTCCGCATCGCCTTCGCTTGCCTCTGGCGTCTCTACCGGTGTCTCCGGCACCCGCTCCATAGGCGAGGAGGCTTCGCTCTCATCAACTTCGACCTCATCGTCTTCCGTCAGATCAACCGTCTCCATCCCCTCAATTTCAGTCGAGGTGACGGCATCATCGGACTTTGCCTCTTCGGCTTTAGATTTCGAGCGGCTGCGCGAACGTGAGCGCGATTTCTTGGGCTTGGAGTTTTCTTCCTCATCCTTGGCGGCCTGTGCTTCGGCATAGGCGCGCTCTTCTTCCAGCAGCGCCTGACGGTCGGCTACGGGGATCTGGTAGTAATCGGGGTGAATTTCCGAAAACGCGAGGAACCCGTGGCGGTTGCCACCATAGTCTACAAAAGCCGCCTGCAACGACGGCTCGACCCGGGTTACCTTGGCGAGATAGATGTTGCCAGCAAGCTGGCGCTTGTTTTCGGATTCAAAGTCAAATTCCTCAACCTTGTTTCCGTCCACGACCACCACGCGGGTCTCTTCCGCGTGGGTGGCATCGATAAGCATTTTCTTAGGCATGTTCTCACACTGCACAGACCGCGCGACAGCAGGCACCCTGGGGGAGCTGCAGAGGTTGGCGGCATGTGGCTTGTCAGGGCGAAGGACGGCGCGGCGCAGACGGGGCCGGTCAGGGCCAGCGCAGGTCTGCTCATATGTCTCACGCGCGTCATCGCGGTTCTTCTCCGACGCAAGAGACCCACTTCGGGTCTTCTGCGTCCATTATATACTGCGCACATCCAAACTGTGGTCTGCGTCAGCGGTTCTCTGGCCATCTCCGGCCCAATCGGTCTGCGCGGGGATTTGCGTCGAAATCCACAAGCAGCGAAACTTTTCGGCGAAGGTGACGCGCAGTGGCGTCGCTCCGTCTCTAAAATCCAATTAAGGGGTTTGGGGGGCAAATGACAATGGGCAATCCGCGCTGTCGCACGCAAAAGATGAAATTCGGAACGACAGTTGACATCCTCAACAGACATGAGGACATTTTGCCCCACGCCCGCCTGCTCTGCCCGGGCCCCAAGACCAAAAGGAAGACCCATGCATTTCATTCTGCGCCCCGCCCTTGGCCTGGCTTTGCTGGCAACGGCTGCCTGCGACGAAATTGCCGTCGCCAATGATCCCGAAGCCCTCGGCGACGTGCGAGGACAGAAAAGCTGCATCCGCGCTGTTTCCCAACAGACTGAAAAGACCGGCGTGACCATCAACACCACCATTCCGGTGATTGAGCTGAACCGGTTCATTGTCGATGTACCGGGTGCCAAATCCTGGTCCTGCGTTACGGACGCAAACGGCAAAGCTACCGAGATTGTCGAAATCGGCACCGGCTAAACCGAGGCCGGCTCAAACGACCCCATCGCTTCCTTGGAAACGACGTCGCGGCAGGCGCGCCCAAAAAACATGTCTTGCGGCGCAGCCGCGCCTTCAGGTCACGGCCTGCTTCAAAGATAGTCGGACCTTTGCAGCCCGTACTTTGCCATCTTCTCATTCAACGTCCGGCGCGGCAGGCACAGCTCTTCCATCACGCTGGCGATGGATCCCTTGTGACGGCGCATCGTGTTGTCGATCAGCATCCGTTCAAAGGCTTCCACATATTCTTTCAAGGGCTTGCCTTCGGTGGTCATCACCGGCTGCATCTCATCGTGATCGCTCATCAGCAGGGACGCTATCGTGCCGGACCCCCGCCGGGACTGCAGCACCGCACGCTCTGCTACATTAATGAGTTGGCGCACATTGCCCGGCCACGGCGCTTGCAGCAGTTGCGCCGCTTCCTGTGCGCTGACCTGCGGGGCCTCGCAACCGTATTCATCGGCAAACTGGTCGCTGAGCCTTGTGAACAGTGTCAGGATATCCTCCCCACGTTGCCGCAACGGCGGCACCGTGATCCGCAACGCGGCAAGGCGATAAAACAGGTCCGAGCGCAGCACATCCTCCGACGTGCGCCCCGCTTCCTGCAGGTTGGAAATCGCCACGATCCGCGTCTCCGCAGGGGTGCCCTGCTCGTTGATCACGCTCAAAAGCCGCGCCTGCAACGTCTCAGAGAGCGCCTCGACATCCTCCAGAACCAACGTGCCGCCCCGCGCCTCTTCGATTGCAGGCAGCTGCGCATCCTCAGGCTGCATAGGCCCGAACAAGCGCTTCCCGAGCGCCTCTTCTTCCAGCGCCCCACAGCTTACCAGCACAAATTTCTTACCTGCGCGGGACCCCACGGCATGCAGCGCATGGGCCACCAGCGTTTTGCCCGTGCCCGTCTCGCCATCGATCAGCACATGACCGTCCGCCTGCCCCAGATCGAGGATATCTTCACGCAATCGGTCCATCACCGGAGACTGGCCAATGAGCTTTTTCATCAACTGCCCGCCGTCGCTCAGCTCCCGCCGCAACGCGCGGTTGTCCATCGTCAGGCGCCGCGCGATGGTGGCCTTCTTGGCCAGTTCAGACATCCGGTCGGGGTTGAACGGCTTTTCCAGGAAATCAAATGCGCCCACCCGCATCGCCTCAACCGCCATCGGCACATCGCCGTGACCGGTGATCATGATCACCGGTAAGGCACTGTCAGAGCCCATCAGTTTTTTAAGAAACTGCATCCCGTCCATGCCCGGCATTTTGATGTCTGAAATCACAATGCCCGGATACTCAGGCCCGAGGTTCTTCAGCGCATCCTCTGCACTTGCAAAAGTTTCCGTGTCATAGCCCGATAGGGCCAACCACTGGCTGATGGACTGACGCATGTCCTGTTCGTCATCGACGATTGCGATCTTCATTGCCTGTGCCATTGCGCGTTACTCCGCCGCTTCAATTGTCGTGTCTGCCGCATGGATCGGCAGCTGCATTTCAAAGACAGCGCCACCGGCCTGCCCGTTGCGCGCCGCCAAGCGCCCCCCTAAATCGGTCACGATCCCGGACGAAATGGCAAGCCCCAGACCCACACCATCGCCAGGCTGCTTGGTGGTGTAGAAGGGCTCAAAGAGCGCATCGAGGTCTTCAATCCCCGGTCCATTGTCACGCACCGACAGGGTCGCCGTCTCTCCCGCGCTGAGCATGATATCCACCTTCGGGTTACGCTCAGACTTGGTGGCATCAAGCGCATTACGCAAGAGGTTCACCATCACCTGTTCAATGCGCATTCGGTCGCCCATCACCAGCACCGGATCATCCGGCATGATCCGGCTGATTTGCACCTGCCGCTGCCGCAGTTGCGGCTCCATCATCGATAGTGATGACGCCAGCGCAGCCCCCATATCTACAGGGCTTAACGCCTCCTGACCCTTGCGGGCATAAGACTTCAGCTGCCGCGTAATCGCCCCCATGCGTTCGATCAGGTCGTCGATGCGGCCAAAGGACGACAGCGCCTCGTCCGGGCGGTTGAGGCGCAGCAGCAAACGCGCGCCAGCCAGATAGGTTTTCATCGCTGCCAGCGGCTGGTTGAGCTCATGGCTGACCGCCGCCGACATCTCCCCCAAGGCGGCCAGTTTGCTCGATTGCTCCAGCGTCTGTTCAGCCACGGCGAGCGTCTCCTGCACCCGTTTCCGTTCGGCGATTTCCCGCTGGAGCGCTGCGTTCAATGCGCGCAATTTAGCCGATTCCCGCTGGAAGATTGCCAGCCGCCCCGCCGTGCGGCGGCTCAGGAAATAGAACGCAAGCGCCAGAAGAATCGCAAACCCCATGACCTCCAGCGCCAGCACGCCGTTCACCCGTTCGCGGACAGACTGATAGGTCGTGTAGCTGACCATGCGCCAGCCGCGGAACGGAATACGGCTCTCCAGCCGCATCACCGCCTCGCCCTGCAGGTAAGCGTCAGGCGGCAGCGCAGTCCAATCGGCTGTCGCCTTGATGGCACGCTCAATGGCGGACTGCGGGTCCTGGCCTGCAAGCGCATCGGGCTCGGTCAGCCCCCGCCACCGGGGCGAGGTTGCGAGAATGATCTCGCCCGTGCTGTCCATCACAATCACCGCATCCGAGATCCCAGCCCAGGCGCGCTCAAACTTCTGCAGGTCCACCTCAACCGCAATGACGCCAAGCGTGGTGCCACCATCCTGAATACGGCGCGAATACATGAACCCGTAGCCGCCGCCTTCCCGCTTGATCGTCGAAAAGATCGTGGCACTGGTGCGGATGTCATCCACAAAATAGGGCTCCGCCCGATGAGACGACCCAAGCCGGTTACGGTCTGTGGCCGCCACCGTGCGCCCATCGATGTCATAAAGCATCAAGGACGCCGCTCCGATTTCCTCCACAAAGGAAATCAGCCGCTGGGTCGACAGTGAATAGTCCTGAATATCAAGCGCGTTGATCAGCGTGGGGTCCCGCGCCAGAAGCTGCGGAACAATCGCGTTCTGGCGCAGCTCAGCCAGCAGGTTACCGCTGTAGAGTGCGATCCGCAGTTCCGCCCGGTTGCGGGTTGTTTCCGTAAAGCGGTCCGTCAGCAGCCGATTGGTGACCGATATCGTAATAACGGCCAGTACGATCAGCACCCCAATCGCCACGCGCACGCGCCATGACACTTTGGGCCATCTGTTTGGTTTGTCCTGCTCGCTCATCGCCTCAAATTATCAAGGCGCGCAGCAGCACTCAAGTCACGCCTCTGCCAGCGCCCCTGCCAATGCGCGGAAGAGCGCCTGCCCGTCCGTGCCCCCATGGCCCACATCCGCCGCCCGCTCAGGGTGCGGCATCATGCCCAGGACACGCCGGTTTTCCGACAGGATGCCCGCGATGTCCGCCTTGGCCCCGTTGGGGTTGTCGGTATAGGAAAACGCGATCCGATCTTCGCCCTGCAGGCGCGCAATGGTGTCATCATCGGCAAAGTAGTTGCCATCGTGATGCGCAATGGGAATATCGATCACATCGCCCGCGTTGTAGCCGTTGGTATAGTCGGATTGCGACGTCTCCACCTTCAGCCCAACGGTTTTGCAGATGTACTTGAGGCCCGCATTTCGCAACAGCGCACCGGGCAGCAATCCCGTTTCGGTCAGCACCTGAAACCCGTTGCAGACGCCAAACACATAGCCACCGCGCTCCGCGTGCCGCGCCACCGACTGACAAATCGGAGAATTCGCCGCAATCGCCCCACAGCGCAAATAATCGCCGTAAGAAAAGCCGCCGGGAACACCAACAATATCAACACCCTGCGGCAGGTCGCTGTCCTTGTGCCAGACCATCTCGACCTCAGCCCCCGCATTTCGGAAGGCGACGGCCAGATCACGGTCACAGTTGGAACCTGGAAAGACGACCACGGCCGCCTTCATGCGCCCATCTCCACCGAGTAGCTTTCGATCACCGTGTTCGCCAGCAGCTTCTCGCACATGGCCGTCACATCTGCCTCGGTGGCACCGTCGGCCAGATCAAGCTCAATCACCTTGCCCTGACGCACACCGTTTACGCCCTCAAAGCCCATGGCCCCAAGCGCATGGCGCACCGCCTCGCCCTGCGGGTCCAGAACCCCGTTTTTCAGCATCACATGCACCCGTGCCTTCATGGCGCGTCCCCCCGTCTTTTTATGCCAAAAATACTCAAATCCAGCGCCTGCGATCAGTTGATCAGCGTTGGTTTGGTGATTGGCGTTGCATTCTTCGGCATCACACCCAACCTTTTGGCGACTTCCGTGTAAGCGTCCGTTAGCGATCCCAGATCGCGGCGGAACACGTCCTTGTCGAGCTTCTGATTGGTCTCGATGTCCCACAGCCGGCAGCTGTCGGGGCTGATCTCGTCCGCCACAATCAGACGCTGGAAGTCACCGTCATACACGCGGCCAATTTCGATCTTGAAGTCCACCAAGCGAATGCCAACGCCGTACATCAGGCCAGACAGGTAATCATTCACCCTGAGTGCAAGGCTTAGAATATCGTCCATATCCTGCTGACTGGCCCAGCCGAAGGCCGCGATGTGCTCTTCGGTGACCAGCGGGTCACCCAGGCTGTCATCCTTATAGCAATATTCCACGATCGGGCGCGGCAACTGCGTGCCTTCTTCAATGCCGAGACGCTTGGACATGGTGCCTGCGGCATAATTGCGCACGATCACTTCAAGCGGCACGATTTCGACCTGACGGACCAGCTGTTCACGCATGTTCAGGCGCTTGATAAAATGCGTGGGCACCCCGATGTAGTTGAGGCCCGTCATGAAGAACTCGCTCAACCGGTTGTTCAGCACACCCTTGCCTTCGATCACGTCCTTCTTTTCGGCGTTGAAGGCGGTCGCGTCGTCCTTGAAGTACTGCACGATGGTGCCGGGCTCGGGGCCTTCATAAAGAATCTTTGCCTTGCCTTCGTAGATCTTCTTGCGCCGGGCCATGGGCATCCTTTCGCATGTTGCGCGGAGCAGTCTCGCGCCTATTGCGGTCCTCTTAGTGCAAGCCCACTTGCGCAGCAAGGCCGGGACGCGCATATCTGGGTTGAAGACACACCAAACCGGGAGCCCTTTTTGATGGCCACGTTCGACGACCGCGAAAACGCATTCGAAAACAAGTTTGCCCATGACAGCCAAATGCAGTTCAAGGCTGAAGCGCGCCGCAACAAACTGCTCGGCCTTTGGGCCGCGAACCTGATGGGCAAAGACGGCGACGCGGCAGACGCCTACGCCAAGGAAGTCATCAAGGCCGACTTCGAAGAAGCAGGCGACGAAGACGTCTATCGCAAGGTCGCAGGAGACCTTGGCGATCTGGCCGATGAGGCGACAATTCGTTCTAAAATGACTGAGATGATGGCCGAAGCAAAGTCTCAGATTATGAATGAAGCTGATTAATTTCAACACATTATGACACTTCTTTGAAGTGACTAAGAGAAAGCGAAAGGCATGCATTGCCTTTCGCGCGCCCAGAAGGCGTCCAAGCCTTAACCTGTTAGAAACCTCCTCCCTCTAACCGATCATCAATCCATGGTTCCGGGGGGAGTGATGGTTACGCAAATTCGGCTCTCACACGTGGGCCCGCTGCTTCGGTTGGCGGGTCCGCTGGTCGTGGCGGCGGGCTGTCTGGCAGTGTTGGCCGGACAGTTGGATACCGGCGCAATCGCCAAGGTGCCAGAATATTTGACCGCAATCAGCATCTGGCAGGTCGTTGCCGCTGTGGCGCTGACCCTTCTCAGTTTCTATGCCGTTGGCCGCTACGATGTGGTGGCACATCGCCATGTCCGCACCCAAGTCCCTGCCGCACTTGCTCAACGGTCCGGCACAGTGGCGATTGCGCTGTCTCAAACCATCGGCTTTGGGCTTTTTTCGTCTGCAGCCGCACGCTGGCGCATGTTGCCCGGTCTGACCCTCACAGACGCGCTGCGTTTGGCGGGTTTTGTCAGCGTCACCTTTCTGGCGGCCTTGTGCGTCGTCTGCGCTTTGGCCTTTGCTGTTCTACCGCTCGAAGGTTGGCCGCGATGGCCTGCAATGCTTGCGCTGTTGAGCCTCCCGGCTGGAACACTCCTGCTTTTGCGTTTTCCACGTCTGCGGATCGGCCGTCTCAATCTCAGACTGCCCTCCTTGAGCGCATTTGGTGCCATCCTGGTCTGGACCCTCGTCGACACGACGGCCGCTGCAGGCGCGCTCTGGGTTTTGATGCCGCAAAACACAGTCACGTTCGCTGGGCTTTTGCCTGTATTTTTGCTGGCCTTGGCCGCTGCGTTGATGTCGGGCGCACCCGGGGGCGTGGGGCCGTTCGAGTTGGTTGTGATCTCACTGCTTCCACAACACCCTGACGCCGCACTTCTGGCCGGTATCATCCTGTTCCGCGTGATCTATTTCGCAATCCCAGCCCTCATGGCCGGACTGGTGCTGTTGGTCCCATTCAAAGCAGCCCGGCCCCGCAACACCGAAATGCACGTCCCCCCAAAAGCACGTCTGCGGGCAGAAGTCGGGGTGATCCGGCAAAACGGCGGCACCGTGGAGACGGGCCAGGATACCGTCGCAGCGATCTGGGACACAGGACACACGCGCGTGATGCTCTTTGACCCTGCGCCCGCGGCCAACAGCGCCAACCTTGAACAACACACAACTTCAGCTTTGGCACACAACCAGTTGGCTCTCATCTATAAATGTTCAGGCAGGACAGCGACGAATGCGCGACAAGCTGGCTGGAAAACCCTGCGTATCGCGGATGAAGCCATCATTGATGCCAAGCATTTTTCATACGAGGGCCGCCCCCGCAGAGGATTGCGGCGCAAGCTGAAGCAAGCCCAATCTGCCGGCGTTGACGTGCAGATGCCACTCACCTTGCCGCTTTCCGACATGGCGGAGGTCGACCGCGCCTGGCAGGCCCGCAACGGCCCGGCCTGGGGCGGCAGCATGGGGCGGTTTGATGCCGATTACATCAAAGCGCAAAGGGTCTATCTGGCCTACGTTGACGATCAACTTGTTGGTTTTGTGAGCTTTCATACCGCTGAGCACGAATGGTGCCTCGATCTGGTGCGCAGCGCGAATGATGCCCCAAGCGGAACGGTCCACAGTCTGATCGTTGCCGCGATTGCGGATGCGGCCAGCTTTGGCATGCCACGTGTCAGCCTGGCGGCTGCGCCCTGCAAGGTGGCCGAAACCGCTGATTTCGCGGCCCGCGTCCGTGCAGCCCTGCAGCCGCCAGGCCTGCGCCAGTTCAAGCAGGATTTCGCCCCGCGATGGGTCCCCCTTTATGCCGCGGCACCCAGCCAGACGGCCCTCTGGCTCGGGCTTTCTGACGTGGCATTGCGCATTCGACGGCCCTATGCCTTGCCCTCTTCAAACATCTCTCATGAACAAGATGAATATTATGAAGTTGCCTCATCATCCGGCCTGTGTGAGGAACAAGCCTCTCCGCGTGCGAAAGGCTGTCCCTGATGACCAACCCGTTCTCCACCCTTCTGGCACAAAAAGCCGTGCTGCTGGCTGACGGTGCGACCGGCACCAACTTGTTCAACGCTGGCCTGATGTCAGGCGACGCGCCGGAATTGTGGAACACGGATGAACCAATGAAAATTCTGGCGCTTTACCAGGGCGCTGTTGATGCGGGCTCAGACCTTTTTCTGACAAACAGTTTTGGCGCAAACGCATCGCGCCTCAAGCTGCATGACGCCGCCAAGCGCGCCCATGAGCTGAGCCGTGTGGCCGCAGAGCTTGGCCGCGAGGTCGCCGACAAGGCGGAGCGCAAGGTGATCGTCGCAGGCTCTGTCGGCCCAACCGGAGAAATCATGGAGCCCGTTGGCGCGCTGAGCCACACCATCGCGGTGGAGATGTTTCACGAGACCGCCGATGGTCTCAAGGCGGGTGGCGCAGATATCGGTTGGTTGGAGACGATCAGCGCACCGGAAGAATTTCGCGCGGCCGCCCAAGGCTTTGCGCTGGCTGGGCTACCTTGGTGCGGGACGATGAGTTTTGACACCGCAGGGCGCACGATGATGGGTGTGACATCAGAGGCGATGGTCGATCTGGTCGAAGGTTTGGAAACACCGCCCTTGGCCTACGGTGCCAACTGCGGCACCGGCGCGTCGGACCTCTTGCGCACGATCCTCGGGTTTGCGGGCAAGAACGGCAAGCTGCCGATCATTGCCAAAGGGAATGCGGGCATTCCGAAATATCACGACGGCCACATCCATTACGACGGCACGCCCGAATTGATGGGGGACTACGCCGTGATGGCCCGCGACTGCGGCGCATCGGTGATCGGTGGGTGCTGCGGCACGATGCCCGATCATCTGCGCGTGATGCGTGATCGTCTGGACAGCACCGAGCGTGGCGAAGCGCCGTCCTTGGAGCAGATCACGGCTGCCTTAGGTGCGTTTTCGTCAGACAGTGATGGGACGGGTGCGGATGCCGCCCCTGCCCGCCGCGAACGCCGCGGGCCTGAAGCATTCCAGAGCTTTGATTGGCTGACAAGGGCCAGCGCCTGCCCGGGGTGGGCGATCTGACGGCAATTCTCTGCCGCTTTATCCCTCAACACATACGATCCCTTTCACTGAACCACCGAGCCTCACCAAATCGCCTACCCGTCACTCCAAAGGCGTGCCGTAGAGTCGAGGCGCACCTTTGGTGCGACGGGCGGGCATGCGATGGTTGCCATTGGAGCGCCATTGGTCCGAGCGACAATGGCGACGCGCTTCGCTTGATTCCGGGCTGGAGTCCGTTTCTTCATCAGGTTCTGCTGGAAATTAAAATCCATCTCTTCAAAACAACGACATCTGCGTCGTCTCCTTTTGCGGTGCCCGAAACAGATCACACCGCATCGGTGGTGCTGACTTGCTCAAACCCAATCGCTTCACCGCCACCTCAAACCGGGCCGCGACCATTTCCGCATAAGGCCCCTCGCCGCGCATCCGGCGGTGCCAGGTGGCGTCGTATTCCTTGCCGCCGTGCATCTCGCGCAACCGCGACATGATCCGCTCCGCCCGGTCGGGGTAATGCTCCGCCAGCCATTCCTGCACCAGCGGCGACACCTCGCGCGGCAAGCGCAGCATGATCCAGCTGGCGGTGCGCGCCCCTGCATCGCGGCCGGCGCGCAGGATCGCCTCAAGCTCCGGATCCGTCAGCGCGGGGATCATGGGAGAGGCCATGATGCGCACCGGCACCCCTGCCCCGCTCAATCGCCGGATCATCTGCAACCGACGCTGCGGCGCGGGCGCGCGCGGCTCCATCAATCTGGAAAGACGCGCATCCATCGTGGTCACTGATATTCCCACCCGCACGAGACCGCGCCGCGCCATGTCGCCCAGGATATCGATATCGCGCTCAATCAGGCTGCCTTTGGTGACAATCGCCACAGGGTGACCTGCGTCAGAGAGCACCTCAAGACAGCCGCGCATGATCCCATATTCCCGCTCAATAGGCTGATAGGGATCGGTGTTAGTGCCAATGGCAATCGGGGCGACGCGGTACTTTTTCGCCGCCAACTCGCGCCGCAAAACCTGTCCCGCATCGGGCCGGGCAACAAGTCGGGTTTCAAAATCGAGCCCCGGCGACAGCCCCAGATACGCGTGACTGGGCCGCGCGAAACAATACACACAACCATGTTCGCACCCGCGATAGGGGTTGATAGACCGATCAAACGGCAGATCAGGCGATTTGTTGTAGGTGATCAGACTGCGCGGGACCTCACAGCTCACCTCAGTGCGCAGGGTTGGCAGCTGCTCTTGCCGGTCCCAACCGTCCGGTTCTGCCACATGGGCATGCCCCTCGAAACGGCCCGAAAGATTACTTAGCGCCCCCCGCCCACGTACCTGAAATCTGATCTCTTCATTGTCCATTAATCAATTGTAGAACATTTAGCGAACATTCACAACGATTTCCCTGCAAGCCCTTGAGCTTTGCGCCAAAACCGGGGATTGATTCCGTTCAGATGCGTCGCGCATCACCCGGCCAGTGTCGCAAAAAACGCACCGGATCAGCGGCGGATGTGACACTAAAGACCAAAGCATAAGCGACCACGTGAGCGAAAAGGAAATCCTCATGTCCGACGAAGAAGACGACATCATCCTCTCCGAACTGGATGACGAAGAGCTTGTCCAACAGATGTTCGACGACCTTTACGACGGTCTCAAGGAAGAGATCGAAGAAGGGGTCAACATCCTGCTGGAACGTAAGTGGGAACCCTACGAGATCCTGACCAAAGCGCTTGTGGGCGGCATGACCATTGTGGGCCATGACTTCCGCGATGGTATCCTCTTTGTGCCCGAGGTGCTTCTGGCGGCCAACGCCATGAAAGGCGGCATGGCGATCCTGAAGCCCTTGCTCGCTGAGACCGGCGCGCCGCGCGTCGGCAAGATGGTGATCGGCACGGTCAAGGGCGACATCCACGACATCGGCAAGAACCTTGTTGGCATGATGATGGAAGGTGCGGGTTTCGAAGTGGTCGATCTGGGCATCAACAATGCGGTTGAAGCCTACCTTGAAGCCATCGAAACAGAAGAGCCTGATATTCTGGGCATGTCCGCCCTGCTGACCACCACGATGCCTTATATGAAGGTGGTGATCGACACGATGGTCGAACAGGGCATCCGTGACGACTACATCGTGCTGGTGGGCGGCGCGCCTCTGAACGAAGAGTTCGGGAAGGCCATCGGGGCCGACGCCTATTGCCGTGACGCAGCCGTTGCGGTGGAGACAGCCAAGGAATGGATGGGCCGCAAGCACAACCAGCTGTGATCAGCGGGCCGCGCGCCACAGATATGTGACCCAAAGGCCCTGCATCCTTGAGGGGCCTTTTTTGTTGGGGGGTGCGCGCCTATGTCAAAGGGGAAAGGATAGCCATGGCATTTGTCATATTCCTGAGCATGTTAGCGATTGTGATCCTGCTGGCCGGGGTGACGGTCTGGGCGCTCTCATTTGCCGGGCCCACGGCCCTGGCCATCGCCCTCCCCCTTGCTCTGATCCTTACGGTGGCCGCACGTTGGTGGGCCAGATGAGCCTTTCGGACGCTTCGCTGACCGAGGACGGGCGGTCCCTGGATGCACAAAGAGGCCGCGTGCTGCTGATCGCTTGCGGGGCGCTGGCGCGGGAGATCCTCGATCTGAAAAAGATCAACGGCTGGGACCACCTGGACCTGACCTGCCTGCCCGCAAAGTACCACCTCTACCCGGACAAAATCACCGATGCCGTGCGCAGCGCTGTGAACAAACACCGCGAGGCCTATGACGATATCTTCGTGGTCTACGCCGATTGCGGCACCGGTGGGTTGCTGCAGGCTGCTTGCGAGGAGCTTGGCGTGCAGATGATCGCGGGCCCCCATTGCTACAGCTTTTTCGAAGGCAACGACCGCTTTGCCGCCCATGAGGACGAAATCACCGCCTTTTACCTCACCGACTTTCTGGTCCGTCAGTTTGACGCGTTCATCCTGCGCCCCATGGGGCTCGACCGGCACCCGGAACTGCGCGACATGTACTTTGGCAACTACGAAAAGCTGGTCTATCAGGCGCAGATCAAAGACTCCGCGCTTGAGGAAAAGGCTAAAGAATACGCGGACTTGCTGGGGCTCGCCTACGAATACCGCTTCACCGGGTACGGCGATCTGGCAACAGCGCTGGAGCAGCTCTGACCACCCGCCTCTCTATGCCAAAAATGCTCAAATCCAACCGCGCCGCCTGCACCCCGACTGGCTGTCAAAGCGCCGACGCCGTCTCTCTAATCCGCTCAATCATCGCGCGCAGCCCGTTGGAACGTTGCGCCGAGAGGTGATCGTTCAGCCCCAGCCGCCCCATTTCAGCCCTGGCGTCAACGGACAGCACTTCCGCCGGGGTCAGACCGTTGTAGAGCATACGTAACACAGCAATCAGTCCGGACACGATCATCGCATCGCTCGCACCATCAAAATGCAGCTTCCCGCCCGGGAAATCGGCATGCAGCCAGACCTGGCTCGCGCAGCCGTCCACCTTGGTTGCGGGCACGCGCAGGGCCTCGTCCAGCGGGTCCATCGCCTTGCCTTGGTCGATCACGTGGCGATAGCGGTCTTCCCAGTCCTCCAGGAACTCGAAATCCTCAACCAGTTCTTCGAAAGCCTCTGTTGCCATGGCATCCTCGTTGCATGCTTGCCGCGAGAGACGTAGGGCTGCGATCGCCAAAGGTCCACCCCCTTCCCAAGGGCCATTCGATGGGGTAGTCATTTTTTCAAAGAATGATCGGGCGGTCCTCATGAACAAGTCAATCGCACTCCTTCTGGTGTCATCCATGATCCTGGCGTCCTGCGGGTTCCGCGAAAGCCGGATCAATCCCCTGAACTGGTTCGGACGCAGTGAATCGACCCCTGTACAGGCCGAGCAGCAGAAACCGGTCAATCCGCTTATCCCGCGCAGAACCGGCTTGTTTTCCAGCCGCCGGGTCACCCAAACGGTCTATGAAGGCACGCCGATTGAACAAATCGCTGATCTGACAGTGGAACGCGTGGCAGGTGGTGCGATCATTCGCGCGACAGGTGTTGCCGCGCGTCAAGGGTATTACGAAGTGCAATTGACACCGGCCAACGAAGAAGAAGAGGCCGAAGATGGTGTGCTGGTCTACAGGTTGGAGGCCCTGCGACCATCCTCCCGGACCCGCGTCGGCACACAGCCCACCCGTGAAGTCGTTGCTGGCCGCGCTGTGACGGACCAGACGCTGCGGAACGTCCGGGCCATACGCGTCGAAGGCCAGCTGAACGCGCGTGTCGTCCGCCGCTGAGTGGATCAAACCACTCCAGGGCGTCCGATTTGAAACGCCCGTCAGCGGCCCTGCATCAACTGAAAATCGTGCCAATCTGCACGCGCAGAACTCACGCAGCAGCAACCACGATGATTTCGACGGTGAAATCCGGGCGTGCGAGCTTTGCCTCGCCGCAGGCACGCGCAGGGGCGGCACCTTCGGGAACCCAGGCGTCCCACACACCGTTCATTTCCTCAAAATCCGCCATATCTGCGAGCCAGATCACGGCCTGAAGCATTTTTGACTTGTCCGACCCCACCTCGGCCAGCAACGCATCAATCTTGTCCAGGCAGTCTTGGGTCTGCTGCGCGACACTGGCGCCAGCTGTCCCCACCTGCCCTGCCAGATAGATCGTGTCGCCATGCTGGACGATCTGGCTCATGCGTTGGTTAGTGTGGTGCCGTGTAATTGTGGTCATTGCTCTCTCCCTTGGTGACGTGTTGCGGTGATGATGATCTCAATGTCATAGCCCTGTCCGGCCAGCTTCTTTTCGCCGCAGGCTCTTGCCGGTGCCGCCCTTTTGGGTGCCCAGGCATCCCAAACCGCATTCATGGCGCCAAAGTGAGCCATGTCAGACAGCCAAATCTCAGCGCGCAGGATCTGGGTTTTGGCCGATCCAGCCTCCGCCAGTTTGTCCTCGATTTTCTGCAACGCTTGGGCCGTTTGTGTGGAGATATCGGCAAATGCCTCCCCACATTGCCCGGCAAGGTAGACCAGGCCGCCATGGCAGACCGTCTGGCTCATCCGCTGATCCACATGATGCCGCTTGACGGGCATCAGACCTCAACGACGTCTACAGCGTTGCCTTTTGCGGTCAGCGCGATCTTCCCCTCACAAAGCCTGAGCGCATCTTCGCCAAAGACATCGCGCCGCCAGCCCTTGAGGGCCGCCAGATCACGCTGGCCTGCCGCAATCCCGTCCAGATCAGCGGCGGAGGCAATCAGCTTGGGTGCGACCCCGGTGCTTTCGGTCTTGGCCTTCAGCAGCACGCGCAGCAGATCGGCCAACGCGGGGTTCACCTGCAGCTTGTCCCGGCTGCGGTCGGGTTTAGGCCGCTCTTCTGCCGGGCAATCCACACCGCGTGCGACGGCCCCCAGAATGCCTTCGGCAACGGCACCTTTGCGCCCCTCGCGCAGCAAAAGGCGCGCGCGACCCAATTCCTCCATCGATTTGGGCTTGAGGCTGGCCAATTCGACCAAAGCGTCGTCTTTGAACACCCGGTTGCGCGGCACATCACGTTCCTGCGCGTAGGCTTCGCGGAAAGCGGCCAGTTCGCGCACGATGGCCAGAAAACGGCCCGAATTTGTGCGCGTTTTCACGCGCTTCCAAGCGTCCTCTGGCCGGGTGACATAGGTATCCGGGCTTGTGAGCGTTTCCAGCTCTTCAGCGACCCACTTTGTGCGACCCGTTTCTTCCAGCTTTTCAGAGAGATGTTCGTAGATCTGCCGCAGGTGCGTCACATCGGCGAGCGCGTATTTATTTTGCGCATCGCTGAGCGGTCTGCGGGACCAATCAGTGAATCGCGACGACTTGTCCACCCCCTGCTGCGTCACTTTGCGCACCAGCGTTTCATAACCGACCTGATCGCCAAAACCGCAGACCATCGCCGCCACCTGAGTGTCAAACAAAGGCGTCGGGATCATCCCGGCATCGACAAAGAAAATCTCCAGGTCCTGCCGCGCGGCATGAAACACCTTGACCACGTTTGTATCCCGGAAGAGTTCATAAAGCGGTTCAAGCGACAGCCCTTCGGCCAGCGGGTCCACCAGCACCGCATTGCTGCCATCCGTGCCGGGCATCGCCAATTGCACCAGGCAGAGCTTGGCATAGTAGGTGCGTTCGCGCAGGAATTCTGTGTCTACCGTGACGTAGGGCTGCGTGGCGGCCTCGGTGCAATAAGCGGCAAGTTCAGCGGTGGTTGTAATGGTTTTCATTGGCAATCTTTGAAATGGAATGCAGCGTTGCGCGTCAGTGGTCCAGACCTACAGGATGCAGCGGTGACTTACCAGTCAACCCGTGATCGTAACAGGCGTCCTGTCCCCGGCGGCGAACCGGCGCAGAACGGCTGGGTAAATCTGATGTTCCAGCTTCAGCACACGTGCCGCGAGGCTTTCGGGCGTGTCATCTTTTGCAACCGCCAGACTGGCCTGACCAAGGATCGGGCCATCGTCCAACGCGGCTGTCACCTCATGCACTGTGCAGCCATGGTGGGCATCCCCTGCCGCCAAAGCCCGCGCATGGGTGTGGAGGCCCTTGTATTTCGGCAAAAGTGACGGGTGGATGTTGAGCATCCGGCCCCTCCACTGATCGATAAAACCGGCCGTCAGGATGCGCATGAAACCGGCAAGGCAGATCATATCTGGCGCAAAAGGGGTAAGTGCGGCTTGTACGGCAGCTTCAAATTCCTCTCGGTCCTCGCCGAAGGGGCGATGATCCACCACCGCCGTGGGCACGTTCTGTTGCCGCGCCCAGGCGATGCCGCCAGCGTTTTCGTTGTTGGAAAAGACCACAGCAGGATGGGCAGGATGGTCGCGGCCCATGTCTTGGACCAGCGCGCGCATATTCGACCCGCCACCGGAGACGAAGATCGCAACGCCCTTAGTCAAAGAAGCGTGCCTTTGTAGCGGACGCCCGATTGGGTGGTGATCACCCCGATCTCAATGGCGTCGTGACCTTCTGAGGCAAAGGCGGCTTTGGCTGCAGCAACTTGCTGCTGAGGCACAACCGCGACCATACCGATGCCCGCGTTGAAGGTCTTGAGCATCTCGGCCTCGGCCATGTTGCCTTGCCCGGCCAGCCACTTGAACACGGGCGGCAGGTCCCAGCTGTTGAGATCAATTTCAGCCCCCAAACCGTCCGGCAGGACACGCGGCAGGTTTTCGGTGAGCCCGCCACCAGTAATGTGCGCCAGCGCCTGCACGGCGTCCGCTTTGAGCGCCGCGACCGCCCCCTTCACATAAAGCATGGTGGGGGCAAGCAATGCCTCTCCCAACGTGCCCTCGCCCCAGGGGCATTTATCTGCCCACTTCAAGCTGCTGATTTCCACAATCCGGCGCACAAGGCTGTACCCGTTGGAATGAACGCCCCCGCTTGGCAGCCCCAGCAGAACGTCGCCTTCGCTCACCTGACGCGGCAAGTCCATGCCCCGCTCCATCGCGCCTACGGCAAAGCCTGCAAGATCGAAGTCCCCCGCGCCGTACATGCCCGGCATTTCCGCCGTCTCGCCACCAATGAGCGCACAGCCCGAGGCCTCGCAGCCTGCTGCGATCCCTTCGATAATGGCGGTGGCCTCGTCCAGATCAAGTTTGCCGGTTGCGAAATAGTCGAGGAAAAACAACGGCTCCGCGCCCTGGCAGACCAGATCGTTCACGCACATGGCCACCAGATCGATGCCAATTGTGCTGACGTTGCCTGTGTCGATGGCGATCCGCAGCTTGGTGCCAACACCGTCCGTTGCCGCAACCAGAATAGGGTCGGTGTACCCTGCCCCTTTGAGATCAAAGAGCGCCCCAAAGCCGCCCAGACCCGCCATTGTCCCGGGGCGCGAGGTGCGCTTGGCCGCAGGCTTGATCCGGTCAATTAGCGCATTGCCCGCATCGATATCGACGCCTGCATCCGCATAGGTGATCCCGTTCTTGCCGTCGCTCATCTGCAGCCCCCTTTGGCGTTTGGATGAGCAGTTAGAGTATTGCCCGTCGCGGTGCAACGGCAAGCACCCCGGTGCAGGACAAAGAGCTGTCATTTACATGCGCGCCCTTGCAGTTCCCGGTGGTTCTGCTAGCACCCCAGATGTGGCGGGCCTGTAGCTCAATTGGTTAGAGCAGAGCGCTCATAACGCTTTGGTTGCGGGTTCAAGTCCTGCCGGGCCTACCACCGTCATCCCGTTTGGGGCTGCGTGACCTAGCGCGATTTGCTCACGTACCAGTTCACCGTCATTTCCACGACCGTATCGCCTTCGCCGTCCTTCACGTCGACATGGATGTCAAAGGCCACCTTGCCGTCTTCTTCAATTGCAGCCATCAGCTCCGCGCCCGGACGCGATGCCTTGGCGTGGGCGGTCAGCTTGCCTTTGGCGATCTTTTTGTAGGCGATGTTTGCGGTCGCCGCGACCGGGCGCATTTTCAGGATGTCCGGCCCGAATGCCCCCGCCAGCGCAGCCCCGGACGCGGCCTCCCCCAGCGTGAACATCGCCCCTGCGTGCATGGAGCCGATGTGGTTTGACACTTCCTCACGCTGGTCGAGTTCTGCGCTGGCGATGCCATCGCCGATTTCCAGCAATTGCACACCGACGTGACGGGCAAAGGGCACAGCAGCGTCGAGGTGGGTCTTGATCATGTCATAGGGGGTCATGGCGGCTCCGATGTTGGTTTGGTGGACCCTGTCATCTGCCGGAAGGTCGATCAATCCGTACCGCTGCGGCATTTGAGAAGGGCATGCGGATGGCGAGCGCTGTTTCCGCTCTGTCAAAGCAAGCTCTAAATCACACATCGTGGGGCAAAGCGCCCGTTTCTGGGGGCTTTAAGCCTTCATAGTGGCGTTGATTGCATCCAGAATGACATACGCAACCGCATCACATTCCTCGACGCTAAGCCGTGTGGGAAGGCGCACGTCACAAGCGCGGCTCAGCATTGCGCGTGTCTTCGGCTGATCGGGGTTTTCGTCCAGAAACTGCCAATTCCAGAAGGCGCGCGCATTGTCCTGGGAACGGCCGAAAATCTGGACGCTCAAGCCCATCTTGGCTGTTTGTTCAATGAAAGCATCGACTTGCTGATCCGTCATATCAAGAAGGTTGAATTGAATTGAATCCGGGGCACGCAGTTCCGGCTTCAGCGAATTTGGCACACTGATCCACGGGCAGGTGCGAAGGATCTCAGCGGCATGGTCATGGTTGCGGCGTCCATTCCTGACGCGATCAGCTAGCGCATTGATCTGAGGCCGGATCAGCGCCGCAGAAAGCGTGTTCAGGCGCAGATTGTACAAGGGCAGCTTGTTCTGCCATCTGGCAAAGGCGTCGTGCAATACGGGGTGCTTTCGCCAGTTATGCTCATAGGCGCCTGACATGATGATCGCCTGGGCGATCAGGTCTTCGTCATCCGTGATCATGATGCCACCTTCACCTGCGTTCAGCAGCTTGTAGGACTGGAAGCTGAAGCAACCGACCTTGCCAATGGTCCCGATGTTCTTGCCATTCCAGGTCGTGCCAAGGCTGTGCGCGGCATCTTCGATCACCGGGATGCCTGCGGCGTCACAAAGCGCCATGATGGCGTCCATGTCGGATGTGTGTCCGCGCATGTGACTAATGATTACCGCGTCAACACCCCCAAGCTTCTTCTCAAAGTCTTCAAGATCGATGCGATAGTTTTCTCCACACTCGCAAAGTACGGGTTGGCAATTCGCATGCACCACCGCAGACGGCACTGCTGCGAATGTGAACGCTGGGATCAAAACCTTGGCATCGTGTGGCAATCCAAGCGCTTTCAGCGAAAGAAACAGTGCCGCTGAACAGGACGACACGGCCAAGGCAAATTTGCTTCCCAAGGCTTTGGCAAACTCCGCCTCCAACACTGCAACGGGCGAATTGTCCGAATTATACCGGAACAGATCACCTGTTTGCAGAATCCGCTCTACGTCTCCCATCGCTTCATCTGGAATAGGCTCTGCCGCGGTCAAATTCGGAAGCTGAGGCATAACGCCCTCTCAGTGATTTTGGATCAAGGTGTTGAGCAGGGTTATCCTGCTGGTCGCTGGCCTAGCTTACTTGAGCCGTGCTGCGCAAGAAAGTCGGCAGTGTATCTGCGCTTTGGCTACCTGGAACTCTCAGAGCAGCCAAAAAAGCAGACACTTCAACATCGATTTCCTACGCCAAATTTGTGCCAGTACCTGTTACCGCGCGATCACGATATCCGCACGCAAACCGCCAAGAGACGTGGATTCGCCCAGCCGCAGCACCCCACCATGGGCACGGGCGATGTCGGTGGCGATGGCCAGCCCAAGGCCGACACCCCCGCCCCGGTCCTGATTGCGCGATGGATCGAGCCGGGTGAAGGGGCGCGTGGCCTCGTTGCGACGGGCCTCAGGAATGCCGGGACCGTCATCTTCGACCCGGATGTGCAGGGTCTTGCTGGACAGCATGACAGAGACCTCAGCCCGCGCGCCATAACGCACCGCATTGGAGATCAGGTTGTCTACGGCTCGTCGCATCGCAACCCGGCGCAGCACCACTGTGCCTGCTCCATCGCCCTCGACCGGCAAGAGCGACACATCCCGGCCAGCCCTCTGGGCGTCTTCCACGATCTCCTGAATGAAGGCATAAGGTGCCACCGGCTCCGGATCGCCTTCGCCCGCGCCCCGCGCGAAGTCCAGAAACTCGTCCAGCATCCCTTGCATGTCTTCCACGTCTTGCAACAGCGGCTCTGCCTCCGCCTCATCCATCATGGACAGGCCCAGACGCATGCGGGTCAAAGGCGTGCGCAGGTCGTGGCTGACACCGGACAGCATCAACGTGCGCTGCTCGATGTGCCGCTCAATCCGGGCGCGCATGTCCAGAAAGGCGTTGCCCGCCGCCCGAACCTCCACCGCACCTGCTGGTGTAAAGGGTTCGTGCCGCCCCCGGCCAAACGCCTCCGCCGCGCGCGCAAGCCGCTTGATCGGGCGCAACTGGTTGCGTAGGTAAATGGCCGCAATAAGGGTCATCAGGATGCCAAAGAACAGCGTATTGGCAAAAAGCTGGTGCGGGTTCGAGGGCGAGACGCGCCGCCGGTCAAAGACAACGCGCACAGGTCCGTTTGTTGTCTCAAAGTAAAGACGTACTTCCTTGTCTTCGGGCCACAGATCAATCGCCCTGAGCCCCGGCAGGTTCGCATAGAACCGCCCGGCAAGAACCGTGCCGGAATAGTCGTACCACACTCGGTTCAGGCGAACCTCCGGAACGGATGCCGCATTCACAGCGTCCACTTTCATTTCCAGAGGTTCCAGGGTCCCTGCCACCTGCGCAGAGACTGCACCGCGGTCAGGGGCAGCCTCCACCTCCCGCAAGACCAGCGCCAGTTCGCGAAGGACCGCGTTGGACATCTGGACGGTGACCCCTTCGAAGTGCCGCTGGGCAAAGATCACCGTGACAACCAGTTGTAGGAAGACAACCGGCAGGACAAGGATCAGGGCCGCTCGGGCATAAATGCCGCTGGGCACATAGCGTTTGAGCCAGGAGAAGAACATGAGGTAGAGGTTAGCGCATATGCCCCGGGAAAGGTCAAACAATCCAAGCACCTGACGACTTCGATCCGCCGATTGGCGAAGCCGAAGAGCTGGCCCCAGGTCTGCGAAGGATTGTGGCCCCCAACCCCTCCCCCATGACTTATCGCGGCACCAACACCTATCTTCTGGGGGAAACCGAGGTTGCCGTGATCGATCCCGGCCCCAAGATCCTGCCGCATCTGGAGGCGATCCTGTCCGCCTTGCGCCCCGGTCAGATCGTCACCCATATCATCGTCACGCACAGCCATCTGGATCACTCCCCCCTCGCCCATCCTCTGGCCGCGCGCACCGGCGCGCCTGTCCTTGCCTATGGCGATGCGACCGCAGGGCGCTCGGAGGTCATGCAGGCCCTGGCTCTACGGGGGTTGATGCAAGGCGGTGAAGGTGTGGACAGCGGCTTTCAGCCAGATGAGGTCCTGCGCGACGGAGATGTAATCACTGGCGCAGGTTGGGCGTTGGAGGCGATCCATACCCCCGGTCACATCGGCAATCACCTGTCACTGGCCTGGGGCGATGCCTGTTTCACAGCCGATCACGTGATGGGCTGGGCCTCCTCCCTTGTGTCCCCCCCGGACGGAGACCTGACTGACTTCATGGCCTCTTGCGCACGCCTGCAGGCCCGCAACTGGCGCATTTTCTACCCCGGCCACGGCGCGCCGGTGAAGGACCCCGCGGGCAGGTTGACGTGGCTGGTCGACCACCGCCTGTCACGCGAAGCCGCAATCCTGCAGGCCCTGGCCAATGGACCAGCCGACGCGGTAAGCCTTGCGGAGGCCATTTACACCGACACGCCGCCCGCCCTGCTGGGTGCCGCCACCCGCAACGTACTTGCGCATCTTGTTGATCTGGCTGGAAAATCCAAGGTCGCGCCGATAGGAGAGCTGAAGGCAGACGCGCATTTCGAACGGCTTTGAGGGCGCCTCACAAAAAGTCAGGAAATAGCGCAAAATCGCACTGGACGCGGAAAATAACCACTGCTATATCGCCCAAACCGTTCCGGCGTAGCTCAGCGGTAGAGCAGTTGACTGTTAATCAATTGGTCGTAGGTTCGATCCCTACCGCCGGAGCCAGAGAATTCAAGGGCTTAGCGAGAATTCGCTGAGCCCTTTAACTTTCTTAGTCTCTTCTTAGTCGCATTGATCGTGATGTTTTGGGGCGTTTTTCTATGTTCTGTGGTGTTTCGATCACCCCAAATCCCGTCGACCATAACCCCGTAGTTGGGCCCAACGAAACGTGCTCATTCCCATCCGACGAAGTAGCCCGTTCGCCCATAGCACGGGTACCCGTTCTTGTCCTTATGGGCCTTGAGCGTTGTGCTTGAACCTTTGCGCTTAAACCTCTTGCCACAATAGGTACATTCGACAACTCGGCGAGGCCCACCTGAATACTTCTGAACGCTACGCTTATGAGCCCTTGCGCGATTGGTCGTTGCTCTTCGCCGATTGCCACCAAAATAGCCCTTGTCGGTCTCCTTGAAGTGGTCCCAGAAAACTGGACAGTTGGCTAAGGTGTATCCCAGAGCTTTGAAGGGATACGAGAATGGCGAAGCGCCGGAACTTTACAGATCAGTTTAAGGCCAAGGTGGCGTTGGAAGCGCTGCGTGGTGATAAGACAGTGCAGGAGATCGCGGCAAAGCATCAACTGCATCCGAACCAAGTCAGCACATGGAAGCGGCAGGCCATTGACGGAATGGCCGATGTGTTCTCTGGCGGCAAGCAGAGCGGCCCAACCGAAGCAGAGGTCAAAGAGTTACACGCCAAGATCGGGAGGCTGGCGGTCGAGAATGATTTTTTGTCCGAAGGGCTGAAGCGGTGAGCCCGGCAAAGAAACGCGCCATGATCAGGCGGGATCACCCTGAGCTGAGCATCAGCCAGCAGTGTAAACTGGTGCGGCTATCGCGGTCGGCTTTCTACTACACGCCGGTCGGGATCAACGCGGATACGCTGGCCTTGATGAAAGAGATCGACCAGGTCTTCACCAAATATCCGTTCTTCGGCAGCCGTCAGATCGCTGCCTATCTACGAAGAAAGGGCGCAGTTGTCGGGCGTCATCGCGTCAGGCGATTGATGGCGAAGATGGGCCTGGAGGCGATCTATAAACGACCCAGAACCAGCCAGCCGCACCCGCAGCATCCGGTCTTCCCGTATTTGCTTCGAGGCATGCAGATCGATTGCCCTAACCAGGTTTGGTGCGCCGACATCACCTTTGTACCAGTCAGGAATGGCTTCCTGTATCTCGTGGCGATCATGGATTGGGCCACACGCAAGGTGCTGAGTTGGAGACTGAGCAACACGATGCACGCGGACTTCTGCGTCGAGGCTTTGCAGGAGGCAATCGCCAAACACGGGCCGCCTGAGATCATGAATACGGACCAAGGCAGCCAGTTCACCGGATCAGCATGGATAACGACACTGACCGAAGCAGGTGTACGCATCTCAATGGATGGGCGCGGTCGATACCTGGACAACATCTTCATTGAACGGTTGTGGCGGAGCCTGAAGCAGGAGGCGATCTACCTGGAAGAGATCAACGATGGCTTTCAGGCTCGAAGGGTCATCAAGAATTGGATGGCATTCTACAACACCGAGCGACCTCACTCTGCGCTTGATCGGCAAACGCCCGACGACGCATATTGGGCAAGCTTGGATAAGCAAAAAGCTGCATGAAACCTAAACCCGATACACCTTAGCAAAGCTGCAAAACTGTCCGAAAAGGTGGGACCACTTCACATCTTCTAGAACCTCTTCCACCTCTTTCTGCTCCTCATCCAACGCCGCGGCAATCTTGCGGTGCAGGCGCACGTCGATGTCACCGTCCAAAAGAGCCGCCAGGCGCTCAATCTGAATGAAGTTATCGATGGGATCACCGGACTCGTTCAGCGTCGCTATGGCTGCGTTCACAGCCCGAATATCTGCTTCCAGTTCATTAAGAAGATCTAACTCCTCGATTTCTTCTTCACCAACCATCTGGATTTCGCGGGCAATCACTGAGCGTATGTCCGAGAGGTTTTTGCCGATGGCGGCTTGCAACTCTCGTTCTCCCTCGCCGCCGTCCCGGTCCCCGATCAGAAGCGCGTCACCGTGCTGTTTGAACAGTCTGTAGATGTTGGCCTCGAGCTTAAGGTGGAGTCCGTAGGCATCCTGCGCCAGTTCGGTCCGTGCATCCCACCAGCGAGACTTTTCGAGACTGTAGAGCATGAGACCCGAAAGCCCGCCAATCAGGAAGATGATCACGGCGGCATAGATGCCGAAGAGTGTGGTGGACCGCATGTCAGCTTACTTTCGGGTTTTCTATGAAGTTAGAGTGATTTGCCACCTCAGCCAGAATGATCGTGGCTGGGGTTATGTGTTGAAGCATGGTGAGAAGAGACGCCTTTGTGGGGATTGCATCCCAACGAATGGACGCGATGACGATAAGATCTGCCTGCCCGAGAACAGCACGGGCCAGATCAAGACGAACAGTTTCACTAGCAGTCAGGCCCTTGCCATTCTCGGCAATACGCTGATCGAGCGCGCGCGGTGCGTCTAGCAATGCGGTTAAGCCGAAGGCCTTCAATACTTCAGAAATCCGTACGTTGTTTGGGCGATTGCGTGTACTCAGCGTCACAGTACGGCGCAGGCTTCCTTGCAGGCCAATATGGGTATCGCCAATGAAGGCGCTGCGCGGTCGGCTGGGCGCGTCTCCGAACGAAACGTTCAATGTAGGGTCGTGATCCAGTCCCGCTATGACATGCGCGAGTTTGGCTGCGTTTGGCAGGTCAATTTTGCTCACGCTACCGGCTTTGGCTGTGAAGGTGACAGGACCTTCGACCGTGACTTGCGCGGGGTTTTGTCCAGCTTGAGAAGGCCGGGACAGCTTTGGCTCATCCATCAGGCGCTGCGCTTTGCTGCGGGCGACCGACCAAGCACAATACCGGTCCCAAGCCGCGCCCAAATCTTGCAAAGGCATTGCGACGAGGGCGAGGACCGACAGGCTTGCCGCGACAACCGCCGGCGAAACATCTTCTATACTGGCAAACCAGAGGTTTGTAAGGCCCGCAAAAGCAACACCCAGCTGAAGGATCGCATGAAGTCCTGCGCTGCGTCCTCGCCGAGCAACTGCGCTAGCTTTCAGAGCCGCTCCTTGCTCATCGAGAGATCGCATCTCTTTTCCTGTGCGGCCCATGAGGTCGAGGTCAGGAGCAATGGCAATGCGCTCGATCATGTTAATGGCGATACTGCCGCGGTGTTTGCGTAATCGTTGGTGTCGTCGTTCAAGGTGCCAGGCGAAGCTTGCCATGAATCCCAAAGACAGAGCAATCGGAAGCAGGGTAACAAACGCAAGCCTTGCATCAAGCGAGATCAGTATAGCGACCGCACCTGGCAGCACGACCATGGCCGTCAGTACGTCCGGCAGTCCGCGACCGAACCATAGCCGCGCGGCGGACAGATCACCGACAAAGCGTAGAGACAATGCTCCGGTGCGGCGCTGTTCGTGCCGGGATTTGGGCAAGCCGGCGATTTGCTTATAAAGCACCCGGCGCAACGTAATCCCATAGCTCTGGCCCAGTCCTTCAGCACAACTGCGCGAGACGAACAGGCACAGCGCGGCGATCGAACCGGCGAAGGACAGTTCAAGTATGGTTTGTAGCGCCAAACGCTCCTTTGCATGCAGCGCGGCGAAAGCATCGCGGGTTGCAAAGGCCCCTAAGGCTAGGGCGGCAGCCTGAGCAATGCCGCATCCCACAACAAGGACCGCGCTTCGAGCGCGGTCGCGTGTGGCAAAAGGCGGAAGGGTCCTCATGCAGCAATGTCTTCCGGTATGCGTCTCAACAAAGGAGCAACATGCAAGGCAATCGCTTCGGGCGACCAGAGCCTCTCGCGAGACAAGATAGGTAGGCCGGTGACTTGTGCGGCTTCGGTCGCCGCCATAGGTGAACAGCTGACCATGCCTGAGATCGCGAACGGCGTCAGGCCCATCTGGCTCAGCACAGTAACCCCGCCCAGAGCGCTCAATGCGTCGGGTGCGGCGAAGAGGATACCATCCAAGCGGCCGCGGATGCGCGAGGACTTAAGGATTTGACGGGTTTCTTGCTGGAACACACCATCAGCAATTTCGACGACTACGACCTCAGCTCCGCGTCCGGCGGCGGTCGCGACGAGCGTATCAAATCCATCCTCGATCCGTTCCAGCGGCATGCGGAAGGTCGTCGCCATGCCGACATCGGTGAAATCGAGCGCAGGCGCGCCGCCATCCTCGAAGCTGTTGAAATCACCGAAGGCACCGGTTCCGGTAGCTTTGACGCCTGCTGCCGCATAGCCGGACCGTATGAGACCATGCGCAAGGCTGGTCGCAGCTGTCGTCTTGCCGGAATTCATCGATGCGCCGAATACGCCGATCACAGTAACATCAAGGTTCGCCGGTGTCTTGGGCAGGGCATAGTCCGCCACGTTCAAGACCTGATCACTTGCGCCAGTCAACAGACCGATCGGCTTCAGCCGGGTTGGCTCTTCCATAAAGTCATGAGCAGCGTCGATCCTTCCGACCACGCCGCCTCCGGCCACGAGGTCGATAAGGTCGTCGTCAATCACCGCACTAGATAGAAATTGGTCCGGTGCGTAGCGGTCCCCAAGGCAAAGTACTACAAGGTCACCTGGATAGCTAGTAGAGGCACGACGTTCAGCAAGTTGGATCTTCTTGTGTTGCCCGATCTCTGCTATCTCGCAGAGCACCAGATCACCGGCCTCGGCTTTTGCGTAATTCTTCGAGAACCCTCGCACATCGTTGCGATTCACGCGGCGGGTTGTGAAAGCCCATTTGGCATCGGCGCAAAGGGCCGGGGTAAAATGGATCATCTTGGTCATCGGCACATCTCCTAAGTTTACAACGTTTGGATGCTCCAAACTTGGTGGTTTGCTATGATCGTTCTCAGGCAATCTGATGAACCGCTGCCCCGCGATCAGATGAACGTCAGGTGAACGCGACGGCTTTGGCGGGTTCTTCAATGAGCACAGCTTTGGACAGGTGGCGATCAGTCGTCATCGCCACCATCATCTCCACTGTCGTCACCATCATCATGGTCGTCATCCTGATCATTCAAAGGCCCTGGTCGCTGAACTCTGGCTTGATCATCATCCTTGGGAGCGCGTCGAAGCTCTGGTATTGTGATACGCCCGTCACCATTGTGATCGGTTGACCTTAGCAAGCGGTTTGCGCCGTCGCGCCCAAATGCTGCAGCCAGTTCATTGAAGGTCAAAACGCCATCTGAATTGGAATCGACTGATCTGAAGCTAGCGGATTGCGCGGAAGCAGGGGCTGGAAACGCGATGCTCGCGAGCCCGATGCACAACGTGACAACCGGTACGTATCGCGAAAAAGACCCGCTTTGAGCCCACAACTCCTTGATAAGACGTCGCGCGTACATCCGTTGTGCCCTTGAGACATTATGTAGCCTGACCATAGGTGGGCCAAGAAGACTTGCTTTCCATTTGAAAATGACAATCGCCCAAGCACAAGCATGAACGTCAGATGAACGTGGGCTCTTGACGGAGAGAGGACACCCAATCAGTCGGACGCGGACTACGCATTGTCAACCGTTCGCCAGCTAGAAACGTTCGAGTTAATGGTTGATCTTCGTGAACCTCGACTGGTGTCTCTTTGCCTTTGCAGACAACGTCAATAGCGCATAGTGGCACCATTGAGGCGGGAGCTACCGTACCTTAAGGTCGTGCCTTTCGCACGCTGGGCATGCATTGATCTGCACAACGCAAAGTGCCACATGGCCAGGCCGGTGTGAAGATGCTAGCGGATCTTAGAGCTGGCCGACTTTTATGGGCACAATCCTTCGCATCGCGCGAATGTAGGCTTTCAAGTCTTTCTGCGAGTTTGAAGTTTAAAGAGCTGTCTTTGGCGCAACCGCAGCCAAAGTTGTCCAATTCTCGCATCCAAGTCGGCCGAACCCGACCGTTGATCGCCGCTTCAGGATTCTGGCGAGACAGCACCAATTCTGCCTAGCCCGATCGGAGAAATCCATCCGACGCCCAATGCTATTTCGAGTTCTTCCCAAGTCCAGCTTTTCGGGGCTGCTCCACATTGTTCAGAACGACGGCTTTTTCACTCTTTCTTATTTGCAAGACAGTAACCCCACTTCGCGCGATTCCTTAGAACGAGGACAGACCATGGTTGAAGCCGAAGCGGCGACCCTTCGAAGCCAGTATCAAGCCTTACCAGAAGCTGAGTATCAAAAAGCACAACAAGCCGAACGACTAGTAGATCTTGCAAAAAACGAACCCTTAACGGACGGCGGTCTCCGAACGTCAGAGTTGCTATCCCGGGCTTTAGCTTTGGACCCTCATCATCATGAAGCGCAGACTTTACTTGAGCGCCTCTACCAAACGTTTGTTCCGCGATGGCACTTTCCAATGCTTGCAGACGAAACTCGGAACCGCGCCTACGCAAATGCAATCGCCGCTAAAGTCCGGCCTGGTGATATTGTTCTCGACATCGGTTGCGGCGCTGGGTTAACCGCGATGCTTGCTGCGCGCGCAGGTGCAAAACATGTCTATACTTGCGAACAACAACCTCTAATTGCTCAAGCTGCGGTACGGGTCATCGAACAGAATGGGCTCGCAGATCGCATTACGGTTCTTCCTAAGATGTCGCACAACCTCGTTGTTGGCTTGGATCTACCCGAACGAGCGGATGTCGTGGTATCCGAGATCGTCGATACCGTTTTGCTGGGAGAAGGCGCTCTCGCAACGCTCGTCCATGCGATGAACAAGCTCGCCAAACCAAATGCACGTGCAATTCCAGAACGAGGCACATTGAAGGCTCAATTGGTTGAAAGCAGCGAGCTTCTCAAGCTCTGGCGACCACAAAAAGCAGAGGGCTTCACCCTCAGTGCATTCCACCGTTTTGCCAATGTTGCACAGATCACACCGAACGACTTGCTGGCTTGCCCTCTTAGACCGTTGAGCCCAGCAAACGACCTGTTTCGATTTGATTTCATACGACCTGACATGGTTGCCCAGCAAGTGACAAAGTCCCTTACCTGTTTTGAAAATGGCATGATCCACGCTGTTCTCGTATTCTTTGACATGGAACTTTCGAACGGCATTGGGGTATCCAACGGCCTCAATACTGGCGGGCACTGGGGCAGAACAGCGTTCCTGACGCACCATCCCATATCCGCAATGCCCGGAGATACTCTTAGTGTTACCGCGAAACACGATACCTCCCGGTTAAGTTTGGTGGCGGAGAATGCGGTGTCATTCGCCGCCGATGTCAATCAAATTGCGAAAGCGATGAAGTGTGCTCCTGAAAGTGTCGGTAGCTCCAAGGATCGCGATAGCACTAGGTTCAAGCCCATTCCGAGACCTACTTCCCGCATTGATGCACTTAGTAGTTCAGAGGAAACTAAGGAGCTTGCGACACAGATCGTACCAATCAGTTAACCCTGGAGATGCTTTATTTGCGGGACTGCACAGAGGTTACAACGGCACGAATTTCTCTGGGGCTTCTGATTGCGAAAAACCCAGGAGATGCCCTAAGAGCATGTCAGTGACCGAAAGAATGGATCCATTTCCTTGCCTTAGTCCTGAACCCGGACGGCACTTCCAAATACAGCCCGGAAACTCCCGTTATCGTCAGCCACTGGCAGAGACAGTCGCTTGAAGTGTGTATACCCTCTCCCAAACTGGGAACTGATATGTTCCGAATAATAGGGTTCTCTGCGCCTGAGGCTATTGTGGAACGCCCTCTCCGCCCACTCGAGAACAAACCTATCCAGTACATCTGACAGCATTCTCCCTGAAACGTTGCCTCCGCTTCGGGTGAATGACAGCGCTGTCGTCTCGCCGAACTGCAGTGTAAGCGAACCATCAGCTGCCAAAACTTGGTGCACAATGAAGCACTCATGCAGATCAGAGGACCACTCAACCACATCAAACTTTGATAGCGGCGGTGCCCCTACGCTGTTCAGGTTCAACCATGCTTCAACCAGACGAAAGTGCACCTTTGGAGCATCTGGCGGGAGGAGATTTGGTTTTGCGCTCATTGCTGCTCTTCGGATTGATCATTGTTGTTGAAGCCAAAGATAGTGAATTTGCGCACATAGTGTTTGACATCTGATGCCGTTCTTTTGACATTTCGCGCTATGAGCGAAAATTCGGGACTGCCATCAGCGAGCGTTTTGGCGACCGTCGGACGAGACTTGCCAGATTTTCTGGCCCAGCAGTCCTTGGACATTCTCCCTCTGGTCGAAGCCATCGGCCTCAAAGTTGATACCTTCACTGATTTGGATGCCCGAATTGATCTCGATTCCTTCTGTCGGTTGATGGAGGCCTGCGCAGCGATCACTGGTTATGAGGACTTTGGTGTTCGGTACTCAAACTTCTATAAGACCGGCGGTACTGGGGCCTTTGCACAAGGCTTGCTGGTGGCTCCGACTCTCAGACAAATGCTCTTATTCTTTGCCAAGTACATTGACACAGTCGCCGATCACAGACGGTTCAACCTGACCCTTGATCGCCAGTGCGCGACGATCGAGTGGGAATACTCGCCAGTTGTACGTTCACCACAACAGTTTACGGATTTCTCCCTTAACCAGGTAGTCAAGGTCGTATCGTATTTGACTGGCGGCCGGCAGAGATTTCTGCGCTTCGGCCTGAAGCGTGATGCCCCACCGGGTAACACACTGCATAGAAACGCCTTTCCGGCACCGATTGACTTCGGGGCTCCGATCAACCGAATGATGATAGCCGCTTCGCTCCTCGACGAGAATAGCCCGGCATCCAATCCTGTCCTATTTGAGCTAATGAACAGGGAGTGTCAGGCAAAGCTCGAACATCAGACCGAACATAAGTCTCTCGTTGACGTGCTTAAGGAAAATGTCATTGAGGCGCTCCCTCGAGGAGGGCTTCCCGTTGATTTGGCCGCTGTAACAGTGGGGCTGAGCAAGCGGACCTTGCAGCGCCGCTTAGCCGCTCTTGGGTGGACTTATGAGAACCTGGTTGAGGAAACACGCTTCGCCCTGGTTGAGGCCAAACTCCAGACGAAAGAGATCCCTCTGTCAGTCATCGCAGTTGATGTAGGGTATTCAGAACAGTCTGCGTTCACACGTGCAGTTGCAAAGCACTTCGGTGAAACCCCAACACGGTTAAGACAACGCCTGCTTTCCGACCAAGGCAAGAAATAGTGTCAAGCGACAAGACTTGGCACGACTCGTCAAATTTTTGGCACACTAGCTCAATGCGGTGTTGGTAAAGGTTGCCTAGATCATTGCCAGAAATTGATACAACTGGTCTCATTGAGCGAGTACCTGGGGCAACGAATTTCCAAGTCCAAGCATAGTCAGCTTGGGCCTTTTGTCCCCTTAACATGCACGCGATGCGGCCGCTGAAGAACACCAGTCTTTTGGTGTGGCTCTATACGGGGCTGCACCTTGATCAGAGAAGAAACATGGAGGACGATATGTCGTCTCAATCTGGCCGCCGCCGGACGCTCGCGGTTTGTGCAAACGGAACAGAGAACCACGTTGCAGTACCGCGTGGAGAATCCACTTGGGGCGTTGTCCCCTGTTCAAGCTTGGAGCAAATTCTGGAGCTCACCCAAGAAGGTGAGCTGGATGCCGTCGCATTACCTTTTGATCTGATGGACGCGAATTCCGCAGACAACTTCTTGGCCTTCGCGAACGTACAAACAGATAAAATGCCGCTGCTCGTCTCCTACTCAAGCTTCAATCCCAACTGGATCGAAAACCGTGCAGCAGGTCTTGGAATTAGTGTTCATCTAAAGGGCGGACTTGATCTCCCAGTGATCTTTGACGCCCTGGACGAGCACCTTCAACATCAATCCCCAGCGGAAACAGGAACTGAAGCGCTGACCTAGCAGAAGCCATGTTTACTTAGCTCAGCAGTCACATGGTTACCGTCTTTTAACATCTTCAGGCTTAACCGTTAACTATCAGCCGCCACGATTATGGAGAAACCAGAATGCGCGTACTTTTGATTGAAGATGATCCAACCACCTCCCGCAGCATTGAGATGATGCTGACGAACGCAAGTCTAAATGTTTACGCGACTGACTTTGGTGAGGATGGCATCGACCTTGCAAAGCTATATGACTACGATCTCATTCTGCTTGATCTCGACCTCCCGGATATGAGTGGCCATGACGTTTTGAGACAACTTCGCTTGGATGGCGTCAACACACCCGTCCTCATTCTCACAGGCTCAGATGCTACAGAGGACAAGCTGAAGGGCTTTGGGGTCGGGGCGGATGATTACCTGACAAAGCCTTTCTCCCGTGAAGAGCTTGTTGCGCGCATCCATGCGATCATTCGGCGATCGAAGGGGCACTCTCAGTCCATTATTGAAACCGGCTCAATTGCAATAAATCTCAACGAAAAGACCGTCAGCGTGGACCAGCAAGACGTTCCACTTACTGGCAAAGAGTACCAGATGCTAGAGTTGCTCTCGCTACGGAAAGGCACCACTCTAACCAAAGAGATGTTCCTAAACCATCTTTATGGCGGCATGGACGAGCCCGAGGTTAAGATCATCGATGTGTTCATCTGCAAGTTGCGCAAGAAACTGCAAGAGGCTGGCGCTGAGAACCTCATCGAGACGGTTTGGGGTCGTGGATACGTCTTACGTGACACCCAAACAGTAGATGTCACAAAGGGTCGAGCTAAGTTTGCGGCATAATCGAACGGCCGATATCCCAACAGATGCGGCGACCGGAAAATCGCGGTGCTACGCCTGCTCGCGGCTTGGCTCAAAACTTGCTGCTTCAGCGTAACGTCCGGTTGATCCGCGAGGCCGATTAGTGGGTCCAATCCATTATTGTCCGCTTAGGGCTGGCACCGGTCAATTGAGCGAAACAATCAGATGTCAACTGTGAACCAAAAAGTGACTGTGCGATCGCATGAGGCTCTTGTAGCCTTTTGATTTCAGAGTCTGATATTGACGACTTGAATGAAACGAAAAGCAACCTGTTCATGTGGCGCTTTGAGGGTGATCTGCATAGGTGAGCCCGAGTTGGTGTCGCTTTGCCATTGCGAAGATTGCCAACGGCGCACAGGAGCCCCATTCAGCATTGCTGCCTTCTTTCTCAGAGGGCAACTCGAGATTCAGGGTAAGTCAAAGACCTATGAAAGGCCTTCAGACTCCGGTCACAAGGTCACTTTCCACTTCTGTTAAGCATGTGGTTCCAGTGTTTGTTGGGAGCCCGCACGGAAACCAGATCTTGTTGCTGTTGCTGTGGGAGCCTTTGGTGACAAGCATTTTCCAAGACCATGCCAGGAGGTCTACACGGAGAGTCGGCATATCTGGGTTGAACCTCTCTAAGCGAGACAGTCCGAAATCGAGTTTTTTTGACAAAAACAGGCCATTCTAACAGTTTGACGCACTGCAGCGAATGGCCGAAAGTGCCTGTGAATTTAGCTTGGAGAACACTAGAGGGTGCATCTGTGAAACACACCGGAGGCTGTCATTGTGGTGCCATCCGTACAGAGCTCGAAACGAGTCGCACACCACAGGAACAAGTCTTGGGTGCTTGCCAGTGCTCGTTCTGCCGCAAACACAATGCCAGGGCATTCTCCGATCCTTCGGCAATGGTAGTGATCACGGCTACCGAGCCAAACAGTCTACAACTCTATGAGTTTGGCCTGCACACTTCAAAACAAGTGATTTGTAAGCGCTGCGGGGTTTACGTCGCCATGATACTTTTCGATGGCGACACAGTATTGAGTGTGCTGAACATCGATACGCTAGATGACAGAGCGCTGTTTACAAGACCTCCGGAACCGCGCGTGTACGACAACGAAACCGCTCCCAAGCGCACTGATAGGCGAAGACAGCGATGGACACCAACGACCCTTGTCGGTTGGCCAAGTTAAGTATCTTACCCCAGTTAGGCTTGGGGATCGCAATCCATCGTTGTGATGTTCTATTTCAGCAAGAGTGGGCATTTGTTGAATGTCCGCTCCACCCACTCAGCTACAGTTCTAGGCTCCTTTGTTAAAAATTTGGTGACTGGTCAGGTTATTATTTGCGCAGGTGCAGTTGAATGACTTGCGGCGAACCAATTTGGCGGCTTACCATAGGTGCTGGGTGTTGCCGCGCTGGTTGATGATGGACTGCAAAATGCTAAACTCTGCTTTTCGATGGGATATGGCAAGAACGCGCTACATCTTAGGGCCATTGATAGCACATTTGACTTTGCGCTTTCCCTAGTAGGGCAAAATGTAAATGAGGTTAATTATGCCGCGACCCGATTTGCGCAATGCATTGCTTTATGGATTGTCGACTGGTTTTGCTGTCGTCGTCTATATATGGCTCGGCTACGAGCTTTATGAGCGTCTGGAAATACTGTCGTGGACTTTGCTACTGGCGGGCCTTTCCGCCGCTGCAGCAATTGCGGCTTTCATTTTTGTTCGTTGGGCGTTGGCGTTGCAGGTTCGCCGGGCCGAAGAAGCCACCGGCGATGTGATAAACATTGTCAACCGCTTTATCGTGGGCGATCCGACTGCTCCAATCACCCGTGCGGAAGTACATGAAATTATCGGGCAGGCACGCACCGCTGTTCCACGGACTGTCAGCGCTATCACGCTTTTCTTTACGCTCTCTATTCTGCTGGTGTTATTCGGGGAAATCGTTCTTTTAACCCAAGCTGGTATGATGTATGTGCAGACCCGCCGGATTGAAGAACAGAACATACTTTTGAGCAGGCAGTCCGAGGTTCAAACAGCGCAATTTCTGCAAGAAAGCCTGACTTCCGTTGATCAAATTGGAAAATCGGTAGAGGATGTCCGTCGGGCTGTTCAGACTTTGAACGAGGATTTTATAGCGCCGTTCGTCATTATTCCAGACACGGTTAATGAGATCAGCGCTGCAACATTTGGTGAGGGTGAAGTTATACGGGTGTGTTTTGAGGACGACCCGTGCCCCTACATCTCTGCTGAGACGTTCGCGAATTTGGCAAGCACTGGCGAGATTGTCGTAACAGCAAGCAACGCAGGTTCATTGCGCGGGTGGTATCGATTTACCGATGTCCTTGAAGCCGTTGGGCTTGTCTTTACCGCCTCCATCACGAATTCTGACGTAGCTAACGACGATATTCGTCTAGCCCAAGACCAGTTGTCCAACGCCATCGTCACCTGTGGCGGAACGCCGGAAGGCAAAACCGTGAATAGGTTTTCGGGGCTAATGGGTGGTTTTCTAGCTGCAATTGACATGTGGCCGATTAACGGCCCTGAAGATATTCAACCAGGGCAAACGCTTACTTTCCCAAAACAAGTCGACCGTGCAAATTTCCTTGGTATATCCGCCGCAGTGGGATTATTGGCCGAAAGCGAAGGCAGTTCGATAGAAATGATCGGCAATGCATCGGACGCGGCGGCGCTTCTTGCATCGTCGCTTTCGATGTTGGAATTGGAATTTCAAGAGCTTTCAACGTCATGTTCTTCACGTTTGCAGGGTCTCTCTGCGACCGCGGAGGCACTGCAAAACCGAACAAATTCTATACTGGAAACGGTCGCGCGAAGCGTTGAAGATTAAACTCTCTGTTGCCCATCAACATGGAACGGGGGATACTCCATGGCTCATGCTGGTTTGAGTTTGAGTGTAATTTGATCAGTAGACATTGTAGTCAACGTTGCGAGTATCGACCAGCCTTGTTTGCGTGCCGTTTCGATTACGCTTCTCAGTATGCAGAAATTGTCTGCTCCGGCCATGGTGCGGAAGCCTCCTGAGACTTTCATGCGGACCTTACCCATCCGCAAAGCCTGCTCGGCCTCATTGTTGGTGAAGGGAACACGCAGGTCGTTGAGGAAACGCAGCACATCGGCCTTGCGGTCGCACAATCGCAGCGCGAGATTGTGGCCGGTCCGTCGTTTGGGTCGCCCGCGTCTGGTTTTGCCGATCGGGGTCGGGCTCAGAGGGGGCTGGCCTTCATGGAACAAAATGGCCTTTGTGATGCAGGCGTCGTAACGTTCGTTGATGGCTGCGATCACAGTCGCCGAGACGTTGTCTAACCCGTTTTCACGGGCGATTTCGGTCGCTTTCCTGGCATCCAGCAGGATGTTCTTCATTGCCAATGCCCAGTCTTCTTTTTCAATGTCGACCAGTGCTTGCAACTCACGCAGGTGATGGGCATTGCACAGGACGTGCTCGACACCTTCCATTCTGCCGTAGGATGCCCAGTTGTCGTGCACCACAATACCCGACACGCCGGACAACAAATCGCCTCTACCGCTTCCCATTCGGAAATGGCTCATCGTCGGCGAACAGATGACATGTTGCCACCGGGTCCGACCTCCAACCCGCAGGCCCGTTTCATCCAGATGTTTGACCACAACCTTCGGACCGCACAACGCTTCACGTACAGAATCCGAGAAAGACCGCATTTTATGCGCCATCTTTGCGATGAGACGCGATAGGGTCGCCGTCGCGATCCGCACACCGCACACGTCGAAAAACACCTGAGAAAGACGATCGTCGGGAATGCAGTGGTGAGTCTGAAGATAGGCCGCCACGGCCGCAATGCGACCACCGTATTGAACTGGCGCCATAACCCCTGCCGGGAAAGAGCCGCGTGCAAGCTTGCCACAGCCCGGGCACAGGCATTTATGGGATCGATGTTCAGTGACCATAAGAGGCGGCGGCGGTGGCAGGTCGAACACCTGGCGGGCAACAAAACCTTGTGACGAACAGTGTGACAAGTCGTGCTGACACTGCGGGCAGGTCTGCGGGTGATGATCAACGATCTCGTCCGGATTGTCGACTTGGGATCGCGTCGTACCCTTGTGCCCCGGTTGTCCGCCGGGCTTGCGCCCCGATTTTCCTCTTTGGCTTTTCGTGCGGTTGGCGTGCGGTTTCGACAGCCCGTCGCTCGACGGGGGTTTGCTGCTGTTTTTGCTGTGCAGTGAAAGGCGGCGCTCAAAAGCCTCAACGCGCTGTTCAAGGGCGGCAATCATATCTGCTTGGGTCTCAATGATTTCAGTCTGCCGCCGGTTCTCATCGACAAGCAGCGCATTGGCTTCCAGCAACTCCATGTTCTCAGCATGGAGAGTGGTCACCAACTCGATCCATTCCACCTTTGAAAGGTCGGCTGAATTGCCTGTATGGGGAGGCTTAGGTGACATGCCCTGAACGATTCACAAAATGAACGATCACTAAAGCAAAAAGATGCCCGGCGAGTCAATTCGCCACACTTGGACAAGCAGGGCAATCGACTGAATAAATTGCTGACAAGGCTGCATTTTTCTGAATCAAAGACATGAAATGACCCTGTATCTGGAGGATTTCCATGTCGGAAGCGTCCAAAGACCGCCTGATCCCTGAGTTTCTGACCCATTTTGAGGCCATCCCAGACCCGCGTCAGGCGGCGAAAGTGATCTACCCGCTGAACGAGATATTCCTGCTTGTTTTGTGCGCTGTGATCTCTGGTGCGGATGGATGGACCTCCGTCGCCCTCTACGGTCGAAAGAAGTTGGACTTTCTGCGGCGCTTCTTGCCGTTCAAGGATGGCACGCCTAGCCATGACCAACTCGGTATTCTGTTCTCCCGCCTCGATCCCGAGGCCTTGCAGAACAGCTTCACGAATTGGGTTGCAAGCTGGCCTGACATGCTTGAAGGCGTTGTCGCGGTTGACGGCAAGACGCTTCGGCGATCCTTCGACAGCACGTCGAACACGGGTGCGGTCCACATGATCTCGGCCTGGTCTTGCGAGCAGAAACTGGTCCTCGGCCAGCGCAAGGTCGCGGACAAGTCCAATGAGATTACAGCCATTCCCAAACTGCTGGAGATACTGGCGCTTGAAGGCGCGATCATCTCGATCGATGCCATGGGCTGTCAGCGCAAAATCTGTCAACAAATCATGGACAAAGACGCAGATTATGTCATTGGTCTGAAAGGTAATCAGGGCAGCTTGCACGAAGACGTCAAACTGTTCTTTGAGGAGCATCTGGACCGGGGTATCGGTGGCGAGTTTCTGCGAAAAAGCGAAACGACAGATGCCGATCATGGCCGACTTGAAACACGCCGCTACACCGTTTGCACAGACATCGAATGGTTGGAAAAACGCCATCACTGGCCGGGCCTGAAGGCCGTCATCATGACCCAGTACACGCGGGAAATCAGAGGCAAGGTGAAAAGAATACGCCAGTTCTACATCTCATCAATGACCGCCGATGCGGAAAAGATGGCCGCGCACATCCGAAACCACTGGCAGGTGGAAAACTGTTTGCACTGGGTTCTGGACGTCACCTTCCGGCAGGACGATTGCCGCATCAGAACCGGGAATGCAGCAGCCAATTTTGCCGCGATCAACCACGCTGCAATAAACCTGCTGCGGCAGGGACCTGGCAAAATGAGCATGCCGCAGGAACGACGCTCAGCCGCATGGGACGACGCATATATGGAGCAATTGCTGCGCAACTAGCGTTCAATCGATTCCCCTGCTTGGACAAGCGCTAGCGATAACCTGACCAGTTACAAAATTTGATCTTCGTGTTGGGCCTGCATATGGTCATTCAGCAATCCGTTCCCTGTTGGACCGGAGTACCTTGAGAGCTCGCAAATCCTCCTAGATTTCAGCGAGCTCTCTTTTTGCCTGGCTCCTCTCAACTGACCGGTCGTAGGCCGAACATCGCTTTGGCCCAGCGACCGCTTTAAGAGCCCAACTTCCTGAATTGCTGCGACGAGGCGAACGTCCGGTCTTTAGTAGCCCGGGTGGCTAAATGCCGCCCTCGTGAAAATCAACCGCGATGCTAGTGACGTTGGGCGTCATGCACGGAGTACGCGATGCCACCGGTAGATCTTCTTGTTCCATTCCTAGCCGCAACGGCGATATTTGCGTTCACCCCCGGCCCTGGAATGCTCTACATGGCCGTTCAAGCAATGGCACATGGAGCGAGGGCGGGATGGCTCAGCTCCTTCGCATTTCACCTCGCGTCCTATCTACACATCTTTGCGGCTGCCCTCGGTGTAACTGTTCTTTTAAAAAGCGCGCCAATCCTGTTGATCGTTCTCAAGGTCATTGGGGGTTGCTACCTGATTTGGATGGGTATCCGACAGTGGAGACGCCCAAATATTGCTGTTCCGACGGTCCATTCGTCTAACAAAGGAGCTTCACAACAGGCTTTTCTCGATAGCTTCGCCATCGAAATACTGAACCCAAAATCTTTGCTCTTCTATTTCTCCTTCCTCCCACAATTCACAACACTGAATGCGACCTTTCCGGTTTGGTTGCAAATCCTAGCACTCGGGGTCATCGCTAATGTGGCCTTCAGCCTTTCAGATATCGTTTGTATCGTTTTTGCGCGACTTGTTGCTGCCAATGCAGCAGCGTCGGCTCGCCTTGTCGCGTGGGGGCGATGCCTTGCAGGCACCGTTCTTATTGCATTGGGTGCAGGGATCGTCGCGGATACGCGTTAGTTCAGCGGACATTCACCACCGGCAATGGAATGGCGGCATTGTCCGCATCCCGGCCAGTCTCACCAAGAACTTGAGTGTCCTCTTTGGGCTGGCAGCGGCCATAGGCGCGATGCGCGGCTAAGGTCTGAAGAGAGCCCATACCTCCCAGTTTGCTGCGGCGTGGCGAATGTCGGCTCTCACAAAAATCAACCTATTTGAAAGGCCTTGCTTGCAGTCTATGCCTATGCGGCATTGCGAGAAATTGTCTTCAAGCTTCTTGGCACTCGGTATCCCTGTCCCCAAACGGTTTCTATGCAATCCTGTTCCAAACCGGCATTGCGGAGCGCTCGTCGGATTTGGCAGACATAGACATCCACGATTTTCGCTTCCGGCGGTTCTTCCCAGCCATAGAGATGGTTGAACACCATCTCTTTCGTCACGGTGCGCCCCCGCTTTAGAAATAGAAGTTCAAGTAACTTGTGCTTCTTTTGCGGCAAGCAAATGTCCTGCCCGTTGACCGAGAACCTATCTTCCGAAATGTGGAAGCTAACGCCGCCGCATGTAATGTTCTCGGACGGTGCGCCATTGGCAAAGCGCAGAATCGCATCGCATTGTTGCTTGGTCAGACGGTCGTTCCCACACTCAGGTACGACTATATCCAAACCTGGCTGCGACCTTTCGCAGTAGCTCACGGCCTGATCCTGCGCAGCAAGTCCAATTGCCACGGGGATATCTAACGCATTCTTCGCTTTCCGTACAGCTGTGCGAACTGCCTGACCTCCTTCGCAAAGGCCAAATAGGGCGGCTTGGAATGAATGGGTGCCTTCATAATCGAGGACGTGGTCCGGGTCCTTGGCGCGATGGATATCCCATGATTGTTTAGTTACCTGGCGGCGCACCCGCGCAAGCAATTCATCCGATCCGAAATACAAGATGTTCATAACGATTCCTCCAATTCACCTGCAGGAAACCGCCAAAACGTACTCAATTCACGTACCCGTGTGTGACTCAGGCGTTACTTACAAGAGGGGCGGCGCGCTCACGCCCTTGAAACTACTGGGTTTCCAACTGGCTCAGAAATGGCTCAATCACTTCTTGATAGCGCGGCATCACGTCGGGATTGCTGAAGGTCACTCGCACCTCCCGCATTGGATCCGAAGGGTCGGTAGATGTTCGTGAGCTTGGATCAGTGAAGAACTCTTCTGCCCTCTCAGTGTTGCCCAGTGCCAGGCTCGCGGCGAAGGCAAGGGAATAGCCTCGAGCATCGCCTCGGTCGATGACTGCCTGCGCATATTGCAAGGATTGCTCGTAGTCAGACCGCCTGAAGGCATCCAACGCCAGCGGTATGATCATGTAGCCTGGGATGATTGGCTGCATGTCAATGCCTTCCTGCATGGTGTCAACGCCTTCGTCCCAATTGCCTTGCAGAGCCATTTGCCACCCCAAAAGGAAGTGCGGCGCTGGCCGGGATGGTGCCAGGTCCACGGCGCGCTGGTAACGCTCGATTGCTCCGTCACGATCACCAAGCGCAGACAGGATGTTTCCCAAAACCTCATGGGCAAAAGCATCAGACGGGTTGGCATCTATGGCTTCAAGCGCGTGAAGACGCGCGTCCTCCAGCAAGCGGATCGTTTCGAGGGCTGGTCGTCCATGCTCACCTGGAATACCTGCGCTATCGAAGAATTCATTCAGCGCGAACAAAGCCAATAGTGTTGAATTCTGAGTGCCGTTTTCGATTGCCTCTGTAAGGCATTCTCTCGACAGCTTCTCTGTAGCCTGATCTTTCGTTGCGTCGAAAACAAGCGATAGGATAAGGCACTGATACTCTCCTCTTGGAGAGCCGCGATCAATTATCGCGGTCAACGCAAGTGTCGCCTGTTCATTCGTTATGACGCCAGATGAACCCGCCACTTCCTGTCCGATACCTCGGACTGCCTCGGTCAGCAGCGTGTAGAAATCCGAAGTACTGTCCGCTATGGGGATGGCGCGCGTCCAAACGACTGTAGCTGTCTCAAGTGAGCTTAGTTCCAATCCAACGATCCCTGACTGCGCCTCAAACGCAGGCGTGATGGTAAGGCGGTAGTCAGGTTCAGAGGCTGCCGCGCTGCGCACATCATCGACTGTGAGTGACCCATTACGCACCGTCACGGTCGGGAGATGCGCAAGATCAGCCAGGAGCTGTTGGCGAAACCCTTGTGCGAAGCTGTATCCGACAGAGTTCCGATCCGCCGTGATCGACGCGATCTCAACCACCGGTCGGCCGGGTTCTGAAAGTTGCGGGGCAGAAGCGAAGAGCACGAAATACACTAGCCCACAGAGACCCGCCACGCCGACGGCCAGACTGGCAAAAAGACCAGACTTCCTGCTGGCCGTGGGGCTGGTTGATTGCTCAACTTGATCATTCGGTGCGGCAAACTCGATTGTAGGGCGATAGCTTCCTTTTGGAATACTAACCTTGGGCTCACTTGGGTCAGTCGAACGCGCATAGTATAGCTCCAGTGCATCACGAAGCCGGGCAACTTCGACGCGGACGATGCTGTCGGTGGTTGGATCAAAATCTGGTCCGCGTCCCAGCACATCCAACGCAATCGCGTAGGCCTTGAGGTTTTCGCCGCGGCCTTCGATCTCCTCTCGGACCAGATAGTCGAGAAGTTCGTACCGTCTTTTCCCACCCTTGAGCAGTCTCTCGTCTTTGACCAGCTCGAGCCACTCGAATATCCCTGCGTGCTGTTCTGGTCTAACTGGCAAACCCAATACCCCCAGATGTCAATCTAGTGCTTAGTTCCCTGAGACGAAGTTTAGCCCCTTTCCGAGCATTTGTCGCGCAACTGGCGGCATTGTGACTCCGACGTACGTACTGGGCCCCCGCAACTACCCCTGCCATATGAAACCCCGAAAGCGCTGCGAGCTGCAGCGCGAAACAGACATTCAACGGCGCAGGAACATGTCAGAACCAACAATCCAAGAAGTTCCCCACAAGGGCTGCAGAAAACCACACGTACTGGTCGTGGACTGCGACGAAGACTACGCTTGGTCGATTGTATCAGCCCTTCGCAAGTGCGCGATTTGTTCGAAGTCCACGCGAACTGTAGACGCTTTTTTGGACCTCCATTGTCAAGCGCGTGTGGACCTCGTTCTGTTGGAAGTAGACGCGCTGGACCCAGAAGGTCTCGATCACATTCGCAGTCTTCGAACTTATTTTGGCGAAGGCCCGGGAACACGGATCGTGGCCACATCGATCTACGCGCCGACCTCGTTTCAGTATCTGGCCGAACAGCGTGGAGCAGACACTCACACGCTCAAAAAGCGCGACCCGAATGACATGGTGGCTTTGATCAAAGCCGAACTCAGCAAGCAAACAGACCTAAGGTGAATGGGGACACTCCTGGGAGGCAGCCGACCCAAACGTATCAGGAAAATGAAGAAATGGAACAGAACGAACTTAAGCCCCAGTATCGCGTAGCAAGCAACGCGCCAAGTGTGCTTCTTGCGGGGTTTGTGCAGGATGAAGCAAAGAGTATTGCTGATGCCTTGGCGAAGATGGAGTGGAAATCAACAGCACTCACAGATGTAGATGAAATTGAAAGGGCATTCACTGAACAGCGCTTCGACGTGACTGTCATTGATGCTGAGAATTTGGAAGTCTTCGCCCCCCATTTCATCGCGCGCTTGAGGAGCACGGAGGGTCATTCATTGGAAGCCCCTATGCTGGCGGTCGACAGTTCTGCTTTCGAAGGGCTCAAGGAGCAACTCATGCAAGCAGGAGCCGATTTGGTTGTTCACAAGCCGTCAGATCCAAAGATGTACATCCTCAATTTTACGCGCGCGGCAACGTTGAGGTTACAGGGCATTGGAGCGGCGCATGTATGAGAATGTACTGAGCTTCCCAGCCCGATCACCACGGTCTTCTCCAACCGCAATTGAGATCAGCAACCAAGGCACCGTGCAGCGGTTTGCCTCACCCGCACATAAGAGAAGGGCGGCTCCAATGCATGACTATATTCAACGAGACGCAAACCAACTCGCGGATCGGTTCTTGCAAGGTAGGATGGGCGAGATTGTAGATCTCTTTTCGTTTCCTGCTGTCGTCTATGTCGGCGAGAAGGTCATAGTACTGGACACTCCCGACCAAATGCTGACTGCACTTTCGCAGTATCGTTCTGTCCTTTCAGACGAATGGCTTTCGCTCATTACCAGCAGCATTGTCGACACTGATTGCGAAAGTGGAGAGGTATGCAAAGTCGCCGTTGAAAACCGATACTTCGCGACTGATGGTCGTGAGCTCGGGACAGCAAAGATCAACTACTTTGGTGAAGGACGCGCCGCAGACCGGAAGATAAGCATGGTCGAGTATCTCGAATGGCCCTGTCCGGATCGTGTCGCCGAGTGCCAACCCCTCCAAAGCATGATGGCTTAACCCACCTCATTACTCTTGTTTGTGATTGCCTTTTCGACTGCGAGCAGCAGGTCGCTGCGAGAAACGGGCTTCATGAGGCGGATCAGTCGCTCCGCAGCCACCCTCTCGCAAAGTCACCCAGGGGGCAAGGACCGATGCCTTCTGCGTCTGCCAAAGGAAACGGTCGGGTTTGGCGGGGGGCAAATGGAGACGCGCGCCCCATCAACTCCTTGGATGCGATTGTGCTGCGCTTGCTCGAATTCGATTGGTCGTTAGTGCTAGGTGTGATCATTCTGCTCGATTGACCGTTTGTCGCGAATGTCCGCATCACCGTCAGTTGATCGTATCTGATGACCTTCCGCTTCGTGCTGGCAGCAGCTGTTATCCCCGTAACTGGTTGAGACCGAAAATCAGAAACCGTTAAGCTCGATCGTTAGCATGCCCATGCAATGCGATGTGCTTTGTTGCCCACATAACAGCTTCTTCGAGGCGAACTAGTGCCAAATCACGTTCGTTTGACGCTCCCATGGCAGAGAACAAGTCGTGCATTTCAATAGTAAGCTCCTTAATCAGAGCAACGAACTGACTTTCTACTGGGGTGAGTGGCCTCAATTCCAAGCCAACCCTTAATGCGGGATCTTCCAAGCCATTGCTCCACATCGTTGAAAAACATGTGAATAGATGACCCGACCTAAGGTCAAGTTAACTGAGGTATCGGGCTACTCACCTAGACTTGAGGATTCTTTGCTTCTCGACATTCCCCTGTGCGCCACAATTCGGTGGCCGCTTGGGGCTGCGACGAGCCAACTGACCAGTTTTTTGGCTGTCAACAGCGAGACCAAAGTAGCTGTCGGGCAGCGCTCGGGGCCTTTCGCAAGGTTGCGTGATTGTCAACTTTGCCCGCACCACTCGCATCTTATCGCAACGATCCAATGCCCGCTAAAGGGCCGATGTTCGCCGGGAACTTATGCTGCCGCTACTTCAGGCTATCGCCAGACGAGTTCGTTACGTCAGCAACCGCAATGAACAGCTTTGCGGCGCGTTTGCTCTTGCCGTCGCGCGCCAGTTCGTAAGCCGTCCGCTCAAGATCTGCGATTATCTGGTCCGACCTCAAATCCTTACACTCACCCAGATACTTTTCGGCTACTTGTTTAGCCCACGGACCTAGTTCAGATTGATCGCCCATGATTGTGTCCCCATTGCCATCACCACGACTCATTTCGCAGAAGCTAGCCAACGCGACATACAACTTTTAGGGGAACATTTGTGGGGATTTGTCAGCTTTGTGGACATAGTCTAGTGAACCGGTCTGAAGATCAGAACCTAGATGCCGTCGATACCGGTCCAATCCTTGTGGCCCCGACCATTTAGCATTGAAGACATTCTGAACTCACCATCCACCACCTGGAGCAGCGACGTGGATGTGTAGGGTGCGACGACAAGAGCGCCATCTGAAAGCAGTCGCGTTTGAAATGTTCCAAGCCATGTCCCGTCTTCGCAGTCCTCCAAGTGAATGGGATGGCGATCAATCAAGTCTAGGCGCATGATCTCCATAGCGGTCAAATAGTGTTGAAAATTCTTCTCTACGGAGGCTTCCGTCGACATTAGAATTGGACCATCGCGGGTGATGATTGAGAACGGAAGAATTAGCCTTTTTTGCCAACTAGAGAGATCGACATTGATGAAGCAGTCCGAGATGTCTTTCAAGAAAAGTGTGAATTCATTTTGCACGGTGGCGATCTCAGAAAAGGTGATGCTCCGCCACTCTATCAAACGCGCGAATAATGGACCACTCAATCGAAGCTGGCCAACAACGAAGCTAAACTAAGCGAGCGGCCGGTAGATCAGGCGTCCCAATTGCCAACTTTGAATGAACGTCTGCTCAGGGCTGGCTGCACGCCTTGCGATCCTGCACCTATATCGAGCGCAATTCTTGGTTTGCAGCCAGTCGATCAAATAAGTTTGACGTCTGGCGCAACCTTCTGCTGAGAAAAGTACTCCGCAAAGCCTTGAACAGCGCCCCGCGCAGCGGGCGTTGGAGCATGAACAAGGATATCTTTCATACGCCCGTTCCGCAGATAAATTCCGTGTATCAAACAATACAAGCAATGGAGTTCGCCAGCAGATATTGAGACGCGTGTAACCCGTCTGAAATCAACAAGCTCTACGAAGTCAGAGAACTGACTTATTCTGGGCTCGAAGCCATCGAAAAAGCGCAGTACATCGCCTGTCACGATTGCCCCTGAATAACGCACTCGCAGCGATCGTGTTTCACTGTCAATGGAATATACTATCGGCATTGGTCGTAAACTTACCTCGGAAAACGTTCGGTCGGTATCGAGGTGTCCTACAATTGTCAAGAATGCACCGAGCAGCGGCTTCGTACTACCAGAGGCAAAGGGCGCGAAGTGCGGCTAAGGTCCGGAGGGAGCCCTAACCGACAGTCTGATTGCCTTTCTCGTTACAGCTGATCCAATCTGAAGTTGAAATCAAATGTCTCCGCGCTAGCTCACCCCGAAAATGAGCGAGAGTGAAAGCAAGGTGAAGCGCTTTCTGTATATAAGCGACTGTGTGCATGGGCCGTTTGATGTGCACGACCTGGACATTATGCGCGAGGCCCTTTCCTTCAACGCACAACACGGTATCACTGGTTTCTTGCATCGCACAAACAAGCACTATTTCCAGTGTATTGAGGGTACGAACCTTCAGATAGACCGTTTAGTCGACAAGATTAGAGCCGATACGCGCCACGCAAACTTATGTCCTCTCATGGAAGATGGTATCGCTTTCACTCAATTCCCCGGTTGGTCGATGGGCTATTCGAGAGAATTGGGTAGTCAGGAAGGGTTTCAAATAGATGCGGGCACAGCACCCGCGGACGTCTTGGAGTTTCTGATTGAGGAAGCGAACCGCCAAATCGCCGAGTTTAAAAAAAAACCGTAACTGGTCAGGTTATCGCTAGCGCTTGTCCAAGCAGGGGAATCGATTGAACGCTAGTTGCGCAGCAATTGCTCCATATATGCGTCGTCCCATGCGGCTGAGCGTCGTTCCTGCGGCATGCTCATTTTGCCAGGTCCCTGCCGCAGCAGGTTTATTGCAGCGTGGTTGATCGCGGCAAAATTGGCTGCTGCATTCCCGGTTCTGATGCGGCAATCGTCCTGCCGGAAGGTGACGTCCAGAACCCAGTGCAAACAGTTTTCCACCTGCCAGTGGTTTCGGATGTGCGCGGCCATCTTTTCCGCATCGGCGGTCATTGATGAGATGTAGAACTGGCGTATTCTTTTCACCTTGCCTCTGATTTCCCGCGTGTACTGGGTCATGATGACGGCCTTCAGGCCCGGCCAGTGATGGCGTTTTTCCAACCATTCGATGTCTGTGCAAACGGTGTAGCGGCGTGTTTCAAGTCGGCCATGATCGGCATCTGTCGTTTCGCTTTTTCGCAGAAACTCGCCACCGATACCCCGGTCCAGATGCTCCTCAAAGAACAGTTTGACGTCTTCGTGCAAGCTGCCCTGATTACCTTTCAGACCAATGACATAATCTGCGTCTTTGTCCATGATTTGTTGACAGATTTTGCGCTGACAGCCCATGGCATCGATCGAGATGATCGCGCCTTCAAGCGCCAGTATCTCCAGCAGTTTGGGAATGGCTGTAATCTCATTGGACTTGTCCGCGACCTTGCGCTGGCCGAGGACCAGTTTCTGCTCGCAAGACCAGGCCGAGATCATGTGGACCGCACCCGTGTTCGACGTGCTGTCGAAGGATCGCCGAAGCGTCTTGCCGTCAACCGCGACAACGCCTTCAAGCATGTCAGGCCAGCTTGCAACCCAATTCGTGAAGCTGTTCTGCAAGGCCTCGGGATCGAGGCGGGAGAACAGAATACCGAGTTGGTCATGGCTAGGCGTGCCATCCTTGAACGGCAAGAAGCGCCGCAGAAAGTCCAACTTCTTTCGACCGTAGAGGGCGACGGAGGTCCATCCATCCGCACCAGAGATCACAGCGCACAAAACAAGCAGGAATATCTCGTTCAGCGGGTAGATCACTTTCGCCGCCTGACGCGGGTCTGGGATGGCCTCAAAATGGGTCAGAAACTCAGGGATCAGGCGGTCTTTGGACGCTTCCGACATGGAAATCCTCCAGATACAGGGTCATTTCATGTCTTTGATTCAGAAAAATGCAGCCTTGTCAGCAATTTATTCAGTCGATTGCCCTGCTTGTCCAAGTGTGGCGAATTGACTCGCCGGGCAGGGGAATCGCTTTTGAAATATTGACTATGCATCACGTCTGATTGGATTCATACGGATTGCGTCATTAGTAAAGGATGCGACCGCGATGGAAGATTTTTCTCATATTTTTGAGGGCGTTGAAGACCCTCGTACGAGCAACGCTACACGGCATGATCTTCATGAGATGCTTATGATCGGCCTGTTGTCGACCATGTGTGGCGGCGAGGGTTGCTGCGACATGGCGCTATTTGGCACGACGAAAGAGCCGTTTTTGCGCACATTCATGACACTGAAGCACGGAATACCGAGCCACGATGCGTTCTCTGACCTGTTCAACGCCCTCGATCCTGGCACGTTTCAGTCAGTGATGCTTCGCCTGACAGAGGGGTTCGCTGACCAGTTGGGCGAGGTGATTGCGGTTGATGGCAAGTCGTTGCGGCGCTCCTTCGACAGGGCGAAGAAGCAGTCGGCGTTACACCTCGTGCAGGCTTTTGCGGCTGAGGCCAGGCTCGTACTCGGGCAGGTCGCTGTTGACGAAAAATCCAACGAGATTACGGCGCTGCCCGCGCTGTTGAACATGCTGTCGTTGAAGGGGCGGATTGTGACGGCGGACGCTATGCACACGCAGCGCACTACAGCCGAGACGGTAACGCAGGCTGGCGGTGATTATGTTCTGGCGCTGAAACGCAATCAGGAGACGCTGCACGAGGATGTGGCACTCTGGCTGGATGATCCTGGAAATGTCGAAAACTGTGAAACTTATCAGAATGTTGACGCAGGACACGGTCGACTGGAGACGCGCAAGGCGTTGATCTCGCATGACGTTGCCTGGCTCGACGAGCGGCATCACTGGCCCGGGCTCAGGGCCATCGGAAAGGTCGTCGCCACCCGCGAAGTCGGCGATAAAACCTCATGCCAAACTCGCTACTTCCTCATCAGCGCGCCGCTCTCTCCCGAGCGTTTCCTGTCCATCACCCGCGCCCATTGGAGTATCGAGAACAGCCTTCACTGGGTGCTCGACGTCTCCATGAACGAGGACGCCGCGCGCAACAGAAAAGACAACGGACCCGAAAATCTCTCTATCCTACGGCGCATCGCTCTCAACCTCGCCCGCTCCGAACCGTCAAAAGGATCAATGCGAGGAAAGCTGAAACGCGCCGGATGGCAGGATACATTCATGCTCGAACTCATCAGAACCGCGACCAAATCTCAAAAGCGATAGCCCTGACTCGCCGGGCATCTTTTTGCTTTAGTGATCGTTCATTTTGTGAATCGTTCAGGGCATGTCACCTAAGCCTCCCCATACAGGCAATTCAGCCGACCTTTCAAAGGTGGAATGGATCGAGTTGGTGACCACTCTCCATGCTGAGAACATGGAGTTGCTGGAAGCCAATGCGCTGCTTGTCGATGAGAACCGGCGGCAGACTGAAATCATTGAGACCCAAGCAGATATGATTGCCGCCCTTGAACAGCGCGTTGAGGCTTTTGAGCGCCGCCTTTCACTGCACAGCAAAAACAGCAGCAAACCCCCGTCGAGCGACGGGCTGTCGAAACCGCACGCCAACCGCACGAAAAGCCAAAGAGGAAAATCGGGGCGCAAGCCCGGCGGACAACCGGGGCACAAGGGTACGACGCGATCCCAAGTCGACAATCCGGACGAGATCGTTGATCATCACCCGCAGACCTGCCCGCAGTGTCAGCACGACTTGTCACACTGTTCGTCACAAGGTTTTGTTGCCCGCCAGGTGTTCGACCTGCCACCGCCGCCGCCTCTTATGGTCACTGAACATCGATCCCATAAATGCCTGTGCCCGGGCTGTGGCAAGCTTGCACGCGGCTCTTTCCCGGCAGGGGTTATGGCGCCAGTTCAATACGGTGGTCGCATTGCGGCCGTGGCGGCCTATCTTCAGACTCACCACTGCATTCCCGACGATCGTCTTTCTCAGGTGTTTTTCGACGTGTGCGGTGTGCGGATCGCGACGGCGACCCTATCGCGTCTCATCGCAAAGATGGCGCATAAAATGCGGTCTTTCTCGGATTCTGTACGTGAAGCGTTGTGCGGTCCGAAGGTTGTGGTCAAACATCTGGATGAAACGGGCCTGCGGGTTGGAGGTCGGACCCGGTGGCAACATGTCATCTGTTCGCCGACGATGAGCCATTTCCGAATGGGAAGCGGTAGAGGCGATTTGTTGTCCGGCGTGTCGGGTATTGTGGTGCACGACAACTGGGCATCCTACGGCAGAATGGAAGGTGTCGAGCACGTCCTGTGCAATGCCCATCACCTGCGTGAGTTGCAAGCACTGGTCGACATTGAAAAAGAAGACTGGGCATTGGCAATGAAGAACATCCTGCTGGATGCCAGGAAAGCGACCGAAATCGCCCGTGAAAACGGGTTAGACAACGTCTCGGCGACTGTGATCGCAGCCATCAACGAACGTTACGACGCCTGCATCACAAAGGCCATTTTGTTCCATGAAGGCCAGCCCCCTCTGAGCCCGACCCCGATCGGCAAAACCAGACGCGGGCGACCCAAACGACGGACCGGCCACAATCTCGCGCTGCGATTGTGCGACCGCAAGGCCGATGTGCTGCGTTTCCTCAACGACCTGCGTGTTCCCTTCACCAACAATGAGGCCGAGCAGGCTTTGCGGATGGGTAAGGTCCGCATGAAAGTCTCAGGAGGCTTCCGCACCATGGCCGGAGCAGACAATTTCTGCATACTGAGAAGCGTAATCGAAACGGCACGCAAACAAGGCTGGTCGATACTCGCAACGTTGACTACAATGTCTACTGATCAAATTACACTCAAACTCAAACCAGCATGAGCCATGGAGTATCCCCCGTTCCATGTTGATGGGCAACAGAGAGTTTAATCTTCAACGCTTCGCGCGACCGTTTCCAGTATAGAATTTGTTCGGTTTTGCAGTGCCTCCGCGGTCGCAGAGAGACCCTGCAAACGTGAAGAACATGACGTTGAAAGCTCTTGAAATTCCAATTCCAACATCGAAAGCGACGATGCAAGAAGCGCCGCCGCGTCCGATGCATTGCCGATCATTTCTATCGAACTGCCTTCGCTTTCGGCCAATAATCCCACTGCGGCGGATATACCAAGGAAATTTGCACGGTCGACTTGTTTTGGGAAAGTAAGCGTTTGCCCTGGTTGAATATCTTCAGGGCCGTTAATCGGCCACATGTCAATTGCAGCTAGAAAACCACCCATTAGCCCCGAAAACCTATTCACGGTTTTGCCTTCCGGCGTTCCGCCACAGGTGACGATGGCGTTGGACAACTGGTCTTGGGCTAGACGAATATCGTCGTTAGCTACGTCAGAATTCGTGATGGAGGCGGTAAAGACAAGCCCAACGGCTTCAAGGACATCGGTAAATCGATACCACCCGCGCAATGAACCTGCGTTGCTTGCTGTTACGACAATCTCGCCAGTGCTTGCCAAATTCGCGAACGTCTCAGCAGAGATGTAGGGGCACGGGTCGTCCTCAAAACACACCCGTATAACTTCACCCTCACCAAATGTTGCAGCGCTGATCTCATTAACCGTGTCTGGAATAATGACGAACGGCGCTATAAAATCCTCGTTCAAAGTCTGAACAGCCCGACGGACATCCTCTACCGATTTTCCAATTTGATCAACGGAAGTCAGGCTTTCTTGCAGAAATTGCGCTGTTTGAACCTCGGACTGCCTGCTCAAAAGTATGTTCTGTTCTTCAATCCGGCGGGTCTGCACATACATCATACCAGCTTGGGTTAAAAGAACGATTTCCCCGAATAACACCAGCAGAATAGAGAGCGTAAAGAAAAGCGTGATAGCGCTGACAGTCCGTGGAACAGCGGTGCGTGCCTGCCCGATAATTTCATGTACTTCCGCACGGGTGATTGGAGCAGTCGGATCGCCCACGATAAAGCGGTTGACAATGTTTATCACATCGCCGGTGGCTTCTTCGGCCCGGCGAACCTGCAACGCCAACGCCCAACGAACAAAAATGAAAGCCGCAATTGCTGCAGCGGCGGAAAGGCCCGCCAGTAGCAAAGTCCACGACAGTATTTCCAGACGCTCATAAAGCTCGTAGCCGAGCCATATATAGACGACGACAGCAAAACCAGTCGACAATCCATAAAGCAATGCATTGCGCAAATCGGGTCGCGGCATAATTAACCTCATTTACATTTTGCCCTACTAGGGAAAGCGCAAAGTCAAATGTGCTATCAATGGCCCTAAGATGTAGCGCGTTCTTGCCATATCCCATCGAAAAGCAGAGTTTAGCATTTTGCAGTCCATCATCAACCAGCGCGGCAACACCCAGCACCTATGGTAAGCCGCCAAATTGGTTCGCCGCAAGTCATTCAACTGCACCTGCGCAAATAATAACCTGACCAGTCACAAAAAACCAAGGTTCGGCCCAGACTAACCAAGCGGCGGCTTCGTCCGCACGGCAGACTTTTAGCGGCAGCTTCCAATGTCTTGTTTGGGCTGCAAGCTGGCATGTACTTTGAGCGCTCCATTCTGAGAATTTGGGCCGCGATTGTTGTCTCCAAATTTTACAAAGCTGAATCGGTGACTAATTTCGCAGACTGGCGCGAGCAGCGGCATTTGGCCAGCCTGTTCGCTGCGGAGTTTTTGCAGCGGTTACGAGAATGCGCCAAGTGAACATTGATGGATGTATAGTATTAGCGGTTTCTTGATTTAGCGACACAGCACCACTACCTGACCATTAGTCTGGTGTGGGGCGGGTGCTTGGGCTTGCGATCCAATGCAGGAATTGTCCAGCCAGTTCATGTCCGCCGTAGAAGGACTACGATGGGCCGCTTTAGCGCTAAAGCGGTATAGCGAACTGCAAATCGCAGTCACGGAGTTGGTGTACCGCTGTGATGAGGCGGCCCCAGGGCGAGCGATTCAGTCAAGCATATGACCGATTTTTCGGTTTAATCTGCTTGTCGGGATCGAGCCGCCTACTTTTTCTATCCTGACAGGCTCTACGATTTGGACCTTCAAGATGGATCTATCAGTAATCGACACCCTACTAGGTATTGTGGGCATAGTCCTAGCCTATCTAGGCTGGCGATTCCCACGAAATCCAAAACGCTAATGAGCGATTGTCGATCTCGGGCCTAACACGCTAGGCCCGAGATCGATTGAGACATGTCTCTTCATCAAAAACCTTGGACAATTGGCAGTCGGATAACCTGTGACAGCCGTGGTCAAAGACGTGCGCTGGAGTCGCGGAGCATAAGGCGTTCGACGCCAATGTCCGATTTGGGCTGAACTGCGGCCCGAGGTGTGCACCCTCGGGCCGCCTTTGCTCCAAAGCGGAGCTGTGATCACTCTCGTTGCTGAAGCCGTTCTTCAAGCCAGTCCAGAACTTCCTGTTCCACCCACCCGACCCGGTTCGAGCCCAGCTGTACCCTCTTTGGGAATTTGCCTGCTTTCTCCAGTCTGGCGATGTGTTGTGGGGAGTAGAGTACCAGCCCTTTTAGCTCCTTCTTCGACAGTATCCTCATCACGATAACTCCTTGGTGTAGGAGCATCGCGATGCTCTGGTTGCGGTTTCCCGGTTCCAGGTGATCGCAATCTAACTGAGGGTTGTCATTTTTTCCATGTGGTCGTCATATGCCCGCGTGGCCTTGCGCATTTCTTCCAAATACGAGTGCCGATTGTATACAGCGGCAACGCCGCTGATCGTGCCAGACACATGGTTCAACAGCTTTTCTGTCACATGAATTGGCGTTCCGATCCGTGCATGATTGGTTGCAAAAGTCCGTCGCAAATCGTGCAGAGTGAAATGGGCCAGCCCTGTTTCGGTCAACATGCGTTTAGTGGATTTACCAAAACCATTGAATGGTTTGTCGTCCGAAGGCATTCCGAAGACAAAACGTTCCCCTCCATCGATCCGGTGCAGCAATTTGAGAGCATGGCCGCCCAAAGGCACAGTGTGCTCACGTTTGTTCTTGGTCTTGCTGGCAGGAAGGATCAGCCTGTTGCCATCCACTTCCTGCCATTCAAGGTTGGCAATTTCGCCCTTCCTTTGGCCCGTATAGATCAGGAACTCAATAATCTGGGTGAAACGGTCATCTACTGATCGACAGTAGCCCAAAAGGGTCTTCAACTCTTCGTCTTCTAACACCCGCTCACGGGGCGAAGTTCGATGTGGCCGCTTTAAGGCCTCAAGGGGGTTATGGGCCATAAACTGTCGTCTGACTGCCCAATTGAAGAAGACTTTGAAGGTGGTGAAAGCGTAGTTCTGACTGGAAGGACTTGGGGTGTTGGCCTTGATGGCCTTTATCACCTGCGCTTGAGTAACCTTGCTAATGGGGCCCGTGAACACTATGCCCTCCAGGTAAAGCCGATACCCTTTCATGGTATTTGGTCGTACCCTACCTTCACAGTCTTCGAGGTAAGCGTTCACTACAGTCTGGTAGTCGTGATCTGGTTTAGTCTCGGGCGATAGAGCGTGAGCGGCAAGAAAGGATCGAGCACGATTGCGGGCCTCTGACAAGGAGAGGTCGGGATACCTCCCCAGAGTCTTGAGTTGCCGTTTTCGACCATACATCACGACCCATGACTTCGACTTAGCCGAACACCTTATACCAAACCCAGGTGTCGTTGCGTCCCAGTGGGTTACCTGTCCCGTCGCAGCCGGTTGGAGCTTTTTGACGCCAAGATCAGTCAGTCGAAGTTTCATTCTAGTCTCTTTTTAGTCTCTCAAATCACATGCGTAAGGGGGTGTTTCAGTGTTCCGCAATGTTCATAATATCGCCTTTAACTATTGGAATATATACAATATTTGAGATGAAATGTGAAACTATGTTTTCACCTGAAATACAACTGTTAATCAATTGGTCGTAGGTTCGATCCCTACCGCCGGAGCCATGAAAAACCCTTTAAGTATTTGCACTTAAAGGGCTTTATTAATTTCGACAGCGTTAAATGTTGCGGGGCAGTGGAAATCCCGCAACATTCTTCAAATTCGGCTTTTGGACCCTCAAACAGACCGCGCTGTTTGTTATTGTCCCTTGCCAACAAGTTGCAGTAAGGAACTACCGTCCCTAAGTTTGAGAGTTGAAAATGGCCGCCAAATCAGAGACATTTGAGGATGAATTGGACGCGCTTTCAAAAGAAGGTGGACGTTTGGAAATGGCAATGTTGGTTGAATGCCAGCCAACGCAATTTCGACAGGCATATCTTGGCGCCTTTGATCAAGATGAAGACAGGCTCGACGCATTCATCAAAGACTTGCCGGACTTTGAGAGTTCATACCAAAAATGGTATTCAAAAGCGCAAGCAGTGGTCAAACAGGTGATGCCTGATCGACTGTCGGATTTCTCCTCATATTATGAATACCCTAGAGCTCGGAAAGAAATCGACTATCAAAACTATATGATACGAGACTACCTTCAAGGATTGCGAGTAACCAGACGCGGAGGTGCTGAAGTGGTTGTTGACAAGTCCGCAGCAATCCCAGAATTCAGGCAACAACTTAGTATTGTAGTTGCTGCAAAAGAGGCACTATCTTCCAAATTGATGGACCTGACCGCAATATTGCAAGCGGACTTGTTTGATAGTGAAGTCGAGAGTGCTGCGGCGCTGGCACAAGCAGGATTCAACAGAGCAGCTGGCGCGATCTGTGGCGTAGTTATCGAGAAACACCTGCAATTCGTTTGCGACACGCACGGAATAACCTCTCGAAAGAAGACTCCGGGGATTTCCGATTTGAGCCAAATACTCAGAGATGCTGACGTGACAACGGTTCCGCAGTGGCGCTTCATTCAGCATTTGGCAGACATTCGAAATGTATGTGATCACGCCAAGGGACGGGAGCCAACAAAAGACGAAATCGATGATTTGGTGGTTGGTACAAGGAAAGTCCTCAAAACAGTTTTCTGAGGCGCTGCACCATGAGCGCAGTCCCGCAACACATCCCGCAACATTTTCTTCATAAATGAATGATAATATATTGATTTTAAGATATTTTTTAATCCCACAAACACCTACCGCCGGAGCAATTTTTCTCCCACCAAAACACTCAGTAGCGGCTGGATGTGAACGCTTCAGTTGCTTGGTGTAGAGGCATCACTGCAGCCCCAACTCCAGTCTTTCATGCGAGCGACCCGCCCGCGCGGGCTACTTACCGTTAGGTAAGGACACCGGCACGATTGCGCCTTTTGCACCAATTACTTGGGATGCAATGGCGTGACCTGTGCTCAGTGCCTCTGCCTCAGAGCCGCCGATTGCGTGCTGGTATAGGAAACCGGCGTTGAAACTGTCGCCTGCGGCTGTGGTATCAACCACGCTGTTTGCCGGTGGGAAGTCCGCGGCCGCTTGCGCGCCGGAGAGCGCTAATGGCCCTTTCTCTCCGCGCTTAAGCGCGCCGCTTGCCAGGCCATACCCGCGGAGGCGTGCGGTCGCGGCTGTCTCATCTGCGTCCCCGTGGATCAGCATCTCATCGTCCACTGAGGGCAAGGGGACATCGGTCTGCGCCCACATGAGCCTATTCACCTCGCGCGCGGTGTCGACGTCTTCCCAAAGTCGCGGGCGGTGATTGCTGTCATAGGCCACCTGCCCCCCTTTGCTGCGAAAGGCCCTGAGGCCATCCATCAGGTGCGCCCGCGACTCTGGTGGCAGAACGGCCAGCGTGATGCCGCTGAGAAAGATCAGATCATAGTCTTCGAAAACGGACGTCCCAATTGCGCAAGGCTCTTGAAAGAGCGTGCGCGCGGCACTTTGAGAACGCCAATAGGTAAAGCTGCGTTCGCCTGCGGCATCCGTCTCAATCGCATAGAGGCCAACCGTGCGGTCCTCGCGCCGCTCCACGTGGTGGGTTTCGATCCCTTCTGAGGCCATATGCGCCATGACACGCTCGGAAAACGCATCCGTCCCCAAAGCCGTGATGTACGAAACACTGCCCCAGTCTGGCCCCAGCAATCGGGACAGGTAGACGGCCGTATTGTAGGTGTCCCCCGCAACGTTGAGCGTGGCGTTGGCACCCTCGCCCATAATCAGCTCGATCATCACCTCGCCGATACAGGCGATCCGGGGCTTTTGGGGGCCTGTCATTGGGTCACCTCACTGATTTCAAACGTGCCTTCGACCTGTTCCCAGGCTTGGGCCAAATGGCGCCGCAACGCCTTTTCGGCACGGTCCGGGTCCCCACTACGGATGCCATCGTAAATTTCGGTATGGGCCGCGTGATTGCGCCGATTGCGTTCCGGCAAGCGCGGCATGCGGGACCATTGGGGTTCCAGCCAATTGGAATAGGCCCGCTGGATGGCGGGCAGCAGTGGATTGCGGGGGATATCGTAGAGGATGGAGTGAAAGGTCTTGTCGGTGGCATAAAAGGCCTCGCTGTCCTCGACAGCTCCGCCATTCGCCTCCAAAGCCAATCGGAGCCGTTCCAGATCCTCCGGCGCACAGTTGGTCGCCGCTTGCCGGACCAACATCGCCTCAATCATGATGCGCGTCTCAAAGAGGTTCCAGACACCGCCTGGGTCCTGCAGCAACCGTCCCACCACATTTTCGACCGTATCCATGGCCGCGTCGAAGTCCGGCTTGCGCACCACGGGGCGAAACCGGGGGCGCGCGTCAACCAACCCCTTGTTCGAGAGCTTCAGCACCGCTTCGCGCACCACCGTACGGCTGACCCCATAAGTCTGCACAATCTCACGCTCTGGCGGGAGAGGGTCGCCTTCTTTCAGGACGCCCTCGCGTATCATGCCTTCAAAGGCACGGAACAGATTGTCCGCTGCCCGAGCGCCGTCGCGGGGTTGCGACGCATTTTGTGATGAAGGTTCGTTCATGCCCTACTCCCTCGCGCGATTTGGCGGGTGAACCCGCCGAATGCGCTGGTTTGGTCAGACCAAAACAGGTAATACTGCGAGTCGCAACGTTTTTCACCCCGCTTTCAGGATACCAAAATGAGCAAAATTGCTGATGTGACGGTACGCTTGTTCGATGTCCCACTGGCCGAAGTGCTGACGGACGCCAAACATGGTGATCACACGCACTTTGAACTGGTCACTGCAACGGTGCGGCTGGCGGATGGGTCAGAAGGCACTGGCTACACCTATACGGGCGGCAAAGGCGGCCGCGCGATTGCGGCGATGATCGAACATGACTTGGCCCCGTTTCTGCGCGGGCAGGATGCCGGGGATGTCGAGGCGCTGTATGAGGCGATGCAATGGCATGTGCATTATGTCGCGCGGGGCGGGATTGCATCCTTTGCGATCTCAGCGGTGGACATCGCGCTGTGGGACCTGCGGGGCAAGGCGACGGGGCAGTCACTGGTCAAGATGGCCGGCGGTGCCTCCGACCGCTGCAAGGCCTATGCGGGCGGGATCGACCTCAATTTCCCCCTGCCCAAGCTTTTGGACAGCATTCGTGGGTATCTGGCGGCGGGCTTCAATGGGGTGAAGATCAAGATCGGGCAGCCGGAGCTCGCCACGGACGTCGAACGTATCGCCGCTGTACGGGAGCTTGTGGGCCCGGATGTCGCCTTCATGGTGGATGCCAATTACGCGCTGAGCGTGGATCAAGCCATCGCGGCTGCGGAAGCCTTCAAACCCTACGATTTGCTCTGGTTCGAGGAGCCGACGATACCGGATGACTACAAGGGTTTTGGCCGTATCGCGGAGGCAACGGGCATGCCGCTGGCGATGGGGGAAAACCTGCACACGATCCACGAATTCGAATATGCTTTCGATCAGGCCAAACTCAGCTTCATCCAGCCCGATGCCTCCAACTGCGGCGGCATCACCGGCTGGCTTCAGGTGGCAGAACTGTCGCTGCAGCACGGCATTCCCGTCTGCAGCCATGGCATGCAGGAACTGCACGTCAGCCTGATGTCCGCGCGGCCCAATTCCGGCTGGCTTGAGGTGCATTCCTTCCCTATTGACCAATACACAACCCGGCCGCTGGTCGTGGAGAACCACATGGCCGTGGCCCCGGACGTGCCGGGCATCGGCGTGACATTTGACTGGGCCAAGCTGGAAGCAGCCCACAAGGAGATGCATTCATGAGCAGCACGATCACCGCCGCCTTCTATCGCGGCAACAAGACCTTTTCGGTGGAACCCGCCCCAGCGCCGGCCCCCGGCCCTGGCGAGGTCGCCGTCCGCGTCGCCTACTGCGGTATCTGCGGGACAGACATGCACGTCTTTCACGGCAACATGGATGCGCGCGTGGGCTTTGAGCGGGTGATCGGGCACGAGATGTCGGGCTATGTGGATGCCGTGGGCGAGGGCGTGACCGGGTTTGAGCCGGGTCAGAAGGTTGTGGTGCGCCCGCTGGATCCGGACCTTGATTGCCCCGCCAGCAAGGCCGGGTATCCGCACATCAGCCATAACCTCAAGTTCCTCGGCCTCGATACCGATGGCGCGATGCAGGACATCTGGGTGATACCCGCCCATACGTTGCACGCACTGCCCGCAGACATGCGCATGGACCACGCAGCCCTCATCGAACCGGTTGCGGTGGCCTGCCACGATGTGCGCCTGTCTGAGCTGCAACCGGGCGAGGATGTGGTGGTGATTGGCGGCGGACCCATTGGCGTTCTGGTCGCCATGGTTGCGCGAGATGCAGGCGGCAAGGTGGTGCTGTCAGAGGTAAACCCCCACCGGTTGGAAATTGCCCGCAAACTGGGGTTCGAGACGATCAACCCCGCCGAGGCGGATCTGCCTGCCGAGATCAACGCCCGCACTGGTGGCAAGGGGGCTGATGTGGTCTTCGAAGTCTCAGGCACCCAACCGGGCGTGGACGCCATGACAGCCGTGGCAGCGACGCGCGCGCGGATCGTGATGGTCGCGATCCATGCGCAGAAACCTGCAATTGATCTGTTCCAGTTCTTTTGGCGCGAGCTCAAGCTCATTGGCGCACGGGTGTACGAACCCGAGGACTATGAAAAGGCAATTGAGATTGTAGCCTCGGGCGGTGTGGATGCGGACACGGTGATCACCGATGTCGCCCCCCTGGCCGAGATACAAGCCGCGTTTGAAGCGCTCGACAGCTCGCCAACGGCCCTCAAAACTCTCATCAAGATCGCAGGCTGACCCATGAACATGTTTGACCTTTCCGGCAAAACCGCCCTTGTGACAGGCGCCAAACGCGGCATCGGGCGCGGCATGGCAGAGGCTTTGGCCAGTGCCGGGGCCGACATCATCGGTGTCTCCGCAACCCTGGAGCCGGGCAGCGAAGTGGAACAATCCATCACTGCCATGGGCCGCACATTCACCGGCCATCAGTGCGACTTCTCCGACCGCGCGGCGGTGCGTGCCCTTGCTCAAGGGCTGGAAGACGCAGGCCAGACACCAGATATCCTCATCAACAACGCAGGCACCATCAAACGCAAACCTGCCGCCGAACACCCCGACGACTGGTGGGACGAGGTGATCGAAGTGAACCTTTCCGCCCAGTTCGTGCTCAGTCGGGAGATCGGCAAGCACATGATCGCGCGCGGCTCCGGCAAGATCATTTTCACCGCTTCCTTGCTCACCTTCCAGGGGGGGATCACGGTGCCGGGGTATGCAGCATCTAAGGGCGGTATCGGCCAGCTGACCAAGGCACTTGCCAACGAATGGGCAGGCAAAGGCGTGAACGTCAATGCCATCGCGCCCGGTTACATCGCCACAGACAATACCGAAGCTCTGCGCAATGATCCCGACCGCTCCAAGTCCATCCTAGAACGCATCCCGCAAGGGCGCTGGGGCACACCGGAAGACTTCGGCGGCCCCGCCATCTTCCTCGCCTCACCGGCCTCTGATTATGTCAACGGAGAAGTCCTTGTCGTCGACGGCGGTTGGATGGGCCGCTGAAGCCCTCCCTCTTTATGCCAAAATACTCTGGAGGGGGTCTGGGGGAGGCAAAGCCTCTAATTCCATCGTGCAGCGTGTTTGCAAGGTAATTGCAAAATGAGCCTAGCACCCTTTCTTTTCTTGGCTTTCCGCACGTTCTCGCACTTCCTCTGCATGTTTTATGCATCCAGCCCTTGTGGGGTTCGGGTGGGGTTAGAGGAAAGGAAATGACATGCTACATCACAAGAGCATCGCGGGACTGCCAAAGGGAAAGCACTCCGACGGCCAAGGTCTGAGGTTCATCGCCAAGGGCGACGGCACGGGCCGCTGGGAAGTCCGATATAGCGTCAACGGCAAGAGGCGTGACGCGGGACTTGGCACCTATCCTGCGGTATCACTCAAACAGGCACGGGAAGCGGCCACAGAGGCCCGCGCAAAGGCCCGGAAGGGCATAGACACCGCCAAGCGTGGAGCAGGCCCTGAAACCCGGCTTGTCGCATCTGAGGGAATGATAGTCAGTGAAGCCCTGCCCCTGTTTCTTGCCGCGCGGGCGCAGAACAGCAGCACTCAGAAATTGCGGGATCACTACAACAACCGGGCGTGGAACCACGTAGGCTGCAAGCTGGGCAATCTGGTTCTTGAAGACCTGACCATTGATGATCTGATCAATGCATATGGCGACATGTGGCACGTTCAATTCAAAACGTTGGAGTCAGTGCTTGGCACCCTTCAAGGCTTGATCAACTGGGGCCGTCGCAGGGGCCTGAAAGTAGACCGTTTGCTCGTGCCCGACTTCAAAGACGAAATGGGCAAAACGATATACCAAAAGGGAACCCACGCCCGCATTGATTGGCAAGAGGCACCTGCGATCTACGCCGCCCTTCCTGAAAACTCAGACGCCGAAATCGCCACGAAGTTGCACATGGTTGTCGCAACCCGGATCAACCCCGCTCTATCGGCGCGCTGGGCTGATCTACTCACGCCTGATGGCGAGGTTGCAGACATCTGGACCATACCCAGGAATTTCATGAAAAGGGTCAAAATCGAGGGCGAAGAAGATTTGCCGCTGGATCAGCAACGCGCACCGCATGTTGTGCCGATCACGTCAGAGGTAAGGCGCTTGCTGGAGAAACTATTGAAGCAACGCATTCCCGGCGGCAAATGGGTATTCGCCCGCCACCGCGACGGCCAGCTAGAGCCTGCCACACAATCGGCTGCATGGGACGTGCTGAACAAGCTGGGGGCAAACACGCATTCGGCCCGGTCCTGTTTCGCGACGTGGGCGGATGAAACCAGAGCCGTAGAGCGCAAAGTCGTGGATGCGGTGCTTGACCACAAAAGCCTGAAAAGGGGCGCGGGCGCGGTACAACTTCGCCCGGTTGGTGGATCAGAAAAAGGATGCTCAAACCAGGTGGGAATCGTATTTGACCGATTCTCAGATTGTCAGCCTTGCACCCCGCCGGATCGCAAATAATTTTTGCGCGGCAACAGAATCGCCCCTTACCCATTGATTGAAAACGGAAATCAGCAAGGCCCCAATTTGGTGCAGGGGTCTTGCAGAGCTTTCAATTTGAAGCCAGGGTCATAGCGCGTCTTCTCTGACCGCCCGCAAGGGCGTGACGCACAAGGAATAAGAACTTTGTGTGTCAGGAGGGGCAAAATGTCCGACAAGCTACTAGACGTGAACGATCTGGCCGACGCGTTCGGCGTGAGCAAGCGCACCGCCGAAATGATGGCGCGAAACGGCCAACTACCGATCCCAATGCGGGCTGGCCGCAAGCGGTTATGGCATCTGCCCCATGTGATCGAGCACATGCAGAAGCGGGCTGAAGCAGGCGGCGGGATTTCGCAAATCCTAACCAAGAAAAAGCCCCGCTCAACCGGGTGGATCGCGGGGCAATAGTACGCGGTTAGGCGACCCCCAGAAGCTATCCGACCGTCCCTCCGCCGCTCCCCAATCGTAAGTCAATGAAGTCGGGTTCGCAACTCAAAATGAACGAAAACCTGAAGCGCTTAACCGAGTCCCCGGTCACAATGAAAGTACTAGAAAAAATGCTGGAATATGCCCGTCCTGACGGCTCTGACGTCTTTGTCAGCAATGCCCGTATTGCCCGCGAACTTCGCCCACCCTGCACGATCCGGTCAGTACAAAGGGCCAAGCGGATTCTGGAAGCTGAGGGCCTTCTACGCCGGGTTGGAACCTATTCGAACCGAAACGGCAAAGGCTTGGTTCACGCCGCCGATATGCGCCTGTATTTCCAGGTTTTGGAGGCAATCCGCTAGGGTGACACCGCTTAGGGTGACAGGTGGCCTGTTTCGGCACCCCGTAACGCACTGATTTTGTTGGCGTGTCACCCAATACATACGGCTGCCACATGCGCTCCGCCCAAGCTGGCGCGCTACGACTGCCAACTGTCCACCCGGCACCACAAAAAAAACAAACAACCAAGGCGGACGCGAAGCGGCCCGCCGCAGAACACAAGGATCGGGCGTAGCCCGCATCCGGCACTTCGAAAGGCCCAAATATGCTTGACGCTTTGTCTGACGCGAACATCGCAAAACACTTTGCAGCCTGCTGGCGAGACTAACCGCGCCACTACGCCAAACAGCGACGTGAAGAGGCGTGGAAGTTTTACCGCCTGATCTGCCGGGGCGAATTTCAGAAATTTCCATACCTGACCTGTCCGGCACTGCTGAATCTTGCAATGCAGGACTACGCCCAAAACCGCGAACTCCCCGAATTTTGCTTTGGTCCGGTCAAGTTCTTGACCTCGCTCCGCTTTACTCACCTTCCCGCCTTTGACGACCCTGTTATGTGCGGCGGGCTCGCCTTCGGCCATCCGCCTTGTGAATGTTTTGCGAAGGAACTGTCATGACCCATGTGAGCCTAACCAAAGATTCTTTGGATGGTCCCACCCAGGGGAATCGCTTTTGAAATATTGACTATGCATCACGTCTGATTGGATTCATACGGATTGCGTCATTAGTAAAGGATGCGACCGCGATGGAAGATTTTTCTCATATTTTTGAGGGCGTTGAAGACCCTCGTACGAGCAACGCTACACGGCATGATCTTCATGAGATGCTTATGATCGGCCTGTTGTCGACCATGTGTGGCGGCGAGGGTTGCTGCGACATGGCGCTATTTGGCACGACGAAAGAGCCGTTTTTGCGCACATTCATGACACTGAAGCACGGAATACCGAGCCACGATGCGTTCTCTGACCTGTTCAACGCCCTCGATCCTGGCACGTTTCAGTCAGTGATGCTTCGCCTGACAGAGGGGTTCGCTGACCAGTTGGGCGAGGTGATTGCGGTTGATGGCAAGTCGTTGCGGCGCTCCTTCGACAGGGCGAAGAAGCAGTCGGCGTTACACCTCGTGCAGGCTTTTGCGGCTGAGGCCAGGCTCGTACTCGGGCAGGTCGCTGTTGACGAAAAATCCAACGAGATTACGGCGCTGCCCGCGCTGTTGAACATGCTGTCGTTGAAGGGGCGGATTGTGACGGCGGACGCTATGCACACGCAGCGCACTACAGCCGAGACGGTAACGCAGGCTGGCGGTGATTATGTTCTGGCGCTGAAACGCAATCAGGAGACGCTGCACGAGGATGTGGCACTCTGGCTGGATGATCCTGGAAATGTCGAAAACTGTGAAACTTATCAGAATGTTGACGCAGGACACGGTCGACTGGAGACGCGCAAGGCGTTGATCTCGCATGACGTTGCCTGGCTCGACGAGCGGCATCACTGGCCCGGGCTCAGGGCCATCGGAAAGGTCGTCGCCACCCGCGAAGTCGGCGATAAAACCTCATGCCAAACTCGCTACTTCCTCATCAGCGCGCCGCTCTCTCCCGAGCGTTTCCTGTCCATCACCCGCGCCCATTGGAGTATCGAGAACAGCCTTCACTGGGTGCTCGACGTCTCCATGAACGAGGACGCCGCGCGCAACAGAAAAGACAACGGACCCGAAAATCTCTCTATCCTACGGCGCATCGCTCTCAACCTCGCCCGCTCCGAACCGTCAAAAGGATCAATGCGAGGAAAGCTGAAACGCGCCGGATGGCAGGATACATTCATGCTCGAACTCATCAGAACCGCGACCAAATCTCAAAAGCGATAGCCCTGTGGTCCCACCAACCGTCCCTCGCCGCAAACAAGCGATTGTGCTAGAGACACCTTCCAGTCACAGCCAGTTTTTTCCGAGTTTGGAGGCCGATCCGCAGATGAGAGACCTTTTAGACTGGATCGGCTTCAAGTCGAAAATCCACTACACAGAGCTCAAATTCCTCGGTTCATTGGTCGGTTTTTTTGTTGGCCCTTGTTACTATTGGGTTGGTAACAACATTCGCTGTCAGTTTCGGGTTATTGCTCAGCACATTGCTTGGCATCGGGCCATATTCCGTTGACCAGACCGGAGCAGCCGTAAGGAACTTGGGGCTAGTGGTCGCCGCAATTGTTGGCCTTCCCCTAGTTGTTTGGCGCTCCATTGTGGCTCAGAAAAACTCATTTACAGCCGAACAAGCTCAGATCACTGATCGTATCAACAAAGCAGTTCAAGGCCTCGGTACAGAAAAAACAGTGAAGGTAATCTTCGAAGAGCAACGGTAACTATTCAGGTTGTCTCTGGGGCGTTTCAGACGCTTGATTTTGTCAGGTCGGTTCGAGTTTCTGGATGAGTTGATCGGCGGTTTTCTGGAGTGTTTCGATTATTGACCAGCCCTGTTTGCGTGCCGTTTCGATCACGGTTCTGAGGGTGCAGAAGTTTTCCGCGCCGGTCAGTGTGCGGAAGCATCCCGAGACCTTGATACGGACCTTGCCCATTCTCAGATCCCTCTCGGCCTCGTTATTTGTGAAGGGAACCTGCAAGTCGGTAAGGAAGCGCAGGACATCGGCCTTGCGGTCACGCAATCGCAGCACGAGATTGTGTCCGGTTCGCCGTTTTGGTCGTCCTCGGGGGGATTTGCCGGGCAGTGCGGGTTTCAGCGGTGGCTGGTTTTCATGTAACGACAGCCCCTGCGCGATGCAGGTGTCGTAGCGCTCATCGATGGCCTTGACCACATGCGCCGCGACATGATCCCGACCGTTTGCCCGGGCGCTGGCGGCCGCCCTTTTCGCGTCCAGCAGGATAGTCTGCATCATCGCAGCCCATGCTTCCTTTTCGATATCGACGAGCGCCTGCAACTCGCGCATGTGATGGGCATTGCAAAGGCCGTGCACGACCTCCTCCATCCTGGCGTAGGATGCCCAGTTGTCATGCACCGCAATCCCCGATACGCCGGACAGCAGATCGCCTCTGCCCGCCCCCATCCGGAAATGGCTCAGGGTCAATGAGCAGATGACATGCTGCCACCGGTTTCGGCCTTCAACCCGCAGACCTGTTTCATCCAGATGTTTCACCGCCACCTGCACACCGCACAAGGCGTCACGTACAGCGTCTGCAAAAGACAGCATGCCCTCCGCCACCTTCGCAATCAGCCGCGCCAGTGTGGCGGCGGAAATGCGCACGCCGAACAGGTCACGAAAGACCTGCGACAGACGGTCATCGGGAATGCAATGGTACGTCTGAAGATAGCTCGCCATGGCCGCAATATGATTGCCGTACTGAACCGGTGCCCTGACCCCTTCCGGGAACGTGCCGCGCACGTGCTTTCCGCAGTTCGGGCATGTGCACTTATGAGCCCGGTGCTCAGTGATCGTGAGGGGTGGCGGCGGCGGCAGGTCGAACACCTGCCGGGCTGCAAACCCCTGCGAGGGGCATTGCGTCAGATCATGATCGCAGTCGGGACAGGCTTGTGGATGATGGTCGACAACCTCGTCGGGGGTGTCCGTCTGCTCCAGGGTCGTGCCCTTGTGCCCCGGCTGACCGCCGGGCTTGCGATCCAGTTGCCCGCGCTGATCCTTCCTGCCCTTCGCCGTCGGCTTCGCAGGGCTGTCACTCGACGGAGGCTTGCTGCTGTTCCGGCTGTTCAACGCAAGGCGACGCTCAAGCCCCTCAATCCGCTGCTCAAGCACAACGATCATCTCTGCCTGTCGCCGGTTCTCCTCGACAAGATACGCAATCGTCTCACGCTGCGTTTCGATCAATTCAATCAGTTGGGACTTCGAGAGTTCAGCAAGTCCGCTGGTATGGGTGGGTTCGCCAGACATGCCCTGATCGACTCATGAAATCCTCAATCAGAAAACCGGAATGTGCTCCCCCGAGTCGATTTGACGCAGCCGAAAAACGCCACCGACAACCTGGGCAGTTACGAGCAACGATACAAAAAAGCAAAGAAAAGGACGATGATTGGGAAAGGGACAAAGATGGAAACCCTATCGCGGCGCAAAGACCGGATGGCGAGCCACTGATTGATCGGGAACAATACGAGCAAACACGACCGAACATAGAAGTGCGCGTTGGCGCGATTCTATCGCTTGAGCGAATTGCACGCGACAGTGTTCGTGATTTCGACCACATACTCGGGATCTTAACGACGTATGTCCGTGAGAATGCTCGGCTGCAAGTATCAGCGTCAAACCCCCCAGAGAAAGGGACAAGAGTTCGCGAAGACATTCAGGCAGCCGTCAATGTGATATCGAATTCGAAGGGCTTGTGGGAAGCTTGGGGTTCCAGTGACGCTCGTGTGTTCGGCCCTGATTTTTCTAATGCCAACTTTGACGGGCTACATGCGAGGCAGTCCAATCTTGAAGGAGTTGTTTTGGAGGGATCAAGCTGGGTCAACGCCGATCTGGGCTTTTCCAATCTAAAGAGCGCCAAAGCTAGGCTTGGCTGCGACTTCTCTGGTGCGGACCTTGAATGTTGCACATTCGACTAAGCTGACCTTAAGGGTGTGAAGTTCTCACAGAAAACGATTATCGCCGAGGCTTCGTTCAGGTCCGCCTATTTGAGAAATATCTACTTCTTGGCCAAAGATACGAGCTTCATAGACTTCACGGACTCTATGATTGTTGATTGTAATTTCTCCCGTAGGTCAATCACCGGATGTTGTTTCAAAAATGCCTATTTAAACAACACTTCCTTCCACTACGCGGGACTATTCGGTGTGGACTTCACAGGTGTAAGAAACTGGCAGCAGTCTCAATTTGACCGGGCTTTTGGGATCATAGCTGGTAAAGGACAAACATTGCTTCCTGAGCGCGCGCAATACCCAGAACACTGGATTGACCTGTCAGAACTTGAAGATGAGTATGACCCACATGCAACCTACGAGTTTGCCTATGAAGAATGGCTTCGCGGCTCTGTGGGCCCGATCTAGGCAAACCTGAATGAAGCCAGATCGGTAACGAACACTGATCCACTACAGATCAGGCGATAACCAAGCTTTCTGCAGCCTAAATCCAACTGCTCATATTTCTTGAAGGCAAGGGCTGGGAGTGACGGCGCCGTCCATGGAGGGCTGCTGCCAGTTAGCAGAAGAGTGCGCATACACCCTTGTTTGAATGGGCTCGCTTGAACCGAGAAATCCTAACTATTGCAATGCTGACTTACCAGACGCGCTTCTGATGGTTAGACTTAGGCGAGCACGCGATGTGAAGCGCCCTATGCCCATTGATGGAGAATCCGATGGCTCATGCACTCTACGAAGACCACTTTGAGGTCGTCTTTTGCGCGTCGCTGATCACGCTGGTGACGTCGTTGTGGTAAGGCTCTACGACTCCCCGGCATGGCACAAGCTGCGCGCGGCCAAGCGAGCAGCGTCTCCCCTGTGTGAGCATTGCCTAGCTTGTGGCATCACGCGACCTGCGAAGGTGGTTGACCATATCATCCCGGTTCGCGCAGGTGGCCCGCCTTTGCCGCCACTCTGCCAGTTGGCCAGCTTGTGCCACACCTGCCATCAGCGCAAATCCGGATCAGAGGTCGCCGGACGCGTGCATTGCTTCGCAGGCGTTGACCCTTCTGGCCGACCTGTTGACCCCAGCCACCCTTGGCACTCGCCCTCTGAGGTCGAGGGAGGGGGTGTTGAATCACCGGGATTGCCCGGAAGTTCACCAGCGGCTCCCCTGCGCGGTGAGTTATTTTCTCTTTCGGAGAAGACGTACCGCAAAGGTTCTGAGTAATGGGCCTGCGCGGACCGGGTGCGAAACCCAAAGCCAAAGTGGATCAGGATGCGCCCAAGCTGCGTAAGCGTTTCCCGTGGAATCGCAAAGGCTTATCCGCGGCTGATCAAGTGATTGCCTTCCTGAATTTCCTGCCGATCACTTCGGGAAAACATGCTGGGCGGCGGTTCAAATGCCGACCGTGGCAAGAGCAATCATCCGCGAAGTTTTTACGGAAAATGCAGATGGCAAGCGGCCTGTGCGGAAGGCAGTGGTGAGCCTCCCCCGAAAATGTGGCAAAAGTCGGCGCGCGTCTGGGTTGTGCTTGGCCGCAGCCCTCGGACCACTTCACCAGCCGCGCGGACAAGTTGTGTCTGCCGCCAACGACCGCGCCCAAGCTGCGCTGATCTTTGACGAAATGCGGGCGATTATCGAAGCTGTTCCTGAATTTGCTGTGCGTACCAATGTTGTTGCCTTTCACAAGTCTATCACCGTGCTGGATGGCGATGGCAAAGGCACGATCTACAAGGCGCTCTCGTCCGACGCCAAATCCGCGCATGGCCTGTCCACTCACTTCGCGGTGGTGGATGAATACGGGCAGACCAAGAACCCGGAACTTTATGAATCGCTGGCAACCTCGCAAGGGGCCTATGACAACCCTCTGCTGTTGGTGATCTCAACCGAAGCGGCTGACGATCAGGCCCCCATGTCGCGGCTTGTCGATTATGGGAAGCGAGTCAAAGCTGGTGACATTGAAGACCCCGACTTCATCTGACTCACTATGGCGCTTCATCAAATGATGATCCGTACTTGCCTGAAACTTGGGCCAGGGCCATCCCCGCGCTTGGGGATTTTCGGAACTTTGACGACGTTGCCAACCAAGCCCGTGAGGCCAAGGGTTCGCCCAGCCAGGAACCCGCGTTTCTGAATTTGACGCTCAATTTGAGGGTCGCGCACGAAGCCCGGTTTATCAACGGGGCTGAGTGGCGGGCTTGATCTGTCGTGGAACCGGGACCTTACCGCTCTGGTTTTTGTCGCGCCCGAGGGCCCGCTGTTTGACGTTCATTGTCGTTTCTTTCTTCCTCAGAAAGGTATCCTTGCAAAGTCTCAGGCTGACCGTGTGCCGTGGAAGCAATGGGCCGGCGAAGGGTTTTTGACGCTCTGCCCTGGCAAGACAATTGACCCAGGCTTTGTGGCCCATGCGATCAAAGAGGTTCAGCAATCCTGCGACCTACGGGCCTTGGGGTATGACCGCTGGGGTATCGAAAATCTGCGGCGCGAACTCGACCGGATGAATTGTGACGTTCGCCTTGAACCGATTGGTCAGGGTTTCAAGAGCATGTCGCCCGCGTGTGATTTGGTAGAGCGCGCCGTTGCCGGGGCGAAATTGCGGCATGGCGCAAATCCTATCCTGACAATGTGTGCCGCAAATGCCGTAACCGTTCCTGACCCGACCGGGGCGCGGAAACTGCATAAACCCAAGAGTGCTGGCAAGATCGACGGCATGGTGGCGCTCGCCATGGCCATGAGCGTTGCGGAGGCGTTCAAGCCCGCTGCGATCCCCGCAGCACTCGCACGTTATTTGTAGCTCATTTTGATTAACTTTGTTGTTTAGTTTGAATGTGTTATCCTTCGTTTGCGCCAATAGAGATTTTCTCAAAATGATCATCGAACATTCCAAAAGAGCCGATGTGATCTGCAGTTGCCTTGGGCGCTTTGGATGTGCGGGGGAAAGCGTAGGCGCGCGTTTCTCGCAGGCGGGGGCGTCGATCCTTTCTGCCCCCGCCAACCCCTCTAACCCGGCCCGCCGTGATGGCGACGCCTTTTCCCATGGATGGACACTATGCCCAACAAGCCCGACCTATTGTCGCGCCGCGCCGATCTGGTCGGCCAAATGCGCGCCCTTTCTGAAACTGCTGAAACTGAAAAGCGCGATCTGACTCCGGACGAAACCAAGCATTTCGATACTCTGGAATCTGAAGCCCGCGCGATCGGTGCGCAGCTGGACCGCATCGCCCGTTTGGACGCCTTCGACACGCCGGCAGAGACGCCAGAACGCCGCGCTGATGGCCCTGAGTTGCGCGGCTACTCGATTGCCAAGGCTTTGAATGAAGGCGTTGGCGGTGGCTCTTTGACTGGGCTGGAACGGGAATGGCATGATCACCTTTCTGAGCAACGGGGCGGTGCGCGTGGTACGTTGATTCCGACCGCTCTTGTGCTTGGTTCTGAGCAACGGGCCGTGACCACTCAGGCCCCGGCGCAAGGCTCAAACCTTGTCGCAACCAACCTGACCAGCATGACCGACCGTCGCCGCGCGCCCCTGCGCATGGCCCAGCTTGGGGTGCAAATCCTTCAAAACCTGGCTGGCGATCTGGATATGCCGCGCTTGATCGAAGGTGGAACAGCGCATTGGGTTGCGGAGCCTACTGACACCACGTCCAGCGATGCGAAGTTTGAGAAAAAGGGCATGTCGCCAAAGACCGTTTCCGGTCAAATGGAAATGAGCCGCAAGCTGCGCATTCAAGCCAATGAAGCCGTTGACCGTATCCTTCAAAACGACCTCGCCTATGTACTAAGCCAAGCGCTGGATTTCGCCGCGATCTCTGGTGATGGCGTGGACAAGCCCACGGGCCTGTTGAATGACCCGCTGGTGCAGGCGGTGCCGTCTTTGGGCGCTGACATTGGGCAGGATACTTCTAACCTGATCAAGTCGCTCGAAATCGATGACGTTTACCACGAGGCGTCATTTTTGACCCACCCCGCCGTATCCCATGAGTCCCGGATCAGCCGCGACAGCACCGGGCATCCTTTGCCCACGGGCTGGATGTGGCACGGGCGACCTTTCACGACCAGCACCCAAGTCCCTCAGGATCAGGGCGGCGGCAATGACGAAACGCCGATCTTCTACGGCGCGTGGAGCAACTGCTATCTTGCGTTCTGGAGTGGCATCGACATTTTGCAGAACCCTTATGACTCAAGGGTTTCGTCCAAGGGTGGCCTGCTTTTGCAAGCGTTTTTGGATTGCGATTTTCTGACGCGCCATAGCGAGGCGATCCGCTACACTTTGCGGGCGCTCTAATGATCACCTTGGCCGACGCAAAGGCGCATCTGTTGGTGGAGCATGACCACGATGACGCGTTGATTCAGCGCCACGTTGACGCGGCACGGGACTACCTGTGCCGCTTGTCCGTGCCTATCGACGCGCCCGACGCTCAGGCCATTGTCGATACCTGCACCCTGATGTTGGTCTCAGATTTTTATGACGTTCGCAACGCCGCCAATCAGACCCCAACACGCGAAAACGCCTTCGCAGTGTCGGCTCTGATTGCGCCCCTTCGAAAGGCCTACTCGTGACCCTTGAAAAGCGCTCAGTCCCTGTTGAACTGCGATCTGACGGCAAGACGAAATTGTCAGGCTATGCCGCCGTGTTCGGCCAGGAAACCAATTTCGCAGGCCAGCGGGAAGTGATCCGGGCGGGGGCCTTTGCGGATACTTTGCGGGCTGGTGGCGACGTGTTGGCATTGGCTGATCACGACCCGGCTAAAGTCCTTGGCCGTACCAAGTCAGGCACTCTCACGTTGCGCGAAGACTCCCACGGGCTGGCGTTTGAGTTGCGGACTCCCAATACGTCACGCGGTCGCGATCTACTGGAAATGGCGACGCGGGGCGATCTGGGCGGCATGTCCTTTGGCTTCCACGTGACGGATGATGAATACCTAGAAGACGTGCGCGAAATTCGCGCGGTTGATCTGTTTGAAATCAGCATTGTGAGCGCTTTCCCGGCCTACTCAGGCACGACGGTAGAGGCCCGCACCAAACTCTCCACACGCCCCGCTCTCGCGGCCGTACAGCGTCGCCTGCGTATCCTGACGGGGGAGTGCTTGTGAGCCTGTGGGACCGCCTCCTGCGCCGCGCAGCGCCCTCGCAGACGATCAAGTCTAGCGACCCCTATTTGGCGGAGTTTTTCGGGCTGCGTAGTGGTTCATGGCAGGCGGATGTTGACCGGGATACGGCAGCGGGACTCCCCGTAGCATATGCTTGCGTTCAACTGGTTGCTCAGACCCTCGCGTCTATGCCGCTGCACCTCTTTGCCCGAACGGCGGACGGGGGCCGGGAACGACAGACCTCGCACCCTTTATCCCGCGTTCTGTCTGACATGGCGTCGGAGTCAGTCACCTCGTTTGAGTGCCGCGAATACGTTGCTGCGTCGGTGCTGATCTCTGGCAACGGTTACGCCCGCATCACGTGGTCAGGCAAAGGTCAGGTGGAAGCGCTTGAACCTCTCGCGCCTCAAAACGTGACTGTAAAGAAATTGACCACTGGTCGGCTGCGCTATCATTTGCGCAACACCACTGGTCAACCGGAAACGCTTTCGCAGGATGACATGCTGCATATCCGGCACCGCATGGACTCGGACGGGATATACGGCTCGTCGCCTATAACTGTCGCCCGCGCGGCGTTCAATCAGTCTGTTGCGCAGCATGAAGCGGCTTACGGCCATGCAAAAGCTGGTTTCCGCCCCTCTGGCGTTCTCAGCTTTCCAAATCCGATCTCTGACGATGGCAAGGGCGCGGCTCTGGATGCTCTGGAGAAAAAGGCCTCAGATACCAGCGCCCAAGATGGCGTTCTTGTCCTGGATGGCGGGGCAGAATGGAAGCCGTTAGCCTTCAACAGCCGCGATGCGGAATTTTTGGAGTCCCGCAAGCTGAGTGATCTGGCCATTGCTCGAATCTTCGGCGTTCCCCCTACCGCAATTGGCATTCCCGACCACGCAACTTACAGCAACGTGGAAGGCGAGAACCGGGCGCTTGTGAGCAAGTGTTTGGCTCCAATGGCGCGACGCATGGAAACCGCCATGAACGCCGCTCTACTGCCCCCCAGCGCGCGCCCACGTAGCTACATTGAACACAACTTCGATAGCCTGACCCGTGGTGATCTGGCGGCGCGTTTCGAAGCCTATGGCACGGCGGTGCAGAACGGCATCCTGACCCGTAACGAAGTCCGCGCGAAAGAGAATATGCCAGCGATCAAAGGCGGTGATAACATGTTGACCCCGCTCAATATGCAAGAAGGAAATCCCGATGCCGACATGGAATGACAATAGACGCTCGTGGGTTTCGCTGCATGAGGCTACGTCCTATCCCATCGAAGTCGTGATGCTGCCAAACCTTTTGGCAAATACTTGGACACGGATTCCGAAGGCACCCACAATCCAGAACCCCGCAAGAATTCGGGTGAATGCTGCTGGTGTCGATACCCGTCGCACAGATTATGGGTTTGAAATCCGCTCACCTGTGGCCATGTCCGATGTCATCGTGGAAGTCGACTATTGACGCACGATCCATTTGACGCCGGTCAAGTTGTCACAGCCGTTGTGGTGGACGTGCCGACTGCTCACAGCGTATTTCGTTGAAAAACTCTGGGTTGATCGAGGGGTAAGTCGCTGATTCAATTCGTCCTGTAGGGAGGGATTGGCGATGATGGGACCGAGGCAAGAAGCGCAGGCGGCGCTGTTCTACGAGTTCTCGCTTGAGGATCATGTCCCGCAAAATCATTTGCTGAGGTCGATTGATCGCTTCGTCGATCTGACCAGTATCCGCGCACATCTGTCAGACTTCTACAGCCACACGGGCCGTCCTTCGGTCGATCCTGAGTTGCTAATCCGGATGCTGCTTGTCGGATATTGCTTTGGCATACGGTCCGAGAGGCGGCTTTGCGAAGAGGTGCATTTGAACCTGGCCTACCGGTGGTTCTGTCGGCTCGATCTGACGGACCGTATTCCGGATCACTCAACTTTTTCAAAGAACCGTCATGGCCGTTTCCGTGAGAGTGAGCTGCTGCGCCACTTATTTGAGACGACCGTCGGTCGCTGTATTGAAGAGGGCTTGGTCAGTGGCCAGCGCATGGCCGTTGATGCCAGCTTGATCGAAGCGGATGCGAACAAGCAGTACTCAGCACCGAAAGGCGAATGGGACGCCGCTCGGATCGACAAAGGTGCGGCACCGCGCGCTGTGAAGGAGTATCTCGACACACTTGATGAGGCCGCCTTCGGTGCTGCAACACCAGTGCAGCCAAAGTTCACGTCCTTCTCTGACCCGGCCAGCCAGTGGACGGCAGCGCGCAAAGGTCCTGCATTCTTTAGCTATTCTGACAACTACCTCATCGATACAGACAACGGCGTCATCCTCGATGTTGAGGCGACGCGGTCGATCCGGCAGGCTGAGGTCGGATCGACCAAAACCATGCTGGATCGGGTGAAGGCCAAGTTCGACTTGCGTCCCGAACGCCTGATCGCCGATACGGCTTATGGTTCTGGCCCGATGCTGGGCTGGCTGGTTGACCGCAACATTGCGCCGCACATCCCGGTCATCGACAAAGCGGGGCGCACCGACGGCACCTGGTCCCGCGCCGACTTCGAATGGGATGCCGAGAACAACCAATACATCTGCCCCGAAGGTGAGGCTCTGAAGCAGTTCCGCCGGAACTACTCCGACCCCAACCGCGGGCCGACAAGAAAGGGTGTCGCCAAATACCAAGCGCTGAAGCACACCTGCCAGGCATGTCCGTCCAAGCCCAAGTGCTGTCCGAAAGCTGATGCCCGCAAGATCACTCGCGAAGAACATGAGGACGCCCGGGATGTCGCCCGTACCATCGCGAAGACGGCCCAATACAAGGTATCGGTGAAGCTCAGAAAGAAGGTCGAGATGCTCTTCGCGCACCTAAAGCGCATTCTCGGTCTGGGAAGGCTCCGATTACGCGGCCCGTGCGGGGCCAAGGACGAGTTCCTCCTCGCCGCCACCGCCCAGAACCTCCGCAAACTGGCGAAGATCTTTCCTGCACCGCAGCATCCGCGAAAGGCCTGACCAGAAAGGCGCGCTCGTGCCGTTCAGCGCTTCACATTCTGCACCCGCAACACGTTGTTTTTCCACAGAATCAGCCCGAAGCAGACATTGGCCTCAGGCAATGAATGAGAGGTTTTTCCGATAGTTAGAAACTACCCAAACCTATTGACTGTCGCCTAACTTGTCCGCGACCGAGCGCGCGCACAAGACCGTTGTTGGAATTATCGCCCCTGACAAAAAATTCACGCCAGGAATTATACTAAACAACCCCGCCACTCCGGCGATAATTCCGATTTTGTACAGGCCACCGTACGTACCTTTGTCATCGTCTAGATACCTAACTGCCTGATTTGTTAGTTTTGCGACCTTAACTAGTTGATCCTTGATCTGCATCGCTTCAGCTTCCGATATTTCGGTTGAGGCTAGCGGTGGCAACTCTTGGCGGATTGAAATCAAACCCGCCTCAATCGTACGAAGGAACTCGTCTTCCCGTCGATGTTCCTCAAGCGCCTCAACTTCATTCGGTATTGGCAATAGTGCGAACCTCGCGCGTTCTTCAAGAACCAGCTTTACTAGGTACGAGATGCGATCCTGTAACTCTGGGTACACACTTCCTAGATCCATTCTGATCTGTCGAATTGCTTTTTCACCATCAGGAGGTCTGATATCGGCGTCTGCCCCTTGAGGTTTCTTGACTGGACTGTCTAGCCCGGCAAAGAAGTAGTCCTTAGGGACACCAAGAGCAGCGGCGATCGCATACATCCGGCTCGCGGCAATCCTGTTCGAGCCAGTTTCGTATTTTTGTATTTGATCAAACCTGAGGTCTAGTTCACGCCCTAGATCGGCTTGTGACATTCCTCGAAGGGTCCGCATTTGCTTCACTCTTTTGCCGACGTGGACATCTACCGGATGAGGCATGACTACGTGCTCCTGATGGACATCATCGATCTCCTAGCACGGACTTCGCAGTGTTTTGCAACTCTCCAAAGCCCGCTTCCTGCGAAGATCAACCCTAAACATAGTATTGCAAGGCCGTTGCAGCTAGGCAACAATTCTCATTGGTGGGGCTTAAGTGGGGTTCAAGGCGAACACGCTCTCAACTCACTGTTTTTAAATTGAGATTCAGGGCCCATTGAGAGGCAAAGCCTCCCCCAGTCGGTCGGACGCCACAAGGCGTTCGAACCAAAGTCAGAACATCAAAGTAATCCACGTACCTCGGGCACCGGGGTAAGTACGGTCCCCTCACCGAGATGCTGCAGCACATTATCCACGGCCAGTTTTCCCATGGCCGCGCGCGTCTCAACGGTGGCGGAACCAATATGGGGCGTCATCACCAAATTAGGCATCTCGCGCAGGGCCTGCGGGATGTGGGGCTCCTCTTCAAAGACATCGAGGCCCGCCGCCCCCAGTTCTCCATCCTTCAATGCTGCGATCAGAGCCGCCTCATCCACAACAGATCCACGCCCCACATTGACCAGCACACCTTCCGGCCCAAGTGCCCGTAACACTTCGGCATTAACCAGATGGTGCGTTGACGCCCCACCTGGCGTGATAGCAATGATGGCGTCCGCTTCGAGGGCCATCTCCACCAGATCGGGGCAGAACCGATAAGGCACGTCCTTCCTTGACCGCCCGTGATAGAGGATCGTTGGGTTGAACGGGGCCAGCTTGTCCGCAATTGTCTGTCCGATCCGGCCCAGGCCAATGATCCCGATGGTACGGTTGTCCACCGACCGGGCCAACGGCAGGTTTCCGTCAACCGCCCAACGGCCAGAGCGCACGTTTTCCATTTCCGCCGGGAAGTTGCGATAGCAGGCGATCAGCAGCATCAGGGCCGTGGTTGCCACCTCCGCATTCAGAACGTCCGGTGTATGGGTCACAAGAACACCGCGGGCCACGGCGGCATCCGTATCAATCGCGTCATAGCCTACGCCGTTAGAGCTGATCACCTGCAAATCCGGCAGCCGGTCCAGATAGTCCTGCCGCAGCCCGTAATGTCCGTCCGTCAGCACATAGCGCACCCCGGCCCCGTTCTGATCGAGCCAGGCCAAAGGGTCCGCCATGTCATCGGTATGGTGGATCTCAAAATCCCCCGCCAAATCTGCCCGCATCGCATCCGTCAGCGGGGCAACGCAGAACAGCGGCTGCATCAGTGATTGTCCCGTGGCGTATTCTTGCGGGCGATGTCGCGGTAGCTCGGCGCATCGCGCAGCACCATGCCCTTGTCAAAGGGTTGAACCAGTTCGCGGAAATACTGCTGCCACGGGGACTGACTGTCGGGATAAGCATAGCCGCCAGCCGCCATCAAATCCCGCGCACGTTCTTTCAGGACCTCTTCGTCCACCAGAATGTCAGCGGAACAGGTATTCAGATCGATGCGGATCGTGTCGCCCGTCTGCAAAAGTGCCAAGCCCCCATTGTCCGCAGCTTCGGGTGCTGCATTGAGGATCGATGGTGAGCCGGATGTACCCGACTGCCGCCCGTCGCCAATGCAGGGCAGCGCTTCGACCCCCTGCTTCAGCAAGTAAGAAGGAGCGCGCATGTTCACGACCTCCGCCCCGCCGGGATAGCCCTTGGGCCCCGCCCCGCGCATGACCAGAATGCAACCCTCATCGATGTTCTCAGCCGGGTCATCAATCCGGTGATGATAGTCTTCCGGTCCGTCAAAGACGATCGCGCGGCCTTCGAAAGCGTTGGGATCGTCAGGGTTGCTGAGGTACGTCTTGCGAAAGGCCGGGCTGATCACGGACGTCTTCATAATCGCGCTGTCAAACAGCGACCCCTTGAGGTTCACAAAGCCCGCATCGTTCATCAGCGGCTCGGCCACCCGCTTGATCACATCCTCATCGCTGGTCATCACCCCGTCGCAGTTTTCCCCCACGGTCTTGCCATTGGCGGTGACAGCGCCCGGATGCGGCAGCAATCCAGCCTCCAGCAGATGCCCCACCACCGCAGGCACGCCACCGGCACGGTGGTAATCCTCGCCCAGGTATTTGCCCGCCGGTTGCAGGTTCACCAGCAATGGCACCGCGTGGCCCACACCCTGCCAGTCATCGTTCGACAAAGGCACGTCCAGATGGCGCGCAATGGCATTGAGGTGAATGGGTGCGTTCGTGGACCCGCCAATCGCTGAGTTGATCACGATTGCGTTCTCAAAGGCCTCGCGCGTCATGATATCAGAGGGCCGCAGGTCCTCCCAGACCATGTCCACAATCCGTTTCCCGGTTTCATAGCTGATCTGACCCCGCTCGCGGTACGGCGCAGGAATCGCAGCGGAACCGGGCAGTTGCATGCCAAGCGCTTCGGCCAGCGAGTTCATCGTCGTGGCCGTACCCATGGTGTTGCAATAGCCTACTGACGGTGCCGAAGCTGCGGCTATCTCCATGAAGGTTTTGTCGTCGATTTCACCCGCCGCGAGCCGTTCCCGTGCTTTCCAGATCACTGTGCCAGAGCCTGCACGCTCTCCTTCAAACCAACCGTTGAGCATAGGGCCGACGCTCAGCGCAATCGCCGGAATATTAACAGTCACCGCAGCCATCAGCAGAGCAGGCGTGGTCTTGTCACAGCCGATGGTCAGCACAACGCCATCGATGGGATAGCCAAACAGCGCCTCTGTCAGCCCCAGATAGGCCAGGTTGCGGTCGAGCATCGCGGTGGGGCGTTTGCCGGTTTCCTGAATAGGATGCACCGGCACTTCCAGCGCCAATCCGCCCGCTGCGGTGATCCCATCGCGGACCCGCTTGGCCAGCTCGATGTGGTGGCGGTTGCAGGGGCTGAGGTCGCTACCCGTCTGTGCAATCGCGATGATCGGCTTGCCCGATTGCAGCTCCTCCCGCGTCAGGCCATAGTTCAGGTAGCGTTCCAGATAGAGGGCCGTCATTTCCGGATCATCCGGGTTGTTGAACCACTTGGTCGAACGCAGGTCTTCGGGGCTGATCTTGGTCACGGACGGACTCCTGATTGGCGATTGGAAAGGGCAAAGCGATGCAGACTGTCACACTTCTGGGCACAGGACTAATGGGTTACCCGATGGCCCGCAATATCGCAAAAGCCGGGTTTGACCTGACAGTGTGGAACCGTAGCGGCGAAAAGGCCGCACCCCTGGCAGAAGACGGCATCGCGGTGGCGGGTTCAGCCGCTGCGGCGATCGAAGGGGCCGATGTGGTGATCTCCATGGTCTCTGACGGGGCCACGGTTGGCTTGCTTGTCGAAGACGCTGACGTCCGTGCGGCTTTGAAGCCCCATGCCGTCTGGGTGGACATGTCCTCCACCAAACCGAATGAGGCGCGCGACTTTGCCGCCTCGCTGGCCAAGATCAACGTCGACTTTCTGGATGCGCCGGTGTCCGGCGGGGCAAAGGGGGCAGAAGACGGCACGCTGGCCATTATGGCGGGCGGCAACGCGGATGTCTTTGCGCAAACCGTACCTGTTTTCGAAACCATGGGAAGGCCCACCCGCGTGGGGCCGACCGGCGCCGGGCAGCTGGCAAAACTGGCCAATCAATCGATCGTTGCGGTGACGATTGCAGCCGTGGCTGAAGCCACCTTGCTACTTGAGGACGGCGGCGCGGACCCGACTGCGGTGCGGGCAGCCCTGAAAGGCGGCTTTGCCGATAGCACGATCCTGCAAATGCACGGGAAACGCATGACCGACCGGGATTTCACGCCCGGCGGGCTGTCGCGGTTGCAGTTGAAGGATCTTGATAACGTACTGGCGGAAGCTGAGGGGCTTAACCTGCCCACGGTGCAAGCGGTTCGGGATCGGTTTGCCCGGTATGTGGGTGAGCTTGGCGGGGCTGAACGTGACCACGCGGGGCTGTTTGAGGAGCTGTTGGATGTTAATGCCAAGTAAAAAAAGCATCCAACCTTGTGGCACGGTTTTGCGGGACGCAGGCTGACATTGGTAGCCCGCTTTTCAATTCCGGTCGTGAAACTCAAACGAGAAAACTGAGCAATCCGGGTTGGGAAACTATAAAGACGCAGTTAACGTTGATGTCGCGGAGCTACACCAAGAAACAAGCGGCAAGTTCGGCACCAAATTTCCAAGTACGCAGAGAATGGACAGGCTATGAGAGAATTTGAGAAAGCGACTTTCTTTTATGAAAGAATCGCGAACAAGTGAGGACCGAAGATACCCTATATAATCAGCGGATTATTTGGTTGATATCCATGCAGGCTTTTCTGTTTGCCACACTTGGCCTCATCCTCCAATCATACTTATCGGAGGATGTCAGCCGATCAAGCCCAATTCTCACTGGCAGCTTCATTCTAATTGCTGTGACTGGAATACTGGTCGCGATGGTATCTAATCGAGTAATCTCCAACGGTCGTATCGCGCTTAACAACCTTCGTGACCAATGGGACAACTTTTCCAAGGATATTGACCCTAGCAATTTGGCGTTGCTACCTCATCCTAGAGGCAAGCACGAAAAATCAGAACGTGGCAATATTTGGTCACGAGGTATCAGCTCAGGGAACCTCCCGTTAATCTTCGCCTTGGTCTGGTTAGCATTTCTTGCCTTTCTTCTATATGAGCGGCTTGGATTGTAGCTTTAGCCCTCAATGCAAACTATTCTAAGAACCTATAACCATCACTCGCACAAGTTGCAGCATTAGCCGCTCCTAAAACACTTAAACTTATCTCACCCCCCCAACCCGCTCCGGTATCGGCCTTACCAGATGGCGCGAAAGATGCTCTTCTATCCGCGCGCAAGTCAGGTCTTCGTCCTTTGCCGGTGCCGCTTCTAATATCGCCTGATGCTGCGCCACGTTTTGGGGCAGATAGACGAATTTGCGGTCCACAGTGATCAGCTGCTGGCGGAACTGGTCGTAGATCATGCCGTGGGTCGCTTTCAGCACGTCAGATTCACAGGCCCCGATCAATGTGCGATGAAAATCCAGCTCGGCGGCCGTCCACAATGCCAGCAGTGAGGGGTCCGGCTGTTGTCCCGCCACCTGCCCCTCAATATGGCTCAACTTGTGGTGCGCAGCAGAGAGCTGCGCCTCCCAAGCCACGCCACCCAGACGAATCGACAACCGCGCGCCCTGCTGTTCGAGGAAAATGCGAAACTGGGCGAGGTCGTGTTGGCGATCAAGGGATTGCAGGGGGATTCGAAAGCCCCGTTGCTCCTGAAAATCCGCCAGCCCAACGGTAGACAAACGAAACAGAACTTCCCTGATCGTGGAGGCTGAAACGCCATATTCGCTGCGTAAACTTTCGGCCCTAACCCTCTGTCCTGGATCAAATTCTCCGGTCAGCAGGCGTGTTTTGACCTGTTCGTACAGCGATTGGGGGTCGCCCTGAGGCACCACGATAATCCAGTAAAATTTCGTGATTTTAGCGTAATCTCAGGATTATCGAAAATTCAACAAATTTGTTGCTGGAGGGAAAAGCGCTGTTATTCTGGTCTGACCAAACCGACCCATGCGAGTCAAACGGATGGGCATCAAATTGGTTCAGGGAGGACCACATGAAACTAGCGAAAACCCTTTTGCAGGCTGCTTCTGCGTCCGCGATTGTCGCGGCATCCGCCTTTGCTGCTTCCGCAGAAACCACCAAGCTGCGCATCCAGACGCACTTCAGCCAGGAAACGCTCTCCGGTCAGATGGCGGGCGAGTTCATCGAAGACGTCAAAGCCATGTCCGGCGGCTCCATCGAGATCGAGATGTTCTATTCGGGCGCTGTTGTGAAAGCGGCCGAAACGTTCGACGCCGCTGCCACGGGCATCCTTGACTGCGACATGACGGGTGGTGCTTACCAGACTGGTAAGAACCCTGCGTTCCAGTTCACCGGCGACCTCAACGGTGGTTACGCAAACCCCTACCAGCAGATGGCATGGCTGCTGCACGGTGGCGGTTACGACGCGCTGAACGAGCTTTATAACGCGCACAACATGGAATTCATTGGCTGGTGGATCCCCGGTCCGGAATCGCTGACCTCGACCCGTCCGATCCGCGGCGTGGATGACTTCAAGAACTGGAAGTTCCGTTCGCCTCCGGGCATCATCACGATGATCTTTGAAAACCTGGGTGCCTCGCCCATCGTGATGGACTTCAACGAGATCTTCACCGCTTTGGAAACAGGCATTATTGACGGCGCGGACGCGGCCAACCTGACCAACAACATCGGTCTGGGTCTTTATGACATCGGCAAGCACACCAACTATCCTGGCTTCCACTCCATGCCCGCTGACCACCTGGCATGCCGCAAGGACGTGTGGGACGCGATGCCTGATGCGCACAAGGCGATCCTGAAGGTTGGCATGCAGGCGCTGGCGCTGAAGAACACCACGATCAACGAGGTGAAGAACGCCCAGAACTCCGTGAAGCTCGCGGCAGAAGGTCTGAACATGTACGAATGGTCGCCCGAAGAACTGGGCAAGTACCGTGCAGCTGTGCAGTCCGCTTGGGTTGAGTTCGCGACCACACCGGAAGCCAAGTCGCTGCTCGACAGCCACCTGTCCTTCCTGCGTGACATCGGCGCAATGGAGTAAGGCTAACCGCCTGATCTGAAAGCCTTTGAGGCAGGGCTGTTTGCGGCCCTGCCTTTTTTGACCCAAACCCCTCAAACCGGCAGCTGATCGACATGAAGATCACCAAAGTGACCAGCCATGTGCTGAGCTATGACCTGCCAGAGGTGTTGGGCTACTCCCAACAGTATTATACCAAACGCTCCGCCCATCTGGTCGAGGTGGAGACGGATGAAGGCATCACCGGCTGGGGCGAATGCTTTGGTCCTGGGGCCATCGCCGTGGCCAACAAGGGCATTGTGGAAGGTGTCATCCAGCCGATGATCCTCGGCATGGACCCGATGGACCGCGATGTGATCTGGCACAAGTGCTACAACCTGATGCGTGACCACGGGCAAAAGGGCATGCCGATGCAGTCCCTATCTGGCGTAGACATTGCGTTGTGGGACATTGCGGGCAAGGTCGCGGGTCTGCCCATTCACAAGATGATCGGCGGTGCCCATCGCGCGGATGTGCCCGTTTATGGCTACGGCATGATGCTGCGGCCCGAGCCGGTCGAGGATTTGGCCGCGCGGTTTGTGGATGAAGCTGCAGCGATCAAGAACATGGGCTTTGTCGCGACGAAGATGAAGACGGGGCTTGGCCCTAAGCCTGACGTGACACTTTGCGAAGCCGTACGCAAAGGCGTCGGCGATGATTTCCCCTTCATGGTGGACGCGAACCACGCCTACACGACCTCTGACGCCTTCTATGTAGGTCGTGCTTTGGAAGAGCTTAACGCTTATTGGTTCGAAGAACCCGTCGCACCTGAGGATTTGAACGGATACAAAGAGTTACGCGCGGGCCTCAAAGTCAATATCTCAGGTGGCGAAGCGGAATTTGGGCGCTGGGGCTGGCGCACGATCCTCGAAAACCGGGGGCTCGACATTGCCCAGCCGGAAGTCTGCGCATTGGGTGGCATATCAGAATATCTGCGCGTTCTGGCGCTCTGCCACGCGCATTTCACGCCGGTCATTAACCACGTCTGGGGCAGCGCCATCGCAGTGGCCACGAATTTGCAACTGCTCGCCGCGATGCCGCCCTTGCCGGGAGGCCTGCATCCGTGGGAGCCTATGCTTGAGTTCGACACCACACACAACGCGTTCCGGGATGAGCTGCTGGAGGAGCAGCTCGACATTCAGGGGCAGGTTGCAAACAACAAAGGGCGGGCAAAGATCCCGCAGGGACCGGGGATCGGCGTGACCCCGGACCGGGCGTTCATCGAACGCTACAAAATCGCATAACGGGGAGGGTCAGGCATGAGTGAACAGAAAACAGGGACGCTGATAGAGTGGGTTGTCCCCTTTGCCTTTGCCTTTTGCATGGGCTGGGTGGTCTGGCAGATGCCCGCTTTCATCCTCGACCTGCTGCCCACGGATAACGAAAGCCTCTACGCCCAGATCTCCGAGCTTCATCAGCGCAAAGAAATCACGCCCAACCTGCCCGGCCTCTTTGGGGGACATGCGGACATCGTCGACTGGTTCGCGCTGATCATGATCCCGATCCTGTTTGTCATCGGCGCGCGGGGCGTTCGCGTCGCGGGGATGGAGTACCAGCACTACCGCGCGATCGACCGAATGGCGATCTTTGTGGGTCGCGTCACCATGATGCTGATCCTCGCGATGACGCTGGTGATGCTCTACGAGGTGTTCCTGCGCTATGTGCTTGAAGCACCTACAAAATGGGCGAACGAGCTGACGCTCTGGATCGCGGGTTTCGTGTTCCTTTGCTCGGGCCTCTACGGGATGCAGCAACGCAGCCACATCCGCATCTTCATCCTCTACGAAATGCTGCCCCGCAACGGTCAGCGGGTCTGTGATGTGCTGTCCACCTTCTTCATCTGTTTCTTCGCCGCAGCCCTCGTCTTTGGCAGCTTCAAACAGGTCTTTGTGACCAAGTTCTACAAGTGGGAGATGTTCGGCACCGCCTTTGACCCGCCCATTCCCGCCATCATCCAGCCGACCATTCTGATCATCATCTGTCTGGTTGCCTTGCAATCGGTGATCAACCTGATCAGCGACTGGAACCTTGAGCCCGAAACCCACGATTCCGTGGCCGAGATCGACGAAGAAGAGATCGAAGCCATCAAGCGCAGCCTGGGGGAGAAGTAAGATGGACGTCGGAACAATCTCCCTTGTGGTCGTCTTCGGCCTGATTGCCCTGCTCGCCATCGGCATGCCGCTGGGCTTTGCCTCTGCCGTGCTGGCGGTGGTCGTGCTTGTGATGAAATTCGAGCCGGGCCTGATCATGAACCCCCTCAGCTTTGGCGAAGGCATGCTGACCTCCCGGCCCGGCACGGGGGCGGGCTATCTGCTAACGCAGAAGATCTTTGATTTGATGACGGAATATGTGCTCATATCCGTGCCTTTGTTTATCTTCATGGCTGCCTTGCTGGAACGCTCCGGCATTGCGAAGGAGATGTATAATTCTCTGAATTACTGGCTGAACGGCGTGCGCGGCGGCATTGCCATCATCACCTCCATCATGGCGGTGATCATGGCGGCGATGTCGGGCATCATTGGCGGCGAAGTCGTGCTGCTGGGCCTTATCGCCTTGCCCCAGATGCTGCGGCTTGGGTACAACCAGAACCTCGCCATCGGGACGATCTGCGCCTCAGGCTCGCTGGGCACCATGATCCCGCCCTCTATCGTGCTGATCATCTACGGCCTGATTACGGAAACTTCGATCAAGGCGCTGTTCACCGGGGCTTTTGTGCCAGGCTTCATGCTGGCCACGTTCATCATCATCTACATCGTGATCCGCACCAACCTGAACCCGTCGCTGGCCCCCCTGCCAGAACGGGACCCGGATGAGCCCAAGGGCTTTGCCAAGTTGGCGCTCTTTGGGGCTTTCCTGTCGGTTGTCGCGGCGGGCTTTGGCGCGCTGCTGTTCCTGCGGGCGGCATTCTTCACCGTGACCGGCCAGAATGCGAACCTGGAAGCGGAGAACATCGAACCCATCACGCTGGGCATGGCCCATCACGTGCCCTACCTCGCCGGGTTCGTGGCCATCGCCCTGGTGCTCGCGCTCTTTGTCTTTGGCCGGGAGCGGGTCAAGGTAGGCTGGGAAAACGGCAAAGGCCTTGTGCCACCGTTCACCGTGATCGGGGTCGTGATGGGCTCGATCTATGGCGGTATCTCGGGCATCACCGAGGCTGCGGGCATGGGGGCCTTCGCAGTCTTCGTGATCGCACTGGCGCGCGGCGAGGCCTCCGTTGATCTCATTTGGGACGCGCTGATGCGTACCCTGCGCTCGACCGGCACAATCATCTGGGTGACCATTGGGGCCGCAGCACTTGCCGGGGCTTACACGCTGGCAGGTGGCCCGAACTATATCGCCAACCTCATTGTGGGGGCGGAGATGCCCACCATGCTGGTGCTGCTGACCATGATGCTGATCCTTCTCTTCATGGGTGCCTTCATGGATTGGGTCGGCATCGTGCTGCTGATCATCCCGGTGTTCCTGCCAATCGTGAAGAAGCTGCCGATTGAAGAGATCGGCTTCATCGGGCAGCTGGAGCCCAAACACGTCTCCATCTGGTTCGGGGTCCTTTTCTGCATGAACATGCAGGTGAGTTTCCTGTCGCCGCCTTTTGGCCCGGCGGCTTTCTACCTCAAATCCGTGGCCCCGCCGCAGATCTCGCTGACGGATATCTTCCGGGGCTTCCTGCCCTTCATCGGGGTGCAGCTCATTGCGATCACTGTGCTGCTCGTGTGGCCCAACATCGTGACCCTGCTGTTGCAGTAAGGAGGACCCAATGCTGACACCCGAACAGGTCGAAACATTCCGCACCCAAGGGTATCTGATTGTCGAAGACGTGGTGGACCCCGCCCTGCTGGCGCGGGTGCAGGCGGAGTATGACGCCGCCCTGACTGTGATTTACCGTCAGTGGTACGATGAAGGGCTGGTCAGTGATCCGCCCGAGGGTCTGAGCTTTTGGGACAAGTTGGACCGCGCGCGCGCGGCAAACCTCGAATGGTTCCAGCCGCTCGATATCTCGCTGCCCCATGCGGACATCACAGAGGAAACGCCACTGCACTGTGGTCCTGCGGCGTTTGATCTGCTGACCCACGGCCCCATTCTGGACCGGATCGAAAGCCTTATTGGGCCGGAGCTGACGTCGAACCCGATTCAGCACGTGCGCATCAAACCGCCAGAACGCGAGGTGCAGGAGGGTGAAGTGCGCGCGCATATCGTGGCGACCGCCTGGCACCAAGACCGTGGCGTGGGGCTGGCAGAGGCTGACGAGACAGAGATGGTCACCTGCTGGATCGCCGTGAATGATGCGCGCATCGACAACGGGTGTCTCAAGGTCATCCCCAACCCGCCGGAGGACATGTACCCCCACTGCCCACGCACGCAAACGACGATTGTAGACAGCTACGTTGAGGAAGACCGCGCCGTTTATGCTGAGGTAAAGGCGGGCGGCATCGTGTTGATCCACCCGCTGACGCCGCATTCTGCCGGACCCAACACATCCGATGGCTACCGTTGGTCCTTTGACATCCGCTACAACGTGACGGGCCAACCCACAGGGCGCGCGCAATTCCCGGATTTTATAGCACGTTCCCGCGCCAATCCGCAGTCAGAGCTGCGCGACGCGGCTGTCTGGCAGGACATGTGGCACGCCGCGCGCACGCAGGCGGCGCATTCCCCACACATCGACCAGCACCGCTGGCAACACGACAGTCCCGGCTGTGCCTGACGTCCTGCGGCTTGATCCCAGCGACACGGTCGCCACCGCCTTGCGGCCACTGGAGGTGGGACTTGAGGTCGAAGGCGTTGTGACCACCGCACTGATTGCGAGGGGCCACAAGATTGCGGTGGAACCCATGGCCAAAGGTGCGGCTGTACGCAAGTACGCGCAAGTCATTGGCTATGCGGCGCAGAACATCGCCGCGGGTGACCATGTGCACACCCACAACGTGGAGTTCCGTAATACGGATGTGGAATATGAGTTCGCAACCAACCTGCGGCCCGTAGCCCCTGCCTCATCGCCGGACACGTTCATGGGCTACAAACGCGAAAACGGCAGCGTTGGGACACGGAACTACATCGCCGTGCTGACCTCCGTGAACTGTTCCGCCACAGCCGCGCGCAGGATCGCGTCGCATTTCACGCCAGAGAGGTTGGCAGCCTACCCAAACGTCGATGGGGTGGTCGCTTACGTCCACGGCACGGGCTGCGGCATGGCGGGCGATGGCGAGGGGTTTGAGGCGTTGCAGCGTGTCATGTGGGGCTTTGCCAAGCACCCCAACCACGCAGGCGTGCTTATGGTCGGTCTGGGCTGCGAGATGAACCAGATCGATTGGTTGTTGGAGGCTTATGGCCTGAAACAAGGCCCGCTGTTCCAAACCATGAACATCCAGAACGTCGCCGGCTTTGCTCGCACGGTGGAGGCTGGCATCGACAAGGTCGAAGCCATGCTGCCGTTGGCCAATCAGGCGACCCGCACACCCTGCCCAGCCTCTGCAATCAAATTGGCCCTGCAATGCGGCGGCTCTGACGCCTGGTCGGGCGTCACGGCCAATCCGGCGCTGGGATACGCCTGTGATCTGCTGGTCGCCCAAGGAGGCACCGGCCTGCTCGCGGAAACACCGGAGATCTACGGGGCTGAGCACCTTCTGACGGCTCGCGCAGTGGATGAAGCCACCGGACAGCGGCTCATTGGTCTCGTCGACTGGTGGCAGGACTACACGACACGGAACCGGGGCAGCATGGACAACAACCCAAGCCCCGGGAACAAGGCGGGTGGGCTGACCACGATCCTTGAGAAGTCGTTGGGTGCGGCAGCGAAGGGTGGGACGACGCCGCTGACGGATGTGTTGAAATACGCCGAACCCATCCGGCAATCGGGCTTTCAGTTCATGGACAGCCCCGGATATGACCCCGCAAGCGTCACAGGACAAATGGCGTCCGGCTGCAACATGGTCTGTTTCACCACCGGGCGCGGGTCGGCCTATGGATCCAAACCCGCGCCTACGATCAAAATTGCGACCAATTCCGAGCTTGCCCAGCGGATGCCTGATGACATGGACATCAACGCAGGTACCATGCTGAGCGACGGTGTCAGCCTTGAGGAAAAAGGCCGCGAGATTTACGAGCTGATCCTGAAAGTCGCCAGCGGTGCGGCTTCCAAATCAGAGGCCCAAGGCCTTGGTGATGACGAATTTGTACCCTGGCAGATCGGAGCGGTGATGTGAGCCGCATCCTTGTCATGGGGGCTGGCCTCATTGGCATACGCCATATCGACCGGGTCGCTGCGCACCCGCGCTGCACGCTTGCGGGCGTGGTGGACCCGGTGGAGGGCGATACGGCCGATGTGCCGCATTTCCGGTCGCTGGGTGAGGTTGATGTGCCTGTCGATGGCGTGATTATTGCCACCCCCACGGTGCTACACGCCGAACATGGGGCTGCCGCCGCGGCGCGGGGCTGGCACATGCTGATGGAAAAGCCGGTGACGGAAACGCCTGCCGGGGCCGGGATGCTGGCGCGCGCCGCTGCAAAGGCATGTGTTGCCTGTTTGGTGGGGCACCATCGGCGGTATCACCCTTCCGTGCAAAAGCTTAAGGCTTTGGTTGCCGAAGGCCGGATTGGCACGCCCGTAACTTCGACACTCATCTGGGCGATGAAAAAACCCGATGCCTACTTCGACACCGCCTGGCGGCAGGCTGGGGGCAGCCCGGTGATGATCAACCTGGTGCATGACATTGACCTGATGCGCTTTGTGCTGGGAGACGTGACTGACATCACCGCGCTTGGCAGCAATGCTCAGCGCGCGGCCCCTCGCGTGGAAAGCGGCGGTGCGCTGATCCGTTTCGAAAGCGGTGCCATCGCCAGCATCAGCTTTGCCGATACCGCACCCAGCCCCTGGGGGTTTGAGGCTGCAACGGGCGAAAACCCAAATATCGCCACAACCGGACAGGACATGTGGTGGATCACCGGCACGCAAGGCGGTGTGGCGTTCCCTTCGCTCACCTGCTGGGGTGGCGCGGCGGACTGGTCTGAGGCCCCGTTGCCCAAGGCCATGAATGCCGAGAAAGTCGTCCCTCTCGACGCTCAGCTGGATCACTTCTGCGATGTGATCGAAGGCACCGCACGCCCAATCATCGATATTGAGGACGCCGCAGCCTCCCTCGCTGTCACCCGGCAGTTGGAAGACATGTTGGCCCCTAAGGGTCACACCCCAAACGCCCCTATCCAAAAGGAGAAAACCCATGAGCAAACCTGACATCGGATTCATTGGCCTTGGCCTGATGGGGGCCGCGATGGTGTCGCGCCTGCAGGATCAGGGGTACGCCGTGACAGTCACCGCCAACCGCTCACGTCCCAACATTGACGCCGCTGTCGCGCGCGGGGCGACAGAGGTCGGCACGGCCCGCGAGGTTGCTGTGGCCAGCGACGTTGTGATGCTTTGCATGGACACTTCTGCCAGCGTTGAAGGCCGCATGCGGGGGCCGGACGGCATTCTGGAAGGGCTCCGCGACGGGGCGACAGTGGTGGATTTCGGCACCTCCTTGCCCGGCTCCACCCGCGCGCTGGCCGAAGAAACGGCGGCCAAGGGTGGCGCATATCTTGACGCGCCACTGGGGCGCACGCCCGCGCATGCCTATGACGGCTTGCTCAACATCATGGCGGCAGGCGACAAGGCAGCCTATGACAAGGTGGAGCCGGTGCTGAAGGACCTGGGCGAAAACGTCTTTCACCTTGGGGCCTCAGGCGCGGGGCATACAACCAAGCTCATCAACAACTTTTTTGGCATGAGCGTGGCCAATGCCATGGCCGAGGCCTTTGCCATGGCCGATGTGCAAGGCGTGGACCGCAATCAGGTGTATGAGGTCATGGCCGCGGGGCCATTGCATTCGGGCATGATGGATTTTGTCAAAGCCTATGGGGTCGAAGGCAACCCGGATATGCTGGCCTTTGCGATCAAGAATGCAGCCAAAGACGTGGGGTACTACGCGCAGATGGCTGAGGATGCGGGCGTGTCATCCGCCCTGGCCGGGGGTCCGCTGGGCGCTCTACGCGCGGCGACAGAGGATGGCCGGGGTGATCTGATGGTTTCCCAAATGGTGGATTTCTACGCGGATCGGTTCAAGGGCTGATCCCTTGATGCCCCGCGCCCATGCTGCATCGGTGACAGTCACCGGCGCGGCGGTTGCCATGATGCTGGGGGCGATCTTTCTGTTCGCCACCGTTGATACGGCGGCGAAATGGGTGATCGCGCTGGGGCTCCCCGCCGCCCAAGTCGCATTCTTCCGGTACGCGGGGCATTTCGTGATCTCGCTGGGCCTGATGACCGCCCGGCGCGACTGGTCCCGGATGCGTGGTGGCGGCCGGCTGGGTCTGGTGATCCTGCGCGGTCTGACGCTGGTTTTTGCCACATTAGGGAACTTCGTCGCGCTGAGCTTCCTGCCGCTGACAATCACATCAGCAATCATGTTCTCCGTCCCGATCCTGATCTGCCTGTTGTCTGAGCGGTTCTTGGGCGAGAAAGTCGGCATCTGGCGCTGGTCGGCGATCCTGCTGGGGTTTGTCGGCGTGTTAATCGTGGTCAACCCGCTTGGCGAAGCGTTCCACTGGGCCGCGCCCCTGTGCGTGCTGAACGCCCTTTTGATGGCGGTTTATTCGCTGATGACCCGGGCGTTGTCACAGACAGTCTCAGCAGCCAGCCTGCAGTTTTACGGCGGGCTCACCGGAACCGTGGCACTCGCCCCCTTTGCGGCAGCGGTTTGGGTGACGCCAAACACGGGCATGGCCTTGTTCTGTTGCGCTTGGGTCGGATTTGGGGGCTGGCTGGGGCATGAGTTTCTGACCCGCGCGCACCAACAGGCGGAGGCAAACGCGCTGGCCCCCTACTCCTATAGCCTGCTGCTGTGGATGACGGCGTTCGACATTGCCCTTTTTGGCTACCTGCCGACGCTTTCCGCGCTCATGGGCATTGCGATCATCGTGGCGGCCGGTCTGGTGATCTGGTATCGCGGTCGGTGATGACAGAATTTTCCCTGATACCCCTCCGCTCTGACGCACTGCGCGTCGATGTCATACCCTTCGGGGCCTCCCTTGTCAGTGTGCGCCTGAAGGGTGTGCCGCGTAACCTTGTGCTAGGCTTTGCCGATCCGCAGGATCACAAACGCATCCAGATTTGCGCCGGAGGGCTGGCAGGCCCCGTGGCCAACCGCATACAGGGCGGCGTGGCTCCGATTGACGGGCAGGATTGGCAGATGCCCCAGAATGAGAACGGGCAGACAGCCCTGCATTCCGGCCCAGAAGGCACCCATCGCCTGCATTGGAATGTAGGAGAACAGACAGACCAAAGCGTCACCCTTGGCATCATGCTGCCCCATGGCCACTGCGGTCTTCCGGGCAATCGGGAGCTGCGCGCGACTTACAATGTTGACGGCAATACGCTGCGGCTGGAGATTGAGGCGACCACTGACGCGCCAACGCTCATGAACCTCGCCTCGCACCCCTATTGGAACCTTGACGGGACGGCGGACGTCTCTGGCCATCAATTGCAGGTTGCAGCGCCGCATTATCTGCCAACCGATGACCTGAACCTCCCGACAGGCGCGCGCGTCCCGCTTGAAGGCAGCCCGTTTGATTTCACCAGCCCTGGCCCGGTGCCGCTTGACCCCGCGCTCGATGTGAACTTCTGCCTGGCAGAGGACATGCGCACAGGCCCTGCCTTTGCCGCCGAGTTGCGAGGCAGCGACGGGACAACGTTGACCGTCGCCACAACGGCCCCCGGGTTGCAGGTCTATAATGGCACCCATCTGCCTGCAGATGCCGCCTCCTTGCAGGACGGCCCGCGTCTTGCGCCCTTTGCTGGTATCGCGCTGGAGCCGCAGCACTGGCCCAACGCGCCGCATCATCCGGACTTTCCGCAAATCACCCTGCGCCCGAACGAGACCTACCGGCAGATCAGCACTTTCACCTTCTCCGCCCCCTGATAATCGGCACCAAATGACCTTATTTGCGCCCCGCCGTCGGCAGGTTTGGCGCTGAGCCTTCTTGCCATGAGGGGACCGCCTGCGGTCCTTCCGAGCAAGTGAGGAGCCCGAAAATGGCCCATCCCGACACATGGTACTTTTTTGCGAAACCGCAAAAGCCGAAGCCGCAGACCAAAGAGACACCGCAAAGCGCCACAAGGCCTTTGCCAAACCCGCCGCTGATCACAGATTACGCCAGCCTCTGAAGAGGTTTTCGGAGGCACAGGATTGCAATAGGATGCGCCTATGAGCGCGCCTGTCTCCTCCATCCGCAATCTTGGCCCAGCCTTTGAAGCCGCTTGCGCCAAGGCGGGCATCCATTCCGCCGAAGAGCTGCGCGAGGTTGGGGCCGATGCCGCCTATGCGCGGATGCTGCGAACCGGTATGAAGCCGCATTTCATTGGATATTACGTACTGGTCATGGGGCTGCAGGGACGGCCATGGAATGACTGCAAGGGCCGCGAAAAGGCGGATTTACGCAAGCGGTTTGATGCGCTGAAGGCCGACAATCCAATCTCTGGCGACAGTGAATTTGAGCGAATGATGGATCTGATTGGCGTGCGTGAGACGTGATTTCATCGCCGTTTCCTTTACACGTCAAGACGGCCAAACGTTATCAAACTACCAATGTCGACACGTCGTTTTCGACACGTCTGCATTAGGAATTTGTTAGCTCTCTTGGGAAGGATGAACGCAAAACCGGGTCGCCTTCCTCAAAGCTTCGCCGTTCAACACATTGAAATTAAGCCTGTTAGCGCCCACATGAATGGTATGATGGACTTTGACAACCATCCCCATTCCGCTGATCTGGCCCGGCTACGCAAGCTCGCTGTTGCCATGGACAGCGCCTACAAGATCCCTGGCACATCTGTCAGGTTGGGGTGGGACGCGATCCTTGGGCTTGTTCCTGTGGTAGGTGACCTTCTGACACTGGCCCCTTCCGTATTCATCCTGCGCGAATCCCACCGCATGGGTGCGCCGTCGCATCTGCTGGTGCGCATGGGGTTGAACACCGGTGTGGACGTTGTGCTGGGAGCGATCCCGCT
>CAXMWW010000003.1:0-114224 GCA_963422245.2 uncultured Sulfitobacter sp. | reverse complement strand
CGTAGCCAAGGTTGTGGGTGAACGCAAAATCCTCAATGAAGAAGTCACCCTTCGGGCAACCCTGGAGGGGGGTGCCCTGGCCTGGAACAGCGGTGTGAACCGAACTGTTGACCGATTTATTCTTAATCCGAACATCATCCGCGGGTTCGAACCCGGCGGCATTGGCCCGCGCGATCAGAGCGCCTGCGTAGATGCGACGGTCTGTACAACAGCCAGCGACGCGCTTGGGGGCAACCTCTATGTCGCAGCCAAATTCGAAGCAGAATTCCCCATTGGTCTGCCGGAAGAATACGGTGTGACGGGTGGCGTGTTCTACGACATCGGCAACTTGTGGGATCTGTCAGATGCAAACCTAACTGGCGGTAACATCGTCGGTGAAAGCGGGTCATTCCGCCATGTCGTCGGCGTCTCACTGTTCTGGGACTCTGTACTGGGACCGATCCAGTTCAACTTCTCCAACGCGATCAAGAGCGAGTCTTTCGACAAAGAGCAGAGTTTCGAGGTGACGCTGCGCACCACGTTCTAAGCGATGCGCCGCTGGCTTCTTTTGGGTGTTTTTGCCTTAGGCATGTCGAACGGCATGCCTGCGATCGCCCAACAGACCCCAGTGCCCTCTGGCTCTGAAAGTTCCGGGATCGCCAGCCCTGTTCTGACCATTGATTCCGAACGGCTCTACCGCGAAAGCGCATTTGGCAAGCGGATCGCTGCAGAAGTTGAGGCGCGCGGGGCGGAACTAAACGCAGAAAACCGGCAGATCGAAGCCGCGCTCGAAGTTGAAGAGCGCGAATTGACCGAACTGCGCGCCACGCTGGAACCAGAGGCTTTTCGTGACCTTGCGGATGCATTCGATCAAAAGGTCCAGGACACACGCGCAGCGCAGGCCGCCAAGGGGCGCGAAATTGCTGGAGATCTGGAGGTCGCCAGAGAGTCGTTCCTCAGTGCGGCGAGACCTGTTTTGGAGCAGTTGATGCGCGAGGCAGGTGCGGCGGTCATTCTGGAACGTGGCCTGGTTTTTGTCAGCGTCTCCGCTGTGGACATCACGGATCAGGCCATTGCGCAGATTGACGATCGTCTTGGCACCGGAGAAAACGATCCATAGCCCTGCGGCTTGCCCAGCGGGGGCGGAGTTGATAGCCCGCCTGAAACAAGAGGATACTTCATGAGCCAAGAGATGATGAGCGCGGACATTCAATTGATCCAGCGCATCCTGCCGCACCGTTACCCATTCCTGCTGGTCGACAAGGTCGAAGAGATCAACGGCACTGAAAGTGCAGTCGGTTACAAGAACGTCACCATGAATGAACCGCATTTTCAGGGACATTTTCCGGGCACGCCGATCATGCCGGGCGTCACAATCGTTGAAGCGATGGCACAGACCGCAGGCGTGATGATCGGCACGGCCTTGGGCATGGAAGACAAGGAAATGCTGATCTATTTCATGTCCATCGACAACTGCAAGTTCCGCCGCAAGGTGGTGCCGGGCGATGTGCTTCGGATGGACATGAAGACGCTGCGGGGCAAACCCGGCGGCAAAATCTGGAAGTTTGCAGGTGTTGCCACGGTAGAAGGTGAAATGGCCGCCGAGGCGGAGTTCATGGCCATGCTGGACCTGCCGAAAGAAGGCGCATGAGCAACATCCACGCCTCCGCTGTCATCGATGACGGCGCGCAAATCGACCCCACGGCCAAGGTGGGGCCGTTCTGCGTTGTGGGTTCTGATGTTGTGCTCGGGCCCGAAGTGGAACTGAAGTCACACGTTGTGGTCACGGGCCGCACGCAACTCGGCGAAGGCACGGTGATCTTCCCCTTTGCGGTCATTGGCGAGATCCCCCAGGACCTGAAGTTCAAAGGCGAAGCGAGCGAGTTGATCATTGGCAAGCGCAACCGCATTCGCGAACATGTCACCATGAACTGCGGCACCGAAGGTGGCGGCGGCGTGACCCGCGTGGGCAATGACGGGCTCTTTATGGCGGGGTGCCACATTGCGCACGATGCTGTTGTGGGGGACCGGGTGATTGTAGTGAATTCTGCCGCGGTTGCGGGCCATTGCGTGATTGAGGATGACGTGATCATCGGGGGCCTTTCGGGCATTCACCAATGGGTGCGCATCGGGCGTGGTGCCATCATCGGGGCCGTGACCATGGTGACCAATGACGTCATTCCCTACGGTCTGGTACAGGCCCCGCGCGGCGATCTGGACGGATTGAACCTCGTCGGCCTCAAACGCCGGGGTGTGGCGCGTGAAGACATCACGGCGCTGCGGGCCGCCTTCCAGATGCTGGCACAGGGCGAGGGCACCTTTCAGACCCGCGCCCAGCGGCTGGGCGAGGAAACCTCCAGCGATTATGTGCGCGAGATTGTCGATTTTGTCATGGCCGATACCGGTCGCCACTTCCTGACGCCGAAATGAGCCTCGCGCTGATTGCGGGGCGTGGGCGGTTGCCTGCGCTGGTGGCCGAAGCGCTTGAGGTCAAGCCTTTGGTCTGCGCCTATGAGGGGGCCTTTCCCGACGATTTGCTTCATGACCTGACCTTTCGGCTTGAGACATTGGGGTCGCTGCTGATTGCATTGGGAGAGAAGGGTGTCACCGAGGTCTGCTTCGCTGGCGGCCTCGACCGGCCAGAAATTGACCCTGCAATGCTTGATGCCGAGACGGCCCCGCTGGTGCCGCTGTTTCAGGAAGCGTTGGAAAAGGGTGACGATGGCGCGTTGAGGATCGTGCTCGACCTCTCTGAAAAGACAGGGTTTACCGTACGAGCAGCGCATGAGCTGGCACCTGATTTATTGGCCCCAGGCGGCGTCTATGGCGACGTCTGGCCTGATGGGCAGATGCGCCATGATGCGTCAAATGCTGCGCGTCTGCTGGCCGAACGTGGTGCGCTCGATCAAGGACAGGCTTGTGTGATGGCCGGGGGCAAAGTGGCGGGATATGAAGAGTCCAACGGCACCGATGCGTTGATCCGCCGTCACGGCCCTTATCGCGCGGAGCAACGCGCGATCCTTTTCAAGGCCCCGAAACCCCAACAGGACCGCCGCGTGGATTTGCCCACCATCGGGCCTGACACCATCGACGCCGCTGGCAATGCCGGGATGGTGGGCGTGGTGATCGATGCGGGCGATGTTCTGGTGCTCGACCGGGACCGATGTGTTGCGTTGGCCAACCATCATGGGCTTGTGCTTTGGGCGCGGACGGGGGAGTGAGCCTGCGGGTCTTCATTCTGGCAGGCGAGCCGTCGGGCGACAAGCTGGGTGGCGCGCTGATGGCCGGGCTGAAAGAGCTGTCACCCGGCGTTGTCTTTGAAGGTATTGGTGGCCCTGACATGATGGCGCAGGGCCTGGAAAGCCGCTTTGACATGTCTGAGCTGAGCGTCATGGGGCTGGCGGAGATCCTGCCCAAATACCGTCATTTGAAACGCCGCATTCGTGAGACGGCAGATGCTGTCCTGGAGATGCAGCCCGATGTGCTGATCACCATCGATTCTCCTGATTTTTCTTTGCGCGTTGCACGGCTGGTCAAAGAGGCGGGCGACATTCGCACCGTGCATTATGTGGCCCCCACGGTCTGGGCATGGCGCCCGGGCCGCGCGCGCAAGATGGCGCGCTGGGTGGATCATGTGCTGGCGCTTTTCCCGTTCGAGCCGCCGCTGATGCAGGCCGAGGGCATGGCCTGCGATTTTGTGGGCCATCCGGTGGTGGCAGAGCCTGTGGCCACCGACGCTGAGGCATTGGCGTTTCGGCAGGCCCAAGGCATCGGGGATGCGCCGCTGCTTCTGGTCCTGCCCGGGTCACGCCGGGGGGAGGTGGAGCGGTTGTCGGAGCGTTTTGGGCAGGCGGTGGGAGAGGTGCTCCAGCGTCACCCGGACATGCGCGTGGTCGTGCCTGCGGCTGCCGCTGTGGCCGAAAAGGTCAAAGAAATAACGCGGGGTTGGCCGGGCGCGCCACGCGTGCTGGACCCTGCGGTTTCGTCGAAATCGGACAAGCGCGCTGCGTTCAAAGCGGCAGATGTGGCGCTTGCGGCATCCGGCACGGTGTCTTTGGAATTGGCGGCTGCTGGGACGCCCATGGTGATCGCCTATGACATGTCATGGCTTAGCCGGCAGATCATCAGCCGAATGCTGCTGGTCGATACGGTCACGCTGGTCAATCTGGTCTCAGATACACGCGCGGTGCCGGAGTTTATTGGGGCGGACTGCGAGCCGGGGCCCATAGCCGAGGCGATCGGCGAAGTCTTGCAGGACCCAGGGGCGCAGAATACGGCCATGTCTTTGACGATGCAACGGTTGGGGCAGGGCGGAGAGGCCCCGGGTCTGCGCGCCGCGCGCGCTGTTCTCAGCCGCCTCTGACCTGAAGGAGCGGCTGCGCCGCACGCGATTTTACTCTGCTGATGGGGGGCTCCGCCCCCCAAACCCCCCGGAGTATTTTGAGCATAAAGAGGTTGGGGTCAGCCCTTGTGGATCCAGCCGCCGCCGAAGATGCGGGAGCTGTCGGGGTCGTAGAAAACGCAGGCTTGGCCGGGAGAGACGCCTTCTTCGGGGGTGAGGAGTTCCACTTCGGCGGTGGTGTCTGTCAGCGGGCGGAGGATGGCGTCCCGTGGGGGGCGGGTGGAGCGGACTTTCACCGCGATAGGCCATTCCGCGCGCGACGTGAGAGGCGCGTCGCCCAGCCAGTTGATTTCTTTCACCGGGACGGTACGCGTGGCCAGCATGTTTTTGGGTCCCACAACCACATGTTTATTCTCTGGATCAAGCTTTACCACGTAAAGCGGATCGCTCAGCCCGCCGATCCCCAGGCCGCGGCGTTGGCCGATGGTGTAGTGGATGACCCCTTCATGTTTGCCCAGCACTTTGCCGTTTACATCTACGATCTCGCCAGGGTCCGCCGCTTCAGGCCGCAGTTTACGGATCACTGAAGCATAATCGCCATTGGGCACAAAGCAGATGTCCTGGCTGTCCGGCTTCATCGCCACGCTCAGCCCGTATTTGCCCGCGAGCGCGCGGGTGTCATCTTTGCTGGGCAGGTGCCCCAGGGGGAAGCGCAGGAAAGCCAACTGTTCGGGCGTCGTCGAGAACAGGAAATAGCTCTGGTCGCGGCTGGCATCGGCCGCGCAGTGCAGTTCCGCCCCTTGATCACCCATCTTGCGCTGGATGTAGTGGCCGGTGGCCATGCAGTCGGCTTCAAGGTCCTTGGCCGTTTCCAGCAGGTCTTTGAACTTCACCCGCTCGTTGCAACGAATGCAGGGCACGGGCGTAGCTCCAGCAAGATAGCTGTCCGCAAACTCATCAATCACCGCATCCTGGAAGATGTTCTCATAGTCGAGCACGTAATGCGGGAACCCCATGTCCTCGGCCACGCGGCGCGCGTCGTGGATGTCAATTCCAGCGCAGCAGGCTCCCTTTTTGGCCAAGGCCGCGCCGTGATCATACAACTGGAGGGTGACTCCCACCACGTCATATCCTTCTTCAGCCAGCATCGCCGCAACAACGGAACTGTCGACGCCACCGGACATAGCCACCACCACCCTCGTCTCGGCAGGCGGCTTTGCAAAGCCCAGGGAATTGAGCGGGGGTGTCTGGTCGAGGGCCATTTCATGCTCCGGGGGATGATGTGGGGGAATATAGGAAAATCCTAATTAGTCACAAGGGGCGGCTTCACCCCGCATTAAGGCAGATGAGCAAAAAGAGGCCAAACAAGCTCTGGATAGGCTCATGTATCTTAAGAAAGTCGATGGTCCACGCTCTGTGACCCTTGCGTATGGCACCGTGATGTCGCGGGGTGATTTGCCCAGCCGCGATACGCGGCGGTGGGTCGCCTCGCGCAAAGCAGCGGTGGTGCGCGGGGTGGTCTATGGGTTGATGACCCAGGCGGAGGCGCTGGAACGCTACCAGATCAGTGAAGAAGAGTTCATGGAATGGGTGCGCGCGGTTTCCGAACACGGGGAGGCGGCGCTCAAAGCGACTTCGGTTCAAAAGTATAGACAACTTTAAGTTGTTTAACTAAACTCACTGCATCGGTAACGGGTGGTTAACCTTTTTTGTTCACGATCCGGTCCAAGGCTACCGAACCGATCTGGAGAACCCAAATGCGTGTACTGCTCGTAGAAGACGACCCCACCACATCCCGCAGCATCGAGCTGATGCTGACCCATGCCAATCTGAATGTTTATGCGACTGATCTGGGGGAGGAAGGGATCGATCTGGCCAAGCTGTACGACTACGATCTGATTCTGCTGGACCTCGACCTGCCGGATATGAACGGGCATGAAGTGCTGCGCCAGCTACGCCTTGCGCGGATTGCAACGCCCATTCTGATCCTGTCGGGATCGGACGACTCCGAGAATAAGATCAAGGGCTTTGGTTTTGGGGCGGATGACTATCTGACCAAGCCGTTCCACCGCGAAGAGCTGGTCGCACGTATTCATGCGATCATCCGCCGCTCGAAGGGTCATTCGCAGTCCGTCATCGACACAGGCCAGATCAGCGTCAATCTGGATGCCAAAACTGTCAGTGTGGGTGGCACACCGGTGCATCTGACCGGCAAGGAATACCAGATGTTGGAGCTGTTGAGCCTGCGCAAGGGCACGACGCTGACCAAGGAAATGTTCCTCAACCATCTCTATGGCGGTATGGATGAGCCGGAGCTGAAAATCATCGATGTCTTCATCTGCAAGCTACGCAAGAAGCTGAGCAATGCCACGGACGGTGAGAACTACATCGAAACGGTTTGGGGGCGCGGTTATGTGCTGCGCGATCCGGAACCGGCGGAGATGAGCCTGGCTGCAACGGCCTGACCACCCGGGCATCTGACAAATCGAACTGGACCCGCCCCGCTGGGCTGTCTATCTCAAAGGAGAGGACAAAGCGTTGGGGGCGGGTCTTTTGACATCTGGGATTTCGGTCGAAGCGTTGAGCGCGGATGAGGCGGCACTTGAACTGTCGCGACTTGCCGATGTTCTAGCCACTGCCAACACCGCCTATCATACCAAGGATGCGCCTGCGATCAGCGATGCGGAATACGATGCGCTAAAGCGTCGGAATGCGGACATCGAGGCAAGGTTTCCTGATCTTAAGCGCGCAGACAGCCCCAGCGATCAGGTGGGGGCCGCCCCAGCTGAGGGGTTTTCCAAGGTGCGTCACGCGGTTGCGATGCTGTCGCTTTCAAACGCTTTTGATGATGCGGATGTTGAAGAATTTGAGGGGCGCATTCGCAAATACCTTGGACTGGCTTCAGAGGTTGACCTGGCCTTTACCGCTGAACCCAAGATTGACGGACTTTCGCTGTCGCTGCGCTACGAAAAGGGGGAGCTTGTGCAAGCGGCCACGCGCGGTGACGGTGCCGTCGGCGAAAACGTCACGGCCAATGCCCGCACGATCAGCGATGTTCCGCACCGGATCGAAGGTGCGCCAGAGCTGCTAGAGGTTCGCGGCGAGGTCTACATGAGCCATGCGGATTTCGATGCATTGAACGTCCGCCAAGAGGCGTCAGGTGGCAAAACTTTCGCAAACCCGCGCAACGCGGCTGCGGGCTCGCTCCGCCAGCTTGATGCGAGCATCACCAAATCACGTCCGCTGAAGTTCTTTGCCTATGCATGGGGCGCCCTATCGGCACCGCTTGCCGATACGCAAAAGGGGGCCATCGACCGGTTGGCGGACCTGGGGTTTTCAACAAATCCACTCACCGCGCTCTGCACGTCGAGCGCTGCATTGATCGCCCACTATCGCAAGATTGAAGAACAACGGGCCACGCTTGGTTATGACATCGACGGCGTTGTCTACAAGGTCGACGATCTGGCACTGCAAGAGCGGCTTGGGTTCAGATCAACGACGCCGCGTTGGGCCGTGGCACACAAATTTCCGGCGGAGCTCGCCTGGACCACACTGGAAGGGATAGACATTCAGGTGGGCCGCACGGGGGCGCTGTCTCCCGTCGCGCGGCTCAAACCCGTCACGGTTGGCGGGGTCGTTGTGTCCAATGCCACCCTGCACAATGAGGACTACATCAAAGGCTTTGACAGCAAGGGCAACGAAATCCGGGACGGTAAGGACATCCGCGTGGGCGACTGGGTGCAGGTCTATCGCGCGGGCGACGTGATCCCCAAAGTGGCGGACGTTGATCTGTCGAAACGGCCCAAAGACGCGCTGCCCTTCATCTTCCCTGAAGTCTGCCCTGAGTGCGGTAGCGATGCGGTCCGCGAACCGGGAGATGCGGTGAGGCGCTGCTCGGGCGGGCTCATCTGTCCCGCGCAAGCGGTGGAAAAGCTCAAACATTTCGTCAGCCGGGGGGCGTTTGATATCGAAGGGCTGGGAGCCAAACAGGTCGAACAATTCTATACAGATGGCTGGATCGCGGAACCCGCGGATATTTTCACGCTCAAAGACCGCTATGGCAGCGGCATGCAGCAGCTCAAGAACCGTGAAGGCTGGGGTGAGAAATCCGCAGACAACCTGTTTCAGGCCATAGAAGACAAACGCTCCATCGAAATGGACCGCCTGATCTTTGCGCTGGGGATCCGCCACGTGGGCGACAGCGCGTCGAGCCTGATTGCGCGGCACTATGGCGATTGGGACAGTTTTGAGGTCGCCATGCAAGACGCGGCGGGACAGGACGGCCCGGCATGGGACGACCTGATCAGCGTCGATGGCGTGGGGGCGGTGATGGCTGGCTCGCTCGTTGGGGCTTTTGCCCAAGACCGTGAACGCGCCTCCATCGACCGATTGGTTGCCCAACTCACCGTGCAGCCGGTTGAACAGCCCGCGACGGACGGCAGCCCGGTTGCTGGCAAAACGGTGGTTTTCACAGGCTCACTGGAAAAGATGACACGGGCCGAGGCCAAGGCCCGCGCCGAACGGCTGGGTGCCAAAGTGTCAGGCTCTGTTTCCAGCAAGACGGACTTGCTGGTCGCAGGGCCGGGGGCAGGCTCCAAGGCCAAAAAGGCTGCGGATCTGGGCATCGAAACGCTTGATGAGGACGGCTGGCTGGCCTTGATCGGCGAGGCATGAGCACCCGGCCCGAGGCCCTCTTTCCGCTTTTTGCGGGGTTGGAAACCTTGCCGGGGGTGGGCCCAAAAACAGCGCAGACGTTCGGGCAGCTGGCGATCATGGCTCCCCGAGACCTTCTGTTCACGTTGCCATATTCCGGCGTGGACAGGCAATTGCGCGAAACGGTCAAGGACGCAGTGCTGCCTGCAACGCTCACGGTTGCGGTCACCATCGGCCCGCACCGTCCCGCACGCAATCGCAACGGGGCGTACCGCATCCATGTGGAAGACGCGCAAACGAGCTTTCAGCTGGTCTATTTTCACGCACGCGGAGACTATTGGCAAAAGCAACTGCCCGAGGGTGCGCGCCGGGTGGTGTCAGGCCGGGTAGAGCTCTTTGACGGGATCGCTCAGATGGTGCACCCCGATTTTGCTGTGGCAGAGGAAGATGCCTCTGACATTCCGGCCTTTGAACCTGTCTATCCTTTAACGTCCGGGATCACGCAAAAGCTCATGTTCAAGGCATCACGCGGTGTGCTGGAGTTGGTGCCAGAGGTTCAGGAGTGGATTGATCCGGCGCAAAAGGCGCGCGCCAGTTGGCCGGATTTCGGGGAGGCCCTGCAAGCGGCCCATACGCCCACATCTCTGGGTGATCTGGCGGCGACGGCGCCCGCGCGGGAACGGCTGGCCTATGATGAGCTTTTTGCCCATCAGGTCACCCTCGCACTGGCCCGCGCCCGTGAACGGCGCAAAAAGGGCCGTGAGACAAAGGGGGACGGGCACCTGCAAACCCGCGTTCTCGCGGCTTTGCCGTATCAGCCAACGGGTGCCCAGACCCGCGCCATTGCAGAGATCACGGATGACATGGCACGCGACCAGCGCATGAACCGCCTGCTGCAAGGTGATGTGGGCGCGGGCAAAACGCTGGTGGCCTTCATGGCGCTCTTGCGGGCTGTAGAAGGGGGCGGGCAGGGCGTCTTGATGGCCCCGACAGAGATTTTGGCCCGCCAGCATCTGCAAGGCCTGCGCCCCTTGGCTGAAGAGGCGGGCGTTGTGCTGGAAATACTGACTGGGCGCGACAAAGGGGCGGAACGTGCCGCCAAACTGGCTGCATTGGAGCGCGGGGACATTCATATCCTCGTGGGCACCCATGCGGTATTTCAGGCTGACGTCAACTTTGCTGATCTGCGGCTCGCGGTTGTTGATGAACAGCACCGTTTTGGCGTGCGACAACGGTTGGAGCTGGGCCGCAAGGGGCGGCAGGCGGATGTGCTGGTGATGACCGCAACGCCGATCCCGCGCAGCCTGGCTTTGGCGCAATACGGCGATATGGATGTGTCGATCCTTGACGAAAAGCCACCCGGCCGCCAACCGATCAAGACGGCCCTGATCAGCACGGAGCGCATAGACGACGTGGTGGCACGGTTGCGCGCCGCGATTGAGGATGGGCGGCAGTGTTACTGGGTCTGCCCGTTGGTTGAGGAAAGCGAAGTCAGCGATCTGATCGCCGCTGAGGAGCGTTTCAAACGGCTGCGGGCCGCCATGGGGGAGGGCGTCGTGGGCCTTGTTCACGGTCAAATGCCGCCCGCCGAAAAAGACGCTGCCATGAAAGCCTTTCAGGACGGTCAGACGCAAGTTCTGGTCGCCACAACGGTGATTGAGGTGGGCGTGGATGTGCCGAACGCCACAATCATGGTGATTGAGCGGGCCGAGACCTTCGGACTTGCGCAACTGCACCAGCTGCGCGGCCGGGTCGGGCGCGGGCAGGGGGCGTCGACCTGTTTGCTGATGTACCAGGCGCCTTTGAGCGAAACGGGGCAGAAGCGGCTCGAAGTCCTGCGCCAGACCGAAGACGGATTTGTCATTGCCGAAACAGATCTGGAAATGCGCGGCACGGGGGATCTGATCGGCACCGCGCAATCCGGCGTGCCGCGCTTTCGGGTTGCTGATCTGGAACGGCAGTCAGACCTGATGGCCATTGCGCAGACGGATGCGCGCAAGCTGCTTAATGACGACCCTGATCTGAAAACGCAAAGGGGAGAGGCCACACGGCTGCTCCTTTGGCTTATGCGACAGGACGAAGCAATTCGTTTGATTTCAGTGGGTTAAGATCCATGTGAACATTTTGTTCGCAAATGTTCTTAAAAAGTTCTTTACAGAGGGTTAATCATATGAGAACAAAGGGGCAACAAAAACGGAGAGCAGCCATGACAACCCTACGCACCCTCAAAGCCATCGCAACGCGGTCTCAGGACACGCTGTTGCAGGATGCAGCGGGTGCTGCGGCCTTGATGGTCATTCTGGTTGTCGGTCTGCACCTGCCTGGTTTTGTTTGATTTCTGCCTGCGCTCTCATGCCGGTTCGTGCGTTGCATCCGTCCCAACTTGATGCTGCCAACTGACACTGCCTGTCTTTCGTTGGCGTAAGGGGTCTGCCGCCCCGCGCACCATTCGGGTCCCACATGAGAAACGCTTTCCTAGCGCCGCCATCCACAGGATGTGCGGCGCATTTTTTTAGCTACTTGACCGGCGCGCATAGGCCAGCCGCAGCCCGCCCCAATGGCGACCTCCGGCATAGATGGGGGCGGAAAGGTCTTTCATGACCCGAAAATCGCCGCCACCCATATCACGTCGATAGACCTGCAGCAGAAAAGGCGCGGTACTGCGACCGGCCTTCAGGCCTACACGGTCATCAAAGATGCGTCTGTTTCGGCAGTTTGCGGCATTCCAGACCGGATCATCGCTTTGGGGGTGAGAAAACTTCAGATTGTGCGTGGGCAGATACCCTTGCCGGTCCACTGCCGCGCAAAAGACGACGCTGGGATCAAACTCCAGCACCGGTTCCTGATAATGCGGCAGCAATGCGTCAAGGAAAGCGGTTGCCCGGCTCATAACTTGTGGCGGGTCGCTGCCCTCGATGGGCGTGTAGCGCCTGTCAAAAAGCGCCTGTACCGTGATCTGCCCCGTCTTGAGAGCTTCATCCAGCGCATTTGAAATCGCAAGCGCGGTTTCGCGAACCTTGGTTATGAACGGGCCGTCAAGTGTGGTCCCACCCAATGCGCCGATTGACTGTACCATCGTCTCTGACCGGTCGATCAGTTTGTGAATGCGCTCATGCGTCTGGTCGATCCCGGCAGAGGTGGTCTCAACCGTTTTCTCAATTTGCCCCACAGCGGGTCGCAGCGCTTTCATTGAAAGGCCTACGCGATCCGCACATTCCGCGATTTCCTGGGTTTGTTGGTGCTCCTCGCGGATGGTGTGCTCCATCCGGGTCAATGCCGCGTCGGTTTCCTCAGACTGAGTCAGGATCTGTGTGGCGTCATCTGATACCTGTCCCGCTTCAGTCCCGAGCGCCTTGATCCACCCAGACAAAGATTCGATGTTCTGAGAAATCTGCCGTGCGGCACTGCTGGTCTTGCTGGAGAGTTCGTTGATCGCATCCGCTACCACTGCAAAGCCGCGGCCAGCGTCCCCTGCGCGGGCGGCTTCGATTTTGGCATTAATAGCCAGCGTGTTGACCTGCGTGGCAATGCTGGCAATCTGCAGGTTGTTGGCCTTGACCGCCTTTAACGTCTCGCCGACCTCTCCGGTGCGTTCGCCCACAGCGTGGACCCATTCCGCTACGCCTTTGGATCTTTCGGCACCGCTGCGTACCAACGCGACAGAGGCTTGTACGTCTTTCAATGACTGATCCGCTGTCTTTTTCAGGTCCGCGACCAAAGAGGTGATTGAGCCGTTCGCTTCGGCCACCTGACCCGCACCATCGCTGAGCGCGACAATGGCGTTGCGGTCGTTGCGCGCGTTTTCCTCCAACAAATCCAGGAACCCGGCGATATCCACAATTTCATACCCCAAGGCTGCGGCCGCCTTGGCCAGGGCATTCATCTCTCTGGTTTGGTCAATCGCCGCATGCAGCGTCATCAGGGCCCTCGCACAAATCAAAAAGTGCCAGAGCTTTGCCAGCAATTCGCTTACAATTCGCTAACTTTGCTTTCGGTTTCTGCTGCCCGCATGGCTTCAGCAGTCGCCTCGATGGCCAGCAAGATCGACGCATGACGGTTTTTGTAGTCAACGGCGGGCCTCAAGACCTCAAAACCATCAAAAGGGGCGTCCGGCACGTCGCCTTTGCCCTTGAGCATATCACGCAGCTGATCCCGGGCCGCTTCAATTTGTTCAACGCTGGCACCCACCGCCGCAGCCCCGGTGACAGCGGCGGCTGCCTGCCCCAAAGCGCAGGCTTTCACATCCTGACCCAGGTTCGTCAACGTCCCGTCAGTCACCTCGACATCAACCGTCACGGTCGATCCACAGAGCGGCGAGCGGCGTTTGACCGTCGCGTCAGGTGCCTGCAAGCGGCCCAGATGCGGAATATCTGCCGCCAACGCCAGAATGCGCGAAGAATATAGTTTGATCAGGTCGCCGTCCGCAGACATCACTGTTTCCTTTAGATGTTAATGCCTACATAAGCCCACCTGAGCCAGATGCAAAAACTTTCCGATAGGGGGCCGCCATGCCATTTGATCCCGCCAGCCTGACCTACAATGACGCCGGGCTCGTCCCAGCCATCGCGCAGGATGCCACAAGCGGCGAAGTGCTGATGCTGGCCTGGATGAATGCTGAGGCTGTGGCGCAGACTCTGAAGACCCGACAGGTCACGTATTGGAGCCGTTCGCGACAGGAGTTCTGGGTTAAGGGGGCCACCAGCGGGCACACGCAAGAGCTGGTTGAGTTCCGCTTTGACTGCGACCGGGACTGCCTGCTGGTCACGGTCAACCAAATAGGCCCTGCGTGCCACACTGGACGGCGCAGCTGCTTTTTCACGGCGGTCGAAGATGACGCGGAGGTCGAACGCGCCTGACGCGTTCTTTGCGAGATTAGAAAAACTGGAGTAGCCTTTTTTCATAATTGGTGGAAAAGGGGATTTCGATGAATGTTTTCAAAGGGCTGGCGCTGGCGAGTGGGATTCTTGCCGGAACAGGTGCGACCGCACAGGGATTTGACCCACGCGAAAGTTGCGGCGATATTTTGAACCGGGCGACAGAAGCGGATCAGGTCATGATCGCGGCTTGGACGTTTGGCTATATCGCGGCCAACACCGACAATGTGAGGCCTGTGGACCCCTCCAACAACGGCGTATTGCTGGGCAATATCTTGCAGGTTTGCCAGAACAATCCTGGCGTCAGCTTGCTTGAGATTGTAGATGCAAGCGCTTCCAAACCCGCCGCGCCTCAGGTTGAGCCCGGATCGGAGGCGGATGCACGGAGGTTGTTAACCGAGTTCCTGGACCCGGGGGCGGATCACCGTGCATTGACCCAAGCCATCTTGCCGACGCGGGAGGAGGTGCTTGCGGTCTACGCCGAACCGCTGGGCTCCGCCCTTTGGGCCAGCTACGAAGGCCAGCTTGGGCCGGGGGTCTCCTTCGCACCGAAACAGGGCCAGACGGAGCTTTTGGTGGTCTACACCACCACCCGCGCGCTTTATGATCGGCGTCCGGTGCTGGGCGAGTTTCCGGGCGGTTACAAGGAAGTGCTGCAGTATCTCAAGATCGACGTGCCCATCGTGCGTTTCAAGTTTGTGGAGCCGGGAGAGACGCTGGGCTTCGCTTTTGACGGGTTGATGTATCTCAACGACCGTTGGGTCATCATGCCCAAACCCTGGCGGGCGCTGCAGAATTAAGAGCGGCCTCTAAAGACCTGTCATCGCTCGGATATCATCCGGCGTCTTGCCCTCGCTGTGATAAAGCGCAATCGCCCGTGCGTCGTCGCGTTTGGCCAGCCTTTTGCCGTTCTCATCTCGGATCAGGCCGTGGTGGTGATAGACAGGTGTGGGCAGTCCCAACAGACGTTGCAAGACAACATGTATCTTCGTGGCCTCAAACAGGTCCTGACCTCGGACGACATGAGTGATGTCTTGAGCCGCGTCATCCAGCACCACACTCAGATGATAAGAGGTCCCCATGTCACGCCGCGTCAGGACGATATCTCCGATCTGATCGATGACACTTTGCGCTGTAAACTCAATAAGCCCGGTTTCGCCGTTCGGACCACTGCCTGTTTCGGTGAAGCTCAGCACATCGCCACCATATCGTGGCGTCGCGGTGACCGAGGTGGCATAGGCCATAGACAAGCGCAATGCAGCGTTTTCTGGTATTGGGAATGTGCCTGACGCGCTTCCGTTTGCCCGACAGGTTCCGGGATAGACCACACCGTCAGGGCCGATCAGGGGCGCTCCGCCTTCTTGCGGGGCGTTTGCGGCCTCTGCGATGTCCCGGCGGGTACAAGAGCAGGCAAAAAGCGCGTTGCGCTCCCAAAGGTCAACCAATGTAGCCTTGTAAGTCTCCAACCGCTCGGATTGCCGCATCACGGGTTCGGGCCACCAAAGCCCAAGCCACTTCAGATCGTCATAGATCTGTGTTTCCCACTCCGGCCGGGCGCGAGACTGGTCGATGTCTTCAATCCGGAGCAGGAAATCACCGCCGTTCTCCATTGCCAGGTCCTGCGCCAACAGGGCGGAATAGGCATGGCCAAGGTGGAGCGGGCCTGTCGGAGAAGGTGCAAACCGGGTTCGGAAAGTCACGCTTTATCAAGGACATAGACGTTGGCCTTCAAGTCGATGCCAGGGATGTGCGCGCCGTATTCTCGAAAGAGCAGCCTGGCTGCGCCACAATCTGTCCATTCGTGAACCCGCGCTTCATTTACCGGGTCTTCCAGCGCGTGATCATTGAACGAAAACACCAACAATCCGCCCGATGCCAGCGCATTCATCAGCTGGTCAAAAACACTGATCGGGGCAGCACCTGCACCGATGACGCCGATGGCAGCAATCGCAACATAGCCCCCGGCTGGTTCATCGCCGGCCTCAATTTGTTTGAGCGCGCGATACACGCCTTTGTCGCTGGCCTGCGCGATCATGTCAGCAGACAGATCCACGCCATCAATGATGTCAAACCCAGCAAGCTTCAACGCCAGCCCGGACAATCCCGTCCCACAGCCAAAGTCGAGGATTGGCGCGCTCTTGTCCTTTGAAAACTCAGCCAAAGCGGCCGCACATCGCCCCGGCGTGGCATAGCCGTTCTCGCCCAGCTCTGCCTCATACGAGGCGGCCCAATCGTCGTAAAGTTTGCGGGTGGAGGCCGCGTCGCGCGCACCATAAGCCTTGTCGAGGAATGTATCAGTCATGCCCGCGAACTTAAGAAACAGGGGCGGGCGCGTCCAGTGTTAACCATTCTTGCCAGTCTGCCTTGGCCCGGTCTGTGTAGGCCTTGTAGCGGTCCTTGCGGCCCCGGCGCCCACCCTTGAGGCCTTCGACAGGGGGAAAGAGCCCGAAGTTCACGTTCATTGGCTGGAACGTTTTTGCATCTGCTCCGCCCGTGATGTGCGTGATCAGTGCACCCATCGCGGTGGTGTTGGGTGGCGCGGGCAGGGGCGTGCCGCGCATCTCTGCCACGGCCATCCGGCCAGCGAGCAGCCCCATGGCGGCACTTTCGACGTAGCCTTCTACGCCGGTGATCTGCCCCGCAAAGCGGATGTTGGGGCGCGAGCGTAGGCGCATTTGATCGTCAAGCAGCGTGGGCGAGTTGATGAACGAATTGCGATGAATGCCGCCCAGGCGGGCAAAAGAGGCATCCTGCAGTCCCGGTATCATTTTAAAAACAGTGCTTTGTGCACCATACTTCATCTTGGTCTGGAAGCCCACGATATTATAAAGCGTACCCAGCTTGTTGTCCCGCCGCAGCTGTACAACGGCATAGGGCTTTACGTCTGGCTGGTGCGGGTTGGTCAGGCCCACGGGCTTCATCGGACCAAAGCGCAGCGTCTCGCGGCCCCGTTCGGCCATCACCTCAATCGGCAGACAACCGTCGAAGTAAGTTGCTGTTTCGCCCTCGCGGAACTCGGTCTTGTCTGCCTCCAAAAGCGCGTCGATGAAGGCCTCGTATTGCGCCTTGTCCATGGGGCAGTTGAGGTAGGCGGTGCGCTCTTCCTCCGTCTCGCCCTTGTCATAGCGCGACTGCATCCAGGCTTTGGACATATCGATGCTGTCGGCATAAACGATGGGCGCGATCGCATCGAAAAAGGCAAGCGCATCGGCACCCGTTTCATACGCAATCGCGTCAGCCAAGGCACCAGAGGTCAGCGGGCCAGTGGAGACGATCCAGTGGCCGTCCTGGGGTAAGGCTTTGATTTCACCGTATTCCACAGTCACATTCGGATGTGCCATCAGGGCGTCCGTCACCGATTGCGCAAAGGGGTCCCGGTCCACAGCCAGCGCGCCACCCGCAGGCAGGCGGTGTTTGTCCGCCGTGGCCATGATCAGCCCGTTTGCGGCGCGCATTTCCCAGTGCAACAGGCCCACGGCGTTCTGTTCGTTGTCGTGCGAACGGAACGAGTTGGAACAGACCATTTCGCCAAGCAGCCCGGTCTGATGCGCGAAGGTTTCGACCTGGGGCCGCATTTCATGCAGGACAACCTGCACGCCTGCATTGGCTGCCTGCCAGGCGGCTTCGGATCCGGCCATGCCGCCGCCGATGATATGGAGTGTCTGTGTCATGTGTCGCGATGTAGGGGAGCAGGCGGTTTGCGGCAACCGGATTTGCGAATGAGCACCAGCCACAAACGCAGCGCCAGCTGGCATTCACGATCAATTTTGCCGGGGGATTTGGGGTCGCCGCTGCGGGGATGGTCGATCAGTGAGAGCTTATCTGGAGGGACCTTCCGCCCACGGCGACCCAAATGTCGTCGGGATGTGTCATCCGATGTCCAACTTATGCCCCAATTGGGCCCAAATTCCCAGAACTAAGTTCGCAACAATTAACTAATAATTTGGAAACAATTACTGCTCCCACCGGGGCGCGCGTTTCTCCAGAAAGGCGGCAATGCCCTCTTGGGTGTCGGCATACCCCATGTTTTCAACCATGACGTCACCGGTGAAGGCGTAGGCGTCTGCCACATTCATCTCAATTTGGTCATAAAAGGCGCGTTTACCTATCTTGACGACGGATCCAAGTTTTGCCGCAATCTTTTCGGCAAGGGCAGCGGTTTCCTCTTCGAGGCTTTCGGCGGGCACGGCCCGATTGATCAGACCGAGTTCAGTAGCTTTGGCGGCGGAGATGAAATCGCCCGTGGTCAGCATCTCAAACGCCTGCTTGCGGGGAATGTTGCGCGATAGCGCCACCATGGGGGTTGAGCAGAAGAGGCCGATGTTCACACCATTGACGCCAAACCGTGTGTCCTCAGCCGCGACAGCAAGATCGCACGTGGCCACCAGCTGGCAGCCTGCGGCAGTCGCAATCCCGTGGACCTGTGCGATAACCGGCTGAGGCATCGACCGGATGCGCGCCATGACGGCGGCGCAGCGGTCAAAAAGGTCCTTCAATGCTGCCGCACCGCCATCTTCCGCCTGCCGCTTGTCTGTCATCTGGCGCAGATCGTGGCCTGCGCAAAATGCCTTGCCCGCTCCAAACAGGGTAATGACGCGGGCTGTTGTATCGTCCGCCAGACCATCCAGCGTCTCTTGAAGGGCCGCCAACATCTCGTCCGACAGGGCATTCAACCGTTCGGGCGCGTTCATTTGCAGGTCCACCACCGCGCCACGTCGCGTCATCTCAAGAATTGCCATCTTGTGCCTCCCATCACTTCCGGGCCAACACTAGGGCAAGACCTTAAGGGAGAACAGCCATGCCGGTGGTGATGGATGCAGATCAACTCAACGGTTTCATGCGTGAGGTGTTTCACCAAGTGGCTGACGACTTTCACGTGGATCACGTGGGCGAAGATGTGGTCACGATGCGGTTGCTGACCGCAGATCGTCATTTGCGCCCTGGTGGCACGGTGTCGGGGCCGTCGATGTTTGGTCTTGCGGACGTGGCGGCTTATCTGGTGACGCTCAGCCAGATTGGACCCAAGGCTTTGGCGGTGACCACGAATTGTTCGATTGATTTCATGCGCAAACCCGCGGCGGGTGTCGATCTGATTGCCAAGGCGCGGCTGTTGAAGCTGGGCAAGCAGCTGTCCGTCAGCGATGTGCTGCTTTTTTCAGAAGGCATGAAAAAACCGGTGGCGCGGGCCAGTCTGACCTATGCCATTCCGCCCAAATCAATGGACATCTGACAAAAAGAGGCCCCGGACGAACCGGGGCCAGGGAAGAGGTCTGGCTGCCGCCACAGGGATGTTACGGCTGCCAGAACAACCGAGAGGCCTCAGTTGCTGCCTTCTCGGATGTAAGCCCCACATCCTTCAGCTGCCACGGCTCCAACTGAGCAAGCGCGCGGCGCGTCCGGCGGCGGGTGGCCCATGTTGTCAGGCAGACCGCGATTCTCACGGCCACCAGCGCGAGCAGGGGAAGCGCGCGTTGATTGAGAATGCCGAGAGCTTCGGGGGAGAGGGTCAATGCCTGTGCCATGGGATGTCCTTTCAATGATTGTATTGACACAATTTAGCGGATTCGCTATACATTAGGGGTACAATTTGTAACGCAAATAAGCCAGAGAAACATTGTAATGGATACAATTTGGCGACCAGAACTGGCCAAGGGCGTTGGGCCAAAATACAAAGCCGTTGCAGAAAGCATCCGGCGCGGCGTCTCGGAAGGTGCCCTGGCTGTGGGGCAGAAGCTGCCTCCGGTCCGGGACCTTGCCTGGACGCTTGGCATCACACCGGGGACAGTCGCCAGAGCCTACACAATCCTGACGGACGAAGGCGTGCTGACCGCTGAGGTCGGACGGGGGACCTTTGTGGCGGAGTTGGACCTGGACCCCAGCACGCGACCGCTGAACCTCATAGAGATTGACGCCACACCTCATCAGGAATGGGGCGACACCGATGAGGTCAACCTGTTCTCCCCCCATTTGCCTAGCCGGGGGCAGGCCGGTCTGATCCGGGGGGTGCTGGCCGAAGTGGCGCAAGATCCGCCGTCTGGCGTGATGCACTACCCATCGCGTCGCGGAGCAAAGGCGGCGCGGCAGGCGATGCTAAGCTGGCTTGGCGATGCGCCCATCGGCGCGGTGAATGACGATGATCTGGTCCTGACCCTGGGTGGGCAGAACGGGATCATGCTGGTGCTGCAGACCATCCTGCGCGGCCGCAAGCCTGTCGTTTTTGTAGAAGAGCTGTCTTACCCCGGATTTCGGCGCGCGGCAGAGGCGCTGCGGGCCGAGGTTGTGTCGGTCCCCATGGATGCCGAAGGGTTGATCCCGGAAGGGCTGGAGGCCGCCATTGCCCGGCATCCGGAAGGTCAGGTGTTATGCACCTCGCCAGAAGTGCACAGCCCCACAACCTTGTTTACGCCAACGGCACGCCGCCGCCAGATTGCGCGGATCGTCGAGAAACACGATTTGCAGGTCATTGACGACGATTGCTACCGGATGGGCGCGGTAGAGGGCGAAAGCTATCGCAGTTTGTTGCCCGAACGGGGGTGGTATGTGACCTCCCTTTCGAAGTCGATCACGCCGGCCTTGCGGGTGGGGGCCGTTGTGGCACCCAGAGGACGGGGCAGTGCGCTGCACCGGATGGGGGAATACAGCTTTTTCGGGTTGGCCACGCCCATGATCGATCTGGTGGCCAAATTGCTGGTCCATTCGGAGCTGCCCGAGGTCATGCGCGGCACCCGTCTGGACGTGGAACGATATGTGCAGGTGGCGGTCAACACGCTGGGTGGGTTCGACCTGCGCTGGCGGCGTGATGTGCCGTTCTTGTGGTTGCGGTTGCCTGAAGGGTGGCGGGCCAGCGCCTTTTGCCTCGCGGCGGAGAAACAGGGCGTGCAGCTGCGGGCGGCGGAAGAATTTGCCGACCGTGATGCCAATGCACCCCATGCGGTTCGGATGGCCATAAATGCAGGTGTCTCCCTGCGCAGTTTCGAGGCGGCGATGCAGCGGCTGCGGGACCTTCTGGACAATCCGCAGGATCAGATTGGGGTCTAGAGCCCCGTCCTTAATATCTGTACCGCTCAGCCAAAGAGATTTTTCAAGGATGCCAGGGCGTTGCGCATGTCGTGGCGGGTCACGCCCAGGCAACGACTTGCGCGGCATCGGGAAAATCCCTTTGGCCCGATGGGTCTCACCAGAAAGGCCCGCCTACAGCTCAGCGTCGCTTGGACGTGACCCGCCATGCCCGGCGCGTCGCCGATCCGTATTCGGACCTTTCCGGAGAGACTGAGTGACGCAGATATTAAGGACGGGGCGCTAGAGCCAGCCAGCCGCGCCCCAGACCCAGCCGAGCGCCAAGGCGGCAGCCGACAGCAGCGCCGAAAAGCCGGCCATCTTCCAGATCGAGAAGGGCCGTTCGCCATAAGTGCGGCCGTCGATCCCGCTGATCACGACTTTCATCGGTTTGTCCGCATACTCATAATGCAGGATCCAGACTGGCAGCAGTATCCGTCGGTAGTGGATGCCCGTCGTATCCGTCTGAAACCGGATCGCGTGCACACCGCTCTTGTTGATGCGACGCTTGATCCGGTTGCGGATCAGCAGGTCTTTGTCGGCGCGGTTGTCATGCAGGCCTTGCGCTACGCTCTGATGGTGGCGTTCGGCGGCAAAGCCGGCAAGGAAACCGGCCGTGTAAGGTTTCAGATCGTCCGGGTCGAAGTCGTGCAGGATGCCGTCGCGAATAAGCGGCGTCACATGGGGGCTTGCTGGCATCAGCAGATCGTCAAAGACCACATCCATCTGCCCCGACGTTGAGTGAGTCCGCCGGTTATCGCCACTGCCTGTGGTGTATTTCGCCCAGTACTTCACAGCTTCGCGGGAATCGAAGGTCCAGAATGGGGCATAGAGCCCGGCCACGCGGCCCTTTTCCACGATGCTTTTCAGGTTGCTCGGTGCCGCCCAGCGTTTGCTGATCCACTCCAGCGCCTGACGTTGGGCAAACTCGGCGTCTACTTTGAAGGGGATCAGAGCCTTTGTGCGATACCCCATGTCCGTCACCCCCAAGACCACCGCGCCGTTGCAGTAGGGGCAGCGTTCGGACAGGGCGGGGCCTACAAACAGCACCTCACCACCGCAGCTCTGACAGTTGAAAGTGCGTTCTTCGCCCAACATCGGGGGATCATTTTCGGGCGAACGCGCGTTGAAGGCGTACTCAGCCGCGGCATCGTGGTCGTCAGGAACCACGACCTCATGCGCTGTCCCGCAACTTGTGCAGCTCAGCGCTTGTGCACGGGCGTCCCAGGCGCATTGGCCCGCACAATTGCTACACTTCAGCTCGTCCTGCTCTGCGGCGACCTGCGGCATCAGTCGCTGTCCGCCAGGGCAGCCGCGATCTCGAGCAGGATACGCAGGCGCAGCATGGAACGGTCAACGGCCCCCGAAAGGTCACCCGTGACGTGCCAATCGCCCAATATGGTAGCCACGAACCAGGTGGCCATCAACCAGAAAGCAATGATCGCCCAACCGCCGATCATCCGAATGGCCCCGGCAGAGCCCTGGCGCAGCTCATGCTTGGCTTCCTGCACCTGAATGAGCTTTTTCATCGGAAGGATGCCGATGGCGGTGCTGAGGACCAGAAGGACGATGGCAGAGAGGTAGGGAGCGGCAAGAAAAGTCATGGTTAACTATGGGGTAATATATTACCTTATTTATAGGGCATTGAAAATGAACAATTAATACTTGTTTGTGTCGCTTGACGTGAGGCAGACGTTCTTTATAACCCGCCCATCACATATTCAGGCCGGACCGATGGTCCTTAGCCTACACCACTCAATGGGAAACGCCATGAAAACCTTCTCAGCATCACCGGCTGACATTGACAAGAAATGGATCCTGATCGACGCCGAAGGCGTGGTTCTGGGCCGTCTTGCGTCAATCGTCGCCAACCGCCTGCGCGGCAAGCACAAGCCGTCGTTTACGCCTCACATGGATTGTGGTGACAACGTCATCATCATCAACGCCGACAAGATCCAGATGACCGGCAAGAAGCGTGAAGAAAAGCACTATTGGCACACCGGCCACCCGGGCGGCATCAAGGAGCGTACGAAGGCACAGATCCTCGAAGGCGCGCATCCTGAGCGCGTTGTGACGCTGGCCGTCAAGCGCATGTTGCCCGGCAACCGCCTGAGCCGCCAGATCATGACCAACCTGCGTGTCTACGCCGGTGGCGAACACCCTCACGAGGCGCAAAGCCCCGAAGTTCTCGACGTCAAGGCGATGAACAAGAAAAACACCCGGAGCGCATAAAGATGGCTGACGAAATCAAGACACTCGAAGATCTGGCCGAAGTGGCCGGTGACGTGGCCGCTGAAGCACCTGTTGCTGCGACCGAGATTGTGATCGACCGCGAACCGGTCAAGGACGAACTGGGCCGCTCCTATGCGACTGGCAAGCGGAAGGATGCCATCGCACGCGTCTGGATCAAACCCGGTTCCGGCAAAGTGACCGTGAACGGCAAAGAGCAAAACGTCTACTTTGCCCGTCCCGTGCTGCAGATGATCCTGGCGCAGCCTTTCGGCATCACCAACACCGAAGGCCAGTTTGACGTCTACGCAACCGTCAAAGGCGGTGGCCTGTCCGGTCAGGCCGGTGCGGTCAAGCACGGTATCTCCAAAGCGCTGCAGCTGTTTGATCCGTCCCTGCGCCCGGCGCTGAAGGCGGCAGGTTTCCTCACCCGCGACAGCCGCGTGGTTGAGCGTAAGAAATACGGTAAGGCCAAAGCGCGTAAGAGCTTCCAGTTCTCCAAGCGTTAAGCTTTGTGCCATTGCAAGAGATTGGGCCGTCCCGATGGGGCGGCCTTTTTGGTTTCGACGCACTGGCGTGCGCCGCCCGGGGCGGGGGCTGCGCCCCCGTGATTTCGAGAGCTCTTTGAAAATAGTGCGACGCAGCTGTGCCGAACGTCCCAGGCGGCGTACGACCTGCGGAGGGATTGGGCAAAATCGAGGGGCGTGGCGCGTTGGATATGGTACAGCGGCAGGGGAATCGCTTTTGAAATATTGACTATGCATCACGTCTGATTGGATTCATACGGATTGCGTCATTAGTAAAGGATGCGACCGCGATGGAAGATTTTTCTCATATTTTTGAGGGCGTTGAAGACCCTCGTACGAGCAACGCTACACGGCATGATCTTCATGAGATGCTTATGATCGGCCTGTTGTCGACCATGTGTGGCGGCGAGGGTTGCTGCGACATGGCGCTATTTGGCACGACGAAAGAGCCGTTTTTGCGCACATTCATGACACTGAAGCACGGAATACCGAGCCACGATGCGTTCTCTGACCTGTTCAACGCCCTCGATCCTGGCACGTTTCAGTCAGTGATGCTTCGCCTGACAGAGGGGTTCGCTGACCAGTTGGGCGAGGTGATTGCGGTTGATGGCAAGTCGTTGCGGCGCTCCTTCGACAGGGCGAAGAAGCAGTCGGCGTTACACCTCGTGCAGGCTTTTGCGGCTGAGGCCAGGCTCGTACTCGGGCAGGTCGCTGTTGACGAAAAATCCAACGAGATTACGGCGCTGCCCGCGCTGTTGAACATGCTGTCGTTGAAGGGGCGGATTGTGACGGCGGACGCTATGCACACGCAGCGCACTACAGCCGAGACGGTAACGCAGGCTGGCGGTGATTATGTTCTGGCGCTGAAACGCAATCAGGAGACGCTGCACGAGGATGTGGCACTCTGGCTGGATGATCCTGGAAATGTCGAAAACTGTGAAACTTATCAGAATGTTGACGCAGGACACGGTCGACTGGAGACGCGCAAGGCGTTGATCTCGCATGACGTTGCCTGGCTCGACGAGCGGCATCACTGGCCCGGGCTCAGGGCCATCGGAAAGGTCGTCGCCACCCGCGAAGTCGGCGATAAAACCTCATGCCAAACTCGCTACTTCCTCATCAGCGCGCCGCTCTCTCCCGAGCGTTTCCTGTCCATCACCCGCGCCCATTGGAGTATCGAGAACAGCCTTCACTGGGTGCTCGACGTCTCCATGAACGAGGACGCCGCGCGCAACAGAAAAGACAACGGACCCGAAAATCTCTCTATCCTACGGCGCATCGCTCTCAACCTCGCCCGCTCCGAACCGTCAAAAGGATCAATGCGAGGAAAGCTGAAACGCGCCGGATGGCAGGATACATTCATGCTCGAACTCATCAGAACCGCGACCAAATCTCAAAAGCGATAGCCCTGGTACAGCGGCTGCGCTGCTTGATTTGAAAGGGCGGCCCGCGTAGCATCAAGGCATTTCAAAGGTGGGCGTTTCGATGTCTGGCAGCACATTTCAGAAATATGGTGGGTTCAGCACCGTCAGCCGGGTTGTGATGACCTTTTACGAGCTGGTGCTGGATGACGACGATGTCGGCTATCATTTCGATGACATCGACATGCCCCGCTTGATGGATCATCAGACAAAGTTTGTGTCCAGCCTGATGGGCGGGCCTGCGTCGATCTCCGACGAGCGGCTTCGCGCGGTGCATCACAACATTGAGATCAGTGACCCTGAGTTCGATCAGATCAAGGTGCTGCTGGGCCAGGCGTTGCGCCAGCATGGGATGGATGAAGATGACATCAAGGACGTGGCCCGGGCCATTGAAACCAAGCGCGATCTGATCGTGAGGCGGCGGGCTGCATGAGCCTGGTGACCCTGTCTTCGATTAACGAACACCTTTTGAAGTCCATTGGGGTCGGCATCGCGATCCTGCGGTTTGACGATTTGCAGTTCCACTATCACAATGCCGCCTTCGCCCAGTGGTTCGGCGAGCCAGAAACCAGCGAGATCATCAAAGACACCATCGCAAAACTGCGCGACGAGGCCCGCGCCGCACTGAGAGAGACGGGCAGCTATACCGGCGAGGTGCAAATCAAGCCAAAACGCCGAACTCTGGTGATTTCCATCGCTCTTTCTCTGGCCGAGATCGAAGGCCAGGAGATGATTGTGGTCGAATGCCAGAACATCACCCGTATGCGCGAGCTGGAGCAGATGATCGACAGCTATTCGTCGATGGTGGAGCGCAACACACGCGAATTGGAGCGCGAAAAGGAGCGGGTGGAAAAGCTGCTTCTGAACCTGATGCCACGCAAGGTATATGAAGAGTTTCGGACCTTTGGCGTTGTGACCCCGCAGCTCTACCCCAAGGTGTCAGTGGTCATGCTGGACTTCGTCGGGTTCACCGATTTCACCGAACGCAACGACCCAACCGTGACCTTGGGCGAGCTCAACGATATCTTCACCGCCTTTGACCGGATCAGCGAACAATTCGGCTGCGAGCGGATCAAGACCATTGGTGACGCCTATCTGGCCGTCTCCGGCATGCCCGAAGCCGCTCCGGATCACGCCACTGCTGTCGCCAATTGCGCGGTGCGTTTCCTAAGGTATCTGGAGCGGCGCAATCAGAGCCATCAGTACAAGTGGCAGGCCCGCATCGGTCTTGGCAGCGGTGCGGCTGTGGGGTCTGTGGTGGGGGTGCAGAAATACGTCTATGACGTCTTTGGCCGTGCGGTGAACATGGCCGCACGGTTGCAGGTCTTTGCCCATCCGATGAAGATCGTGGCCCCGGTTGAGATGAAGTTTGACCTGATTGACTCGTTCCAGATTGACGAGATCGGGTCCTACAAAATCAAGGGGATCGGGGACATTGAGCTGATCAATGTCGAGGGCAATTTACAGCTGGCGCGGTGAGTGTCATTCGTCCGGGCGCACCAGCCCGAGCCCGCGCAGATAAATGCCAATGCCCGTTTCTAGCAGGTCGTCTGGTGGAAAGGGGGAGGCGCGCCCCGGTGAGTTACGCGCGAAAAGCTCCACAACGCCGTGGCTCATCGCCCAGATGTGGGCAGAGAACATTGAGGCCGGTGGGCGCTTGTCTTCGGGGATGTGTTCGCTGAGGTCGGTGGCGGCCTTTTCCAGCACGCCATTGGCGCGGGTCGACACAGCGGCAAGCTCTGGCGTGCGGTTGACCGAGATGCCGCTTTCGAACATCGCGATGTAGTGACCGGGGTATTTGCGGGCAAAGGCGAGGTAGGCGCGGCCTGTGGCCTCAAACGCCTTGAGGGCCGACGGTTGGCCGGATTGATAGGCGTATTCCATCAGGTCAGCGAAGATCTCGTAGCCCTGAAGGGCGGCTTCGGCGATCAGGTCTTCGCGGCCCTCGAAATGGCGGTAGACCGCTGCCGGGGTCACACCGGCCTGTTTGGCCGCCTCCGACAGTGTGAAACCCGTCGGGCCCCGCTTTTCGATCAACTCAAGTGCGGCGGTGATCAGGGCCTGACGCAGGTTGCCATGATGGTACCCGCGTTTAGGCATCCCAAATGCCCGGCCCGCCGCACATGCCTGTATCAATCTCTCCGATCGCGCCTGCATCCTTGTGATCATAGTCAAAGGCGTGCAGCACGGTACGGATGGCATTGAGCCGCGCGCGGCGTTTGTCGTCAGAGCGGATCACCGTCCATGGGGCCACGTCCGAATGGCTCCGCTCAAGCGTTTCGCGGATGGCGTCGGTATAGGCGTCCCATTTCGACAGGCCTTTGACGTCGATGCCTGACAGCTTCCACTGTTTCAACGGATCGCTTTCACGCGCCAGCATGCGGCGCAATTGCTCCGCCCGGCAGACGTTCAACCAGAATTTGAACAGGTGAATGCCGTCGTCTACGAGGGCCTTCTCAAAAGGCTGCACCTGACCAAAGAAGTGTTCTCGCTGTTGTGGCGTGCAGAAGCCAAAGACATGTTCGACCACGCCGCGGTTATACCAGCTGCGGTCATAGAAAACCATGTCACCTGCGGATGGCAAGTGTTTGACGTAGCGTTGAAAATACCACTCACCGCGCTCGGTTTCCGTGGGTTTGGAAAGCGCCACAACGCGGGCCGCACGCGGGTTCAGGTTCTCACGGAAGCGGCTGATGGTGCCGCCTTTGCCTGCTGCATCGCGGCCCTCAAACACCATGGCGATGCGTGTACCGGTATCGCGTACCCAGGCCTGCAGCTTGACCAGCTCGATCTGGAGTTTGTCGTACTCTTTCTCATAACGCTTTTTCGAAAGTCGGGCATCATGGGGGTAGGTTGGCGTCAGGATATCGCCTTTACTGGCTCCTGTGATGGCCTCGCGAATGGATGCAGGTGCATCGTTGTTGAAAAAGGCGCTGATCGCGCCGTCAAAGGGCAGATCCATGGGCCACCTCAAGCGTTTGATTTAGCGTCAATATGGGATGTTAAGGGGATTAACGCAAACCCGCGCGTGTCGCCGCGCGATCAATGGCGGCAACTGTGGCCTCAGGGTCGGCATGGTGCGGCATGTGGCCCACGCCGGGCAGCATCACAAGGTTTGCAGTCGGTACTTCGGCCGCAAAGACCTGAGCGTGAATGTGCGGGGGGCCGGTGGTGTCGGCGTCACCGTGGATCAGCTCGATGGGCATCGTGAGCGTGCCGTATTGCTTTTGCATCTCGACCACAAAGGGGCGCAATCCGTTGACCTGTTGGGCGTTGGCGCGAACGGTGGCACGCCGCACGCTAAGCTCTGCACCGACATGCTCGGCGTAACCGTCCGGTACGGGCTGCGGGCCAAAGATGCCGCTGATGCTGTTCTGGACGTAGCCTTTGGATAGGAAAGCAGTTGCCGGAGGAATTAACAAAGCACCGCCTGTGCGCGAGCCCAGAACGGTATAGAACCAGCCCAGATCGCCCGGCTAGGGCTCTGACACTGCACCCGCCAGCACGACGGCGGCGGTACCCTCGGGCCGCGACAGCGCCCAGGCGAGCGCCACTGTGCCACCGTAGGAATGCCCCAGGACGATGGGATTTGAGACACCAATTTGTTCTGCGGCCTTCTGGAGCATGGCGGCCTGTTCCTGCGGGCTCTCAAAGTCCGAATTCCACGCGCCACCCTTGCCGGGCAGGCGGTCGGAATGACCCAACCCGGGGCGGTCAAAGGTGATCACGCGGTAGCGGTCGCCGAGGCGCCCAACCAGATCAAAGGTGAAATCCCGCACATTCCCGCCCGCGCCGTGGATCAGGACAACGTCCAGGCCTTCCCCCGTCACATGGGCGTGAATTATGGTGCCATCTACATCGACCAACTGCCCCGTTGGCGGATAGTCCGCATTTGCGGCAGCCTCCCGCGTGTTGGCACGCCACTGGATCACGGCAAAGACCGCCGCGATGGCAAGGACTAGGAAAATCAGCACCTTACGTCCCAATGTTTGCCATCTCGAACGGGGTAGACTGATAAATCTCGTTGATCCAATTGCCATAAAGCAGATGTGCATGACTGCGCCAGCGGTTGGTGGGCGCGCGGGACGGGTTGTCGTCCGGGTAGTAGTTACACGGAACGTTTATCGGCACGCCTGCGGCCACGTCGCGGTCGTACTCCTGCTTCAGCGTGTCACTGTCATATTCGAAGTGATTGAAAACATAAAGCGCGCGATGGGCCGGGTCTTCGATCAGACAGGGGCCGACTTCATCACTGCCCAAAAGGGTCTTGAGACCGGGTGCCGCGTCCACCTCGTCCTGCTTCATCTCCGTCCAGCGGGACACGGGCATCACGCATTCGTCTGAAAACCCGCGCAAAAAGGGCGATGCCGGGTCCAGATTACGATGCTTGAAACAGCCAAAGGCCTTGGCGTCGAGAATATGCTTCTTCACCCCATGGAAATAGTTGATCATCGCCATCCCGCCCCAGCAGACACCAAAGGTGGAATGCACGTGGGTCTGGGACCAATCCATCACCCGCTCAAGTTCTTGCCAATAGGTGACCTCGTCAAAGTCCATATGCTCGATGGGCGCGCCGGTGATGATCAGCCCGTCAAACTTTTCGTCCCAAACGTCACTAACGGGGCGATAGAAGCTCTGCATATGCTCGGCCGCCGTGTTGCGTGTCCGGTGATCGGACATACGCAACAGGCTCAGCTCAATCTGCAATGGCGTCGCCCCAATCAGTCGCGCAAACTGGTTCTCCGTCTGAATTTTCTTGGGCATCAGGTTCAACAGCGCGATTTTCAGCGGGCGGATGTCCTGACGGGCGGCCTGATCCTCGTCCATCACCATCACACCTTCGCGCGTCAAAACGTCGTAGGCGGGCAGGGTGGAAGGGATCTTGATAGGCATGTTTTTCGTCCGAGTTTCAGTGGAACGGGTTAGATAGAGGTGCGCAGCAACCCTGCCAAGGGGGCTCACTTCACGACACGGTCAGGAGGCGGGCAGAGTTTCAGCGATAAGGTCCACGAAATCCGCCTCTTCGTTGAGGGCCGAGATTTGATCAGCCGTCACCGTCACCCCCCATTGCGCCATTGCCTCATATCGAGGCTGGCGGTGGTTCAAGGCGCGGGCATAGGTCCAGCGGACAAAGTCATCTGGATCAACTTCAAGCTCTGATATGCTGTTTTCATTCAGATATTCTGTCCAGCACTTGGTCAGGAACTCCGGCTGATAGGCCATTGGCTTGGGCGCCTTGTCAAAGCGACGGATCAGTTCCTGCGTGTGCGCCTCATCGCCTTTGATCCAGACCAGGAGGCATTCCTGTGCCAATTCCTTGAGCAGCGCATCGTTCTTGTCACCCGCATCCACCCATTCGCAGATCGACCCGCCAGTGTCGCAGATGAAGTGGGGGTAGTCATAAAGCCGTTCTGCCCGGCGCGCGAAATGGGCGGTGTCCTGCAAGGCTGCTATCTCCGCTGTGCGGAACGCCTCTTGCCGCGCGCGGTATTCGCGCATCGCAAGCCCGCCTTTTTCCGGGTTGCCGGGCTTGCCCAGCCAGGTGGCCACAGGTGTGAGATTCGCAAAGGTGATGTTGGAGGCGATGTAGATGCTGTCGCTCATCAGCAGATCGCGCAAAAAGGGGACCTTCATCGCTTCGGCCTTGGCGTTGTCCACGATGGCCTCGCCCAGGTACCGTGTGCCGATGCGGTAATCGATGGAATAGTGAAACCAGTCGCCGGACCCGCGCAAGAGCATGGAAAGATGCGTCTTTCCCAGACCAGACATGCCAAAGACAAGAACCTTGCGACGTGGTGCTGCGCGCCAGGCATCGGCGGTGGGGTAAAGCATCGGGGCGTTTCCGTTTCTTCAGGTTTTGCCCTTCGTAGCCCAGCCGCGCGCCCTGCGCCAGATGCGTCCGTCCAGCACAATGAGGCCAAGGGCCAGCAGGGCAAACCCGAGATAAGCGGAGGCCTGAAGCGCTTCATCCAGAACAAGCGCGCCCAGCACAATTGACACCGGCGGAAGCATCAGCGTGACCAGCATCAGATTGCCGCTGCCGACCATGGCCAGCACGCGGTAGAACAGCACATACGCAAGGGCTGTTGCTGCAAGAGAGAAGTATGCGATAGCACCCAGTGTCTCGGGTTGCAGGTTCAGCGTCAGCGGCCCTTCGACCACCCAGGCCAATGGGACGATCAGCACCGCAGCGCCTGAGACCATGCCGGCCGCGGCAACTTCAGCCGGCTGATCGCCCAGCTTCTTGCGCGCCCAGACGCTGGCCAGCGCATATGATACCGTGCCGCCAATCACCGCCAGCTGCGCCAGGCTGCGGATGTCAAAGTCCGCCAGGTTCTCCAACCCGATGGCCGTGGCCACCCCGGCAAAGCCCAATGTGACGCCCAGTGCTTTGCGCGGGGTGATCCGTTCGTCAGCAAAGAAAAGCGCGGCCATCAGTACGCCGAAAATCGCCGTGGCGCTGTTGAAGATCGATGTCAGACCGCTTTCAATATAGAGCTGTCCCCAGGCCATCAGGCCAAAGGGGATCACGTTGTTCAACAGGCCCATCACCAGAAAAGCCCCCCAGACCCGCGGATCTTTTGGCAGAGGCAGACGCAAGAAGGCGAGCGCGGCCCAGAGGGCGAGCGCGGCCCAGCCGACACGGTGGGCAACCACTGTCAATGGCCCGATTTCGCGCAATGCAATGGTGATGGTCAAGAACGACGCCCCCCACAGCAAAGCCAGCAGCGTCAGTTCGGCCCAGGCGCGCGGAGAGATGTCTTTTTGCGTTGTCATTGCGTCAACTTACAGAAATCTGCCTTCACTGCGACCCGGAAGCTGCGCAAAGAAAAACCCCGCCGAATAGGCAGGGTTAATCCGTGGAATTTTGCGAAGCTTTAGAAGCTGATGCGCAGCCGCAAACCGGCAGAGATCGCATCGTTGTTGTCAAACGGGGCAGCAGGTCTGCCGCCGGGGCTGGCTATCGCGTCGCCAAAGTCTGTGTAACGGATGCCGCCGCTCAACTCGATGCGGTCCGTGACCTGATACGCGGCCCCAACCGCCAGATAGACGGCACCATTTGTGCCTGAAAGCGGGGACACCAGATCGTCCGTGCCTTTTTCTTCCCATCCGATGGCGACCCTGCCGGACCACTTGTCGTTAAAGCGGCGCCCCACGCCAATCGAAGCATCCCAGGCGTTTTCCAGATCAGTGAGCGATGTGTTTGTCGGGGCCAGGGCAGAAGGAATAACCTCTGTCACGCTATAGTGCGAAAACCGCACATGACCGAATACCAGCGTGTTCTCCGCCACCCCACTTTGGAAATCAAGGCGGATGGTCTCTGGTGTGGTGACATCTGTTGTCGAAGGTGCGGCAACGGCTGTGCCACTGATGGTCTGGGTCGTGTCGAATGTGTGATCAATCTCTGAATGGTATGTCAGAGCGACGCGCAGGGCGATCTCCGGAATTTCATATGCGACACCCAGCGTGTATCCAAACGCGTCGTCTGTATCAAAATCAGCCCGATAGCCGTTCAAGCCGGATGCGTTGAAAGCGGCGCCAGACAAGGTGACACTCGCGTTCAGGCGCTGGTAGACCAATCCGCCATGGACCGACCAATTGTCATCAAAGTGGTAGCGCCCGAAAAGGGTTGCGGCGGTCGCATCGACGTCTGCCGCTGTTCCGGCCAGCAAGGGCGATCCGGAGCCATAAAGGATGTCTGCGCCGTAAGGTTCATCGATGATCAGGCCAAAGCTGAACTTCTCATTGACCTGATACCGGAAACCAGCACCAAGCAGACTGAAACTATCCGCAATGTCACCTGTTCCGAATCCAAGCAGGTCCGTGCCCGAGATGCTCGGGTCTGCGAACCCACCGCTGAATTCCAGTACGGTCCCGCTTTGAAAAATCAGGTCGACGGGGCGGCCGGACCGGTCAAGACCGACGGCCTGTGCCGCTGTGGCACTTGTTAGTAGTGCCGCTACGGCAAGTGTTTGGTGTTTCATGGCGCTCCTCCCAATGGCCTGCCACCCGGAACCTCCGCGGATGGCAGAACCCTCATAAAAGAGCGATGCGCGGCGCTTCCATCGGTAACGCAACGGAAGTCAAGGGATTGTGACGCAACGTGAAATTGGCGTTTGACGTTTCGTCAAGCGCGCGTCTTGGCCTCCCGATTTTCGGCCCAGATGTTCAAATAATTGCCGCCAAAGATGATCAGCGCGCCCAGGAAAACCCAAATATCCAGCGCCTCGTTGTAGACCAGCATGCCGATCACCGCGATCACCGGCAGGCGGACAAAGTCGATAGGGGCCACGATGGTTGCAGGGGCGAGGCTCAGCGCTTTCGCGATACAAAAGTGCGCCACCAGCCCGCAGATTGCGATGATCAGCAGGTAGGGGGCGGAGGACGATGTCGGCAATAGGATGTCGCCGTCGTACCCCGCGCAAATCATGCCAAACACCAACTGGAAAGCAGTCAGATAGAACATGATACCCGTAATGGTCTGCCGGGTTGTCAGTTTTTTGGTGGTGATGAATGTCAGCGCAAAGAATACCGCACAACCCGCTGCGGCCAGCATACCGATGTTCACACCCTCAACCGTGGGCCGCGCAACGATCAGAATGCCAACGAAACCCATCAGCGCGGCCAGCGCCTTGATCGGCGTAATCCGCTCTCCGATCAGTAGGGGTGAAAATATGATCACCCAAAGCGGCGTTGTGAATTCAAAGGCAAAAAGCTGTGCTAATGGGATCAAGGTGATGGCATAGAACCACAGGTTCTGGCCGGTGAAATGCACAATGTTGCGCACCATCTGCAGGCCCAAAGCATCAGTGTTGATCTGGTTAATCGTACGAAAATGCCAGGCGATCAGAAGCACAATGGGCAGGCCAAACGCACTGCGGTACATCATGATCTCGAAGGTGTCGTAAACTCCGCTCAGCTGCCGCCCCGACACCGCCATGGCGGTAAAGGCGGTGATCGCACCAATCATCCAAAGCGCTGCGCGCAGGTTCTGGTTGGGGGCATCGGTCATGCAAGCCAGCCTTCTGATACGGAGTGTTCAACGCCAATGGCCCCCGCAGCACTGTAGGCCAGCGCGCGTGCGATGTTAAACCACCAGGCCAACGTTTCACGGAAGATCATGCGCGCGGTCGAGGACCAGGTGGCCCGGCTGCGGGTGGAGGCTGTAAGCTGCACGGTCTCAGGCCCACCGGCCCACCAGTTCGAGGCTGCAACGCGAGGCAAATGGAACGCCTCGCTGACCAGTATGCCAGAGGAGGCACCTCGCAAATCAGGCAGGGAAAACAGCACGTTCTGCAATGTGGAGTGAGAGCGTCCCTCGATGGTGATCGCCTCACGGAGCAGGCCAAGCTTCATAGCTTCTTCTGCCATGCGCTGCCCCGCACTTGGCCCCGCCGGGCGGGCTTTGCCCCCGGTAAAATGCACCCGCGTGGCGCGGTTTGCGTCATGAAGGGCCACGCCGCGCGCGACCCGCTCAAGGCTGGCCTGATCCAGCGTGCCATCGGCGGCCATTCCGGCGCTAAAGACGATAATGATGTCCGCCTTTTCAAAGGCGGAAGGCGGCGTCATGGGCCAAAGGGCTGTCCAACAGCTCACGGCAAGCAAGGTCGCCAGAAAGGTACCGATGCCCCACCGCAGCACACGCCGGATCACTCCCACTCAATCGTGCCCGGAGGCTTGGACGTGATGTCATAGGTCACCCGGTTGATCCCCGGCACCTCGTTGATGATCCGCGTCGCCGTCTCGCCCAGGAACTCGTGCGTGAAGGGATAATAATCCGCCGTCATGCCATCGACAGATGTGACCGCGCGCAAGGCGCAGGCAAAATCGTAGGTCCGGCCATCTCCCATCACACCCACGGTGCGCACCGGCAGAATTGCGCAGAAGGCCTGCCAGATCTCGTCATAAAGCCCGTGCTTGCGGATCTGGTCGATATAAACCGCATCCGCCTCGCGCAGGATGTCGAGCTTTTCGCGTGTGATTTCGCCCGGGCAGCGGATCGCAAGGCCAGGACCGGGGAAGGGGTGGCGGCCAATGAAATGCGCCGGAAGCCCAAGTTCACGGCCCAAGCTGCGCACTTCGTCCTTGAAAAGCTCGCGCAGGGGCTCAACCAGTTTTAGCCCCATCTTTTCGGGCAGTCCGCCCACGTTGTGGTGACTCTTGATGGTCACAGATGGCCCACCGGAGAAGCTGACGCTTTCGATCACGTCCGGGTAGAGCGTGCCTTGGGCGAGGAACTCCGCACCCTCGATCTCGTTCGCGTATTTTTGGAAGACGTCGATAAAGAGCCGCCCGATGATCTTGCGTTTGGTTTCAGGGTCTGACTGGCCTTCAAGTTCCCCAAGAAACAGTTCGGTTTCATCTGCGTGGATCACGTGCAGGTTCATGTGATCGCGGAACATGCCCACGACCTCCTGTACTTCGTCCTTGCGGAGCAATCCGTGGTCGACGAACACACAAGTCAGCTGATCGCCCACCGCTTCATGGATCAGGGCAGCGGCAACGGAGGAATCAACGCCGCCCGATAGCCCGCAGATCACCTTCGCGTCACCGACCTGCGCGCGAATGTTGGCAACAGCCTCCTCACGGTAGGCGCTCATCGTCCAGTCACCCTTGAAGCCGGCAAGCTTCACGAAATTCTCGTATAGCAGCGTGCCATTGGGGGTGTGATGCACTTCCGGATGGAACTGAACGGCGTAGAAATTGCGGCTTGTGTCAGCCGTGATCGCGTAAGGCGCGTTGGGTGACGTCCCGTAGACCTCAAACCCCGGAGCAAGCGCAGCCACGTGATCGCCATGGCTCATCCAGACTTGTTCTTTGCCGTCTGCAAACCAGCCCTCAAGAATCGCCAGATCGCCTTGCGGTTCCACGAAAGCGCGACCAAACTCAGCCGTGCCGCCGCCGCCGGTGATCTTGCCGCCCTCAACGCGGCCCCCAAGTTCCTGCATCATGACCTGCTGGCCGTAACAGATGCCCAAGATTGGCACGCCCCTGTCAAAGACTGAGGCCGGCGGGCGGGGCGAGCCCTCGCGCGTGACCGAATCCGGCCCACCGGAGAAAATCACGGCCTTGGGCGCGAAATCGTTCAGAAACGCATCGGTTACCTGTTGGTAGGGGTGGATTTCGCAATAGACGCTCAGCTCTCGCAGACGGCGCGCAATCAACTGCGTCACCTGGCTGCCAAAGTCGATGATAAGGAGGCGGTCGTGGGTCTGATCGGTCATGGTGCCTGATTATGCGGGGGGTGCGCGGGTGGCAAGGGTGGACTGGGCAGGGCTATCGCTTTTGAGATTTGGTCGCGGTTCTGATGAGTTCGAGCATGAATGTATCCTGCCATCCGGCGCGTTTCAGCTTTCCTCGCATTGATCCTTTTGACGGTTCGGAGCGGGCGAGGTTGAGAGCGATGCGCCGTAGGATAGAGAGATTTTCGGGTCCGTTGCAGGGGAATCGCTTTTGAAATATTGACTATGCATCACGTCTGATTGGATTCATACGGATTGCGTCATTAGCAAAGGATGCGACCGCGATGGAAGATTTTTCTCATATTTTTGAGGGCGTTGAAGACCCTCGTACGAGCAACGCTACACGGCATGATCTTCATGAGATGCTTATGATCGGCCTGTTGTCGACCATGTGTGGCGGCGAGGGTTGCTGCGACATGGCGCTATTTGGCACGACGGGCGGAACGTTCGGCAGTGTCGTTCGAGACCGCCAAGTACATCGAACGCAACATCCCCCAACTTCGAGGTGTTGAACGAAGAAGCCCTGGAGATCATCGAGTACAACGCCGACACGGTGCTTGAAGAGATTGGTGTGAACTTCATCAACAACCCCGGCGCCCTGGCGCTGTGGAAAGATGCAGGGGCTGACATTGACGGTGAACGGGTCGTATCCCGCGTGGGCTTGCCCGCAGGCTTTGCGCCACGGCACCGTCAGAGTTCACTCAGCACGCGCGCAACCCCGCTCGCAACGTGGTCATCGGCGGCAACAACCTGGTGCTTGCTCCAGTCTATGGCCCCGCCGTTTGTGCGCGATGCCGAAGGCGGGCGTCGGTATGCGACCATTGAGGATTTCCGCAAGTTCGTGAAGCTGGGCTACATGTCCAAATGGCTGCACCATTCGGGCGGCACGGTGTGCGAGCCCCACAGATGTGGCGGTGAACAAGCGGCACCTTGATATGTTGCACGCCCATATGACGCTGTCCGACAAGCCCTTTATGGGATCGGTGACCGAACCCTCCCGCGCGCAGGACAGTGTGGATATGGCGGGCATCCTCTTTGGTGCGGACTTCGTGCAGCAGAAGACGGTGATGACTTCGCTCATCAACATCAACTCTCCGCTGACGTTTGATGACGTGATGATGGGCGCACTGGAGGTTTACGCAAAGAACAATCAGGCCGCGATCATCTCGCCCTTTATCGTGGGCGGGGCCATGGCACCCGTGTCGGTGGCGGGTACGCTGACGCAGGTGCTGGCGGAGACGCTTGCGGGCATCGCCTATTCCCAGCTCATCCGCGAAGGCGCGCCTGTGATCATGGGGACCTTTGTGACATCTATCGACATGAACTCCGGCGCGCCGACCTTTGGCACGCCTGAGGCGTCGCATGTCACGTATGGTGTGGGCCAACTGGCGCGACGGTTGAAGTTGCCATACCGCTCTGCCGGGTCTTTCTGCGGCTCGAAACTGCCGGACGCGCAGGCGGCTTATGAAACCGCAAACAGTCTGAACATGGGGGCTGTTGTCGGGCGTCAACTTCATGCTGCATGCCTGCGGTTGGCTGGAAGGCGGGTTGGTGTCGTCGTTTGAGAAATTCGTGATGAGGACGCCGAACCAGCTTGGGTACTCTGCACCATCTGGCCCCAAGGCGTTCAGATCGATGACAACGCAGCAAGCAATGGATGCCATTCGTGAGGTCGGTCCGGGAGGCCACTACTTGGGTTGCGAACATACCCAGGCCAACTTTAAGACTGCGTTCTGGAAATCCGACCTGCTGGATTACAAACCGTTCGAGGACCTGGTCAGACGAAGGTGCCCGTGACACCGAAGCGCTGGCAAGCGAGCGGGTGCAAAAGATGCTGGCAGACTACCAGCAGCCCGCAATGGGACCCTGCCATCCGCGAAGGGCTCGATGCCTTTGTGGCAGAGCGCAAGGCGGCAGAGCCGGACAGCTTCATGTAAGGGATTCGGGGCCCCGTGTCTTTTTGAAGATACGGGCCTCGGCAACCATGGCGATCAGCACATCCAGATGGCGCACCAGATTATAGGCGGCGTCGCCTGTCGTGCGTTGATCCTCCAGCTGCGCCTCGATCTGGATCAGCTTCATCAGCGCCTGTCCGTGACGGGGCAGGGTGCCATAACCCAACAACCGGGGGAGATGAGCAGTGCGTCTGTAATCTTCCGCCCCGATGCGCGCAGCACGCATCATCAGGCGGGGGCGCTGCATATTTTGCAGCATACTCAGAATGTCTTGCATGTGGTTCCTCAGCTTTGAATAACAGGCGCGGCAGCACCTAACACTCGCTTCTTCGCACAACCCATACGGGTGTTGCGTGATTGCTGAAACCGGCGTGCGCAAGTTTCACAAGTGTTTATTCTTTAGAAACAATGATTGTGAAAACGACGATTGTTAACCTATCGATAACGATTGCATCTTTAGGTTGTGTGGATAACTTCGTGGATAATTTCCACCTAGGAGGGCTGAAAACACTCAATGACAAGCCCATCGACCTCTGTATGCCTCAAAGGGAACGGGCTGCCGGCCTGGATCCCAGAGGGTGTTTTTCACTACCTGGCCCACATCGAGTTGGGACAGCCGATTCGCGCGCTTGCCCGCGATGCCGGGTGTCACGCCTCTACAATTCTGCGTCAGGTGCGCCGGATTGAGACACGGCGTGATGATCCATTGGTCGATGCAGCGCTGCGGCGGCTGGGGGCCATTCATCGCAGCACCTTCGGGACGGCAACGCCAGAAGAAGAACCTCAATCCGACACGCTGCCGGATGACGAAACGCTGGACCGCGAGGCCCTGCGCATCCTGCGCCGTCTATGTGAGACCAGCGCGGTGCTGGCTGTCGCCCCTGAAATGGAAAAAGCGGTGGTTGTACGCGATGCCCCGGGCGGGGGCAGCACGCGAACGGCTGTTGTGGACGCGACCATTGCGCAGGCCATGGCGCTCAAGGACTGGATCGCGCCAGGCAATGCAGGCCGCATCGTGCGCTACCAGATCACTACTGCGGGCCGCGCGGCGCTCGAAGGGCTCATGGCCGATCAGCCAGGGGCGTTTCCGGCAGAGCAGAGCTTTGCTGAGGCCCCACAGGCCTTTGAGACGGAACAGGAAAGCTGGGAAGAGACCCCGTCAGAGGATGAAGAGGCACCGCGTAGCCGACGCATGCGGTATTCACTTGCGGAAAGCCCGCTGATCGCCCTGTCCCGGCGGCGTGATGCAAAAGGCCAACCCTTTCTGAGTGACGCGCTTGTTGCAGCAGGTGAACGCCTGAGAGAAGACTTTGAGCTTGCCCAGATGGATGCCCACGTCAGTCAGGATTGGGATCGCTTTCTGGCCCCCAGTGCCTCCACCGCCCCAAAGGAGAGCGGCGTCAGCGCCCCCTCAGAGGCGCGCCGTCGTGTTGCCGAAGCTTTGGCAGACCTTGGACCGGGGCTTTCGGATGTGGTGTTGCGCTGCTGTTGTTACCTCGAAGGGCTTGAAACCACGGAAAAACGGTTGGGATGGTCTGCCCGGTCCGGCAAGGTTGTACTGCGCATCGCCCTGATGCGGCTTCAGCGGCACTATGAACAAACGCTCGGGGCGGGCGGGCCGATGATCGGCTGAGCCAGCGCGGAGGGGGCTGCGCGCGCATGCCAGCATTGCGTCCACGGGTCTTCTTTCTGGCGACGATTGTGCTAGATACCTCCCGAAAGTCAGTGAGGCCCCTATGCGCGATCTCAAGATCCCCGAACAGCGTCACCCCGAAAAGGCACGCAAGCCGGACAATCCGCAACCCAAGAAGCCCGATTGGATTCGCGTGAAAGCGCCCGGCGGGAAGGGCTATGCGGATACGGCGCGGATCATGCGCGACAACAATCTGGTAACAGTCTGCGAAGAAGCGGGCTGTCCCAATGTGGGCGAATGTTGGAGTCAGGGCCATGCCACCATGATGATCATGGGGGAGGTCTGCACCCGCGCCTGCACCTTCTGCAACATCGCCACCGGCAAGCCGCCGGAAGCGCTTGATGTGTTTGAACCGGGCCGTGTGGCTGACGCGGTGGCCAAGCTGGGGCTTAATCACGTCGTGATCACCTCGGTGGACCGCGACGATATCGAAGACGGCGGGGCGGAGCATTTTGCCCAAACCATCCGTGCTGTGCGCCATCGCAGCCCTGACACGACCATCGAGATTCTCACGCCGGATTTCATCCGCTGCGGCCCCGAGGCGCTGGAGCAAGTCGTTGAGGCGCGCCCTGATGTGTTCAACCACAACCTCGAAACTGTGCCGGGTCTATACCCCGAAGTCCGCCCCGGCGCGCGGTACTTCCACTCTTTGCGCCTGTTGCAACGGGTGAAGGAGCTTGATCCCTCGATGTTCACAAAATCCGGCATCATGGTGGGTTTGGGCGAGGACCGTCAGGCGGTGATCCAGGTCATGGAAGACATGCGCGCCGCTGACATCGATTTCCTGACCATCGGCCAGTATCTGCAGCCCACGCCAAAGCACCACGCGGTCCACCGCTTTGTGCATCCTGACGAATTTGCGGCTTATGAGAAGGCCGCTTATGGCAAAGGTTTTCTGATGGTTTCCGCCACGCCTTTGACGCGGTCATCATACCACGCGGGTGATGATTTTGCCCGGCTGCGCGACGCAAGGAACCGCAAGTTGGGTTTGGCGTAGGGCGGGCGACACGGCCCGCCTTACGAAACGGAACGCATCTCTCTGGTAAGGTAGGCCGTGTCACCTACCATCCCCCGTTGCTTGGGTGGGCGCCACGCCCCCCTTACGTAAGGCGGGCCGTGTCGCCCGCATGCGCTGGCTATTCTACGGCAGGGACCGCTTTGAGATAGGCCGCAATTGCTGCTCGGTCCGCCTCCGGCAATTGCGCCATGTTGCTGATCACTGACGCCATTTCGCCGCCTGCACTGTCGAAATCGGGGGTAAACCCGCTGGTCAGGTATTCGATGATCTCATCCTCAGACCATTGCAACTGCCCGGGCGTGATATTGGGGATACGCCCCTTTCCTGACGGGTTCGGCGCACCGCCCAGCCAGGCGCTGCGGTCAATACCACCCAGCGCGTTACGTGGTGTGTGACACTCCCCGCAATGGGCAAGACCTTCAACCAGATACCGCCCGCGCTGCACCTGTTCAGACAGATCGCCCGCCAGAACGTAATCCTCCTTAGCAAAGAGCAGCTTCCACCCGCCCAGAGAACGCCGGATGTTGAACGGGAAACCCACATCATGCGCCCTGGACGGGGTCGCGTCCGTGGGAAGCGTTTGCATGTAGGCCCAAAGATCGGCGACATCCTGCGGCTCCATATGGGCGTATGCGGTGTAGGGAAACGCGGGGTAATAGTGTTGACCCCCCGGCGATACCCCCGCCTGAAGCGCCCGGGCAAATTCCGGCAGGGTCCAGCTGCCAATTCCGGCCCCGGCATCGGGGGAAATGTTGGGCGCGTAAAACGTCCCGAAATCACTGGCAAAGGCATGCCCGCCTGCGAGCTTCAGTATGTCTTCGCCGCCCGCCTCAGGTGCCGCGTGGCAAGAAACGCAACCTGCCGCCGCAAAAACCAGTGCCCCGGCTTGGGCATCAGCAACAAGACCTGATCCAAATTCCGGATCAAGTGGTGCAGGCCGGGTCAGCACCCAACCGACTGCTGCGCCTATTGCGGCGCAGGCAACCAGTATTTTCGCCAACCGCCGCAAGGATCAGTTCTTGGGGCCGCGGTAACCTTCGTGGCAGCCCTTGCAGGACCCGCCAATGCCCGCCATGGCCGCCCCCACGGCACCTGCATCCGCGGCACCCGCCACGGCGGCAGCAGCCGTCTTGAGGTCATCGAACTTGGCCTGAAAGCCTGCCGCATCACTCCAGATTTCGGGCTTGGCACGCGATCCATCCGCTGCGCCCTGTTCAGTGCCGGGCGTCCAAAGCGTCGCTGTGTCCATTGAGGCCAGTGCCTGCAAGTTCGTCGATGCCGCCGCCACGGTGGCCGCGTCAAAATCGGCGTCGCCTTTGGCAATCGCCGCCAGAACGCCGGTGTGATAGGCGATCATCCCCATTTGCTGATGGCGCGCCTCAACGGCCTTGTTGCTGGAGCCATGGCTTGCCGCCAATGTCGCAGTCGCGGCAACTGCCATCCCCAAAGTGATCGTAAAGGTGTGTTTGCCTAGAAATTTCATCGGTATTCTCCCTTTTGGTATTTCAAGGCTAACACGCAAAACGGGTTGGTTATTCGATAATTTTTCAAATTTTGTGTGATCGGTGCCCGCAATCACATGACAGCCTAGGGTCGCAGGCGTCGTCCGGGCTCTGTTGTGGCCCATTCTGGCCACCAACCCATCCATTCCAGCGCGCCCACACTCAGAACAAAAGCGACAATTCCCATGATCACCCAGAACTGCCGTTCAGACGGGCGCTTGCGCGCCATGCGTGCAAGACGCAAAAAGAAATTGGGGTTCACGTAAACCGCACCTTGCCGATGAAGGGCAGGTTGCGGTTGCGTTGGGCAAAGTCGATGCCGTAGCCCACAACGAACTCGTCGGGAATTTCAAATCCTGTCCAATCCGCTTTCATATCGACCTCGCGGCGGCTGGGTTTGTCCAGCAGGGCAATGGTTTTCAGCCGGTTGGGTTCACGAGACCGCAGCAGGTTGGTCACATGATGCAGCGTATGCCCGGTGTCCACAATATCCTCGACAAGCAGCACATCACGGCCTTCAATGGCACCGCGTAGGTCCTTGAGGATTCGTACCTCGCGGCTCGATTCCATGGCATCGCCATAAGAAGAGGCCTCCAGAAAATCGACCTCGATCGGCAGGTCCAGTTCCCGCACCAAGTCTGCGATAAACACGAATGACCCGCGCAACAGCCCCACAACCACCAGCTTGTCCGTGCCATCAAATTCATCGTGAATATCACGACACAGCGCCTCGATCCGGGCGGCAATGGATTTGGCCGAGATCATCTCGTCTATGACATAAGGCCTGTCCGGCATGGCTTTGCCCTTGAATTTACGCGTTTCAGCAGTGACATAGGGCTAACTTGCCAGTACCCGGAACGCAATGCCGACCCATACCGAGACCAAGCTGCTGCCTTATACCGCCCAACAGATGTACGATCTGGTGGCGGATGTGGCCAGATACCCCGAATTCCTGCCCTGGACCGCCGCGGCGCGCGTCCGCTCTGACGTGGACAAGGGCGATCACCGCCTGATGGAGGCTGATCTGGTGATCAGCTTCAAGGTCTTCCGCGAACGTTTTACCAGCCGGGTGAAGCTCTTTCCGGCAGAGACGCGCATCGACACCGAATACCTGGATGGCCCGTTCAAATACATGGTCTCCAACTGGCGGTTCGAAGATGTGGAGGGCGGCTGTAACGTGCATTTCCATGTGGATTTCGAATTCAGGAACCGCATTTTGCAGGGCATCATCGGTGTGGTCTTTGGTGAGGCCGTCAGCCGCATGGTGCGCGCGTTTGAGGACCGGGCTGCCGTGCTTTACGGCCCCAAGGCATGACCCTCACTGATCAGTTGATCAAGTTCGTGGGAGTCGAGGTTCCTGCCGATGCGCTTGTGATGATGCGGCTTTCGCTGTTTGATTGGGCGGCCTGCGGAGTGGCTGGCGCGGCGGAGCCTGAGTTCAGGGAATTTGTCGCCGCCAAACTGGCGCGCGGGCAGGGGCCTGCGACCGTTCTGGGCGGAGGGACGGCGCCTGCGGCCACGGCGGCCCTGCTCAATGGCACGCTCAGCCACGCGCTCGACTATGACGACACGCATTTTGCCCACATCGGCCATCCTTCGGTCGCCGTGCTCCCGGCTGTTTTGGCGGTGGCTGAGGAAGTGGACGCATCCCTTGAAGACGCCATAGAGGCCGCAACCGTGGGTGTTGAGGCGTCAATCCACACCGGCATCTGGCTGGGGCGGGCGCACTATCAGGTGGGCTATCACCAGACTGCAACTGCAGGGGCCTTTGGGGCAGCGCTTGCCACAGCGCGTCTGCTGGGGCTCGACAAGGCGGAGGTGCGTCATGCCCTTGGCCTCTGTGCCTCCATGGCATCCGGCCTCAAGGCGCAGTTCGGAACGATGGGCAAGCCGCTGAATGCAGGACTGGCCGCGCGCACGGGTGTGGAGGCGACGCTTTGGGCGCAATCGGGCATAACGGCAGCGAAGGACGGGCTGCGGGCGTTCGGGGTCACGCATCACGGCGAAGAGGCGGAGGTCAAACCGGGCAAAGGGGCTTGGCAAATCACTTCCATCAGCCACAAATTCCACGCCTGTTGCCATGGTCTGCATGCGATGTTGGAGGCTTTGGGCAGTGAAGAAATCGATGCCGGGGCTTTGGAGGCGGTAACAGTCCGCACCCATCCGCGCTGGATGTCTGTCTGCAACATTCCGGAACCCAAGACAGGGCTGGAGGCCAAGTTCAGCTATGCCCAGACTGCGGCGATGGCCCTCGCAGGGCATGGCACCGGGGCAATTGGAAACTTCACCGATGCGATTTGCCGGGACAAAACGGTCAAAGCCCTACGGGCACGGGTGAAAGTGGTCGAGGATGAGCGTTTGGCCGAAACCGAGGCAGAGGTCTCCCTCAAAATGCAAAACGGCGCTCTGCGGCGCCTGCGGCATGATCTGATGGAACCGATATCGCTGGAGGTACGGGCGGAGAAACTTGGCACCAAGGCCGTTTCACTCCTGGGCGACTCAAGCGCCGATGCCCTGTGGTCGGCCGCGCAAGGCAATTCCCTGCGCGGCCTGATGGATCAGCTTGTGATGTCGTAACCACGTTCGCCGTGAACCGCGAGGTCAAGGCCGTTTGTCTCCGTCTCATCATCGACACGGATCGGCACAATCGCCCGACAGATCAGCGCGATGATCACGGTGATCACCACAGTGAAGACACCCACGATCACCAATGATCCCAGCTGGGCGGCCCATGCACCGGCCCCAAAGGCCGCGATCATGATGGTGCCAAAGATGCCGCCAACACCGTGCACCGCAAAGACATCCAGCGTGTCGTCGATCTTGAGCTTGTTGCGGATCAGCACGACGGCTTCCTGACACAGGACACCTGCGACGGCACCGATCAGCAACGCCTCCCAAGGGCCAACAAAGCCGGACGCAGGCGTGATGGAGGCGAGCCCCGCAATCGTGCCGGTGACCATACCAACCAGAGACGCCTTGCCAAACTTGATCCGCTCCCACAGCACCCAGGTCAGGGATGCCGTCGCGGCAGAGATATGCGTGACCGTGATGGCAAGGGCTGCTCCACCGTCTGCGGCCAGTTGCGACCCACCGTTGAAGCCGAACCAGCCGACCCAGAGCATTGCAGCACCGACCATCACAAGGCCGGGATTGTGCGGCGGTGTGGTCTGGTTCTTGCGCGCACCCAGCATCACAGCCAGCACAAGCGCGGCGATGCCTGCGGTTTCATGCACCACGATGCCACCGGCAAAGTCTTTCACACCTGTCTCACCAAAGATGCCACCATCGGCCAGCATCCCGCCGCCCCAGACCCAGTGCACGACCGGCGCGTAGCAAAGCAGCATCCAGAGGCCGGAAAAGAGGAGCATGAAGGTGAAGTTGATCCGCTCCACATAAGCCCCCACGATCAGGGCGGGGGTGATGATCGCAAAGGTCATCTGGAAGGCAAAGAACAGAACCTCAGGCAGCGTGCCGCTGAGGCTGTCGGTGGTCACACCGGCCAACCCCATCTTGTCGAGCCCTCCCCAAAAGCCGCTGGTCCCGCCGCCAAAGGCGATGGAATAGCCAAACAGGAACCAAAGCACCGACATCAGGCAGGCAATGGCGTAGCAGTGCATAAAGACGCTCAACACGTTGCGCGCGCGCACGAGGCCGCCATAGAAAAGGGCAAGCCCCGGTAGTGTCATGAACAGGACCAGCGCGGTGGCGGTCATGATCCATGCGGTATCTGCAGCATTCATCTCTCAGGAACTCCCCGTGTTCGATTAATTTCCGGGCAGATTGCTTAAGGGGCGGGCATGGAAAAGACTCCGCTTGCCGTTTTTATAGGCATTTAGCGGTTTGCTCAGAAGTTGAGCGGCAGTAGCGGCTGTCCGCTTAATCTTTGGGCAGACTTTGAATCGCAGTCAGCACCAATATCAGCGCATGATCGCGCGCGGCCACTCTGACGCGGTCCCGGCCCAATGCGCCGAACTCCACGGTTTCGGTGGTAGTCCCCGCCGCTGTGGCGAGGCCAAAACACACGCGGCCCTCTGGCTTATGGTCCGATCCGCCCGGGCCTGCGATGCCCGTGATGGCCACGGCAACCTGCGCTTGAGATCTTGCCAGAGTACCCTTTGCCATCTCATGGGCTGTGGGTTCTGATACAGCGCCATGCCCCTCCAGCGTGGTGGGTGAGACGCCCAAGAGGTCCATCTTGGCGCTGTTGGTATAGGTCACAAAGCCCCGATCGAACATGGCCGAAGAGCCTGGCAGGTCCGTCAGCGCCGCCGCCACCATCCCGCCCGTACAGCTCTCTGCGGTAGTAATCATGACACCTGATTGCAAAGCTCTTTCAAGGATTTCTGATGCGATGCTCATGTCCTTAGATGCCATGATAAAGGGCTGCCAGAACCAGAACGCCCAAAGCGGCGAAAACGCCTGCAATCACATCGTCTAACATCACACCCAACGCATCACCGCGCCGGTCTGCCCAACCCACAAGCCAGGGCTTCCAGATGTCAAAGAGCCTGAACAACAAGAAAGCCGCGATCCAGCCGGGCCACATGGCGAGGATCGAGATGCCCATCGACCACGCTGCATAGCTCAGCGGCAACAGCGCGATCCACTGGCCGACCAGTTCATCCACGACGATTTCTGACGGATCGTGATCCTCTTGTCCTGCCGTCATCTTCGCCGTGGCCCACCAGCCTTTGATAAAGGCCACCACCACGCCAAGCGCCAACAGGGGAAATCCGCCAATGACATGCACCAGCCAGGCCCAGGGCAGGGCAACCAGTGACCCCCAGGTGCCGGGGGCAGGGCGGATGTAGCCTGCGCCCAAGACTGTGCCGATCAATCTCGCAAGCGTCATTTCGCGACCAGAGTCGCAGTCGCCAGACACGCAATCCCTTCGCCGCGCCCGGTGAAGCCAAGCCGCTCCGACGTGGTTGCCTTTACAGACACGCGGGATACGTCCTTCCCCATGATCTCGGCCATCACCTGCCGCATCTCCGCAGCGTAGGGACCGATCTTGGGGTGTTCGCAAATCAGCGTGCAGTCGACATGAGTGATGGCAAAGCCCCGCGCGGCGGCGAGTTCGACCGCATGGCGCAAAAACACTTCACTCGCGGCCCCTTTCCACTGTGGATCAGAGGGTGGGAAGTGCTGGCCAATGTCGCCTTCGGCCAGCGCGCCATAGATCGCGTCCGTGACCGTGTGCATGCCCACATCCGCGTCCGAATGCCCCACAAGCCCCTGATCATGAGGGATTTTCACGCCGCAGAGAATAACGTGATCGCCGGGGCCAAAGGCATGCACGTCAAAGCCGTTGCCGGTGCGGATGTCCATCTTGTGCTCCAATATGCGGGCCGCGCGGGCAAAGTCGCCGGGGCCTGTGATCTTGATATTGTCCGCGCTGCCCGGCGTGATGGCAACGTCTATTCCGGCCGCGCGGGCGACCTCTACGTCGTCAGCGGCCATGCCCTCAAAACCCGCGTGCGCGGCGCGGATCGTGGCCAGGTCAAAGCCCTGCGGTGTCTGTGCTGCAAAAAGCCCCGAGCGATCTTGCGTACCCGCAACGCGGTTCTCGATCCCGCGCCACAAGGCGTCCGTGACGGGCAAACCGGGGGCGGCAGCGCGGTTGTCTTTCAGGGCAGCAATCACATCGCTGATAATCTGGTGGGACACACAAGGGCGCGCCGCGTCGTGGATCAGAACCTTTCCATCATCGGGCAGGGCGGCCAACCCATTGCGCACGGACGCGGCCCGGTCCGCACCACCTGCGGCAATAATCAGCCCTTTGGCGTCAAGTGTTTGCGCCTCGGCCATGTCATCGGGGTGTAGGACCAAAGCGATCTCATCAATCTCGGGGTGGCGCGCGAACGCCGCAATGGTGTGATCAATCACCCGGCGACCTGCCAAGCGCTGCCATTGCTTGGGGCGATCTCCGCCTGCGCGGGTGCCGCGCCCGGCTGCAACGATCAAAGCATATGTGGGGGAAAGGGGGCGTCCGTTGGTCATGGGGGCTTTCTAGGGACAGCACGGGTCTGGCGCAATTGCCCTTGGGATTTGCTGAAAAATTAGGCACAACAACCTTCCTGCCTCAAAATGAGGCCCAATTCATTGAGGCTGCGGTCCCGCCGCGCTACATCCTCGATGACCGCACAAGGATTAAGCACGTGCCTACAGCGCCTTTGCCGCTCAATCTGACACCGCCTGTGTTTCTGGCCCCCATGGCCGGAATCACCGATTTGCCCTACCGCACGCTGGTCGCACGCTTTGGGGCGGGGCTGGTTGTGTCGGAGATGGTGGCCAGCCACGAATTGCTGACCCGGACCCGTGGCACGCGCGAGCGGGCGGAGCTGGGCGCGGATGTTGAAGGCACCTCCGTCCAGATCGCGGGGCGCGAGGCCGCACCGATGGCCGAAGCCGCCCGCATGATCGAAGCGCAAGGCGCGCGGATCATCGACATCAACATGGGCTGCCCGGCCAAGAAAGTGACCCAAGGCGCGTCTGGTTCAGCCTTGATGAAAACCCCCGACCACGCGCTCAGCCTGATTGAGGCAGTGGTGAATGCGGTCAAAGTGCCCGTAACGCTCAAGACCCGGCTGGGGTGGGACGACAATATGCTCAACGCGTCTGACATCGCACGGCGGGCAGAGGCGGCGGGCGTTCAGATGATCACCATCCACGGCCGCACGCGCTGCCAGTTCTACAAGGGCCGCGCCGACTGGGCCGCAATTGCGCGGGTGAAGGAGGCTGTGAGCATCCCCGTGATCGCCAACGGGGACATTTGCAGCGCTGATGATGCGCGCGAGGCCATGCGCCATTCCGGCGCGGATGGCGTCATGGTGGGCCGTGCGGCCCAAGGGCGCCCCTGGCTGCTGGCCGAGATTGCCCATGCGCTTTACGGCACACCTGCGCCGGACATTCCCGAAGGCGAGGCGCTGGCTGACATGGTGCTTGACCACTATGAAGATATGCTTGGGTTTTACGGCACGGATCTGGGCGCGCGCGTGGCCCGCAAGCATCTGGGCTGGTACATGGATCAGGCGCAAACCCCGGCAGAGCTGCGGCGCGCCGTGCTTACACAGACCGACCCAGCAGCCATCCCCGCCCTTGTCCGAACCGCCCTCAACCCGACAATGAGCGTCGCAGCATGAGCGATGATCCGACACTCTGGGCGTCCTTGCCGGTGCCAACGGTGCTGATCGCACCCGATGACAGCCTGGAAGACGTAAACCCTGCGGCCGAGGGGTTCCTCAACACCTCTGCCAAGGCGCTGATCGGCACGCCGGTCTGGGACGTGATCACGGTGGACGACCCTTTGGAGGCCGCCTTTGACCGTGCGCGGGCCACCGGCACGCCGCTTTTTGTGAATGACGTGGATGTAGGTTCCGGCCAGCGTCCGCCGCTGTCTTGCGCGCTGCAGATTGCGCCGCTCGCCGGCCACCCGCTGCATATGCTGATGATGATCACCCCGCGCGAGCTAGCGGGGCGCATGACGCAGAACCACACGGTCAAATCCGCCGCCAAATCTGCCATCGGCATGGCCGAGATGCTGGCGCATGAGATCAAGAACCCGCTGGCGGGCATCACGGGGGCGGCGCAGCTGTTGTCGATGAACCTGGATGCGGACGATCTGGAACTCACCGACCTCATCGTCACTGAAAGCCGCCGCATCGTGAAACTGCTGGAGCAGGTGGAGCAATTCGGCAATCTCACCACGCCAGAACGGTCAGAGGTCAACCTGCACGATGTGCTGGATCGCGCGCGGCGTTCGGCCTTGCTGGGTTTTGGCGCGCAAATGCAGATTGTGGAGGAATATGATCCGTCACTGCCGCTGGCTCTAGGTGACAAGGATCAACTGCTGCAGGTGGTGCTGAACCTTCTGAAAAACGCCTCAGAAGCGGCGGGCGAGGGCGGAGGCACCATCCGCCTGCGCACCTACTTTGAGCATTCCTTCCGCCTGCGCCGGGCCGATGGCTCGGGTCACTCGCTGCCTTTGCAGATTGAGATCACCGACGATGGCCCCGGTCTGCCGGACAAGATCAAGGACGATGTCTTTGATCCTTTTGTTTCCGGCCGGGAAAACGGCACCGGGCTGGGGTTGGCGCTGGTCTCCAAGATCATTTCCGAACACGACGGCTGGATTTCGGTCACCTCCGTGCCCGGCCACACGACATTTCGCATTTCCCTGCCGCGCGCAGGGAAACAGACATAGGAGAGCTTAATGGACGGCACCATTCTGGTTGCGGATGACGACCGCACGATCCGCACGGTTCTGACACAGGCGCTGACGCGCGCGGGCTGCAAGGTGCACGCGACCTCGTCGCTCACCACGCTGATGCGCTGGGTGGGCGAGGGACGCGGCGATGCGGTGATCACCGATGTGGTCATGCCCGACGGCAACGGGTTGGAGATGCTGCCAAAGATCAGCGCCGACCGTCCGGGACTGCCGGTGATTGTGATCTCCGCCCAGAACACAATCATGACAGCGATCAAGGCGGCGGAGGCAGAGGCGTTTGACTATCTGCCGAAACCCTTTGACCTGCCGGATCTGATGAAACGCACAGCGCGTGCGCTGGAAAAACGGACGGGTCCGCGATCTGTCAGCACCACCCAGGAAGGCGACCGGGATGATCTGCCGCTGGTGGGGCGAACTGCGGCGATGCAGGAACTTTACCGCATGGTCGCCCGGCTGATGAACACCGATCTGCCGGTGCTCATCTGGGGAGAAAGCGGGACCGGCAAGTCGCTGATTGCGAAGACCATTCATGATTTCTCCGACCGGCGAAACCTGCCTTACGTCACCGTCACCGGGGCGGACCTGCAGGACATTGAAGGCCCCGCACGGGTGCTTGCGCGGGTCCGGGGCGGAACGCTGTTGATTGATGAAATTGGCGACATTCCAGCCGAGACGCAGGCGCGCATTGCGCGCATGATGGATGCGCCCGGCGATGACACGCCGCGCTACCTTGCCACCAGCCAGACCGATCTGGCGGCAGCCATGAAGAAAGGCGATCTGCGCCGTGATCTCTATTACCGGCTGTCCGGTGCCACGCTGCATGTGCCAGCCCTGCGTGACCGGGTGGAGGACATCCCGCTGCTCGCAACACATTTCCTGGAGCGTGGCGATGCTGCTGCGGGTGGGCCGCATGCCTTGTCGGAGGAAGCGCAAAAGCTCTTTGCCAACTATCCCTGGCCGGGCAATGTGCGTCAGCTGGAACATGCGATGCGCCAGCTGGGGCTCACCAATCGCACGCCGGAAATCTCGCTTGCTGCGGCTGAAAGGGTGCTGGGGGAACAGCCGGAACCGGAACCCCTGCGTCTGGAGGCCAATACGGACCGTCTGGGGGCCTCGGTTGAACGCCATTTGCGCCGGTATTTTGACCAACACGGGAACATCCTGCCGCCGCTAGGGCTCTACCAGAGAATCCTGCGCGAAATCGAACTGCCGCTGATCGAAATCGCGCTTGGCGCGACAGCTGGTAATCAGGCGAAATGCGCGGACTTGCTGGGGATTAACCGTAATACCCTGCGCAAGAAGATCACCGACCTCGATATTGAGGTGACACGGGGTCGCAAAATGATGTAAAGCGGCCACATAACCGTGGCCATCCTGCGTCAGGCGGGTTCAGGACCACAAAATATGGCGGTTGATGCGTTTGCGCATCACATCATCGGTGGGGACAGAGGGTGGCAACCCTGTCACGCAGTATATCCTTGGAAACCTTGGGCCGTTTGCGGCGCAAACGCCGCGTGCGCACAATTGCGACGCTGGGGTTGGTGGTTCTGGGGCCTGTTCTGGCGCTGGCCACCTATCTGATTCTAGGACCCCTCGGGGAAGGCACCAATACGCCCGCACTGCGGCTGATCCTGTTGGCGGACCTTGTCTACGTGCTGCTGCTGGCCGCTCTTGTGCTCTATCAGGTGGCGGGTCTTGTTGCCGCACGGCGTGCGAAGTCCGCGGGTTCGCGCCTGCACCTGCGCCTGACCGGCGTCTTTGGCCTGATGGCGCTTATCCCCACCGTAAGTGTGGCGATTTTTGCAGGGCTCACGGTGAATGTGGGCCTCGAAGGCTGGTTTTCGGACCGGGTGCGCGGCGTGGTGGAGGATTCGCTTACCGCCGCAGAGGCCTATGAGGCGCAGCAGGCCAGCGCCCTGCGCAGTGACGCGCTGGCCCTGTCCCGCAGCATCGACACCGCGCGCAGGCAGGGCATCAATCTGAGCGACCGCGAGTTGGTGAGCGAAGGCCAGCGGCAAATCCAGCGCGGCTTGCGCGAAGCCTACATGATCGACGGCACAGCGCAGATCAGGGCACGGGGGGACAATTCTTACCTCTTTGATTTTGAGCCTCCATCTGCAGAACAGATCGCGCAGGCAGCCACCGAAGAAATCGTGGTGATCGAAGACTGGCCCAACGACGAATTCCGCGCGCTGGTGCTGCTGAACGCTTACACGGATCGCTACCTCTATGTGACACGCGATGTGGACGGCAAGATCCTGTCTCTGCTCGATGAAACCGAAGAAACTGCACGTCTTTATCAGCAACTTGAATCGGATCGCGGCCGGCTTCTGTTTGATTTTGCGCTGCTTTATCTGGCCTTTGCGGTCATTCTGGTGTTGGCCGCCGTCTGGCTGGGCCTGTGGTTTGCGGAACGCCTGTCAGGGCCAGTTGGCCGTCTGACCGGGGCCGCCCAACAGGTGGGGGCCGGTGATCTGGACGTGCGGGTGCGCGAAGAGGACGGCGATGATGAAATCGCCATGCTGGGCCGTTACTTCAACCAGATGACGCGGCAATTGAAGGGCCAGCGCGAGACGCTCTTGGACAACAACCGCCAGATTGAACGGCGTCGCCGGTTGTTTGATTCCGTGCTGTCGTCGGTCACCTCTGGCGTGGTTGGGCTGGACCCGGAGGGGCGTGTGACCTTCGTGAATCGCTCCGCCGAACGGCTGCTGGACTGGACGGAAGACCAACAATCACTGGCTCTGGCCGTCGCCGTGCCGGAGTTTACCGCGCTCTTTGATGAGCTGCGGTGGAGCGGGCGTGAAGTGGCGCAAGGTGAAGTCAAGGTCAGCCGTCAAGGCGCGATGGAGAACCTGTTGGTGCGCATGGCGACACGGCGTGCGGAGGACGGGCGGCTGGAAGGCTACGTGGTGGCCTTTGACGATGTGACCGATCTGGTCAGCGCTCAGCGCATGGCCGCCTGGGGTGACGTGGCCCGCCGCATCGCGCATGAGATCAAGAACCCGCTGACCCCCATTCAGCTGAGCGCGGAGCGCATCAAACGCAAGTTTGGCCGGCAGATGGAAGGCGATGATCTGGACAGTCTGGAGCAGATGACGGGTGTCATCGTGCGGCAGACGGGCGATCTGCGGCGGATTGTCGACGAGTTTTCAAAATTCGCCCGCATGCCGGAGCCGGAGACAACCGAGCAAAACCTCTGCCAATTGCTGCGCGATGCGGTGTTCCTGCAGCAGGCGGGGCAGCCTGACGTGGATATCTCCTCTGACCTGCCGAACGACCCTGTTGTGGGGCAGTTGGACGGGACCATGATCTCTCAGGCGCTCACAAACTTAATCAAGAACGCAGGCGAAGCTATTGAATCACTTCGTGAAAAAGGTGCGCCGGAGGGTCTGAAGCCGCAAATCAAGGTCGCCATGACCGCGGATTCCAAAGAGGCAAAGATCACCATTGCCGACAATGGCATCGGTCTGCCGGAGGACCGCGCGCGGCTCTTTGAGCCTTATGTGACCACCCGCAGCGAAGGCACCGGCCTTGGCCTGCCCATCGTGAAAAAGATCATCGAGGAACACGGCGGCAGCCTGACCCTTGTCGACGCGCCCGTTTTTGACGGGCAGTCCCATTTTGGCGCCATGGCGGTGATCACCCTGCCAGCAGCGCTTCAGCCCACGAAGCCCGAGTTAGAGAGGACCCTATGAGTGACATTCTGATTGTTGACGATGAACGCGACATCCGGGAGCTGATTTCAGATATTCTGGAGGACGAAGGCTTTGCCACCCGTTTGGCGGGCAACTCTGACGATGCCATGGCCGCAATCAACGCTGAGCCGCCCGCGCTGATGATCCTTGATATCTGGCTGAAGGACAGCCGCATGGATGGGATCGACATCCTCAAGGCCACGAAGCGCGATAATCCTGATGTGCCAGTGGTGATCATCTCGGGTCACGGCAACATCGAAATCGCGGTCGCGGCGATCAAACAGGGGGCTTATGATTTCATCGAAAAGCCCTTCAACATCGATCAGCTGCTGGTGGTGATCCGGCGGGCGATGGAAACCTCGCGTCTGCGGCGCGAGAATCAGAGCCTAAAGCGGCAGGACGTCAGCAATGCGGAGATGTTGGGCCAATCCGCTGCTTTCCGGGCGTTGGTGGGGCAGCTCGACAAGGTGACCAAATCGAACGGGCGGGTGATGCTGACAGGGCCTGCGGGGGCGGGCAAGGAAGTGGCGGCGCGCTACATCCACGCCAATTCCAACCGCGCATCCGCGCCTTTCGTCACGGTCAACTGCGCGGGCGTGGAGCCTGACCGGATGGAAGAGGTGCTTTTTGGTCGCGAAGGGGCGGACCGCGGGGTGGAGCCGGGGCTGCTGGAGCAAGCCCATGGGGGTGTAGTCTATTTTGACGAGGTCGCGGACATGCCCCTTGGCACGCAGTCCAAGATCCTGCGTGTGCTGGTGGACCAGCAGTTCCAGCGCGTGGGTGGCACTGACAAGGTGCGGGTTGATTTGCGCGTGATTTCCAGCACCAACAAGGATCTGGACGCGGCGATCAAGGCGGGGACGTTCCGCGAGGAGCTCTTTCACCGCCTGAACGTAGTGCCGATTGCAGTGCCGTCGCTGGAAGAACGGCGCGAGGATATTCCTGTGCTGGCCGAGCATTTCATTGCCGAGTGTAACAACAACCAGGGTCTGACTTTGCGGGAGTTGAGCGAGGACGCTGTCGCGTTGATGCAGACCATGGTCTGGCCGGGCAACGTGCGGCAGCTCAAGAACTTGATCGAGCGCGTGTTGATCCTTGGCGATGGCACGGGGCCCATTGAGGCACGCGAATTGCCAGGCGAAGAAGACGCAAGCGAAGAGGACGGTCGCGTGGTGCTGTCGGGTGCTTTGGCAACCTTGCCCCTGCGCGAGGCGCGAGAGGCCTTTGAGCGGGAGTATCTGCTGACCCAGATCAACCGGTTTGGGGGGAACATTTCCCGCACCGCGAATTTTGTGGGAATGGAACGCTCGGCCTTGCACCGCAAGCTGAGGTCGTTGGGGGTCGTGACCTCAAACAAGGCGGGCGCCCGGGTGGCCCATGTGGACGAGGAGGCCGAAGCGACAGGGTGATCCTTGAATTTGGCGTGATCTGAAGGAGCGGCCACGCCGCGTTCCATTCAATTGGGGTGTGCGGCGGGCGTGAGCCCAAATTTTCAAGTGTTGTCCCTGAGGCTGGGTTTGCCCAATTGCTGAGAAGCGGTTCAAGGGCAGGTTTGCCCCAAATGCGCTGGGTCGCATGGCGGCGATCCTTGATCCCGGGCAGATTCACGGGATCAGGACGAACTTGCCGATGTGGGCTTTGGTTTGGAAATCCTGCTGGGCCTGCGCGATGTCTTTGAGCGGGTAGGTGGCGGCGATGATGGGTTTGATTTCGCCTCTTTCCACGTAGCCAATCAGGTTGGGGAAGACCGGTTCATCCCAGGCCGTACAGCCAATGAGGCGAATATCCTTGAGATACATGTCCCGCATGTCGAGGCTGACCATGGGGCTTGCGATGGCACCGGAGGAGGCATAGCGACCGCCGCGTCGCAGCAGTTTGAGCATGGTGGGAAAGCTGTCTCCGGCGACGTTGTCGATGACCACGTCGACAGATTGCTCGCCAAGTGCCGCAATGGGATCGTCCTCTCGCGTGATCACGTGATCGGCGCCTATGTCGCGTAGCTGCCCGAGTTTGCTGGCGCTCGTGATGGCGATGACCTCGGCCCCGCGCCGCTTGCAAAGCTGCACGGTGGCAGAGCCCACGCCACCCGATGCGCCGGGCACCAGCACGCGGTCGCCTGCGCCCACATCTGCGCGGTGCACCATGTTCTCCGCCGTACCATAAGCACAAGGCAGAGAGGCAAGTTCGGCGTCCGTCCAGGTGCTGTTGATCACAAATACCTCTGACGCGGGCACGGATACATATTCCGCGAAAGCCCCGTCAAAGTCAGAGCCCATCCACTGGGTCTCCATATCCCCAAAACCCGCCTTGCGCATGCAGGCGCGGACCAGGACACGCTTGCCGTTTAGCGTGTCGTCGCCTGCGACAACCTCTCCGCAGCAATCGGTGCCCTGGATGAAGGGGAAGGGGGTTGGGGCACTCCACCCGCCGTCGGGGCGTTCGCCCTCGTCCTGCGTGTTGTCGGTGCCGTCCGTGACGGAGGCGGAGTACCAGCCCAACCTTGTGTTGATCTCCGTGTTGTTGACGCCAGCCGCCAGCACCCTGACCAGGACCTCACCGGGGCCGGGCTGCGGCAGCGGCACTTCGCAGTATTCAAGCTTGTCATAACCACCCGTGCCGGTGGTCACCACGGCCATCATGGTGGCGGGCAGTGTCATGTGAGCTGACCGGTTGCCAGTTCTTCCAGCACATCCACGCCCTGCATCTTCAGAAAGTGCAGCATGTCGATGAAGATCCAGTTCTCGGCCAGCTTGTCGCCTTCACGGCGGTAAAGGTCCACGACCCGCATGTCTGCGCGGATGTCCTGGTTGCCGGGAATGCCCATGTAGCTGCCCGCGTTGGTCAGCGTCAGGTTGGGCCAGCCAAAGAACCCGCCATAGGTGCCTTCAGCCATGCGGCAGATGTGGCCATTGAAGCCGCGATCCGCGATATGGTGGCGGAAGGGACCCTGATGCTGTTCGATGTACCGGTCGATGGTGTAAGTGGCACCAACCCCTTCGGGGCCCCACCACACCATGTCTTCGGTCCAGTTTTCCTGAAGCTCCTCGCGCGGAGTGCGCGCGGTGGGGTCTTCGTTTGCCGCACCGATGGCAAAGATCATGCGTTCAATAAGATCGAGTGTTTTCTGGCCTTCACCGGGGTCCTGAGGGTCCATGACCAGCCCGTCGTTGGTGCGCGGCCCGGGCTGAACCAGGTGCATCGCGGTCTGGTTCGGGAACCGCCGGATGCCCGCCTGCGCCATCAGATGCAGGATATCGGGGAAAAAGGCTGTCTCAACGATCTGGCCTTGTTTGACACGGTTGAATTCCGCATAACGGAGCATCGCGATTTTTCGCGTGGCGGGGATGTTCAGATAGGGCGCATCGAAAAGCCCCATCAGATGGCCCATGGAAGCGGTCCAGACGCCGCCTTCTTCAAGATGGTTGGCCCCGGCAAAGAACATATCCTCGCGGCGCTGGACCGCAGCAAAGCTTGACAGAAAGTCTTTCCAAAAGACCGCAGCGCCTTCTGGCCCTGTCTGTTCATTGAAAGGGTGCAGGCCGCGCCAGATGGCGTCAGGTGCCATCCGTTGTGCCAATGTCTCGGTGACGGTTTGTGGGGTCGCGCGGGCCAGCGCTGCGTAGTGGGCCTGCACCAGTGCCTTGGCGTCCTGAAGTTCGGTCATGAAGGGGACTCGTTTGATTGCTCTCCCACTATGGCTAGCGGCTTGCACACGTTTGCACCAGTCAAAAGCGTTTCAGGATAAACGTGAATCACAAATACCCTGCCACGCCTTGGGCGTTCTCGGGACAATTCTTGATGCTTGGTGTCTCAGCTTCATCCCGAAACGTTGCAAACTGACGGGCCATTACCCCCGATTGACGATCTGGAATGAACCATCGCTGTTGCGGATCACGCAGGAGTTGGGCGTAAGCTCTGGCAGGCGCGCGGTGGCTTTTGGTGTGGCGGCGCGGGCGACATTGTCAGGGCAGGGCTGGATCGTGACACGGCCGTAGCCTCGGTCGGCCATACATTGCCGCTCCACATTTCGGCGCAGGGCATCATTGGGATCATATCTGAAGGTCTCACCTGGCCGGTAGTATCCCGCACGCACGATCCGGCAGTTGCCTGCCGCATCGCAGTTGCGCAGGGGCGGGACGTATTCGGGCGGGTAGCGCTTGATGACAATGGACTGAGGAACGTCTCGTAACGCTTTGACTTTGCAGGCTGTCGTATCCCGGTCCAGGCGGTTCACGCTGACACCCGGCTTGTAGTACGTCGTCAGCGGCGCGCAGGACGCAAGGGCCAAGGCGGCCCCGCACAGGGTTAGAAAAACACGGGTCATGGAGGCATATTGCAGGCAAGCCATGCTTCATGCAAATCGCTTGACCCTTGCCATGGGCGCTGTCATGCCATCTAACCGAGACGAGCACAGGCGACGATAGGATGCCTTGATGAAAGTGATCATTTGCGGTGCGGGGCAGGTGGGCTGGCAGATTGCCCGACACCTCAGCGGTGAGCGCAATGACGTGACGGTTGTGGACAGCAACCCGGAACTGGTGCGCCGGGCAACGGAATCGCTGGATGTCCAAGGGGTTGCAGGGTTTGCGAGCTACCCAGACGTGCTGGAGCGGGCAGGGGCGCGCGATGCAGAGATGGTGATCGCCGCCACCCACTCGGATGAGGTCAATATGGTGACCTGTCAGGTGGCGCATTCGGTTTTTGGCATCAACCGCAAGATCGCGCGTCTGCGCTCGCAGTCCTACCTTGATGCGATCTATTCTGACCTCTATCGCCGCGATCATATGCCCATTGACGTGGTGATCAGCCCCGAAAAGGAGGTCGCCGCCGCCGCCCTGCAGCGTTTGTCAGCACCTGCGACCTTTGACACTGAGGTGTTCATGGACGGGGCTGCGCATCTATTGGGGATCACGATTGAGGAAGAATGCCCGGTTGTGAACACGCCTTTGCGTCAGCTGACCGATCTGTTCTCCACCCTGCGGGCCGTTGTGGTTGGGGTGCGCCGGGACGGTACGCTATTTGCCCCGGAAGCCAAGGATCAGCTGTTTGTGGGTGACGATTGTTATGTCTTTGCCCACCGCGATGACATTCCCCGCACGATGGAGATCTTTGGCAAGAAGACGTCTCAGCAAGACCGGATCGTCATGGTTGGCGGCGGCAACGTCGGGCTTGCGGTGGCCGAAGCGCTTGAGGGCGGCGCGCGTCGTGTGCGCACCAAGATCATCGAGAAGAACCGCATCTGTGCCGAACGCGCAGCAGAGGCGTTGGAGCGGACGATTGTGCTGAATGGCGATGGTCTGGACGCGGCCTTGCTGTCCGAGGCTGGCATCGCCCGCGCAGACGCGATGTTGGCCGTGACGGATGACGACAAGACCAACATGCTGGCCTGCGTGCGTGCCAAGGCCGAAGGGTGCGACTACACCGTTGCGCTGATCAATGATCCGACGCTGGTGCCCTTGATGAATCCGCTGGGGATTGACGCCTACATCAACCCGCGGGCCACGACCGTCAGCTCGATCCTGCGTCACATCCGCCATGGCCGCGTGCGTGCGGTTTATTCGATTGGCGATGCAGAGGCCGAAGTGATCGAGGCCGAAGTGCTGTCTACATCACCCATCGCGGGCAGCATGGTGCGAGACATCGAATTCCCCGAAGGCGTGTTGATCGGCATGATCCGCAAGGGCGGTGAGGTGATCCGCCCCATGGGCAGCACGCGCATCGACGAGGGCGATGTGATCGCGCTCTTTGCCCTGTCTGAGGATGTGCCGGATGTGGAGCAGTTGATGCAGGTCTCTATCGACTTTTTCTAAGGTCTTTTCCTGGGGCGTTTCGAGATCGGCATGGGTTGTTCTGGGAGATCCGCAGGCATTCTTTGATCGAACTATCCTCACCAGTGCTTGGGTAATTCGAAGCGCAGGAGCAATCGAAATCTTGCGCTATCCCCTTGCGTACACCGCTGTGTAGACGCGTCTACGCGGCGGTGTCTAACCGACGGCTGTTATCGACAGCTCTTTGTTTTTCGTCGCTTATATTTGAAACACACCGCTCTGTAGACGCGTCTACATGGCGGTGTCTAAACGCCATGACCCGAAAATCCGCAGAACCCGCGCATGGCAGTTGAATTGCCCATCAACCCCAGTCTTTCGGGCTCAACCCTAGTAAGCTCGACAACTGCGCATAGACCAAAGGCTCCTCTGCATAGAGCTGCTTTGGCTTTTCAAAGAAGGTCTCGACCGCGACTGCAAAGAACTCCTGATGGTTGGTGGCCCCATAGGCACCCAGCACTGTCGGGCGGCCACGTTCCACGTTCTCCACATGCCGCTCAAACGCATCCAGCACCACGTGGCTCCACTCCTGCAGGCTTTGGCCCTCGGCCATGAGGGGCGCGCCATCAGTGTGGCCGGACAGATCATCCAACTGATGGGCAAACTCATGCAGCACCACATTGTGCCTGTCTGCGGTGTTCATCGCCCCCTGATGGCTATCGCGCCAGGACAGGATCACCGGCCCGCGCGACCAGCTTTCGCCACTGCGCACAACCACTTCTTCGCTGACGACATAGCCATCGTGGTCCTTTTGCAGCGATTTGAAGGCACCCGGATAAATCAGCACCGTGGTCAGATTGTCGTACCAGCGGTCCGTGTTCACCACCAACAGACAGGCCTGTGCAGCGACGGAAAAGGCGATCTCGTCCGTCACTTCCAGTTCGTCATAGCCAATGAACTCGACCTGCCCCAGAAAGAGGCTGATCTTACCCGCCAGCGCAGGCCGTAATGCGGCGGGCATTTTGGCGACCAGCGGGGCATGGCGCATCACGATGTCCCATTCAGCAGGTGTCAGACCCGTCTCAATCAAGGCGTTGCGGTGCTGGTACCGGGTCCACGCGCGGTAACCCATCCAGCCCGCGCCACCAGCGACGAGCACAATAAGAAGCAGAAGTATCATGATCGCTATGTAGCATCCCAGGCGCGCTTGTGGAGGTGTTGACTTCGATGCCCAACTTGCGGACACAGTTGAGACCGGCAAGCCGCGCAGCCCCGCGCGCTGATCCACGTCAAAGGGCCCGTCTTTGAGCCGCAAAACCACCCTCCGCCAATCCTTCCTGCAGCTGCCGCTGTTTCTGCTGCTCTTCGCGGTCTTTGCGGCGTCCATGATCGTGCCCTCGATCTATGGCGTGTCGGTGGATGACCACGAGGCCGCGCGGGCGTTCTTCTATGCGGGGCTTTTGGGGCTCATCTGTTTTGCCATGATCGCTGTCGCGCATGCGGGCCGCAAACCGCGCCACGGGGCGCTGGGGCCGCTGATGTCGCTGTTCTCCGCCTTTGTGTTCCTGCCCGCCTTTCTTGCAGTGCCCTTTGTGGAGGCGCTGCCAACCACGCGTTTCGTGAATGCCTACTTTGAAATGGTCAGCGCCATCACCACCACTGGTGCCACGATGTTCAAGGACCCCGAACGGCTGAGCGGTACGTTGCACCTGTGGCGGGCGCAGGTTGGGTGGATGGGCGGCTTGCTGATGTGGATCGCGGCCTCGGCCATTCTGGCCCCGCTGCATCTGGGCGGCTTTGAAGTGACCAGCCAGGCAGAGCCGGGCAGGCGGGACGCAGGTGGCAGCCAGCGCACACAGGCCGATCCACGCGAACGGCTGGTGCGGGTGACACGGGTGCTGCTGCCCATCTACCTTGGCCTCACATTGCTGCTCTGGCTGCTGCAACTGCTCAGCGGGCAGGATCCGCTGGTCGCCATCTGCCATGCCATGTCGATCATGGCGACCTCTGGCATTTCCCCCATTGGCGGCGTCGAGGAGGCGGGCCTCAGTGTGACGGGGGAGGCCGTCCTGCTACTTTTCATGTTCTTTGCGCTATCGCGCCTGACCTTCAGCCAAGATACCGTCACCGCCACCCAGGGCGGGTTGCTGACCGACCCTGAGTTTCGCATTGGCCTCTTGATCATGATCTGCGTGCCCACGGCCCTTTTTGCCCGCCACTGGGTCGGGGCCTATGACGTGGAGGAATTTGAGAATTTCTCGCAAGCGGCACTGGCGCTTTGGGGCGGGCTTTTCACCGTGATGTCTTTCCTGACCACGACGGGGTTCGTGTCAGAGCACTGGGCAGAAGCGCAAAGCTGGTCGGGGCTGGCCACGCCGGGCCTGATCCTGATGGGGCTCGCTTTGGTGGGCGGCGGGGTGGCCACCACAGCGGGCGGGGTGAAACTGCTGCGGGTCTTTGCGCTTTACAGCAACGGCGTGCGGGAAATGGAACGGTTGGTACATCCCAACTCCGTCAGCGGGGCTGGCACCACAGGCCGCAGGTTACAGCGCAACGGGGCCTTCATCGCCTGGATTTTCTTCATGCTCTTTGCCATGTCGCTGGCCGCAATCACGCTGCTGTTGACGCTCTCAGGGGCCAGCTTTGACAATGCGCTCGTGATGTCGGTGGCCAGCCTTGCGACCACAGGTCCGTTGATGGATCACGCCACGGCTGAGCCTATTTCGCTGATTGAGTTGAGCCTTGCCGCCAAGAGCATCCTCTGCGGTGCCATGGTGCTGGGGCGGCTTGAGACATTGGCCATCATCGCGCTTTTGACGCCGGATTTGTGGCGGGCCTGACCGGCACCCCGTGACCGTGCTGCATCAACCTGCAGGCAAATAGTGGACGATGCCCAATATTTGGGCTGGAATCTCCGAACCTGCCGCGACATACTCCGCCCGGCGGGGGGGTCCGATACGCGGACGCCAGTAAGAACAAAGGCACTAAGAACATGGCGTCAGACAGACAGAATCTTCAGGACGCGTTCCTGAATCACGTACGCAAGACCAAAGTACCGGTCACCATTTTCCTGATCAACGGCGTGAAACTGCAGGGTGTGATCACCTGGTTTGACAACTTCTGCGTTCTGCTGCGCCGCGATGGACAGTCTCAGCTGGTCTACAAGCACGCGATCTCGACGATCATGCCAAGCCAGCCGATTTCGCTCTATGAGGGTGAAGACGCCAACTGATCAGGCCTGAATTTCAGGACCTACATCATTGAGTAAGACAACCTTCCAGGTTGACAACACCGACGGCCCCCGCGTGACGCGGGCTTGGGTGTTGCACCCTGACATCCGAACCGATCCCGACCGCCGCGCAGCTGAACCTGCGCTTGAAGAAGCTGTGTCTCTGGCCCGCGCGTTGCCCGCGCTTGAGGTTGTGGGCGCTGACGTCGTGTCTCTGCGCCAGGTGCATCCCGGTATGCTCTTTGGCTCCGGCAAGATTGCCGATCTGAAAACGGTCTTCCACGACGCCGAAGTGGAATTGGTGTTGATCGACGGGCCAGTGAGCCCCGTACAGCAGCGTAATCTTGAGAAAGCCTGGGGTGTGAAGCTCTTGGACCGCACCGGGTTGATCCTTGAGATCTTCAGCGATCGCGCAGCCACCCGCGAAGGGGTGCTGCAGGTCGAGATGGCCGCGCTGAACTACCAACGCACGCGCCTTGTGCGGGCCTGGACCCACCTTGAGCGTCAACGCGGTGGCCTGGGGTTTGTGGGTGGCCCGGGCGAGACGCAGATCGAGGCGGACCGGCGGGCCATTGACGAACAGCTTGTGCGCCTGCGCCGTCAGCTCGACAAGGTGGTGAAAACCCGTGCCCTGCACCGGGCCGCGCGCGCGAAGGTGCCGTATCCGATCGTCGCACTGGTCGGCTACACCAACGCAGGTAAATCCACCCTGTTTAATCGCCTGACGGGTGCGGAGGTGATGGCCAAGGACATGCTCTTTGCCACGCTGGACCCCACCATGCGCTCGCTCACGCTGCCCGACGGGCCGGAGATTATTCTCAGCGACACGGTGGGCTTCATCTCTGATCTGCCGACGGAGCTGGTGGCGGCCTTCCGCGCGACATTGGAAGAGGTGCTGGCCGCTGACATCGTGCTGCATGTGCGTGACATCAGCCACGAAGAGACCGAGGAACAGGCGCGTGACGTGCGCGAGATCCTCGCCTCCTTGGGGGTGCCCGAGGATGTGAAGACCTTCGAGGTCTGGAACAAGCTTGATCTGATGGCGGAGGCCGAAGCCGAAGCGGCGCGGCTACGGGCGGCGCGGGATGAAACTGTGCTGGCAATCTCCGCGATCACCGGCGAAGGGCTGGGGGCGTTGCAGGAGGCGGTGGCCGTTGCCCTGCAAGGCAAAACACGGGAGGCCGAGCTGGCGCTGAGCTTTGCGGAAGGGCGCAAGCGGGCCTGGCTCTTTGAGCGGGATATCGTGACTCGCGAAGAGCAGACCGAAGATGGGTTCATCGTGCACGTGCGCTGGTCCGCGAAACAGGAGGCGCAGTTCTCCCAGCTTTGAGGGGGCGCAAAATTCTGCGAGAATTTTGGGGCAAGTTTCTGCACTGGTCTGGTTTGTGGACAAAGACAAAGCTGTCGTCAGCTTGTCGCGGAACAGAACAAGCAGGCACAACTGCCCGGCGCAGTCCGGGCATCGCCCGACCTCCCCCCGGAGGGCGATTTTCCGACACTCGCCAAGCCAGTGACGTTTCGACTGATTGAACGTTGGTTGCTGCCCAACCCTCTTGAACGCCCTCCAGGTCGGGCGACGCCCGGATTGCGCCTGACGTCGCGAAGGGCTCTTAGCGGTCGTTCGGTATCGTGCGGGATGGGTTCTGGCTGCAGCCTGATGCGGGGCTTACAATGGTGACGAGTCTGTGACCATCCGAACTCTGGTGACACAATCTGATGTGGCACAAAATTCTGCGAGAATTTTGAGGCACCCGGACTATCTGGTGCAGCGCTGAATGGGCGGAGTGACTGGCATGAGCGTTGTGATCCTCTATGTGGCGACCTTTGTGGTCTTTCTGGGGCTGGATTTTCTGGGCCTCGGGGTCGTGGTCAAGCCCGTCTTCACCCGCAACATCGGGCATCTAATGTTGGAGGATTTTCGCCTGCTGCCTGCATTCGCTTTCTACGCTTTCTTTGTGGCCGTTCTGCTCTGGTTCGTCTCAGTCCCTGCGCTGGCGCAGGATCACAGCCTGTGGTGGGTCTTGGGCAATGCCATCTTGCTGGGGGCAGTGGCTTACGGGACCTATGAGTTCACCTCGCTTGCGATCATGAAAGACTGGACCTGGGGTATGGTCGCAACCGACCTGACATGGGGCACCGCGCTTACTGCCGTCAGCGCCGTCGCCGGGGTCTGGATCACCCGTTTTCTGACCTGACCGCAGATTTCCGCTGAATAGGACACAACCCTTGCGGGTTACTTTCTCAGTCACCTCTGAGCGATTTGAGAAAGGGCACGCAAATGGGCTATCGCGACGATTTTTACATAGTCGACTTTATCATTGGCTACACCGGGGTTTTACACAAGAACCCCTCCGTTTACTTCTTTGATCCGGCCAAAAACGCCTTTGGCCATATCACCCAGCACCACGCGTTGGCGAACAACATCGGTCGTGAGCCCTACGTCGAAGATGATGAATACGACATCGAAAACACATTTGTGAACAGCGCGGGGTACCCTGTCGGAGAATACGCTGAACATGAGGGGCTACCGGTGCTAAAAGGCAAGCGCAGCGTTGAATGGAAGACGGACCCCGAAGACCCGGCGTACGTCTCGTCATTCCACCGCAGCAGAGGGCCTTTTCGGCCCATCAAGCCAAGCAAGTTCTTCCCCGAAGCTCTGCGCTCTGAAACGTCTATCGCGATCTGTTCCAAGGCGATCTACAATTTCACGGAACTGAAGGACCGTTATACGTGACGCCCGCAGCCCTCAGGCCCCGTCCGCAGAGGCCCAGTGCCAGGCACCCGGTCTCAGGTCATTGAGCGCCCAACCCGCGATCTGCCAGCGGATCAGCCGTAGCGTCGGCAGGCCCACATGGGCCGTCATGCGCCGCACCTGCCGGTTGCGTCCCTCGCGCAGGGTGATCTGCAGCCAGGCATCGGGCACCGTCTTGCGAAACCGCACGGGCGGGTCACGCTCCCACAGGTTTTGCGGCGGGGCAATCTGGGTAACCTCGGCGGGCTTTGTCGGCCCGTCTTTCAGCGTCACGCCGCGCCGCAGAGCATCCAGCGCCTTGGCATCGGGTGTCCCTTCGACCTGGACCAGATAGGTCTTGGGCCGTTTGTATTTGGGGTGCGACAGACGTGCTTGCAGGGGGCCATGATCTGTGAGCAGCAAAAGCCCTTCGCTGTCCTTATCGAGCCGCCCGGCGGGGTAAAACCCCGGCTCGTCAATGAAGCCCGACAGGGTGGGGCGCTTGCTGCCTTCGGTGCCTTTGTCTGTGAACTGGGACAGCACGCCAAAGGGCTTGTTGAAGAGGATCACGCGCATCTGATCAGCCCGGCAGAATGGTGATGGGGGTGCCATCAGGCACATAGGCCCAGATCTCGCGCATTTCGGCATTGGTCACGGCGATGCAGCCATTGGTCCAGTCCCACATCAGGTGCGCGCGGCCCAGCCAGCCCCAGCCGTTGAGAATCCCGTGGATCATGATATTGCCGCCGGGGTCTTCGCCGCGCGCTTTTGCAGCCGCCCGATCGGCGGTGTTGGGATAGCTGATGTGCAGGCTGAGATGCGCGATGGAGCTGCCATTGCGCCAGTCGATCACATAGTCACCCTCCGGCGTGCGCTCATCGCCCTCGCGGCCCTTATGGCCGGACGGCGCGCCGCCCAGCGAGACGGCATAGCTGGCAATCTCTGCCCCGTCGCGCATCAACGTCAACTGCCGCGCGGCTTTGTCCACGATCACGCGATCTGCCTGCTGCCCTGCCGCCACCATCGGCGGCGGCGTGCCGGAGCCAACCCGCAATGCCACCTGCGTGTAGCTCACAGTCCCGACCACCAAGGCGATCAACAGAAGGGCAAAGCGCTTCATTGCTCGGCAGGTACCAGCGTGGTCACACCCACGGCAGCGGCGCGGGCCAGATCGGCATCCAGCGACATCGGAATATACTCGCCCCGCCGCCACAGCTGCGCCATGTCGTCATAGTGACGCGACAGGAAGTGCCCAGACTGCCCGGTGGAGAGGATAAAGACCGAACTGTCCGGGTCCGCAAAGTCGTAGACCCCGCGATACCCCGCGCCATGCACATTGTGGAAAGGATCAGGGTCCGTGCCTTTGGTGCGACCGCGCAGCAGCGTGTTGTCGCCTCCTGATGTGCTTTGCCGGATGTTCACGAAATACCGCAGGACGGGAACACTGCCCAACACCTGATGGTCATGCGTGGCCTGATGCGCGTCCCCCCAGCGCAGGCTTTCCAGATTGTCACCCCAGGTCTCTGCGATCCACAAGAGCGCGTCATCGAGCGCCAGTTGCGCCATCTCGGCGCAGGTTTCTGTCGGGGCGGATTGGCGCACATCGCACCAGGCGGAGGCCCCATTCACATCCCGGAAGGCGCGTTCGATGAACAGGGGCTGAACGTGGTCGAATTCGTCCGCCAGCGGGCCAAGGTCGTCCTGAATAAGCCGCGCCTGCAGCGCCCGCAGCCAAGCGGCGTAAATCAAAGGTTCCGGCAGGTGTTCGTTCATCTCACCCGACCAGCCCGCCAGCAGCGTCAGGGCCCGCTGGCGCTGACGTTCTGGCGTGCCCTCGGGTGCGGCTTCTCCGGTAAACCACAGCTCTTTGCCGATCAGCGGCAGCAGCGAGCGGGCGGTGAAGCTGACGGTGTCCAACTGCGCTTCAATAAAGCTGTCGCGGGTGTGTACCTCGCGCCCCTGCATCAGGCGCTGCCAGCGCTGCACGCGCTGTGTGTCGCCCCAGACAAAAGAGACATGGTTGGGGAAGGGGCGGTCGACCGTCTTGTTGTTGGTATTGCCGAGAATGCCGCCCGTGGGGGCCACGAACTCCGGATTGGCCGAGAACGGCATCAGACCCTGCCAGCGGTTCTCCGCAATCCAGCCGGGGCTGGGCATGCGGCCCTGGCTTTGGTGCTTGGCGTCGCGGCGGGGCATCGCCCCGATGGTCTTGAGTGCGATATCCTCACCGTCTACCAGCGTGAGGTTCTGGGAGGGCGCGATGTAGCGTTCAGAGGCAGCAATGCCTTCGGCCACCGTTTCGGCCTCCATCAGCGCCATGGCGGCAGACAGCGAGGTATCGGCATCGCTCAGCACGGTCCAGGACAGCGCGGCAACATGGCCGGGGGGCGTGATCACTTCCAGATTGAAGTGCGTGCCGGGCAGCACCGGGCCATTGTCGGTCCAACGCAGGGTCAGTGTGATGGGGTCGGCATCCTTGACGGTAATGATCGACTTGCGGGTCTCAAAGGCTTTGAACCCGTCTGGCGTGCGGTACTGGTTGGGGTCGTCGGGGTTGAGCTCCTCGATAAAGACATCCTGATCATCCAGATAGGAGGACGTGAGCCCCCAACCCAAGGAGGCCGAGCGCCCCGTCAGCACCACAGGCATACCGGGGATGGTGCCGCCAATGACACCGCCGCTGGCCAGCTCCAACCGCGCCAGATACCAGATCGCGGGGGCGGAAAAGCCCAGGTGCGGATCATTCGCCAGCAATGTGCCACCCGAGGCTGAACGTGAGGGTGCGGCCGCCCAGGCGTTGGAGGCCCCCGCAAGGGCGAGCGGTTTGAACGGCGACAAGGGGTGCGGATCAAGCGGGATGTTCTCCGCAAATTTCGGAACGCTGGGGAAGAGGGCCGCATATTCCGACAAGGCTGCAATGCCGGACCCCGGCGCGTCGGGCAGGATGTCCGACAAACGGTCTGCGTCATTCAACGCAAGCGATGCGCGCGCGCGCAGGACCTCTGCGCTCAGATGGCCAGACAGCTGCAGGCCCATCAGCTTCACAATCGCCAGCGAATCCGCCGGGCGCCAGGGGGCCATGGGCGCGTTAAAGAGGAACAGCTCAGGTGCGCCGCGGCCCAAGGCCTCTGAATTGATCTGATCGATACGGGCGTTCACGCCAGCGGCATAGGCTTCAAGCGCGGCAAGTGTCTTTTCGTCCTGAGCGGCCACGGACTTTACAGACAGCCCGTAAATATCCAACCGGCGCAGCAGCCGGTCAATGGTCAGGGTCCGCGCGCCAAAGATTTCACTCAGACGTCCTTGAGCGGTGCGGCGCATGGTGATCATCTGCCACATCCGGTCCTGCGCGTGGGCAAAACCAAGGGCATAGAACACGTCCTCATCCGTCTCCCCAAATATATGCGGCACATTGGCATTGTCGCGCACGATCTCTACCGGGGCGCTCAGATGCGGCACCTCAACCGTGTCGGTGTAATCGGGCAGGGACCGCGAGGCGAGCCAGTAGACAAGGCCGATCACCAGCACACAAAGGGCGATCAGAAAGGCGGTAAGCCGGACAAGCCAGCGAAAGAGAACGGCCATCAACTGCTCCGATGCGCGTGCGCGCGATTGACCAAGGCGCGCAAGGTGTTAGGTGTGGCCTCGAATATCGCAACTGGGATCGGAGGAAAAGCAGATGGCAAAGCTCGCATTCTTGGGACTGGGCGTCATGGGCGCACCTATGGCAGGACATCTGCAAAAGGCGGGTCACGAGGTGACGGTCTACAACCGTACGGGTGCCAAGGCAGAGGCCTGGGTGGCCGAATACGGCGGTGCCTCTGCCGGCACGCCGCGTGAGGCGGCGGAAGGGGCCGAGATGGTCATGGCCTGCGTGGGTAATGATGATGATCTTCGCGCAGTCTGCGTGGGCGAGGATGGCGCCTTTGCAGGCATGTCCCCCGGCGCGATCTTTGTCGACCACACGACGGTATCCGACACGGTCACGCGGGAGCTCTACGAGGCGGCGGATGCCTTGCAGATCAGCTTTGTCGACGCGCCCATTTCCGGCGGGCAGGCAGGGGCCGAAAACGGTGTGTTATCAATTATGTGCGGCGGTGATCAGGGGGCTTACGACCGCGCGCTGCCAGTGATGGAGGTTTATTCCAAAATCTGCCGCCGCATTGGCGAAAGCGGTGCGGGGCAGCTCTGCAAGATGTGCAACCAGATTGCTATTGCCGGGCTGGTACAGGGCCTTTCAGAAGCGCTGCACTTTGGCGACAAGGCGGGCCTTGATGGCCGCGCCGTGGTTGAGGTGATCAGTCAGGGGGCTGCAGGGTCCTGGCAAATGGTCAACCGTCATGAGACGATGCTGGATGACCACTGGGAACACGGCTTTGCCGTGGACTGGATGCGCAAGGATCTCGGCATTTGCCTGACCACGGCGGACAAGACGGGTACGACACTGCCGGTCACAGCCCTAGTCGATCAGTTCTATAAGGACGTCCAGAAAATGGGCGGCGGGCGCTGGGATACGTCAAGCCTTTATAAACGATTGAAAAAGCTGGACTGACCGGACAGGCTAAAAAGTCAATTTCGATCAAGCGGTGCGTCGGTCCTATCTGTCAGTCTGACTGTGGGAGGTGGCTGCAAAGTGTCCTTGGTGGATCGCACAATCTGGCATCTGGAAATGGCGCTTCAGGCGGAAACCACGCTGGATGCGATATCGCGCCAGTGCGGGGCCAGCCCGCATCACCTGCTGCGCGCGTTCCACCTGGCGACAGGCACCAGCCCCATGGCCTATCTGCGCGCCCGACGTCTGACCCTTGCCGCCCATGCGCTGACTGAGGGTAGAAAGCCGGTGCTGCATATCGGTCTGGACTGGGGCTATGGTTCGCAGGAAGCCTTTGCGCGCGCCTTTCACCGCACATTTGGCGTGACACCCGGTACGGTGCGGCGCAGTGGTCTCCTCCCGGATCGCAACCTGATGACGGAGCCTTTGAAGATGACAAATGACCCGACCGTAACGCTCGACCCCCCGCAGATGCGGCGCATTGATCCCTTTGACGTGGTTGGCCTGAACCAGCGGTTCGGCTTTGACGACATCGCGGGCATTCCCGCGCAATGGCAGGCGTTCAATGCGCGCGAGGAAGAATTGACCGGTATTGCTGCTCCCGTGGCGTATGGTGTGTGCCATGGCGGGGATGAGGACGGTTTTTCCTATCTCGCAGGGATGCAGGCCACGGATGGACCTGCTGATATGATCCGGCTCACGGTCCACGGCGGGCAGTACGCGGTCTACACACACAGCGGCCATATCTCTGACCTGCCGCGCACAGTGCGGGCGATCTGGACCAGCGGGTTGTCAGAAGCCGGGTTGATCCCTGTCAAGGCGCCTGACTTTGAAAGATACGGGGCCGATTTTGACGTGGAAAGTGGCCGAGGTTCGGTCGAGATTTGGATCCCTATTGACGTTTAGGCGAGGTCCTCTCCGCCCCTCCAGAACCTCAGATAGGCGCTGGCAAAGAAGGCCTCGACCAATAGCGCCAGCCAGATGCCATGGCTGACCTGACCGGTGACATAGTGGTAGAGGCCCACCACAATAAGCCCCGCCATGATCAGCCCGAGGGTCAGATCAACCGTGCCGCGCAAGGGGGAAGGAGGCTCCCCCCGGCTGCGAAAGGCGAGCAGGCTCAGCCCCAGAAAGAGGATCGCTGCGCGGTTTGACATCACATCCGCGCCCGCGCCGCTTTCGATCTGAAACAGCCAGTGGATGAGACCCGGTATAAACAGCAGGGTCGCGCACAAGAGCCCCATGATGATCCCGGCCATCAGGCCAAGGAGACCGTGGTTGCCCCAATAAGGCATGATGTGCGCGCGCATGTCTGATCCTCCGACGTGATGCCGGAAGCATTGCATGTGCCCGCGCGCTCAATCCATGCGGCAGAACCGCCCGGGACGGGGTCAGGGGATGATGCGGGTATATTTGGTGCCTTCCAGCGTCGCGCCAATGCGCAGGCCCGCACGGCCAAAGACCGCCGCCAACACAGGGGAGAGCACTGTTGTGGTATCCGCCGCTGCACTGTCGCCCTTGTCAGAGATGACGTATTCAACGTCAGCCCCTGCCGCCCAACCGGGTGACCGGCGGAAATCCGTCAGCGCGGGTTCTGTCATGAAAAACAGCACGTGCGCATATTGCTGCGCGCCAAACTGCAGCCCGCCAGAGCCTTTCACAACGGAGTAATAATCCACCGTGATGTCGTTGACCCGAAGCGCGCCGCGCCCGTAGGCGCCGCCAAAGCCTATGCCGGCCTCTGTCACCAGTGGCATGATCAGCATGCCATTGGCCTTGGACGCCAGCGTCTGCGTGTTAGGGTAGGATGAATACATCTCTGCCAGTGTTGCATCCACACGCGCGTCAATGGTTGCAGCGCCGCGTCCGCCCACACCATTGCCACAAGCCGCAAGCGCACCTGCGCTGGCCATGGCCCCCAAAGTAAACACACGCCGAGAATAGTTCGGATTTGTCATGATTTTCTGCCCGAATTGTTGCCTGATGCCGGTTTGCCCGACTTGGGGCTGACAATACGCGCAAAACCGCTGGTTGTCATGGTATTTCGCGCGCATGGGCAGGAAGTTGCTCTACAATTATTCGCGATTTGTGGGGGGGTGAAGTCACGACGCGCGCTCCTGAGGTCTTGGGGCCTATAAGGGTGTCTGACAGCCTTGACGCTTTTGAAACCGCGTTGCCGGTATAAGCACCCCGGGGGTCGAAACATGAATTTCCTTTGCTATTTCGCGCCAGCGTTGCATTGTTGCGGCGTTTTGGGGGTGCCGGATGTGATCGTGACAAGAAAGCCGTTGAGCGCGCGTGGGAGGATCAGCGCCTCAACCCAGTCTGGTTCTCAAGGGCTTTTGACAAATCGGCCAGTGATCCTGATCGTGCCCGTCAGCGCGCGTTGATCCGGTCAGATGAACACCTCCCTCGATCCCAATCTGCTGCCAGTGGGCATCGTATCGTGCGACAATCAAGCGCGCGTGACCTACCTCAACCAGCGGATGATGCGGTGGCTGGACCTGCAGGACCCTGTCGAGGCAGTGGGCCGCATGTTGCAAGACTTCCTGACACCTTCCGGCCAAAGCCGGTTTCATAGAACGGTTTTGCCGCGTCTGATGGCCGAAGGCGGGGTGGAAGAAGTATCGATCGAGCTTTGCGCCGTCTCCGGCGAACGCATCCGCGTTCATCTCAGTGCAACGGTTGAACGCGCGGACGACGGCGCGCCTGACGCACTGCACTTTGTCTGCCAGGATGCGACCACGCGCTACCTTTACGAACAGGAAGTGCTGAACCAACGCCGAACCTCCGACGCCTTTGCTGCCGTCTTCAAAGCTTCGCCCGATGTGATCATGTCCGTGGACAGCGACCTGGTGGTCAGGGCCTGGAACGATGCAGCCGAACGCCTGCTGGGGTACTCAGCGGAAGAAGCGATTGGCCGGCACAATCATGAGCTATTTGTCCCCGAAGACCATAAGCGCGAGCTTTTTGATCTGCACGACAGCATCCGAAATGGCGGCTCAGCAACCGTTGAAACCATCCGGCGGCACAAGGACGGTTCCCTGATCCCGATTGAACTGCATGTGGCTGGATACTTCGATGAGCAGGGGGCCTACGCGGGTGCCATCGGCATCCTGCGCGATATCCGCGCGCGCAAAGAAAGTGAGGCCCTGATCGAAACGCTCAACCGGGAAGTGCTGCACCGGACCAAAAATCTGCTTGCCGTTGTTCAGGGCATTGCCGCCATGACCGTGCGGCATTCACAGCCCGATGACTTTATGACCGACTTTTCCCAGCGTCTGGGTGGACTGTCCCGCAGCCTCAACATTCTGGTGGAACGCAACTGGCGCAGCATCGATCTGAAAGAACTGATCGAACAGCAGCTGTCATATCTCAAACCTGAGCATTCCTCGCGTTTGACCATCGAAGGTCCTGATGTGCCGATTGGGGCAGGGATGGCTGAACCGATTGGCATGGCGTTCTTTGAGCTGTCGACAAATGCGGTGAAATACGGCGCGCTGAAACACCGAGAAGGCCGGATCTTTGTGACCTGGGAAGTCAGATCGTTGCAGGACGGGGAGCATTTGCGCATTCTGTGGTCGGAGACTGGCGTGCCGAACATCTGCCCACCGAGCGAGGTTGGTTTTGGTTCGGCACTGACCGGGCGGTTGCTGCAAGCGGCCACCGGCGGGGCGGTTGATGTTACTTATGCGGTGGGCGGTTTGCAGTGGCGCTTCAATGCGCCGCTTGATGGCTTGAGTTGAGCGTGTGCTATCTTTTGGGGGCAGCCAACGTACTCGTTTGGACACCACGCAACACCCACCGCACGCAGGCTTGTCCATTCCTTAACGCCCAGCCCCTAAAACCCGTCCCGTCATGACAGCCGGGATAAAGCACTTTTCCGGCACCAGAAGGATCAGAGGCACAAAGCACCGTGTCGTTCTGAGCTCAGATCGGTGGGACACCTCCCATCTCGATGATATCCGACCGGCGGCGCCGCCTTTTTTATCAAACGGCCCCCTGCACCAGATAGCGACACTGCCACCTGCCGGGACCACCCGCGCGGGGCCATTGGCTTGCGTCCACTCAGCAAATTAGACACCGCTCTGTAGACGCGTCTACAGAGCGGTGTCTTGATTGTCCGCCATGCAACCATCTGATCCTTTTTGAAAAATCGAAAAAGCATGGCCTATGCCGCGAAGGCAGAGCCTCAGCGCGCGTCAAGAAATCACAGAATGGTGTGCGCTGATGTTGGGAAGAACGCTCAGCTCAGCAAACGGGCTGCATCCGGCGCAAAGTAGGTCAGCACCCCGTCGCAGCCCGCGCGTTTGAATCCCATCAGGCTCTCAATCATCACACGTTCTTCGTCGATCCAGCCATTGGCCGCAGCTGCCTTGATCATGCTGTACTCACCGCTGACCTGATAGGCAAAAGTCGGCGCGCCAAAGGCGTCTTTCACCCGCCGGCAGATATCGAGATAAGGCTGGCCGGGTTTGACCATGACCATGTCGGCCCCTTCGGACAGATCACGGGCCACCAGCCGCAAGGCCTCGTCCGAATTGGCGGGATCCATCTGATAGGTTTTCTTGTCTCCGGTTAAAGCCCCTGAAGCCCCAACCGCGTCCCGGAACGGGCCATAGAAAGCCGAGGCATATTTGGCGGCATAACTCAGGATCATCACGTCCTGATGCCCCGCGCCCTCAAGGGCGGTGCGGATGGCACCAATGCGCCCGTCCATCATGTCGGAAGGACCAATGATATCAGCGCCCGCTTCCGCCTGGCTGAGCGCCATCTTCACCAAAGCATCCACCGTGCGGTCATTCACAATCACGCCGTCTTCGACAAAGCCGTCATGGCCGTTGATGTTGTAGGTATCAAGCGCCACATCGCTCATCACCGCGACCTCAGGCGCGGCTTCCTTGATCGCCGCAATGGCGCGGTTGGCCGGATTGCCCGGGTCCCAGGCCCCTGCACAATCCTCGGTCCGGTCCTCAAGCCCGGTGTAGGGAAAAACACAAATCGCCGCGATCCCCAGATCGGCCGCCATGCGCGCGGCATCCGCCACCTTGTCGACCGAGCGTCGCACCACGCCAGGCATGGAAGGTACCGGTTCCTCGATCCCATCGCCTGCACGCACGAAAATCGGCCAGATCAAATCACCGACCTCAAGCGCATTCTCCCGCACCAGCGCACGGCGCGCGGCAGAGGCGCGGGTGCGGCGCAGACGGGTCGCGGGGAAGGGGGCCTGGATGGGCTGCATGGCAAAAAATCCTCACTTTGGGGCCAAGCCATTCATTCCACGAAAAATCCTGCCCCTCAAGGCTGGGAATTGCGACACAGCCCGGCTAAGAACGCCAGACCCTTGCAGTCAAGAGACCCACATTGGACTGGTATCAAACCCTTTTTGAACTGATTGAGCTGCGTTCGTTTTCGAACCTCTGGTTCTGGATCGTGCTGGGCGTGGTCTGGTCTACGGCCAGCTACTACGTGCTCGGCGTGCCCTATGACATGGTGCAACGCGCGCGCCGCGTGGGCGGACAGGCCGAGGTCGATCTGGAAGACATGGTGCGCATCAACGTGAACCGGCTTTTGTATATCGCACATGTATCGGGTCTTTGGCTTTTGGGCTTTGCCTGTTTCACGCTGACCATGCTGGGGCTCTTGGGGTTCGTCTATGACGTGGAGTTTGCCCAAGCGGTATTCCTGCTGGCGCTGCCGCTGTCTGGCGTGGGCGCGCTCAGCCTTTCAACGGCACGTCTGATCCAGCAAGAGGACGCCACGGGCGAACGGCTGCGCAAACGTTTGATGCGGCACCGATTCTACACGCAGATCATCGGCATGATCGCGATTTTCGTGACCGCCATGTGGGGGATGTTCCAGAACCTTACACTCGGCCCCCTTGGGGGATAAACCACAAGGGTGGGCCACGCGCCCACCTTACGTAAGGTGGAGGCCCCCTCCATCCGCTGTTGGCGCTTGACACTGCCGCCAGACATGCCAAATGAACGCGAACGATGGCAGAGCTGATCACCCTCTCCGGGGTCCCTGAAGGCTTCGACGCACAGGCGATCCTGAACGAAATCGGCTCTCGCGGTGCGCCTGTCGCCCATGTGGCCCGCGATGATAAACGTATGGCCGCTGTGCAGTCTGCACTGGCCTTCTTTGCCCCCGACATGCCGGTGGTGACCTTCCCCGGTTGGGACTGTCTGCCTTACGACCGTGTGTCGCCCAACGCCGATATATCGGCCCAGCGCATGGCCACGCTGGCGGCTCTTGTGCACGGGATGCCAAAGCAATTCGTCCTGCTGACCACACTCAATGCCGCCACCCAGCGGGTGCCCGCGCGCGGCATCCTGCGCGATGCGGCCTTCAGCGCCCGCGTGGGCGACCGCATTGACGAGGCGGCACTGCGCGACTTTCTGGTGCGCATGGGGTTCGTGCAAAGCCCCACGGTGACTGAGCCTGGCGATTATGCCGTGCGGGGCGGGATCATCGATATCTTCCCGCCGGGCGATCTCGGCCCGGTGCGGCTTGATCTGTTCGGAGACGTTCTGGACGGGGCGCGCCGCTTTGATCCTGCCACCCAGCGCACGACCGAAAAACTGGACATCGTGGAACTGGCCCCGGTGAGCGAGGTCATTCTGGACGAGGCGGCGATCACCCGCTTCCGCCAGAACTACCGGATCGAATTCGGGGCGGCTGGCACGGATGATCCACTCTACGAGGCCGTTTCCGCCGGGCGCAAGCATCAGGGCGCGGAGCACTGGTTGCCGCTCTTCCACGAGGGGCTGGAGACGCTCTTTGACTATCTGCCGAACGCCACCATCACGCTTGATGATCAACTGACGCCCGCACGTCTGGCCCGCTGGGAAAGCGTGGCCGACCAGTATGAAACACGGCGTCTGGCGATGGCCAACCGCTCCAAGATGGACACGGTCTACAAGCCTGCGGCCCCCGAAGGGCTTTATCTGGATGATGAGGCCTGGACGCTGGCCACCGTGGATCACCGGATGATCCAGTTCAACCCACTGCCGCAGCCCACTGGGCACAACGTGCTCGATGCAGGTGCGCGCATCGGGCGCAACTTCGCACCAGAGCGTCAGCAGGAAAACATCAGCCTTTTTGGGGCCTTGTCGAGCCATGTTAAAGCGCGGATGGCGGAGGGCCCGGTGGTCATCGCCAGCTACTCCGAAGGCGCGCGGGAACGCTTGTCGGGGCTGATCGAGGACGAAGGACTGGCCGAGGCGATCCCGATCACCGACGGCACCCGCATCGGCAAACGCGGGCTTCATCTGGCGGTCTGGGCGCTGGAGCATGGGTTTGAAGCGCCCGATCTTACCGTTATCTCCGAACAGGACGTGCTCGGCGACCGTCTCATTCGCGCGCCCAAACGCAAACGGCGGGCGGAGAACTTCCTGACCGAGGCCACCAGCCTGTCTCCCGGTGATCTGATCGTGCACGTGGACCATGGCATCGGCCGCTATCACGGAATGGAGGTGATCACCGCCGCCGGGGCTGCGCATGAATGCCTTGTTCTGGAATATGCCGAGAAAGCAAAGCTGTACCTGCCGGTTGAGAACATCGAACCGCTCTCCAAATACGGCCACGAGGAAGGTCTGCTCGACAAACTGGGCGGCGGGGCCTGGCAGTCCAAGAAAGCCAAGCTGAAGGAACGGATCCGCGAGATGGCCGACAGGCTCATCCGCATCGCCGCCGAACGCGCCCTGCGCCGCGCGCCGATCTTGGAACCGCCACCCGGCATGTGGGACGCCTTTTCGGCGCGTTTTCCCTACCAGGAAACCGACGACCAGTTGAAAGCAATTGGCGAGGTCATGGATGATCTGACCTCTGGCAACCCGATGGACCGGCTGGTCTGTGGCGATGTGGGCTTTGGCAAAACCGAAGTTGCGATGCGCGCAGCCTTTGTAGCCGCCATGTCAGGCGTGCAGGTCGCGGTGATCGCGCCGACAACGCTGCTCGCGCGGCAGCACTACAAAAGCTTCGCCGAACGGTTTCGCGGCTTCCCCGTGGAGGTGCGGCAGCTGAGCCGTTTTGTCAGCACCAAAGAGGCCAACGCCACCCGCGACGCCATCACCAAAGGCACCTGTGACATTGTGGTCGGCACCCACGCGCTGCTGGCTAAGAACATCCGCTTCAAGAACCTCGGTTTGCTGGTCATCGACGAAGAACAGAAGTTCGGTGTGACGCATAAAGAGCGGCTCAAGCAGCTACGCACGGATATCCATGTGCTTACGCTGACGGCCACGCCGATCCCACGGACCCTGCAACTGAGCCTGACCGGCGTGCGGGATCTTTCCATCATCGGCACGCCCCCTGTCGACCGTTTAGCCATCCGCACCTACGTCAGCGAGTTTGACGCGGTCACCCTGCGCGAGGCCCTGTTGCGCGAACACTATCGCGGCGGGCAGTCTTTCTATGTGGTGCCGCGCATCTCTGACCTGCCGGAGATTGAGGATTTCCTGAAAACTCAGCTGCCCGAGCTGACCTACGTGGTGGCCCATGGCCAGATGGCGGCAGGCGAGCTCGATGAACGGATGAATGCCTTTTACGATGGCAAGTTCGACGTCCTGCTGGCGACCACGATTGTAGAATCGGGCCTCGATATCCCCACCGCCAATACGATGGTCATTCACCGGGCGGATATGTTTGGTCTCGCACAGCTCTATCAGATCCGGGGGCGGGTGGGGCGCTCCAAAACGCGGGCCTATGCGTATCTGACCACGAAACCGCGCGTGCGCCTGACCACCACGGCAGAGAAACGTCTGAGGGTTCTGGGCTCGCTCGACACGCTGGGGGCGGGGTTCACGCTGGCCAGTCAGGACCTCGACATTCGTGGGGCAGGCAACTTGCTGGGCGAAGAACAATCCGGCCAGATGCGCGATGTGGGTTTTGAGCTTTACCAGTCCATGCTGGAAGAGGCGATTGCCAAGATCAAAGCCGGTGAGATGGAGGGCCTTTCAGCGGCGGACGACCAATGGGCCCCGCAGATCAACCTGGGCGTGCCCGTTCTGATTCCCGAGGACTATGTGCCCGATTTGGACGTGCGACTGGGCCTCTACCGGCGTCTGTCCGAACTTAGCACCAAGGTCGAACTCGAAGGCTTCGCTGCAGAGCTGATCGACCGCTTTGGCAAGCTGCCGCGCGAGGTGAACACCCTGATGCTGGTGGTGCGTATCAAGGCCATGTGCAAGCGTGCTGGGATTGCGAAGCTGGATGGCGGTCCAAAGGGGGCCACGATCCAGTTCCACAACGACAAATTCGCCTCGCCCGAAGGGTTGGTGAAGTTCATCCAGGACCAGCGCGGGCTGGCGAAGGTCAAGGAAAACAAGATCGTCGTGCGGCGGGACTGGAAGAAAGACGCCGACAAGATCAAAGGTGCCTTTGCCATTGCGCGCGGTCTGGCGGAACACGTGGTGGCAAAACAGAAAAAGGCCAAGGCGAAAGCCTGATCCGTTACAGTTCCGGGCTATTCCGCGGCCTCAAGCTGCGCTTCGAGCCGGCCCATCTGCAGCATCAGAACAAACCCGATGACCGCCATGCCCAGCACAAACAGGACCAGCGGCAGCACGGACCCGTCGTAGACAAAGACAACAAGGGACGCGATCACGGCGGCGATCACCGTGGACACGCCTCCGATGATGGAGGCCGCCATGCCAGAGATATGGCCCATCGGCTCCATCCCGATCGCATTGAGGTTGCCCAGCGTCAGACCGGCCTGCAGGAAGAGCGTCACCTGCCAGAGCGCGAAGAAGGCGAAGCCATATGGTTCCATCATCTTGAAAGGAACAAAGGCCAGCAGCGCCAGACAGATCACGATCTGCGCACCCAAGGCCAGCGTGACTAGCCGCCGCATCCCGAACCGGACCACCAACATCGCATTGAGCCAGCTCGCACTGGCAGAGACAAGTGCGATCGCTCCGAACCAATAGGCGAAGGTGTCACCGCGATCAAAGACCTCCTCAAAGATCGGCTGCACCAGCAGCAGCAGGCCAATCAGCGTGGCCATGCAGAGCGTCTGCACGGTGATCGACAGGCGCACGGTGGGGTGGGCAAAGACTTCCTTCAGGGCACCCCAGAGCAGCCAGGCCTTCATCGGGCGGCGTTTTTCAACCGGGTGAGTTTCGGGAAGGCGCAGCAGCATCCAGATCACCGAGATGGCGGAGAACACAATGAAGGCCGCATAGATGCCGCGCCAGCCCATCAGGTTGATGATGCCTACGCCCATGGCAGGGGCAAAGCCGGGCACCAGCGCAAAGACGATCATGATAAAGGACACGACGCGCGCCATTTCGCGGCCCGCAAAAAGATCGCGGGTGACGGCCATTGCCACAACGCGTGGTCCCGCCGCTCCCAAACCTTGTACCACACGGGCAATCAGCATGACTTCGAGCGTAGCACTCCACCACGCCACAGCAGCCGCCACGATATAGAGGAGTGAGCCGATCAGCATGATCCGCTTGCGGCCATAGGCGTCTGACAGGGGGCCTGCAATAAAAGTGCCAATCCCAAGGCCCAGAAAAAAGGCCGTTAGAATAAGGGACGCGCGTGGGGGATCGCTGGGCGAAAGCTCTGCCGCGATTTCGGGCAAGGCAGGCAGCATCGCGTCCATAGAGAACGCAACAGTGGCGAACATCATCGCCACCAGAGCCACAAATTCCGTGCGGCTCATCGCAATTTTTGACTGTGAAGTAGTCACTCGAAACCCCGGTCCCCGTCAGACGGATCTGACGCCAACTTGCGTCAGAAGTAACCTAGGGTTGCGAGCGCTGCAATGGGATAGTGCGTAATTGTGAACGACTTAGCCGACAGCGCGTAGTTTTTGGGCTGGGGCGACCTGCGGAAGTGATCCGCTTTTTTCTGCCAGATCAGACAGGCACCGGACCTGCACCAGATCACTAAGCTCAGGGATCATGCAGGCGTCCTGTGAATCGAGCACCAGCAAGCTGACGTTGTAGTTCACAATGTCCGTGTGCATCTGCGCGTCAGACGATTGCGGGATCACCCGATCCACGAACCGGCAGTGTTCCAGCATGCTGCGCCGCGTTTCAAAGTCTGCCAATGGGGCCTGACCCATCTGCGCGCATTGGGTGTCTGTGGGGCAGCCGATGATCAGCTCTTCGCCATAGCTGGCAAGTGTTTGCAGCAGCTGCACCTGGCTTTGGCTAAAACCGTCAAAGGTGCCGTAGCACAGCACGACACGGCGAGGGGACATATCAGTCATTGCGCATCCCCCGTTTCGCTTAGCCAGATCGCACGCACGGCAGGCGTTGGGGCTGCCGTATGGATCAAAGACTGCAAGGGGCCTTGGACGACCGACTGCGGGGATGTTGGATATTCGGATGGGGAAGGCGCGGATTGCGCCCGTTGTGTGCCTGCCATTTTACCGCTCTCATTTACTGAGGTCTGATGCCTCTTTTATGTGAGCAGCCTAAGCGAGGGTTCACGGCGGGCAAAGGGGGCGCCTGGGACGCGCGCGATATTGTTGCGCTTCTGCCGCAGGGTCAGTCCATCTTGGCCAGATCCGCAATGACAGAGGCCCAAAGCTCAGGCGGTTGCGCGCCCGGGACCGCATGTTTGCTGGCCACAATGAAGGTCGGGACCGAATTGATGCCCATGCTGCGGCTATGCGCATCGCGGTTGCGGATGTCTTCGGCGTCTACGTCAGAGGCCAGAAGGCGGCTGACCACGGCGGCGTCCATCTCGATACTGTCGGCAATGTCGGCAAGGACTTCCACGTCGCCAATGTCGCGCGCGTCAACGAAGTAGGCCTTAAACAGCGCGGAGACCGCCGCCGTTTGCCGCCCCTCGATGCCAGCCCAGTGAATCAGTCGGTGGGCGTTCAGCGTGTTGGGCGTGCGTTTCATGTCCTCAAAATTGATCGTGAGGCCTGCGGCCTTGGCATGTTCCACCACCGGCGCATAGGCGCGCACGGCGCCTTCCTTGCCGCCGAACTTACCTTCCAGATAGGCGCGACGGTCCATGCCTTCGGCGGGCATATCCGGGTTCAACTGAAAGGGGTGCCATTCGATGCTGAAGGGATGGTCCGGGTGATCTGCCAGCGCCTTGTCCAGATGCGTCTTGCCGATATAGCACCAGGGGCAGATCGGGTCGGACATGATGTCGAGCTTGATGGGGTCAGTCATACTTGCGGGCCTCATAGGCGGCCCTGAGGGACCGGCGTTGCAGTTTGCCGTTTGCCCCGGTCGGAAGCTCGGCCATGTGGATGTAAAGACGCGGCTGCTTGTAGCGCGCCAGTCGGGTTTCGGCATAGCGCTGCAGGTCAGCGGCGTCCAGTGGGGTGGGCGCAGTGTAGAAGGCGGCGATGACGCGGGTGCCTCTTTTGACCTCGACCTCGGCGGCCCCTACGGCGGTGATCCCGGGCATGGTGGAGAGGGCCGCTTCGACCTCCAGCGGGGAGACGCGGAAGCCGCCCGCGTTCATCATGTCATCAGCGCGGCCGAGATAGGTGAATTGGCCGCTCGCGTTGCAACTGGCCATGTCGCCGGTCAGAAACCAGTCGCCCTGAAACTTCGCGCGGGTTTCCTCTGGCGCGCCGAAGTAGCCCAGCATCAGCCCGGGATCGTCCCGGTGGATCGCGATGGTGCCGGGGGTTTCGGGGGGCTGCGGGCCGTCCTGACCGAGGATGGCAACTTGGCGTCCGGGCTGCGCGCGTCCTATGGCCCCCGGCGCGGCGGGTGCTTTGGGGCTGCCCGAGATGAAGGTGGAGCATTCGGACATGCCGAAGGCCTCATGCACGCCTGTGCCAGTCGCACTTTGCCAAGTCCCAATCAGATGCTCCGACATCTTTTCGCCGGCACTGAGCCCATGTCTTAGATCAGGCAGGTCGAGCACGTCCTGCCCCCGCAGCATCTGGCGGTAGACACCGGGGGCTGCCGCAAAGAGCGTTGTCTGGTGCCGGGCCATGAGGTCGGGCAGGGCGGTAGCCGGGGTGCTTGGCACCGGGATCTGCGCCGTGGCCCCGATGGTCCAGGGGTCCATCAACCCGGTGCCCAAAGTGTAGGTCCAATTGAACGCTCCCGCATGCATCACGCGGTCTTCAGGCTCCAACCCATACCAGCCCTCAAACATCATCTGACGCGCCAGAATCGCGCGATGGGCATGCATCACCGCCATCGGGCGGCCGGAGGTGCCGGAGGTGTAAATGATATAACCCAGCCGGTCCGGATCGCCCATGTGCCAAGGGGCGGGCGGCAGGCTGCGCATGGATTTCAGAGCGGCAAGATCGACTTCGCTGTGATGTGGTGAACAGGCAACGGAAGCGTCGCGCAGCACCGCCTTGGGGTTCAGCTGATCCATGATACGCGCCACTTCCCCCTCTGTCAGCGCGGCAGAGGTGGGAACTGGCACCAGTCCGGCGGCCAGCGCGCCCAGATAGGCCAGTGGAAAATCTGGCGTATTCCCCAGTCTCAGCAACACCATATCGCCGGGGGTCAGTCCAAGCCGGACAAGCCCCGTCGCGGTGCCCCGGACGGCGGCGATCAGCTGGGCATACGTCCAATCCTCTGACCCCGCAGCCGTGACCAGCGACAGCGCGGTCTTCTGCGGCGTGGCAGCGCCTGCGGCCAATACATGAGCGGCAAGGTTGAACGACGAGGGGATCACGGGGCGGGCCATGCCCCGCGCTATCCCAGCGTCGGGATCGTTGCAAGCGCGGGTGCGTGTCCCTATACCTGAGCCCCATGAGCAAGGAAGCCGTTCAGATGATCAACGTCGCGCGCAAGAATGGCGCGGCAGAGGTGGCAGCGCCTATCGATCTGGGCGTGCGGGTGCGCGCATTGCGCAAATCGCGCAACTGGACGCTGGAACAAGCCGCGCGGCAGGCGGGGCTTGCGCGTTCTACGCTCAGCAAGATCGAAAACGGTCAGATGTCGCCCACTTATGATGCGCTCAAGAAGCTGGCGACGGGGCTGGAAATCTCTGTCCCCCAGCTTTTCACGCCAGCAGTTGCGGAACATGCGGGCGGTCGGATGGTAGTGACCCGCACGGATGAGGCGGAGCATAAGCTGACCACCACCTATGAACACGACCTTTTGGCAGAGGCGCTGAACCCCAAGAAGATGCTGCCCTATCGCGCCCGGGTGCGCGCGCGGTCAATGGAAGAATTCGACGGCTGGGTGCGCCACGAGGGCGAAGAATTCCTCTATGTCCTGACGGGTGTCATTAAGCTTTTCACGGAATTCTATGAGCCGGTTGAGATGCGGCGCGGTGACAGTGCCTATTACGATGGCACCATGGGCCACAACGTGATTTCAGTGAGTGCCGAAGATGCAACGATCCTTTGGGTGACAGCGCTCACTTGACGGCAGGGCCAGGCGGCGTCAATCCCGGTCAAACACCCGCTGCAGAATGAAGTGTGCAATTACAACCGCAATGATCTGCGCGATGATGAACCCCGGAATGTGGCTCGGGTTGATGCCCGCAAACGTATCTGACCAGCCGCGCGCAAAGGTCACGGCCGGGTTGGCAAAGCTGGTGGAAGCCGTGAACCAATAGGCCCCGGTGATATAAAGCGCGACAAGCGTTGGCACGGCCTCGGCCCGCGCTTTCAACCCGCCAAATATCACCATCAGGAGGCCAAAGGTGGCAATGATTTCGGAAAACCACTGTGCGGTGCCCGTGCGGTGCATGGTCTGCGAGACCTGTAAGACGGACATGTCGAACATGATGTGCGTGGCCCAGACACCCAGCACGCCGCCGACGACCTGCACGATGATATAGCCCGGCAGCTCCTCCCACGGCAAATCGCCGCGCAGGGCAAAGGCGAGGCTGACCGCTGGGTTGAAATGTGCGCCAGAGATGGGGCCAAGCGTTGTGATGATCACATAGAGCATGCAGCCCGTGGCAATCGCATTGGCCAAAAGGGCCACGGCGATGTTCCCATCGGCCAGCGTTGCACCCATGATTCCCGATCCAATAACCGAGATCAGGAGCAGGGCGGTCCCCAGCCCTTCGGCGGCAAGACGGCGGATCATTCTACTTCTCCGCAGACGTTCAAATGGGCGCGCAGTGTGGGGGCGTCCATCGTCTCGATGGGCTGCGCCAGAAAGGCGGCGGCACGGCGGCGCAGGATGTCATAGGCTTCTGCAAAAGCGGCGGGGGCGTCCTCGTCTGAGGCCGCAGCAGGGTCTTCCACACCCCAATGCGCCCGAATAGGGGCGCCGGGCCAGATCGGACAGGTTTCCTCGGCTGCTGACCCGCAGACGGTAATGACCGCGCCCATTTCGGGGGCCTCTGCGGTGCCGAATTCGTCCCAGGACTTGGACCGGTACCCGTCCACGGGCAGGCCCTCTTGTTGCAACAACGCCAGAGAGAACGGGTTCACCTTGCCTGCAGGCTGGCTGCCCGCCGAATAGGCGTGCACCCGACCTTTGCCGAGATCGTTCAGGATGGCTTCAAGAAGGATGGAGCGGGCCGAGTTGCCGGTACAAAGGACAAGTATATTCATGAAGCCCGCGTTAGCCGTGTTTCTTTACAGTTTTGTGACGCCCAAGGCGAAGGTTACTCTTCCCACCACCAGACATGGGGCATGTACTCCGGCCCGTCACCATAAATCGGTGGGGGCGAGGGGTACTTCATCCGCGCGTCATGGGCAATCCGCCCCTCGTTATACTGCCAGAAGGGGATCACATAGCGGCCCGCAGTGAGCACCCGGTCAAGCGCGCGCACCGCGGCCAGAAAATCCTCTGACGCCCGCGCGGTCAGCATCGCGTCAATCAGACCGTCAATGGCCGGGTTCTGCGCGCCCATGACATTGCGCGACCCTTCCTGAGAGGCCGCCTCCGCCCCCCAATAATAGCGCTGCTCGTTGCCGGGGCTCAGCGACAGCGCGCGGCGGAAGGGGGTCATGTCATAGTCAAAAGTGGCCAGCCGCGACACGGCCTGCGCAGGATCCACGCGTTCGACGGAGGAATCGATCCCGAGCCGCTCCAGCGCCTGCACGTAGATGTCAGCCACCTTGTCAGAGCCCGGAATGTCCTGCTCGCTCCCTTTGGCCAGCAGAATGCGGAAGGACAGCGGATTGCCATCCGCATCACGCATGGTGCCGTCCTCGGCGCTGTACCCGGCCTCTTGCAGCAGCTTCATCGCCGCGCGAATGCCCCGGCGGTTGCGCTGACTGCCGTCGGTGACGGGCAAAGCGTAGCCTTCGAGCGTGCCGGGCAAGAGGTCGTCAGCGTAGGGCTCCAGCACCGCGCGCACCTTGCCCTCGGCCGGACTTTCGAGCATCGCCAGCGGCGAGTTGGAGAAGTAAGACGTGATCCGGGGCAGGGCGCCGCCCGTGATCGTGCCGTTGATGTACTCGAAGTTGAAGGCAAGGATCATCGCCTCCCGCACGCGCCAATCATCAAACGGCGGGCGGCGGGTGTTCATCACGAAACCCGTCATGCCTGACGGTTTCTGATGCGCGAAGGTAGATTTCACCACCTCGCCGCGTTCAATGGCGGGAAAGTCGTACTGGGTTTTCCAGGTCTCTGCGTTGAATTCTCGCACAGCGGAGATTTCACCCGCCTTGAACGCCTCAAAGAGCACATTGGCATCGCCGTAGAAATCGATGGTGACTTCATCGAAGTTGTGACGCCCCCGGTTGAAAGGCACGTCATTGCCCCAATAATCCGGGTTGCGCTGCAATGTGACCTGACGGCCCGCCTGGTAGTCGGAAACGACATAAGGACCAGAGCCAAGCGGCACATCCTCCAACCGCGCATTGGCAAAATCCTTACCCTCCCACTGCGCCTTGCTGAGGATCGGGCGCATGCCGGCGAGTAGCACCAATTCGCGGTTTTCCGTGTTGAAAGTGAAGCGGACAGAACGCGGGCCTGTTTGCTCAATGCTCTCGATCTGCTTCCAGAGCCCGGCGTAGCGCGGATGCCCCTCCGTCCCCAAAAGTTCGTAGCTGAAAATCACATCCTCAACCGTCAGCGGAGAGCCATCAGAGAATCGGGTGCCTTCGCGCAGGGTAAATTCCACCCAATCGCGGTCATCCGGCACCTCAATCGATTCGGCCAGGAGTCCGTAAAGCGCAAAAGGTTCGTCCCGCGAGCGGCCCATCAGACTGTCGTGGGTAAGGAACCGAAGCTGCCAGGGCACCGTCCCTTTGCGCACGTAAGGGTTGAGGCTGTCAAAGGTGCCGGAGTTGCCCAGCGTGATGGACCCGCCCTTGGGTGCATCCGGGTTCACATAAGGCAAAGACACAAAATCCGGGGGCAGGGCCGGCTCCCCATACATAGATATCCCATGCTTTGGTTCCGCCCAGAGAATCCCTGCGGAAAGAATCAGTGAAGAAACCGCCGCAACGGCCCGTCCCATTTGGAAAAAATGAATCGCCATTTTCGCAACAATCCCTGTCTGCCCTTGTTTTCTTGACCCAATCGTTAACGGGGCTTTCCAAGCAATTCAAACTTTTAGCTTGGCCTGAAGCATCGGTTCTTCTATAAAGGGGTCACTGCTCGATAGGTTTCTTGCCTGTATGAAACCTGCCTCAATAACTTAACGCCAGCTTCGTGCTGGCGTTTTTTTTGGCCGCGTACCGGGGCGGTTGGGCAGGTTTTTGCCGTTTGGCCGTTTCCTTTGCACGCGCGGCAACGCATGATGCAGGTGCAGAAATTCGCAGGAGACTCCCATGGCATTTACAATCGATCTGAGCGGTAAGACCGCCGTCATTACAGGCTCGAACTCCGGCATTGGGTTGGGCATCGCCTGGGAACTGGCGCGCGCAGGCGCGGATGTTGTGCTGAACTCCTTCTCCAACAAGGAAGAAGACCACGCCATCGCGAGCGAGATTGCTGCGGAGACGGGGGTAAACGCCCGCTACATCAAGGCGGACATGTCGATAGGCGGGGAGTGCCGGGAACTGATCGCCAAGGCGGGGGCCTGCGATATTCTGGTGAACAACGCAGGCATCCAGCACGTGGCGGGTATTCCCGACTTCCCGGTGGAAAAATGGGATGCGATCATTGCGATCAACCTCTCATCGGCCTTTCACACCACGGCGGCGGCCCTGCCAATGATGCGCAAGGCAGGCTGGGGCCGGGTGATCAACATCGCCTCCGCTCATGGGCTGACGGCCTCGCCCTACAAATCCGCCTATATCGCGGCCAAGCATGGCATCGTGGGTCTCACCAAGACCACCGCACTGGAAACCGCAGAAGAACCGATCACCGCCAATACCATTTGCCCCGGCTATGTGCTGACCCCGTTGGTGGAGGCACAGATCCCCGACACCATGAAAGAATACGACATGTCGCGCGAGGACGTGATCAAGAACGTCATGCTCAAACGTCAGCCGTCCAAGGAATTCGCTACCGTCGAACAGATGGGCGGCACGTGCGCCTTCCTGTGCTCGGATTCCGCGGCCCAGATCACCGGCACAGCAATCAGCGTGGACGGCGGCTGGACAGCCCTCTGACCTCTCTTTCTTGCAAGAAATATCCCCGCCGGAGACCTGAATCCTCTTAACGTACTTCCGGTTTGAATTGCATCGTTTGTTCGCTGCCTCTCGCTAAGCTCGAACGCGAAAAATGATAACAGATGTGTAGGCAAAAACCGGAAGGCCGTAGGACCCACAATGGCAAAGAAGCGCATAAATCTGGCCCTGCAGGGCGGCGGTGCCCATGGGGCCTTTACCTGGGGTGTGCTGGAACGCCTGCTGGAAGACGACCAGATCGACATCTGCGGCATCTCCGGCACTTCAGCGGGGGCGCTGAATGGCGCAGCGCTGAAGGCGGGCATGGTTCGGAACGGGCGCGCGGGCGCGCAAGAGAACCTGCGCTGGCTCTGGGAACAGGTCGCGGGCGTCAGTGATCTACGCATGACCCATTGGATGGCCCCCTTTGGCGTTGGCGCAATCAGCCGGGCAATGGAATATTCTTGGCCCTTCACCGTGGCCGACGCCATGAGCCAGCTCGTGTCGCCTTATGCCTACGGGCCATTCTATCGCAACCCGCTGGAAGACATCGTGGCGCGATTTGACTATGACAAGGTCTGCAACTCTGTCGCGCCTTTGCTCTTCATCTGCGCCACGCGGGTGCGCAACGGCAAGATCAAGGTTTTTGAGGGGGATGAGATTGGCCCTGAGGCGTTGATGGCTTCGGCCTGCCTGCCGACACTTTTTCAGGCGGTGGAGATTGAGGATGCGGACACCGGCCGGATGGAGGCCTTCTGGGACGGGGGTTATATGGGGAACCCCGCGCTTTTTCCGTTGTTCGGGTCGGACCTTCCTGATGACATTGTCATCGTGAACATCAACCCGCTGGAACGCGCCGAAGTGCCCCGCACGCCTCAGCAGATCCAGAACCGCATCAATGAAATCAGCTTTAACTCAAGCCTGCTGCGCGAACTGCGCGCCATCGAATTTGTGCAGCGGCTGCTGGAGGACGGCACCGTCTCGGAAGGGGCGATGAGCCGCGTGCGGGTGCACATGATTGCAGATGACAGTCTGATGGAACAATTGTCGGTGGCCACCAAGCTGGTGCCAAACCCGGCTGTGATCTCTCAACTGCATGATGTGGGATATGCGGCCGCCTCGGGCTTTCTGGAACAACACGGCGACAAGATCGGGAAACGCTCGTCGGTCGACTTGCCGGACATGTTTGGCTAGCGCGGCATTCAGCTGTCGGCCTTACTGGTCTCGGCCATTTCCCGGTCTTCTGATGACCGCGCCACCAGCTGATCCTTCTGGCCTTCATCAAAGAGCTTCAGCTGGTCTCCGTTTGGCTCCTTGTCCTGCGGATAGACGAGGCCTGCCGAGATCACGAGCTTGGCGGCGTCTTCGACGCTCATATCCAGACGGATCACATCCTTGGTGGGCACGAACAGCAAAAAGCCAGAAGTCGGGTTGGGCGTTGTGGGCAGAAAGATGGAGGACATTTCGCCTGATGGGTCCGTCTTGGCCGCAATCTCTGCCTTGGCATTGGTGGAGATGAACCCCAGCGCCCAGATGCCGCGCCGAGGGTATTCGATCAGGCAGGCGGTCTCAAAACTCCGCTCGGACTGGGCAAAGATCGTCTCCGAAATCTGCTTGATCCCTGAATAGATCGACCGGACCACCGGTGTGCGTTCCACCAGGCTTTCGGCCCATCGGATAAGCGAGCGTCCAATGAAGCCTTTCGCAATCCAGCCCACAAGGACGGTGAACAACAAAAAGACGATGACGCCGACGCCGCGGACGTTGACGTTGATCCAGTCCGGGTTTGGCGCACGAATGCCGTCCACTTCGATGAAGCGGGGGATGTTCAGCCAGTAATTCACAATTGAATCGGGCTGCCAGGCGGAGGGCACGAAAGGCCAGACAAAGCCATCAACCCAGCCGATCACCGTCCAGATCAGCCAGACGGTCAAGCCCACAGGTGCAATGACCACAATCCCGGTCAGAAACGAGGCCCGCAGGCGCGAAAAAAGGCCGGGGCGCCGGGGCGGCTCGGGATCGAAAGGTGTGTTCATGCGTGTGGCGCTACTTTGGGCATCGGACGATAGCTAAGCGGTTTGCTGCGCCCCCACAATGGGAATGACGCTGAATTTCCGTCAGATGCGATCAATCGGCTGCCAGGTTGCGTGCGATTTCAGCAGCAAGTCGGGCGTTGTTGCGCACCAACGCGATGTTGGCCTCCAGCGACCGACCGTCCGTCAGCTCGAATATCCTTTGCAGCAGATAGGGGGTCACCGACTTGCCGGTAATGCCATGGGCATCTGCATCCGCCTGCGCGCGTGCAATCACCGGAGCCATCTCGGCATTTGGGATCTCATTTGCAGCCGGGATGGGATTTGCCACAAGCTGCCCGCCGGGCAGGCCCAGTGCCGCGCGCATCTGGTGCGCCTTTGCAATCGCCTCGGCCGTATGGAGACGCAGGGGCGCTGCAAGGTCAGAGGTTGCGCTCCAGAACGCTGGAAAGCTGTCCTGCCCATAGGCGATCACCGGGACACCTTGTGTTTCGAGCACCTCCAGCGTCTTGGGGACGTCCAGAATGGCCTTGGCCCCTGCGGCCACAACGGTCACCGGGGTCTGGGCCAGTTCCAAAAGATCGGCTGAGATGTCAAAACTGTCCTCGGCCCCTTTGTGCACCCCACCGATACCGCCCGTGGCAAAGACCGCGATGCCGGCCAGATGGGCGGCGATCATCGTGGCGGCGACCGTCGTGGCCCCGGTGCCACCGCTGGCGATGCAGACGGCCATGTCGGAGCGGCTGAGTTTGGCCACGTTCCTGGCCTGCGCCAGCGCTTCAAGCTGGGCGTCCTCCAGCCCGACATGCAACCGGCCGTCCATCACGGCGATGGTTGCAGGCGTGGCCCCTGATGCGCGCACATCCGCCTCTACCTGTCGTGCCACGTCGAGGTTCTGCGGGTAGGGCATCCCGTGGGTAATTATGGTGCTTTCAAGGGCAACAAGCGCTGCCCCGGTTTCGCGGGCCGCTGCGACCTCGGCGCTGAAGGACAGATCGATCATATCTTGGTCTCCCCCGAGACATAGAGGGCGGCGGCTTCCAGTGCTTCCTGCAGGGCGTCGGCCTGCGAATGCCCCTGAAGGTCGCTGGCAATATGCGCCGCCATGAAAGTATCGCCCGCGCCGGTGACCCGCGCCACGTGGACCTGCGGGGGTGTGAGCGTCAGCAGACCGCTTTGATCCGCCGCCGTGGCGGGGTTGCCGCCATCTGTCACCATGGCACGCACAGCGCCGCGCGCGAGCAGCCCCTCTGCCGCTTCGGCGGAGGTCCTGAAGGCCGTCTGGCACAGCAGCCCAGCCTCTTCGAGGTTCACATAAAGCGTGCCGCGTCGCGATTGCAGGAACGGTGACAACCGCAGCGCCTTGCCGGGTGAGGCAGGAGCGATGCGCAGATCAGCGTCGGCCAGCAAGGGGCTGCGCGCAATCTGGCTCAGCAGGTCAAGCGTCAGGTTCCCATCCAGCGCAACACCCCCGGTGTAGGGCGCCGCCAGACTGCCATCAGACAGGGCGCGCAGGATCTTGTCGCCTGCAGCCTCTAGCGAATGGGCATCGGCGATGGCCGCGATCAACCCGTTGGTGCCTTCGACGGCCATGTAGCGGTCGGTCGGCAGATCGTCAGAGCGATAAAGGTAGTCGGTGATTAGTCCACGCGTCTGGCAGGCTTTGACCAGTTCATCGCCTTCAGCATCCCGGCCCACAGCGCTCAGCAACGCGGGGGTCAGCCCGAACCGCGCCAGGGCCATCGCGATGTTGAGCGCAACGCCGCCGGGCAGGCGCGTGATCCGCCCCGGCATGTCAGAGCCTTGCCGCATGGTGTTTTCGGATCGGCCAATGATGTCCCACAGGACCGAACCGATGCAAAGGATGTCAGGTGTGGCGTGCATAAACGCCTTTTGCCGCGAAGGGCGCGGGGCCGCAACCTATTCCGGCACCGCAAATGTCAGCGCAGCCCAGAGCGTTTCCCACACCGGCGCGCCCTCTGATGTGCCAGCCTCTGGGGAAGGGCGCAGAACCACGGCGTCAAAGAGATACTCGTGCCCTGCCATCACAGGGATTGTCACCTCGCCTTTATCGTTGGTGCGGTAGAGGCTGATCAGCACAAGCCCACCGGGTTGGCGGTCAAACACCTCCACCTGTGCGTCCGCACGCGGGGCACCCTGATAGAGCAAGAGGACTTTCATTTCCCCGCCGAAATCTGCCGCATAGGGGTTTGTGAGGGCCACAAACTCTGTTGCCAGACCGACCGCCTGATCCTGACCCGCGCCTGACCCCACGGCGATTAGCGTCTTGGCGTGACGGGTGTAGGCTTCCCTGAACCCCTCTTTGGGCCAGCCTGCCGCGATATGTGCCGCCTCAACGCCTGGGAAATCCTTGTGGGCGGCAAATTTCGCGAATTTCTCCCACTCCCGGTAGGTGATCTTGGAAGGTTGGGTTTCATGCACGACGCTCAGCAGGCCGTCTTGGTCCGGGGCCTTCATCTGCAAGGCAGGCCGGTCGCCCGCGCGGGCGTCAACAGGGGTGACCGGGCCATCAAAGATCGTGTCATACCGCGCGCTGGTGCGGTCGAAATAAGACAGAGCACCACCTTCGAAAATCTCACCGTTTCTGAAGTTTGCCGTGATTGCACCCCCCGGGGCGACTTGATAGGCATCGGGCGAAATCCAGAATTCATGTGCCGTCGCGGGGGCCAGTGGCAGCGCGAGGCACAGGGCAAAAAACAAGCGGTTGAGGAACATAATGCGGACTTTCCTGAAGATCATGACAAGGCTGACGTTGCTGTTGGTGATGTCAAGTGCGACGCTGATCACAAGCACGGGCGCAAAGGCGCATGAGTTGCAGCCGACGATTGCTGATTTCACGTTTGCCGACGGCACGCTGGACGTGACGATGCGCGTCAACATCGAAGCGTTGCTGTCGGGTATCGATCTGGACGGTCTGGCCGATACCAATGACGCAGAGAACGTGGCGGACTATGACGATCTGCGGGCCTTGCCTGCAGCAGCGATCATCTCGCGGGCGTCGGGGTTGCTGGCCCGCTGGAATGCCCTGCCAATGGTGAAAGTGGATGGCGAACCGGTTGCCTTGCAGACCGTGGGCATCAATGTGCCTGATGGGCAAAGCATTGAATTACCACGTGTTTCGGATTGGGAGCTGACGGCGGATATTGCCACGGCGGGCAGCGTGATTACCGTGACATGGCCTGATGGCGCAGGCGACATCGTGGTGCGTCAGCAGGGTGTTGCGGAGCCGTTCACAGGGTACCTGAGCGGCGGGCAGACCAGCGAAGAGATCGCCGTGGGCGGCGGCAGTGAAATGGGCGGTTGGCAGACCTTTGCCAGCTACATCCCCGTGGGGTTTGACCACATCCTGCCCAAGGGTCTGGACCATATTCTGTTTGTGCTGGGCCTGTTCTTTTTGTCGACGCAACTGGGTCCGCTGATCTGGCAGATTTCCGCCTTTACACTGGCCCATACGGTCACACTGGCACTGGGGGCCTTGGGTTGGGTGAACATTCCGGGCTCGATTGTGGAGCCACTGATTGCCGCCTCGATTGTTTATGTGGCGGTGGAGAACATCTTTGCCTCGGGCCTCAACAGGTGGCGGCCGCTGATTGTCTTTGGTTTTGGCCTGCTGCATGGGCTTGGCTTTGCCTCGGTGCTTGGAGACTTCGGGTTGCCGCAGGGGCAGTTCCTGCCTGCGCTTATCGGGTTCAACATTGGTGTGGAACTGGGTCAGCTGACGGTGATCGCTTTGGCGGCAGGGCTGCTGTGGATCGCCGGGCGCGCGGCGATGGCCGCCCCGTTGGAGGCCGAAGAGGCGCTGGTGCGCCAGGAGCCTGTGATGTTCCGCGCGGTGTCGATCTGCGCATCGCTCCTGATTGCGATTATCGCGGTCTGGTGGGTGATCGAACGGGTGTTCCTGTAAGTTACCAAACCATAAACGCAGAGGCGTCGTTATCGACGTGTCTGCGTTAGGGAATTGGTAATGGTTGGGATTGGCGGGGCTTGCAGGAGGGCTTAGCCCATTGCCGCGATCAGGGTACCGAGTGCCTGAACGGGATCGTCCTGATCCCAGATCTCGGTCCCGATGCCAAAGAAATCGGTGGCGGGCGCCAGGGTGCGGATCATGCTCTCGTCCAAACCGCCTTCGGCAACCACGGGCACCTCGATCATCTCTGACCACCACTGAAACAGGTCACCGGGGGCAAAGCTGCCGTCACCCAGAGCCGTCGCCTGAACCGGGCCAAAGCTGATGTAATCCGCACCACTCTCACCCGCTGTCATGCCGTCGTGCCGCGAGGCACCACAAAAGCTGCCGACAATCGCATCTGCGCCCAGTTCCTTGCGGGCGGTGCGTACGTTGCGCGACCCGTCAGGCAGATGCACGCCGTCGAGCCCCAGGCGTTCGACCATCTGCAAGTGTTCTGCCACGACAAGCGCCACATCGCGGGACATCGTCACATCGCGCAAGGCATCGGCTGCGCGCAGCAGGCGGTCTTCGTCCCGCGTCGCCATGGCAAGGCGCACGCAGGCCACCGGATGGGCATCCAACACGTGGGCAAGGGCGGCGGGAAAGCTGCTCAGCTCGAACTCGGGCGGGGTGATCAGGTAGATCTGCGGCTGTTCGGGGGTGTCCATGGCGCGTCCTTGGGTGCTTTGGCGCGTGACTAGCGGAAAGGGAGGCAAAAAGAAAACCCCTTTACGGCGCGCCTTGCACGGGGATGCCCAGCGACGTATCAGGCGGCCCATGTCTGATCCCACCCTTCATCCTACAATTCCAGCGATGGTGCTGGTCCGCCCTCAGATGGGCGAAAACATCGGGGCTGCGGCCCGTGCGATGTGGAACTTTGGCCTTGACCACATGCGCATCGTTGCGCCGCGCGACGGCTGGCCGAACCCGTCGGCGGTGGCGATGGCGTCAGGAGCGGGGCGCCTACTGGATGAGGCGAGACTTTGCGCTGATCTGCCTGAAGCTCTGGCCGATTGCGACTATGTCTTTGCCACCACGGCGCGGGACCGTGACCTGACCAAGCCCGTCTTCAGTCCAGAGGCCGCAATGGCCGAGGCCGCGCAACGTATCGCCGCAGGCCAGCGTATTGGGGTGATGTTCGGACCGGAACGGGCAGGGCTGGAGAACGAGGACATTGCGCGGGCCAATGCCATCGTTTCCGTCCCAGTGAATCCGGCGTTTCCTTCGCTGAACCTGGCGCAATGCGTCTTGCTGCTGGGTTACGAATGGATGCGGGCGACATCTGATGTGACGGCTCAAACCACCGAAATGGCAGGCACTGATTGGGCCAACGGGCGCGAGATCGAGGCACTGGCGGGCCACTATGAGGAGCGACTGGAAGAGGCCGGGTTCTTCTTTCCCGATCACAAGATCGCCTCGATGAAGTTGAACCTGCGCAACATGTGGTCGCGTCTGCCGCTCACGCGCGCGGATGTGCAGATGCTGCACGGCATGATGCGGCAAATGGTACGCTGGAAAGAGCGCGACTAGACCTTAGTTCCCCCATAACCTACCAACATGGCGAAGGCAGGAAGACGACCATGGCGCAAAAACCCAGAAGCATTTTCGAAGAAGTCGGCGGTGAAGCCGCGCAGGCCCCCGCAGCCCAGCCGGGGTTGATTGATCGGGGTAGAGGCGGCGCGCGTGGTGCGATCCGCATCTGGCTGATGATGCTCTTTGCGCTGGTCTTTATCATGATCGCCGTGGGCGGCATGACGCGGCTTACCGACTCTGGCCTGTCGATCACTGAATGGGCGCCCATCACGGGCGCTTTGCCGCCGCTGAGCGAGGCGGACTGGCAGTCCGAGTTCGACAAATACAAGGCCATTGATGAGTTTCAGGTCCAGAACTCCTGGATGGAACTGTCTGATTTCAAAGTGATTTACTGGTGGGAATGGGGCCACAGGCAACTGGGCCGGGTGATAGGACTGGTCTGGGGGCTTGGCTTCCTTTGGTTCCTGCTGCGCAAGCAGATCCCCACCGGCTGGACCGGGCGATTGCTGTTGCTGGGCGGCCTCGGCGGTCTTCAAGGTGCCATTGGCTGGTGGATGGTCGCCAGTGGCGTGACACAGGGCGAAGGGGTCACGGATGTGGCCAGCTACCGGCTTGCAACGCACCTCGGCCTCGCCTTTGTGATCCTCGGCTTTATCAGCTGGTACATTTTTTTGCTGGGACGGTCAGAGAAAGACCTGATGCACGCGCGCCGTGCGAAGGAGGGAAAGCAGTTCTCGCTCGCCACGGGGCTGATGCACTTTGCTTTCCTGCAAATCCTGATTGGTGCGTTGGTGGCGGGGATTGATGCGGGGCGGTACTTCCCCGAATGGCCGTTGATGGCCGGGCAGTTCTTTCCGCCCGATGCCTTTGACATCACGCCGGTCTGGCGCAACTTCTTTGAAAACCCCGGGTTGGTGCAATTCATTCACCGTATGGCGGGCTATCTGCTGGCGATCTTTGCCGTGGTGGTATGGCTGCGCGGGCGGCGGTCCGCCCATGCCAACACGCGCTTTGCCTTTAACGCGGTGCTGGCCGCCATGGCACTGCAGGTCGTGCTTGGCATCACCACGGTGGTCTATGCCGCCCCGGTGCACATCGCACTGGTCCATCAGGCGATGGCCGTGCTGCTGTGGGTGCTGATCATCCGCGCGCGGTTCCTGTCTGCCTATCCCATTGCCACCTCCATCAAAGGAGCCTGACCATGAACGCCTATGCCGATCTGATGGCCTATCAGCGCGAAACCGAAGCCCTGTCACAAGTCGCAGGCCGCTTGGGCTGGGATCAGGAAACCATGATGCCCCGTGGCGCTGCGGGCCAGCGGGCGGAGGAAATGGCCGCAATGGAAGCCGTCCTGCACGCCCGGCGCAGCAATGCGCAGGTCGGAGACTGGTTGGCAGAGATCGACGAAGAAGCCCTTGATCCCGGCGGGCAGGCCAACCTGCGCCTGATCCGGCGCAGCTATGACCGCGCGACCAAGGTGCCGGCAAGCCTCGCCACGCGGATCGCGCATGTGACATCACAAGCCCAAGGCATCTGGGCAGAGGCGCGCGAGGCCAATGATTTCGCGGCCTTTGCAGGGACTTTGGATGAGGTCGTGGGCCTCAAGCGCGAAGAGGGTCAGGCGCTGGCGGGTGACGGCGATGTCTATGACGCCATGCTGCAGGATTATGAGCCCGGCACCACGGGGGCAGAGATTGCCGCGATGTTCAGGGCGCTAAGGCCTGCGCTGTCGGAGCTGCGCGCCGCAGTGCGCGAGGCCGAGGCCCCGCCGAGCCTGCAAGGCGAATTTGACGAAGGGGCGCAGATGAAGCTGACCCGTCAGCTGGCCAAGACCTTCGGCTATGACATGTCGATGGGGCGCGTGGACAAGGCGGTGCATCCTTTCTCCTCCGGCTCTGGGCTGGATGTGCGGATCACCACACGGACCTCACCCACGGACCCGTTCAACTGCTTCTATTCGACCATCCACGAGGTCGGCCACGCGAGCTATGAGCAGAACATCGACCGCGCCTATCTGCTCACACCACTTGGACGGGGCGTGTCGATGGGCGTACACGAAAGCCAAAGCCGCATTTACGAGAACCAGCTGGGCCGCAGCCGTGCCTTCACCGGCTGGCTTTACGGTCAGATGCGCGATGCGTTTGGTGATTTTGGTGTGGCCGATGCCGATACGTTCTACCGTGTGGTCAACGCGGTCTCTGACGGGTTTATCCGCACCGAAGCAGATGAGCTTCAGTACAATCTGCACGTGCTGCTGCGCTTTGATCTGGAACGCGCCCTGATGGCCGGTGATCTGCAGATCCGTGATCTGGAAGCGGCGTGGAATGACCGGTTTGAGACTGACTTTGGCTATGTGGTCGACACGCCTTCCAACGGGGTGCTGCAGGACGTGCATTGGTCAGTAGGGCTGTTTGGGTACTTTCCGACCTACAGCCTGGGCAATGTATATGCCGGATGCCTGCATGAAGCCCTGCGACAAGCCGTGCCAACGCTGGATGATGATCTGGCACAGGGCGATACCGAATCTGCCGTCGCCTGGCTGCGTGAAAATGTGCAGACACACGGCGGGCTTTATGAGCCGCGCGACGTGATTGCACGCGCAAGTGGCAAGAAGCCAAGTGAGGCCCCTTTGCTGGCATATTTGCAGCAAAAATTTACAGAACTTTATGCTCTTTGACCAAAAAACTGGCGACAAGTTGCAAATCACTTGGAAAACTGTATTAACCGCTTGTATTCCACCGTCGCGACAGGCAATGTCTCCGCGAGGCTCATGGCCGTTTATAGTGGCCTGATATTAGTAAGACACCCAAACTGGGAGAAAACGAGATGAGAACTTTTTTCACAGCTGCAGCGGCGACAGCCCTGATGGCGACAAGCGCATTTGCTCAAGCGACACAAACAGGCGTTGTTGGCGCGTCCGGGGATGCTACCTATTCCCTGCAGGTGACAGCCTCCAACGGCCAGACCTACAACTGCCTTCCGAACGTTCAAACTGTTAACGGCGTACCGACACGTCGGTGCGTCAATGCGAATGCAACTGGTGGCTTGGGCAACGCTGGCGCGGGTATCACGGGCGGCGCAGGTGCGGCCGTAGCTGCTCTGGTTGTGCTTGCCGTGGCTGCAGGCGGTTCGTCCTCCACGACGACAACGACAACTGGCACCCCGTAGGTCATACGGATCAGAAATCTATGAAATTGAAGACGCGCAGGGCTCGACTTGCGCGTCTTTTTTTGTGGATTGTGCAATGCGCTGGACTTTCAGTCGTTGGTTCAGACCCACGTGTGAGAGAGGGGCGTGCCACAACCCCTCAGACAACACCGATGCTGATCAGTTTCTTTGCGTCACAAGGCTGACCAGCGCGCCAGTCAGGTTTCAAAGGCTTCGCCTTCTTCTGCTTCGCCTTGATCGGCAATCCAGGCCACACTGACAACTTCCTCGCCCTTGCCGGTGTCAAAGACCTTCACGCCGCCCGCGCTGCGGGAGCGGAAGGAGATGCCATCCACGGGTACACGGATCGACTGCCCCTTGGAGGTGGCGAGCATGATCTGATCATCCATCTCCACCGGGAAAGAGGCCACAATGTCACCGCCGCGCATGGCCTTGTCCATGGCCATCACGCCCATACCACCCCGGCCGCGTACCGGGTAGTCATGGCTGGAGCTCAGCTTGCCCGAGCCCTTTGCGGTAATCGTCAGGATCAGGTTCTCAGCAGCTGACATGGCGGGGTAATCGACCTCGACAGCGGAGGCAGCCGTCCCATCTTCTTCTTCCACTTCCGCCTCATCCGTGAGGCCAGCCATGGCGCGGCGCATCTTGAGGTAGGCGGCACGTTCATCCGGTGTTGCTTCAAAATGGCGGATCACGGACATCGATACGACGCACTTGCCATTGCTCAGCTTAATCCCGCGCACGCCGGTAGAGTTTCGGCCCGCAAAGACACGAACGTCCGTGGTGGGGAAGCGGATGGCGCGGCCAGAGTTGGTGACCAGCATTACATCATCGCTTTCCGAGCAGATGCGCGCGTTGACCATGCTCACGGAGCCATCCTCAGGCAGTTTCATCGCGATCTTGCCGTTGCGCATGACGTTGGTGAAGTCGCTCAGCTTGTTGCGGCGCCCGTCGCCTTCGGAGGTGGCAAAGACGATCTGCAACTCGTCCCATTCTTCCTCATCCCGGTCCACGGGCATGATGGCGGCGATGGAGACGCCTGTGGGAATCGGCAGAATGTTCACGATCGCCTTGCCCTTGGAGGTGCGGCCCCCTTGCGGCAGGCGCCAGGTCTTGAGCTTGTAGACCATCCCGTCCGTGGTGAAGAACAGCAGCTGCGTATGGGTATTGGCGACAAAGAGGGTGGTGACCACGTCCTCTTCCTTGGTGGCCATGCCGCTGACACCCTTGCCGCCGCGCCGCTGGCTGCGGAAGTCGGCAAGCGGCGTGCGCTTGATATAACCGCCGGAGGTCACGGTCACGACCATGTCCTCGCGCGCGATCAGGTCCTCGTCTTCCATGTCGCCGGACCATTCGACAATCTCTGTCCGGCGCGGCACCGCGAACAGGTCGCGCACCTCGTGCAGTTCGTCGCTGATGATGGACATGATCCGCTCGCGGGAGGCGAGGATTTCAAGGTATTCCTTGATCTTGGCGGCCAGTTCTTCGAGCTCGTCCGTGACTTCCTTGACCCCAATCTGGGTAAGGCGTTGCAAGCGCAGTTCCAGAATGGCGCGGGCCTGGGTTTCGCTGAGGTTGTACGTGCCGTCATCGTTGGCCGTATGGGTCGGGTCATCAATCAGCGCGATGTAAGGCAGGATGTCTTGCGCGGGCCAGCGCCGCGTCATCAGCTTTTCACGCGCCTCTTGCCGCGTCGGCAGAGGACCGAATGGTCTGCACGATTTCGTCAATGTTGGTCACAGCCACGGCCAGACCACAGAGGATATGGCTGCGGTCGCGTGCTTTGCGCAGCAGGTGGGTCGTGCGGCGCGCGACGACTTCTTCGCGGAAGGCGATGAAGGCGGTCAGGAACCCGCGCAGGGTCAGCGTTTCGGGGCGGGCCGCCGTTCAACGCCAGCATGTTGCAGCCAAAGGAGGTCTGCATCGGCGTGAACCGGAACAGCTGGTTCATTACGACCTCAGCCGTCGCATCGCGTTTAAGCTCCACCACCACCCGCACGCCATTGGCGGTCGGATTCGTCCTGTACGTGGGCGATGCCTTCGATCTTCTTTTCCCGCGCGGCTTCGGCAATGCGCTCGATCATGGTGGCCTTGTTCACCTGATAGGGGATCTCATCCACGATGATGGCCCAGCGGTCCTTGCGGATCTCTTCGACGCGCGTCTTGGCGCGGATAATCACGCTGCCGCGTCCTTCAAGGTAGGCTTTGCGCGCGCCGGAGCGGCCAAGCATCATGCCGCCGGTGGGGAAGTCGGGGCCGGGGACGTATTCGATCAGCTGCTCTGAGGTCAGATCGGGGTCTTCAATGAGCGCGAGACAGGCATCTACAACCTCGTCCAGGTTATGCGGCGGGATGTTCGTTGCCATGCCCACGGCAATACCGCCAGCTCCATTGACCAGCATATTGGGGAAGCGGGCAGGGAGGACGGTGGGTTCCTGCTGTTTGCCGTCATAGTTGTCCTGAAAATCGACCGTTTCCTTGTCGATGTCAGACAAAAGGTAGGCAGCAGGCTTGTCCATCCGCACTTCAGTATAGCGCATGGCAGCGGGGTTATCGCCGTCCATGGAGCCGAAATTACCTTGCCCATCCAAGAGCGGCAGCGACATCGAGAAATCCTGCGCCATACGCACCAGCGCGTCATAGATCGCTGAATCGCCGTGCGGGTGGTACTGACCCATCACATCGCCCACGGGGCGGGCAGATTTGCGGTAGGCCTTGTCGTGGCTATTCCCGGTTTCATGCATCGCAAAAAGGATGCGGCGGTGCACGGGTTTCAGACCGTCGCGCAGGTCGGGGATCGCACGGCTGACAATGACCGACATCGCGTAGTCAAGATAGCTGTTGCGCATCTCATCCGCGATGGAGACCGAAGGCCCATCGAACAGGGGGCGCTCAGGCGGCATTTCGCCTTCGTTTTCAGGGATTTCTGGAGTGTCGTTCACGTTGCCTGCTTTGGCCTTTGGCCGATCTATATGTTGCCTTTCTTTATACCTCAAACCCCATATCAGGTGCAATGGCCGTGCTGGCAGCAAAGGGCGCGGAGTGCCAACATACTGTTTTCATTGAAAAGTAATTTCGATGTGGCAAGCTGGCGTCACACAGGCAGAAAAAGGAGGCTGAAATGCCCCAATCCGAAACCGAGCTGATGCTGAAAGGGTATGGGCTGACCACGGCTGAATTTTTCTATCATATGCCCGACTACACGCATGTTCTGAACTCTTACGTCTGGCAAGACTATGATCTGGCACCGGACCACCCGAAACTGTTTGAGTTTGTGGAATTCTGGCAGCGAGAGCTTGATGGCCCGCTGCATTCCGTGCGTTTTACCCACCGCAAGATGATCGCCCCGGGCGAATGGCGTCATCAGGTGGGCGAATTTAGACTGCACTGACGCACCGTCTCCCTTGCGGGGGGTGCGGAACCTGACAAGCTGGGCGTCAAAGGAGAGCGCCTTATGAAACGCATGCTTGTCGATCAGCAGGATATCACCCGAACGCGGCTAGAAGAGGTCGCGCCTGCGCCCCTGAAGCCTGGAGAAGCGCGGCTCAGGCTGCAGAGTTTTGCCCTGACGGCGAATAATGTGACCTATGCCGCCACAGGCTTTGTCATTGGCTACTGGAAGTTCTTTCCAAGCGGCGTTGAGGGGCAGGGGCTGGTGCCGGTCTGGGGCACGGCGGAGGTGTTTGAAAGCGCGTCGGACGTTTTGCAGGTGGGTCAGCGGCTTTATGGCTTCTATCCGCTGGCGGAAGCGATGGTGATGGTACCCGCTGCCACTAAGGGGGCCACCATTGAAGACGCCGCCCCGCACCGGGCGCAATTGCCCGCTGTCTACAACCGTTATGTGCCGGTCGAGGGCACTGCGCCGCGTCAGGACCACCTGCGCGCCTTGTTGCAGCCTTTGCTGGCGACCTCGTGGTTGCTGTCAGACTGGCTTGCAGACAACGACCACTTTGGCGCGGAACAGGTGATTGTGGGCTCGGCATCTTCCAAGACCGGGCTGGGGCTGTGCAAATATCTGGCGGAGGATGCGGCGCATCCAGTGCAGATTATCGGGCTGACATCTGAGGGGAATCGCGAGTTTGTTGAGGGGTTGCAGGCCTGTGACCATGTGCTGAGCTACGAAGAGATCGATCAGCTGGCTGAGGTGCCGTCGGTCTACGTGGACATGGCGGGCAATGCTGCGGTTAAGCGTTCGCTGCACGAGCGGCTGGCAGATCATCTGACCCACTTGGCCGCTGTTGGCACCAGCCATTGGGATCAGTTCGCGCCGCAGCAGGATTTACCGGGGGTGAAACCTCAGTTCTTCTTTGCGCCCTCCCAAATCGCCAAGCGGCGCGAGGATTGGGGGCCGGGTGTGGTGGAACGCAACATCACAGAGGCATGGGCGCGGGTGGCCGATGGTGCAGCAGACTGGATGGAGCTGCATGTGCATGATGGGTTGGCGGCGGCTTTGCCGGTTTATGCCGACCTCGCGGCTGGACGTGCCAGTCCGAAAGACGGGCATGTTATCGCTTTGAAATGACGCGTTTGTCTGATGCAGCGGGTCCCGTGAGACGTCCGTTCTGACGGGTCAGGCCGAACAGCTGGCCCCGCCCAACACGCAGAACTTCGCACAATGCGGGTGGTTGAGCGACACATCCCGCTCTGCGTCTTCCAGCGTCTCGCCCAATTCAAACTCTGCGTCATAGGGCAACAGCGTGCAGGCCAGCACGGATGGGGAGGCCGCCCCCTTGCGCTTGACCACCATGCGCGAGCTTGAGCACATCACCGCGTCAGGGGATTTGTTTAATATCCCCCAGCAGGCGGTGGTGATCTCCGGCACTTCGATGCGTTCATCCATTTCGGGGAAAAGAACCGTCATACCAGGGTCTTGGGCGTCGATCTTGAAGTTGTGTTCGGCAAAGAACGCCGCATAGCCGGCGCGGCTTTCTTCCTCGCTGTCGGCAAAAACAGACCGCCCGGCAATCGCCATGCGGAACCCATTGTCGCGCAACCATTTCATGCCATCGAGTGTCTTTTCGAACGACCCGTCGCCCCGTTCGGCATCGTGCAGATCGGGACGGTGGTGATCAACAGAGATCCGCAGGGTCAGCTGGCCCGGATAGGCCGCGTTGAGTTCCAAGAGGCCCTTCTGCACCGTCTTGCGCATCATGGGCCGCATGGCGTTGGTCAAGATCAACACCTCATAGCCACGCTCCAATGAGGCGCGTGTCATGTCGATCATCTGGGGGTTCATGAAAGGTTCGCCGCCCGTAAATGCAATCTCGCGCACGCCCCAATTGCGGTCTTCCAGCTGGTCCAGATAGTCCCGGACTTCATCCGCTGTGATGTAGACCAGGGCATCATTGGTCGGGCTGGAGGCAATGTAGCAGTTCACACATTCGATGTTGCACAGCGTACCGGTGTTGAACCAAAGGGTTTGCGGATCGCTTAAGCTAACGGTGGCACGGGCCTGTCCATCGGCCGTGCGCGCGGGGTCTTTGAATTTGCCGCGGTTGGCTGTCTGTTTCTCGCCTGCCACATCTTTCATGATTGGTCCTTGTCTCGCGCCTTTGCTTGATGTCCAGTGTAGCTATGCGAGGCTTGCGCGCAATGAAACCCTACACGGGGCGATGCACAGTCTTGTGATGCGCGGGAGATACGCTATGAAAGCTCATGTTTGCGCTAACATTGTCCGATTTCGGGCATCAGGGAAGGTTTAAACATGGTTTCACGCGTCATTCCGGTTGATCCATTTGATCTGGTGATCTTTGGCGGCACAGGCGATCTGGCCCGCCGCAAAATCCTGCCGGGGCTTTTTCGTCGTTTTTGTTCTGGGCAGATGCCGCCTGAGGCGCGGATCATTGGGGCTGCGCGCTCTGATCTGGATGCGGGCGGGTATCGCGACTTGGTCAAGGATGCGATAGCGGAGTTCGGTGGCGGCTTCACGTGTGAAGACAAGACGTTGGACAGCTTTCTGGACCGTCTTGACTACCTCAAGATCGACGCCCGGGGAGAGACCGGCTGGGCGGAGCTGCAAGAAAAGATGAAAGGCACAGGGCGGGTAGAGGCTTACTACTTCTCCGTTTCACCTTCGCTCTTTGGGGACATTGCGGAGCGGCTGCAAAAGTGGGGCATGGCCGACAAGGACGCCCGGATTGTGGTCGAAAAGCCCTTTGGCCGTGATCTGAAGACCGCGCAGGAGCTGAACGGCACGCTGGCGACCTTTTTCAACGAAGATCAGATTTACCGGATTGACCATTATCTGGGCAAGGAAACCGTCCAGAACCTGATGGCCGTCCGCTTTGGCAATATGCTGTTTGAACCTTTGTGGAACAGCCAATACGTCGATCACATCCAGATCACCGTGGCTGAAACCGTGGGTGTTGGCGGCAGGGGTGAATACTACGACAAATCCGGCGCAATGCGGGATATGGTCCAAAACCACCTGATGCAGCTGTTGTGCCTGATTGCGATGGAGCCGCCCGCGCGGTTTGATCCGGATGCGGTGCGGGATGAGAAGTTGAAGGTCATTCGCGCGCTCGATCCCGTTGAACCCTACCATATTGTGCGTGGCCAATATCAGGCGGTGCCGATGGAAGAGGCGGACAAACCGGGCTATCGCACCGCTGTTGGGGATGCGCGGTCCCGTACGGAGAGTTTCATTGCGCTCAAGACCAACGTCAGCAACTGGCGGTGGGCTGGCACGCCGTTCTATTTGCGCACAGGCAAGCGCATGTCGGCGCGGTCATCAGAGATCACGGTGGTTTTCAAGGATACGCCCCATTCGATCTTCGCCGAGGACGCAGGCCGTCACCGCAACGTGTTGTCGATCCGCCTGCAGCCCAACGAAGGCATCACGCTGGGTGTGACGATCAAGGAACCGGGGCCGGGGGGTATGCGCCTGATTGACGTACCACTCGACATGACCTTTGCCGAGGCGCTGGCCGATGAAGACACCGAACAGGTCGATGCCTACGAGCGGCTGATCATGGATGTGATCCGGGGCAATCAGACGCTTTTCATGCGCGGAGACGAGGTGGAGGCCGCCTGGGCCTGGACCGATCCGATTATTCAAGGCTGGGAGGCCCGCAATGATGTTCCCAAACCTTACGACAGCGAGTCTGATGGCCCGACGGATTCCAGCGAACTCATGCGCCGCGACGGGCGTGAATGGCGGGAGGTGAGCCCGTGAACCTGATTGAATACGCCGACCGCGAGATGCTGGTCATTCAGGTCGCCAATGTGATCGCCGGTGAGCTTGAAAGCGCGCTGTTGAACCACGACCGGGTGTCCTTTGCGGTGCCCGGTGGCACCACGCCCGGTCCGATCTTTGATATGCTCTGTGCCACAGATCACCTCGACTGGGCGCGGGTGCATGTGATGCTGAGCGATGAACGCTGGGTGCCGGAGGACGATCCACAGTCCAACGCGGCCCTGATCAAGCAGCGCTTGATGGTGGGTCACGCGGCACAGGCGACGTTCACGCCGTTTTATACAGCCGATCACAGCATTGAAGCGGCCTGCGCAGAGCTTGGCGAGACGCTGAAAGAGGCCTTTCCGCTCTCTGTTCTGATGCTGGGGATGGGGGCGGACATGCATACTGCCTCGCTTTTTCCAGGAGCCCCGGGGTTGGACAAAGCGATGGCAAGCGATGCGCCGATCTTCTATCCGATCAAGATGCCGGGCGGGCAGGCCGACCGCATCACACTGACTGCAAGAATGCTGGAGGGCGCGATGTCGACCCATGTTGTTATCTTTGGTGAAGAGAAGAAGGAAGCTCTGATGCAGGCGCAGGGCTTGCCGGAGGCTGAGGCTCCGATCAAGACCGTCCTGGGCAACGCAACCGTGCATTGGGCTGCGTGATGGAGGTTTGGAATACGCTCAAGAGCCGCCACGACGCCATTGCGGATCGCCCTCTGCTGGCCCTTTTCGAAGATGCCATGCGGCCCCAGGATTTCAGCGTTGAGACCGCCCACATGCGGTTCGACTATTCCAAGACCAACATTGACCGCGACACCCGCGCGGACCTCATCCACTTGGCCGAGGCCGCAGGTTTGGCAGAAAAACGGGACGCCATGTTCCGAGGCGACAAGATCAACGATACCGAAGGGCGGGCGGTCTTGCACACGGCGCTGCGGGGCGGGGACGGGGAGCCTGTGGTGGTCGACGGTCAGGACGTGCTGCCCGGCGTGCGTGCGACGCTTTACCGGATGAAGCAATACGCCGAAGAAATCCGCGCCAGCGCGATTACGGATGTTGTGAACATCGGTATTGGGGGGTCGGATTTGGGACCGGCCATGGCGGTCGCCGCCCTTGCCCCTTATCACGACGGCCCGCGCTGCCATTTCGTCTCAAACGTGGATGGCGCGCATATTGCGGATACGCTGAGCGGGTTGGATGCCAAAACGACGCTGATCATCGTGGCCTCCAAGACCTTTACCACCATTGAAACCATGACCAATGCGCGCACCGCGCGGGCCTGGATGCTGGACCATGGGGGTGACCCCAAACGCCAGTTTGCAGCGCTCAGCACGGCGGAGGACAAGACGGAAGCCTTTGGCATCGATCCTGCCCATGTCTTTGGTTTCGAGGATTGGGTCGGCGGGCGCTACTCCGTCTGGGGGCCGATAGGCCTGTCGCTGATGATTGCGATTGGCCCTGCGGGCTTTGCCGCGTTCCTTGATGGTGCGCGCGGGATGGATCTGCATTTTCAGGTGGCGGAGCCTCTGGAGAACATGCCGCTGATGCTGGCCCTTGTGGGTCTGTGGCACAATCAGGTCTGCGGCTATGCCACGCGTGCCGTATTGCCCTATGACCAGCGCTTGCGGATGTTGCCGGACTACCTGCAACAGCTGGAGATGGAATCAAACGGCAAGTCCGTGCAGATGGATGGTGCAGCTGTGGACCACCACACCGGGCCGGTGGTTTGGGGTGCTGCGGGCACCAACGGGCAGCATGCATTTTATCAGCTGATCCATCAGGGCACGCGGGTGATCCCTTGTGAGTTTCTGGTGGCGGCGGAAGGGCATGAGACTGACCTTGCCCACCACCACAACCTACTGGTCGCCAATTGTCTGGCGCAGTCCGAAGCGCTGATGCGGGGCCGGTCGCTGACAGAGGCGCGCGAGCTGATGGGGGCCAAGGGCTTTGAGGGCGACGAGCTGGAGCGCCAGGCGCATCATCGGGTGTTTCCGGGTAACCGGCCGTCGACAACGCTGGTCTATCCCAAGCTCGATCCCCACACGTTGGGCCAGATCATCGCACTATACGAGCACCGGGTGTTTGTCGAAGGGGTCATCCTGAACATCAATTCCTATGACCAATGGGGTGTAGAGCTCGGCAAGGAGCTGGCCACATCTTTGCAACCCGTGGTGGATGGGGAAAGTTCAGCCGAGGGCAAGGACGGATCCACGGCTGCTTTGGTCGCTTATATCCATCGGTATCGGTCGTAAGTCGGGCCTATTGGCCCGACCCGGGCGGGCGACACGCCCGCCTTACGGGATGGGGATACTGCGTAAGTTGGGCCTGTGGCCCGACCGGCGGGGGGCGGGCGGTACGCCCGCCTTACGGCTTCATATCGTAGGTGATCCACATCGTCCGGGTCGCCACCTTGTCGTAGACACCACGCCCGCGGTAGTTGTCATCCGCCGTGATCCAGCGCACCACCTGCCAATCGTTGTCCTTGGCGATTTGTCCTACGGCGGCAATCAGCGCATCCGCAGCACCCGCTCCGCGTGCCTTGGGGTCGACAAAGAGATCATCTAGGAAGCAATTCGTGCACGCTTTGAGGCAGCTCACAAATGGCCGGAAATGCGTGAGGCCAATGAGTGTCCCATCCGCGCCTTCTGCCACCAGACCGTTACTGCCGTGGCCTTCGTCCATCAGCCAGCGCCAGACGGTATCGCGCATCTCGGCTGTTTGATCGACCTTATAAAACGCCGCATAGCCGGCATAGAGCCGGTCCCATGCGGTGCGGTCTTCAGCCCGGACGGGCCGGATGGTGACGCTCATGTCTGCACTCCTTTTGTGTCTTCAGGTTTCCGCCACAGCACCGTCGACCGCAACAAAACGCTGCCGCAGCGGCGCCGGGATCGGATAGCGCCCGTTGCCATCTGGCATCAGCAGTACCAGCACGCAATCAAACGTCGCCCGCAATGTGCCGCACGCCCAGATCTGCTGAGCCAGCGTAAACGAGGTGTTGCGAAACGCCGTGCAGCCGCAGGTCACGACATAGCTTTCGTCCATCCGCATCTCCTCGCGGTAGTGGATGGCCCCAGACCGGATCACGATGCGCGGATCATCCGCGCGGTCATATTGCGACAGTCCCCAATCCTGCGTGTACCTGATGCGCAGCCGTTCAAACCACGCCATGTAGACCGCATTGTTCACGTGTTTGAGGATGTCGAGTTCCGAGAACCGGACCTGATCGGCCATGGCCAGCGGCTGTGGTGTCTCGATGCCAAACGTGGCCTGTTGGGCCGCATCAAGCGGTGTGTGATAGGGTAAATTCATCCCTCATGCCTAGGCCGGATCACCACGTGCTTGCAAGACCGCTCGGCATTGGTCACTCTGCCCAGACGCATCAGAGGGAGGAACGCGATGCAGGGCCAGATGATGGACCAGGAGTTGTTGATTTCCAGCCTGATCGCCCATGCGGAGCGGTATCACGGGGCAGGGGAGATCTATTCGGTCAATACAGGCGGCGGGGTGGAGGAAACCACCTGGGGCCAGGTGGGCCGCAACGCGCGGCAGCTGGCCTCGGCCCTGACCAAACTGGGGCTGGACCCTCAGGCCCGCTGCGGGACCATTGCGTGGAACAACCGGCGGCATCTGGAAATCTACTTTGGCGCCTCTGGCGGTGGGTTTGTCTGCCATACGATCAACCCGCGTCTCTTCCCTGAGCAGCTTGTCTATATCCTCAACCACGCTGAGGATAAGGTGCTGTTCATCGATGCGACTTTCGTGCCGCTGGTGGCAGCCATCCGCGACAAGCTGGAGCATCTGGAGCATATCGTGCTGATGGAAGCCGAGGTCGGGGAGGCGGCGGAGAAGCTGCCTGGGATCGTGGCTTATGATGATCTGCTGGCGACGGGGGATACGGGCTACGACTGGCCTCAGTTCGATGAACGGTCGGCCTCAAGCCTTTGCTATACCTCCGGCACAACGGGCAACCCCAAGGGCGTGCTCTATTCCCACCGCTCGACCCTGCTGCACTCGTTCGGGTCCAATCTGGTCGATACCATAGGCCTGTCGGCGGGCGACGTGGTGCTGATGGTGGTGCCGATGTTCCACGTCAACGCATGGGGGTCGCCCTATGCCGCTGCCATGGTGGGCGCGCGCGTCGTACTGCCGGGGCCGGGGCTAGATGGGGCATCGCTGGTTGGGCACATTGACCGGTTCAAAGTCACCATCGCGCTTGGCGTGCCGACCATCTGGCTGGGCCTGTTGGGGGCCGCGCAGGAAGCGGGCAGCCAGCTGGAAAGCCTGCAGCGCACCGTGGTCGGCGGCTCTGCCTGCCCGCCGTCGATGATCGAAACCTTCCGCGACAAGTATAGCGTTGAGCTGATCCACGCCTGGGGCATGACAGAGATGTCGCCCTTGGGGTCAGTCAATATGCCGCTGGCCAAACACGGGGACTTGCCAACCGAAGAACAGCACCGCCTGCGCGAAAATCAGGGGCGACCGCCTTATGGGGTCGAATTGGAGATCTGGGACGACGACGGCAATCCGCTGCCCCATGACGGGGAGACGCAGGGTGATCTGGTGACGCGGGGATTCTGGATCCTCGACAGCTATTTCCATAAGACCCGAGAGGAGACGCTGACCAACGGTTGGTTCGACACCGGCGATGTGGCGACCATGGATGCGGACGGCTACATCACCATCCGCGACCGGTCCAAGGACATCATCAAGTCTGGTGGGGAATGGATCAGCTCGGTCGAGCTGGAAAACATCGCTATTGCGCATCCCAAGCTGGCAGATGCTGCTGTTATCGGGGCCGAACACGCCAAATGGGACGAACGGCCGGTTCTGGTCGCCGTGAACGCACCCGGCGAAGACCCCACGGAGGAAGAAATCCTCGCCATCTTCGACGGCAAAATCGCGAAATGGCAGGTGCCGGACAAGGTGGTCTGGACAGGCGAATTGCCGCGAAATGCCACGGGGAAAGTGCTAAAACGCAACCTACGCGAGGAATTCGGCAGAGTTCTGCTTTAAATGCACGCTTCCCGTGTATTTTGCGTGACGTGGGCTGGAAAGGCGTTATGGTGGGGTCAGGCAGATAATTGAACTGTCTGCGTTTATTGATTGTCGTTACCGGTTCGGGAGTATTTTGAATGAACCATTCCAATCTTACTGTCTTGAAGGAAGCCGTGGCAGCGTGGCATGCCAGCAAAGGGTCCAATTTTGAAGCCTGTCTCACGCACGCTCATGATGACATCCAGATGAAATCGCTGGGCCAAGGCGCGCGGGGGATGAGCTTCCCCTCCAGTCTGTGTGGGAAAGCGGCGTTCGCTGACTACCTACAGGGCCATCACAAGCAGATTGAACTGCAGTCCTTTGAAATTGCTGAATATGTGGAGCAGGGGGATCGCATTGCGGGCTTTGGTACCGTGTCTCTGGCGGGCCGAGATTCCGGTCGCGGCTGTACCACAGACGTGGCGCTCTTTGCTCGGTTCAAAGACGGCAAGATCATCGAGTTGATGGAGTACTTTGACACCAAGCGGCTTGCCGACGCTTTTGCGGCCTAAGCCTTCCAGCGGTCCAGGCGGGGGATTGCGCGGGTAAAGAGCCACGCCATGAACCGCGGCATGCCGGAGCGTTGCAGCGCGTCGACGCAATGTGCTTGGAATTCCTCGACCGTCGCATCCGGATGCCGGAATGCGCCCTGATCATAGCAAATCGAACAATAGATGGCGCTGAGCGTGCCATCCACCTCGTTCCACCGCCTTGCGGGTCTTTCTTGAGTGGCATTCCGCAGCTTTGGCAGTTTCCGGTCATGGTATCCCCTTGCTTGTGCAGGGAATAACATCTACAAACTATGGACCATTGTCAACGGTTTGGACTCATGCGCATCGGAGAACTGGCCAAACGAACGGACGTCAGCCGCGACACAATCCGGTTCTATGAACGCCACGGGCTGATCCAGTCCGCGCCGGGCGAGGGCACGACCAATTCGTATCGCGACTATCCTGAAGACGCGGTTTTTACGCTGGAGGTCATTCAGGATGCCCAAGCCGCAGGTCTGAGTATTGCGGACATCACCGTGCTGGTAGGCCAGTTCCTGTCCGAAGCACCTGAAGCCGCAGAAGGGGACGACTTTCTGACCCGCAAGATCGCAGAGGTAGAAGCCCGCCTTGCCGCGGGCCAGCGCTTTCTGGACATGCTACGCCAGTCGCAAACGGCATTGGAGCGCGCACCGCAGGACGGGGTGAATGAAGTGTCGGAGAGGTCTGGAGCGGGTAACGGGAATCGAACCTGTAACTAAAGCTCTAGAATACTGCGATTAAGTCATAAAAATATGGTTTTTCACGACCAACTCTTGGGGGGGGGGAGCGCTGTTTTTGGCCCGGTATCCCGCACCGCAAATCGGTCCAGTGCAGACCGCATGTCAGAGATCATAACGTGGGCATATCGTATGGTCGTGCTGATTTCTTTATGGCCGAGCGTCTTTAACCCCAAGCTCAGGTTCTGGGTGGCGCGTAGCATGCGCGTGGCGAAGGTATGGCGCAGATCGTGAAACCGGAAGTTCTCTATTACCGCCTCACTCAGAGCCTTGCGCCAGGCGGTGCCGAACACACCGGCGCCTGCCACAATCGGGATACGCTCCTCTGTGTAGCCGCAGGTGCGGGTAAAGGCGTTATTGCGGTGTGCCATGACGTTCGACCCGGGCAGGGCGGATAGGAGCACCGCCAGTTCGGCGTTGATCGGGAACACCGTGAGGTCGCCGCCCTAGAGGTGGAGTGTGATTTCGCGGTTGGTCATGTCAACGTCGCGCCAGAGCAACCCGGTTATTATCCCTATGCGCGCCCCGCTCATAAGCGCGAAGGCCACAAAAGGGCGATACTCGTGGTGCAGGGCCTCGAACAGGGCTGTCAGTTCGTCTGCTGATAGTTCCCGAATGCGTTCGCGAGGTTCTTTGATTTAGGGCTCTTTGAAGTCCAGTTCGGGACTCGGCGACCCATAAACCGTCCCCATGTGCCGCATCGCGCGGGATAGGCATTGAAGGTGGCGATTGACGGGCCCGTTCGAGCACGTCGCCCTGTGCCGTGCAGCGTAGTTCATCAGATCCCCGTTGGTCAGCTCCGACAATCGCTTCTTGCCCTCCATGAAAGATAGCAGTACGCGCGCCTAACTCTTGCTTGTGCCCTCTGATGGCTTGTCTTCTATTTTGTCTCTTATGTATGTGCCAAGCGCCTGTG
>CAXMWW010000002.1:0-153651 GCA_963422245.2 uncultured Sulfitobacter sp. | reverse complement strand
CCGCCACCTTTGTGTCGGCGGTGACGCGCAGCGCCAGATCGAGATCAGGGTTGGCCATCGCGCCCGCCTCCGCTCAGGGCGGCCCCCAGCAGCGCCGCCATCATCGCCTCAAGCGCGCGCAGCCGCTGCCGGTCTGCGGCGCGCCCGTAAAGCGCCATCTGCCGCCAGGTGAGCGTTTCCATCACCCGGTCGGGGCCCCCGTGTCCCGCGCCCGAGAGCAGGCTGAGGAGGTCAGCGAGGCCCACTCTGTGCCCAGCGTCTCCCGGCCCAGATGCTGGCCCAGAAGACGCGCGGTAAAAAAATCGGAATTGACCTGCCAGACCGCCATGGAGAGCGCGCCCGCCCAGGGCTCGCGCAGCCGCGCGATCCACGCGGCCTCGCGCCCGGTCGAGACCGCGCAGATCCCCAGCCACAGATCGGCATGGCGCCCCAGCACCGCCATCACACGCGCCGGTGTCATGCCCACAGGCTCTGCCAGAAGCGCGGCCAGATCTTCAATCAGCGCCCGGGCTGTCGCCTGCACTTTCAGCCCTTCGAGAAACCGGAACTCACGCACGGTGAGCGTGATCTCTGCGCCATGGTCAGGATCAAACACCGTCAGATCAAGATCGGGCAGGAGGATCGCGGCCTCGCGCGCGGCCGTATTCTGCGGGGCAGACCCGGTCTGATTCCCGGTTTGGCCTGTTGCCTGATCCGGAGCCTCTTCGCGCGCAGCGGTCTGTGCGGCGGGTTTTGTCTTTTGTGCCTTGCGTGCGGCCATGGGCCTCTGCTCTCCCTGTTATTCCGGTCCGTACACCACAAGTGCCGCACCCGTGTCCGGTTCGAGGATCTCAAGCTGCAGCGGGATACGCTGCGCCTGGTTGGGGTTTTTCAGGGCCATCTGGCCGTTGGGGCTCACCGTGCAGCGCGGCGCAAAGAGACGCTTGCCAACCCCTTCCACCGCATCCTCGATATAGCGCAGGCCAAATTCGCGCAGCTGCGCCTGCGAGGAGACGGCGCGATGCAGGGTCTGCGCCACCGGCGTATAGCTCACCCGCGCGGACCCTATGGACCCGCGCCCGGCACGGCCCAGATCGGTAAACAGGATGCGGCCCGTGCCGGGATCGATCCTGTAGTTCCCGGACGCAATCGCGGTGCTGCCGCTCGTACCCGCTTTGACCGTCACACCGGTCTTTGCGATCGCCGAGACGCCTTCGGGACGCGCGCGACTGACCCCCAGCTGATACCAGACGCCCTCGCGCAGGTTCGACAGCACCTCGTCCACCACCGCTGTGGCCGCCTGCACCTCCGTGCCGCTGTCGCCCAGAATGTAGAGCGCCAGGTTCTTTGCGCTGATATCCTCCAGTTCGATATCCATGCGCCGGGTCACGCTGCGCGGCTTGTGCACCAGACGCCGTCGGACCGGCCCGTTGCTGCTTTCCACCGTGATATACTCGCTTGTCACGGTGACCGAACAGGACGGCAGTTCGCCCAAATACCGCTCGCCGCCCTCCGGCTCGATCAGATAAAGCCAGCCCGCGCCCACCACGATCCGGTTTTTATGGTGCTCTTCGTGCATCTCATCCCTCCTCCATGGGGTGGTGTTTCGGGGGTCAGCTGCCGGGGCAATTGGCCACCCGCCAGCTGCAATTGTATTCATCGCGCCAGAGCGCGCGACCGTCGGTGATGTCAACCAGCCGTCCGCGCCGCAGAACCAGCGCGTCCCGCCACCTCTCATGGCCCTCCGGTCTCCAGCCGTTCAAAAGACCGCGCGACCAGCCCAGCAGCGCATCCAGCGGATCGATGGCCTGTCGCCCCGCGCGGCGGGGTGTGTTGCGGGCCGCCACCACATGCACGAGCGCCAGCGTGACCGTCATGCGCTGATAGGCCCCCACACGCGGCGAGGCGCTCTCGGAGCCATCCAGGGCCACCGGATAGACCAGCAGCGCCGGTATCCTGTGCGGGGTCTTTTCGCCCAGCTGAAGCCCGGCCTGCACCAGCGGCGCATCGGCATCCCCGGGGGCGGCTTTGAGGCGTGCCACCACCGCCTGCACCAGATCAAGGCTGCCCGCCGCATCGCTCATGCACGCATCGCTCATCGCACACCCTCCCGCAGATGGCGCGACACGATCCGCGCAAGGGCAGCCCGGTCCGCCTCCGACACGCCCAGAAACGGCCGCGCGGGCAGGGAAATGTCACGCGCGGGGATCGCCGCATCGACAATGCGCTGCAGGCCGCCCTTGCGGGCGCGCGGCGAGACAAACCCGCCCCGTTCGTCATCGATCAGGAGCCGCTGGCCCCGGGCCTTCTGGCGGATGTCACCGCCGAACTGGTGAATCGCGGCATAGACCACATTGCTGCCCACCAGAACCTCGCGCGCGCGCACCGCGCGGGTGATCGATCTGCGCAGCCGGGCCGTTTTGGTGAGCGTCTTGCCGCCGCTCTTGCGGGCGCGCCGCGAAGGCGTCCAGGCCACACCGTCCGGACCGGTCTCCCGCGCGAACCTCTCGGCCACGCCGGTCTCCAGCCGGGCCCCGATCCCATCAAGCAGGGGGCGTGGATCGTCCAGCCGCACCGCCGCGCCGCTCAGCGCGGCACGCACACCCGCATCATCAAGATCGAAGCTGACCCGCGCGCCGGTCATCTAGAGCCCCTCCAGCGCCGCGCGCCCAAACCGGGACGCCGCCCCGCTCACAGCCCCGCCAAAGCTGTCTTTCGGGGGCACAATCTGACCTGCATCTGTCACCAGATCATAGCCGCCCGCGCCGATCCGGCGCAGTTTCGCGCGGGCGCGCATGGCGCGCTCCTGCACGGCCTCGGTGATCGTTTCGTCATAAAGCCGGGACCGCGCAATATCACAGGCAATCGCGTTCAGAAGCGGATAGAGGCCTGCGGGCAGCGGCAGCGACCAGCGCGCCGCCAGCACCGCATTGATCTCGGCATCCGCATCAGCAAGTGCGGCCTGAAGGCGCGGCCAGGCCCCGGACGCGCTGCCCGCATCCAGGCTGTCGATCTCGTCTGCGCCAAAGCGCCGGATCAGATCATCGCGTGTCGCATACCCCATGGGGCCCGCTCCACTCAGGCCAGCCAGGGCACGACCATCACCTCGGCCCAGCCCTTCACCGTGTTGCTCTCACCCGTGGCGGCGAGCTCGTTCTGCATCAGCTTCGTGGCGGCCTCGCGCTGTGCGGGCGGCACCACCAGATGGGTGGGCCGGATGCCCAGGGGCCGGCCCTCGTCGCCCTTCATGCCCTCCATCGCCTGATAGGCGGTGATGAAATTCTCCGCCGTGAGCGCCTCCGACGAGGCGGCCGCAAGCTGCCACAGACCAAAGCCCACATTGTCACGGCAGTGAATGCCGTAGAGAAACTCGCGGCGGTTGAAGACGTTGCCATCCTGCTCGCGATCCAGCCGCACGATCATGTCGCCCGCCTTGCGGTTCTGGTAGATCACCGGGCGCATGGCGCTGCGCGACAGATCCATCAGATACCATTTGGGGGCCGCAGTGCCGTAGCGGTTGGACACCGCGCCCACGCCCTTGACCTTGTGATCGGTGGCAAAAAAGGTCTTGCCGTCAAAACACTTCGTCTTGTGGCCCTCCTTCAGAAGCCCCCAGACAAGCTCGTCGGGATGGGCGGCGGCCGCCTCGCCCATATGGGCAAATTGCGGCGTGTAGACCCCGTACTGGTCATCTTCGATGGCATTGCGGTCCACCGCCACCGTCAGTTCAAAATCCCGGTTGCGGATCTCGAAGGAATGCTCGGTCAGGTCCTGCGCCACCCGCTCGCCCAGCCATTCGCGCATCGAGGGCAGCTTGCCCAGCCAGGGATAGAGGTTGGTGGCCGTGCGCGACATCGTGGTCATCGCCACCTGCCCGTACTGGCTGCGGGCCTGCCAGCCCGTATATGCCGCCTGAAACGCCGCATTAAAGGCCGTCGCCAGCGTGTCCAGATTGCCTCGGTTGATGATCATCGCTCAGACCTTTCTTCAGAAGTGGAAGGGAATACCGGTCGCAACCCAGGCCCCGTCCGCGTCGACGGAGATCAGGCGACCGACGGCGGCGGCATTGTTTTGACTGCCGCCCGTCTTCGCGGACCGGCGGACCGTATGGGCGTCATGACCATAGACCGCATCGCCAATATGGGCTTTGGTGAGCACCGCGCCTTCGGCATCATTGGCCCAGCGGAACACGCCCGTGCGCACGCGCACGCGCAGAGCGCCATCCGCGCCGTCTGTATTGTCCACGCCCGCCTCGCAGCGCCCGACCACCACAAGGGTGTTTCTGCTGCCCTGCGCGGCCAGCGCATAGGCCTGCGCGTTGCCTTGCGCATCAAGCGCGACCATCTGGCCCGCCCCGATCTTCTCGCCCGCGCCCACATCATAGGCTTCGATAAACTCATAGCCGCCGGTGCGGCGAGGGGTGTGATGATCAGCCATGTGCAGCCTCCTTGCGCCCATTGGCGCTCCTGGTGAACGCCTCCGCGCTGATGCCGGTCGCCCGGCACACGGCCAGCTCCGCCTCCGTCAGGCCCCCCGCCTCGCGCAGGGGGGCAGGCTCACCCATCACCTCACCCTGCGGCAGGATCACAGCCGCAGCCGCCACAAAGGCATCGAACCCTGCGGGGTCCTTGCCCGCATAGGCCAACGCCCAGTCGCGCTGTGCCGGCGCGATCTTGCCCGCTTGCGTGGCCGCATCCACCGCCGCCAGGGCGCGCTCCGCGCCACGTTCGCTCTCCACCGTGTTCAGCCGCGCCGTGACCCGGTCGAACTCGGCGCGCGGCACAAAGCGGTTCGGATCAGGATCGGAGACCACCCCGCCCGGTCCGGCGCGCGCGGCCGCAAGGATCGCCTCGGGGCCTGCGCCCTCATCAAGCGCCAGCGCCTGAAGGGTCTCCCCAAGCGTGGTCGAGGCCTGATGCGCCGCAGCCGCCGCCGTCAGGATCGCCGCCTCATCGGCCTCCGCGCCAAGCCCGAGGGCTGCGCGCAATTCTTCAAGGTTCATGTCTGATCTCCCCTGTTTATCTGTGTCTCCGCCCTCTGCGCCCGCCCGGGCCAGCGCCGCCCGCGCCAGGGCCGTCATGTGCAGCGCAGGGTCGTTCACCAGCGCCGCCCCCACAATCACCAGAACCCGCCGGGTCTCGCTGTCATGAAGAAAGGTCGGGCTGATATAGCGGTATTCCCGCGCCGCGATCATCTCCGCCGCCCGCGCCGTCCAGCGCACCGCACCCCAGACCGCACCGTCGCGCGCAAACACCCGCTCGATCCAGCCCGCCGCAGGGGCCGGTTGACCGTTCCATTGCGCAAGCTGTGTCTGATGCTCGTAATCAACCACCAGATCAACGCCGCCCGCCCCGCGCAGCGCCATCGTCGCGCCCACCACATCATCCGGGTCAGGATTGATCACCGGCATCCGCCCGTCATGCGCGCGAAAAAGCACCGCCCCCGCAGGCATCAGCAAAATCTCACCAGGCGGCTCCGCCGCCTCCGGCAGAGCCGCCGCGCAGGTCAGAAGACAGCGCCCATCCCCGCGCCCATCTTTGGGCACATCTTTGGGCAACACTCTGGGATCAGGATCGGGCATGGCCGCGACACTAGCATTCTTCGCAGCCCCGGTGCAGCGGACCATGGTCCGCTGACGGACGGGCGCAATGAGCGCTATGGTGGGGCCCATGACCCGAGCGCGCCCGCCGACCGGCGCGACAGCACCGGAAGACTGCAGCGGCGAGGCGGTCCTCCCCCTCACGAAAGAGCGATCATGGCGAAGATCAATCAGGACACGCTGGACCTGGTCAAACGGTTCGAGGGGTTCCGCGCAACCGCCTATCACTGCCCGGCAGGCGTGCTGACCATCGGCTACGGATACACCAACCAGGCCGGGTATGGCCCGGGGGTCAAAATCGGGGACGCGTGGAGCGAGGCCAAAGCCGAGGCAATGCTGAAAGAGGGTCTGAACCGTTTTGCTGATGAGGTCCGGCCGCTTCTCAAGCGCACACCAACCGACACCCAGTTCGGGGCCATGGTGTCGCTGGCCTATAATATCGGGACCGGGGCGTTCAAAAAATCCACCTGCCTGAGGCGCTTTAACACGGGCGATATCGAAGGGGCCGCAGAGGCGTTGACCTGGTTCAACAAGGCAGGCGGCAAGGTGCTGCGTGGTCTGGTGCGCAGGCGGGACGCCGAAGCGGCCCTGTTTCTGAAAGATACGCCCGGCACCCCGTCCGAACCTGCGCCAAAACCCGACCGCGCGCGCCAGAACCCCGCCCAATCCACCACGCTGCAGGCCTCCGCCACGCAAGTCGCCGCCGCCGCAGGCACCGGGGCCACCGCGCTCGCCGCCCTAGACGGCACCGCCCAGACCGTGGCGCTGGCCCTGGCAGGCGTCATTGCGCTGGCCGCCCTCTGGATCATGCGCGAGCGCTTGCGCAAATGGGCCGCAGGGGATCGTTAACCCCACCTCAAACCGCCCACCCGAAACCGAAAGGAGACCCCGGATGCATGTCAAAACCCATTCCCGCCTCAATGAGGGCACGCAAACACCTATCAACCAATCCGCGCAGGAGCTTGTGCGCCTCGAGTTCAACCCCTCCGAAAGTGCCACCGTGGACAGGATCAAGATGCTGGCCGCAGCCCTGATGAGCGAAGTCGGAAACCTTAAAATCGATGACCATGTTGCCGGACGTCACGCCAGCCTCGCCATCACCGCCGCCGAGGAAGCGGCCATGTGGGCTGTGAAGGCAGCGACACCAGGTACATGATCTGGCTCTCGGCCATAGCCCGGTCCCGCGCCGGGCGCATGCTCGGGCTTGTCGTGATGGCCATATTGGCAGCACTCGGCCTGCGCCGCTCCGGCTACAAGGCCGCAAAACACGATCGCGCGGCGGCGGATGCCAAATCCTCACTGGATATCCGTCACCGCGCCGATGCGGCGCTGCGCCGCGCAGAGGGCAACAATCGCCCCGTCGATGACCGGATCGCGCAGCACGGAAGGCTCAGGGATGAGTAGGGCACACCCCGGAGCCGCTGCAATGGCCTGCCTGGCCGCAGGACTGGCCGTGCTGACCGCCTGCACCCCGCCACCGCCCGCACCGGCTCAGGCCGTCTGTGACGCGCTGAGGCCCGCCCTGCCCACATGGTCCCGTCAGGATAGCGCACAGAGCCGCAAAGAGGCGGCACGGTTTCTGGAGGTCTGGACGGCTGTCTGCGAAACCACGGACTGAAAACCACACTTCGGGCGGACTGCGCCCTCCAAACCACAGTCCGTGAAAACCGGTCTCTGCAGCGCGAAGACCAGCGCAGGAGAGCGGGCCGGGAGGTGTGGAAGGGGGCTAGGCGCAATTCACCTCCTTCGCCTTAGGTAGAGATTACGGCTTGAAATGATTGTCCGCCAAGGGTGGGATATGAAGTTCACGAGCAGATGCTAAGGCTACTGATTGGTCATAGCCCACGACTTTTGTCGGGCGGCCTCCAATATGTAAGGATCTTCACATCCTCTATTCCAGTATAACCAAACCACGCGCTCTATCATTTTCGAAGCAAGGGAAAAAAGAAGGTCGTTGTAAGTTTGCCTTGCACCCGCCTCATAATAGTAACGCTGTTGAACAAATACATCACGTTCGCGGGTCAGAATCTTTAAATTAAGCTGTGCTCGGGGATTGTCTTGCAGAAGATACTTCCGAAGCTCTTCTGGCAAGCGATCGAATAAGTTTCGCAGATCGTGACCGCGCTCGCCCTCATACTCCTCATACATCTCTCCAACATTCACCTTTGGACTTACCAGGAATGACTTAAGCAGAATCTCCACGGACAATGCGCTCAGCACTAACCTCACCTGCCCATTCCGAGCCCCTGCCGCCGCCTCCAAATAATTATCGGCCACCTCAACAGGGTACGGACAAAATCTGAATTGTGGAACGTGATGAATATCGAAGCGCAAATTGCTCAATGAACAACCCAAGCTTGCCATACTTTCTGCCTCCAAGGTTCAATATTCGCGGACCATGGTCCGCTGCACGGCCCCGAACTGGGAGACCGTCACTCCCACGACCTTAACCGGACAGCCAAGGCCGCACACCCTCAACAATTTGATAAATTAACCGGCGATATTTGGTAAGCCCAGGGCTGATGCGATTGCCGCAAGAAACGGAGCGAGGATTGCAAGGGTGCGCTCAATTGTTTCTTCAATGGGCCGCCGTTTCCCTTGGATTGCGGAGTGTCCGTTAGAAAGAAACGCCTTGTGTTTGTTCAGTATAATTTGTGTTGGAACATAAAACGAACTTAAAGTCAGCGCATAAGAAACTCCGAAGTATATGCCAATGGCCCTTGTTAGCTCGAGGTAGGCTTGCTTTTGATTTGGCGCGATCATATCCACAGGCATTTGAATCCATGCCATTAGACTCAAAATGCCTGCGGTCAACAAGGCCGATGAAAGATTTAGAAATGTTCTCGCAACACCAGAGCGTTTTTGGAGGGAATAGGTCGGGCCATATTTTTCATGCTCAGTTGAGAGACTCAGCAAGCAACCAACAATCGCGGCCGCCGCGCCGACAATAGATGAGACAGCCGCAGATCTTATGGAATAATTTAGTCCTGACGGTAGGTCTCTCGAATTAACGATTTTACCGAATGCGCATCCTTCCGATTGTTCGGCATCAAGGCAAGATCTAAAAAATGCGACGAATATATCACCCCCGATCCTCGACCAAAGTGGGTCACTAACTGTGATAATATACCAAAGCGATGCAGGCACGGACAGTAAAGCGAATATTACAAATGCCTCAATCACCGTCCTTTGATCATAATGCATGTCACCGTCTTTGTTGCGAGAGAACAATTCTGAAATAAGCATGTAGACACAAAGCGTCGAAACGCCAATGCAAATCAATACGGTTGCCAAGTATACGTATCGACCCGCTGCCTCATAGTAGGCAACAAGCTGTGGCGGCTTATCCAGCGTCAGTCCGGCAATGTATGGATTATCTAAGCCAAGTTGATAAAAGGCTACGTCTGTCGTGACAAAGACTACCAAGGGCGCTAGAGCGATACCCCAACTACAACATGGCAAAGACATGGTTTTTCGTTACCCCTCATTCACCAGTTCTTGCAGCAACTTGCGCCCCTTCTCCGTGATCCGCAGACCTTGCAGATCGCTCAGATAGTCCGCATAGCCGTTGCGGATGAAACTGCCCGCGTCCTTTCTGTGCGAGATCATGTTGCGCACGATCTGCGAGAACCGAGAATCCTTGCGGCCTCTCAGTGTCTCGGCGTCCTCGCCGGACGGTTTGAACCAATCTTCCAGATGAAAGATAATTTCGCAGGTCGTGGCCAAACCGTCGGACTGTGTCGCCAGCAAAATGAGCGTCGGAATGACTAATTCCGACTGCCTGATCCGGCGCGTGGTATCGACGTTAGGTGATGTAACCGCCTCAAGGCGTGCGGCCATGCTGGCAATCTCGGCGCGAAGAGCTTCAGCCTTTCGCATGACCTCCAGTTCCTCCGTTTCACGCTTGTCTAAAATAGCCTTTTCACGATCTTCCGAATCACCGCCCCAACGAGGCGGTCCGATGTAGAATTCGAGGCCGAGGGTATCACAAAGCGCCCGCATTCTCGTTACCGATGGTACATGACCTCGGCGCATCATACGAATTAGCTCAGGCGTTCCTGCCGCTTCAAGGGAAGCCCGTCGCGCAGATATGCCGCGTTCTTTCAACGCCTTCTCGATTGCTTGAGTCATGTTTTCCATCGCGGGAATTATCCCGCGATCAGGCAAAAAAGTCACCTGAGGAAAATTTTACTTGAAAAGCGAAATTTTTCCCGCACTATTTAGCCATGCGGGAAATCCACCTCATAAATAGCTCGGACCTATTCAGGTGCTACAGGGCTCAGCCTAGCCCGAATAGGCACACTGGCAGCAGGCGACGGAAAATTCTTTGCTCGTCTTGCTGCCGGAAAATCATGCACGCTGCGAGTGGCAGCCCGCGTTATTCAATGGTTCTCCGACCACTGGCCGCATGACACACCGTGGCCCGCTGACATCCCGCGCCCCACGCCTAGCCCTGGCTCACCTGCATCGGAGGAAGCTGCATGATCACGGCCCGCCCACGTACCCCTGTGGACCTGCCGCTGTCTGCCCGCGAGTGCGAGGCGGACGGGGCCACACATTTCTGGATAGACCCCATCCGCCGCGACCCGACCGACGCCACAGGTAAAGGCTGGATCCTCTGCGATGAGGCCGACGCGGAGGCTTTTGGTCTTTACGAGCTGATCGCCGAGGGTCTGGCGCTGTGGATTTCGGATCACCCGACCCGGGTGGCGGCTGAGGCCGCGCAGCGCAAACTTGAGGGGGCTGCGTGATGGCTGATCAGCGCAGCCTCATTCATCTGCATAGGAAGGATTCCCTCCCCATGGCCAATAGCTTTCGTACGACCGGAGCATCTCGCGACGCAGGCGATTTGCCTCAGCCGCAGCCCGGCGATAGGACAATCCAACAAGAAAATTCGCCTGATCAGTCGCGGCGAGAAACGCAGCGGCATCTTCCGCAGCTTGACATGCTGCAAATACCATCAGAATCGGTTCTTCGCCTTGCAGGCGATCTAGGCGCTTTTTACGCGCTTTCGGGGCGGCCGCGAGCAGCTTTAGGCACTCCTCTTCATGTTCCCTGCGCCATTGTAGCCAGTCAGTGTAAGAATATTGGCTCATTATCTCGAACAGGGCCTCGTATTCATCGCCGTCAAGGTCTTCGCGAATTTCTTCCGCAATCAGTCGGCAACGGTCTGCGTATCTGTAGATGGACAATTTTGCGGCTCCTCTTTCCGTCATGTTACCCACCTCCGGTGACGAGGCGGCAGTCGGCTGAGCTTAGCAGGCGGCGTGCGACTTTGCAGTTGTTCTCCGACCATTGGCCCGCTGATCTTGCTTGGCCTACTGACATCCCGCGTCCCACGTCCACACTGATCTCGCCTGCGGCGGAGACCCCGTCATGAGCGGGCGCTGCGACACATGCGGCGCGTCCTCTGCGGGGCTTTATGAACTGGCGCTGCTGCGGGTGGATGACGGGCTACTTGAGGCCGACGCGGTGGCCTGCGCGCGCATGACCGCGCTGTGTCCCGCCTGTCGGGATTGGCTGGCGGTGCGGGTGGCGGCGCTGGTGCCGGTCTGGGCGGGCGACGGTGCGGGCGACGGTGCGGGCGATGGTACGCACGACATTGAGAATGACGGCTTTACCACCGTGCATCCGGATCTGCGGGCGGATATACGGGGAGCGCGCGCGCGATGACGGGCCTGCCGCTTCTGGACCTGATGCATGCCCCGCCGGTCAGGATGCCTGTCGACCCGAGCGGACAGGTTCTTCAGGAGGAGCCGGACGAGGTGCTCCTTCTGCCCCATCGCCGTATGGCCTGGCCCGAGGCGCGGATTGCGTTGCATCTGGACCGGGTGCGCGATCTCTGGATGTGGTCGGTGAGCTTTGCGACGCAGAGCCGGGGCCACAGCTACCGCGTCGGGGCCAAATGGGGCAAATTCGCCGTCACCCGCGCCGATGCGCTGCACTGGGCGCGCACCGAGCTTCTGGGTTATCTGAACACGGGCTCTGACACCCCGGCCACGCGCCGGATCAGGATATGGGCGGAGGCTTTGTCATGACCCTGCGCCGCCCGTCCGTACACGCCCCTGAGCCACAAGGCTCTGAGCCCCGTCTGCCTTACGTCTGGCGTTTGTCTGTCTGTCTGCTGCGCCGCCCGGTCGGGCGCGCGGCAGTCTCTGCTCCGGCGCGTCCTGTCCCAATCAGACGCGTCGGGGCCTTTTTAATCTTGTGCCTTTCGGGGCTGGCGCGCGCAATCGCCGCGCTGGAGGATCACTGGCTGGGTGATCTGATTGGCGCGCTGTCGCTCTTCGGGATGCTCTGGCTGGCGCTTCTCATTGGCCATGGCTTGGGGGTGAGCCCATGAGTGCGCAGTGTGGCCGATATACTCAAACGCCTCGGACAGACGGAGGGCTATCAGTGATGCGCGGGAACGACACAAACAACGCTACGGGGCAAAACGGTCACGACATAGTGGCGCTTGCAGCGCAGGCACAGGAGGCGGCGTTCAGTGTGGCCGCAGGGATGCTGGAGGTGGAAATGTTTCTGGAAGTTCGAGCCTGGCTCGATCTTCAGGTGGCCAGGGGAGTTCCATTCCATGAAGCAACTCCAGCATTAGCGCAGGTAACCAGTGCGGTCGTGCGAGCCCATCGGGGAGAACTGTGAAGATGTCATTTCCGGCCGCCATGTTTGCACTTGCCGCAACGAGAAGCTGCTGGTGCCTTTCGAGCAATACGCGCCACACGGCTGGTGGCAGCTTCGCCCAGGTCTCGGGGCGCTGGTCAGCGACATACCTCTCTATTGCACGGTTGGCGCCGCCTTCTGACTTGCCTTGGTATCTTACAGGTCTGATCCGTGCAATTGCCGGACGAAACAGATCATTGAGAGGCCAAAAGGTTTCGCAAATCTCGGCGGGGGATATCGCCATCGGTCTGAACGTTTCGATCGGCCCGTTCAGAGCATGTTCACAGTATTTGAGTGCAAGCGTCTTCATGTTCGGTTCCATCGGTTGGTTTGCATCTCCGATGATTGTGGCGGCGGGCCGGGGCGTCAATGTCTGTTCCGCCGCCACGCCTTACGGGAGGGTCTTGTGATGCATGCCGCGCGCCTGTCCCGTTCTGCCCGCCTGCAGCGTCTGCACGCCTATCTGCGCGACGGGTGCGAGCGCTCGACCCGGGAGATCGTGACGGGGGCAGATGTCTGCGCGGTCAATGCGGCCGTGGCGGAGTTGCGCGCCAATGGCGCGGAGATTGCCTGTCGCCAGATCATCGATCCGGTGACGCGCCGGCGCATTTTTCTCTACCGGCTGGTGCGGCCTGCGCGCACTGAGCCCGAACCCCCACTGAACAGGAAAGAGCCATGAGTGATCTGACTTCAGAGCTTGCGCGCATGCGGTCGCGGACTGAAACCGCGGCGCGCCTGGCGCGTGAGGCCGCAGGCCATGGTGGGTCAGATGAGAGGGAGACGCGCAGATGATTGAGCCCCGCGAACAGATAGAGGCGCGTCTTGATGCGGAATGGGAAGAAAAGGGTCTTTCGATTGTGGCGCGCGAGCGGGCGTTCGACCGGGGTCTTGATGGCATCGCCTGGGAGATGGGCGACTGGGCCTGCGAGCGCCCGACGGCCTATGGCGACATGACGCGACTGGCGGAAAAGCTGGACGTGCCTTTGGGGACATTGAAGAACCGCGCTTCGGTGGCGCGGCGGATCGATCCGTCCCGACGCCGGGAGGATCTGAGTTGGTCGCATCATGCCGAAGTGGCGGGGCTTGAGCCTGAGGCGGGCGATGCGGTTCTGGCCGAGGCCGCGCTTTACAGCTGGTCTGTGGAGCGGCTGCGCGGCGTGATGGCAGAGCGTTCCAGGGCAGAGCGCGCCGAGCGTGAAAACGCACGGCTGAAGGCGGAGATCGACGCGCTGAAGGCCGAGCGGGCGGGACCGGATGCGGCGCGGCGCGTGGTTGACGGCGTGCGCGCCGATATCGAGGCGGGCCTTGATATGGTGGCGGAAGGCTATCGCCGCATTCTGGCTGCGACGGAATCGGAGGACCTTGTGGTTGCGCTCGCAAGCCTGCACGGCAATGCCCGCCGCCGCCTGGCCCCGTCACTGGAGGCCCTGATCGGACGGGCGCTGGATGAGCGCGTACCCTGCTGGCCAAGAAGGTCGGCGCATCGCTCACCCGCCTGGCCGCGGACGCAAACCGTCACGACGCGATGACGATTGCTGACGCCGCCCCGGAGCAAAGCGACCCCTTACCGGCAGGGATTTCAGGCCATAGCCCATGACATTCACGCCGCCCAAACCCGCCATATCGCCAGACCCGACCCCTGCAGCGCCGCTGCAAGGCCCAGCCACGCCTGCTGCAACGGCCCTTAAAGCGCCGTTAAAGGCCCCTGCATCCTCTGCGCCGGGCACAGCCCCTGCAGCCGAAACACAGAATATGGCACAGGATCTGTCGCAGACTCTCCCCCGCGCCCGCGCCCGGCTCGATGCGGTGGCCACATCCGAACGGCTGGCGGCCACAGGGCTGGCCCAGGCGGAGGCGGATGCGCAAGCGGCCATGCAGGCCGGGGTCAGCAGGGATACGGTGCGGCGCTGGCGGCGCCTCTGCCGGGGTCTGGCGCCTGAGGCGCGGCTGGCGGTCTTGATCGACCGGCCCGGGCGCGGGCGCTGCGGGCCCTTGAGCGATGCGCAGATGCGCGGCTGCGTCGAGGCGCTGATCTATGAGCACGGGCCCCATCTGAGCGCCTCCCATGTGGCGCGCGTGCTGAAAGCGCGCTATGGCAAGGCGCCGTCTTTGCGCGCCACACAGCGCTGGCTGAAGGCGTGGCGCGCGGACCCCGAAAACGCCCGCGCGCTCTCGGCGGTCTCGGACCCGGACGGGCACCGCTCGCGTCTTGCGCCGGCGCTGGGGACCCGCGCGGCGGATGTGACCGCCCCCAATGATCTCTGGGAGCTTGATTCGACGCCTGCGGATGTGATGTGCACCGATGGGCGGCACACTATCGTGGGGGCTATCGATGTCTGGACGCGCCGGGCGCAGGTGCTGGTGGTGCCGGTCAGCCGGGCGGTGGCGATCTGCGCGCTTTTGCGCCGCTGCCTGAGCGATTGGGGCGTGCCTCAGGTGGCGCGCACCGATGAGGGCAACGATTACACCTCGCGGCACCTGCGCCGCGTGCTCTCTGATCTCTCCGTCACCCATGACATCTGCCCGCCCTATACGCCGGAGGCCAAGCCTTATATCGAGCGTTTCTTCGGCACGCTGACGCGCGATCTTTTTGCCACCCTGCCGGGCTTTACCGGCCACAATGTGATGGACCGCAAGAAGATCGAGGCGAAGAGGTCCATGGCCGCCCGGCGCGGCCGGGACGCGCGCGACACGTTCGACATCCAGTTGACCGGCGCGGAATTGCAGGCCCGCTGCGACATCTGGACCGAGGCGGTCTACGGGCGCCACGTGCATTCTGGCACCGGGCAAAGCCCGTTTGAGCGCCTGGCCGCCTGGCGCCATCCTTTGCGCCGGATCGGGGATCTGCGCGCGCTTGATCCGCTTCTGGCCGAACCGGTGAGCCGATCCGGGGACGGGCCGCGCCGCACGATCCGAAAGCAGGGCATTTCTGTGGGCGGCATCTGGTATATCGCGGCGGAGATGGGCACGCGCGTGGGTGAGCGCGTGGAGGTGCGCTATGACCCCGGCGACCCCGCGCGGCTCTTTGTCTTTGCGCGCACCGGGCAGTTTCTCTTCATGGCCGAAGACCCTGAGCAAACCGGCGCGGATCTGGCCGCAATCGCGTCCACCGCCAAGGCCCGCGCCCGCAAGGGGGATGCGGCGGCGCGCAAAGAGGCGCGAGACCTGGCGCGCACCCACAACCCCAAAGGCGCCATGGACGATGTGCTGCGCGCGGCGGAGCAAGACGCGGGCAATGTGATCGCACTGCCGCGCAAAACCACCCCCCATGACACGCCCGCGCTGGCCGAGGCGCAACGCGCGGCGGAGGCGGCAGAGGCGATGACCACCGGAACCGGAGCGCCGGACACAGCCCCCGGGGCTGCGCGCCGGAAGGCAGGCGGCACCGCGCTGGAGGCGGCGGCAAAGCTGCTGCTCGATCAGGAGCATGACTGGAACGGAGGACCCGCATGACACAGGCAAGCCCACAGGCAGGATCACGGCCAGAACCACGGCCAGAATCACGGACTGCAACACTCACCGCGCTTTCCCCTGAACCGGACGCGGCGGATCACAGCGACCGCGAGGATCTGCGCGCCCGGGTGAAGGCGGAGATGGAGGCGTTCGGGATATCGCGCGCCAAAGCGGCTGATGAGATCGGCGCGGGCGTCAGCGCGGGCACGCTCTCGCTCTGGCTTGGGTGCACCTATACGGGCGACAACCGGGCGGTGGAGGCGCGGATTGCGCGCTGGCTCGATACCCGCGCCGAGCGCGCAGCACTTGCCTTTGGCGGGGCGCGGCTTGAGGCCCATGCGGAGACCTGTGCGGCGCGCCAGGTGGGCGCGGCGCTGGCCTATGCGCAGGCGGCCGGGGATCTGGCGCTCATTCACGGGCCTTCGGGGCGGGGCAAGAGCTGGAATGCCCGGCGGCACACACAGGCGCGCGCCTCGGCCTTTTGGCTGCGCGCGTCCCCGACGCTGACCACCTTGCCCGGGCTTCTGGGCCGTCTGGGGGCCACCGTGGCGGGCGGGGCGCGGCACGGGCCTGCCATGGAGGCGGAAACCGCGATTGTGACCGCCCTTGAGGATCGCGGGGCGCTCCTGGTCATCGATGAGGCGCATCATCTGCGCGCCACGCTGCTGGATGAGCTCAGGTGCATTCGCGACATGGCCGGCTGCGGCCTGGCGCTCATCGGCGATGACACGATCCTGATGACCCTGGCGCGCTGCCCGCAGGTTCGGGGCCGGATTGGCATGCGCGTCGATCTCAAGACGCTGGCGCGCGATGATATTGCCGCCATTGCCGCCGGACCGCTGGGACGCAGGCCTTCCGCGAGCGAGATGAAACACCTGAGCGCCGCCGCCACCGGCCCCGGGGGCTTGCACGCCCTGCGGCGCCTGCTGGCGCGGGCCTGGATGACCGCGCGGGGGGCCGGGCGCGCGACCATCACCGAGCATGACCTCGAGGCGGCGGCGGGAGAGATGTCATGACGGTCGCTGAACTGATCGAACGGCTCTCCGAACTGCCGCCCCATGAGGCGGTCTGGATCGAATGCCACGGAGCCGGATTTTGGGAGATCGATGACGTCGGTCTCAGCGACGGCGTGCCGGCGATCTTCGCGCATGTGGAGTTCGAGGCGGACCACGACCCTTACTGAAGAAAGGACAAGGCCATGAGCAAACGAACAACCGACCCCTTTGAAGCGACCGGGGATCCGGGGGATCGCATTGCGGGGGCCACGGTAGACGACGCGCCCTGGATGGAAGGTGTTCTGGTGGTGATCGACGGCCAGGGCTACATGCGCGATGCGCAGGGACGTCTCACGCCGCGTGAACTGGTCAAGCCGCAGGATGAATTGCAGGACGAGATGGTGCGCAAGGTGATCTATTTCGCGCTTGATCTCTCGGACCGGATTGCCCGGTTCCGGGGCCACAGCTTTGTTGATATCGGCGATTTCGACGCGCTGCTTGCGGCCGAATATGGCGGGCACGCGCGGCGCTCGGTCAAGGGCAACCGCACCTATCTGTCCTATGACGGCACCTGCAAGGTGCAGGTGCAGATCGCCGAGCGGGTGGAGTTCGGGCCGGAGTTGCAGGTGGCGCGCGACCTGGTGGAGGAATGCCTCTCGGAATGGGCGGCTGAAAGCCGTCCCGAACTGCGCGGCATCGTCGGTCACGCGTTTCGGGTGGACAAGGAGGGCGAGATCAGCCGGACGGGCATCTACAGCCTGCTGCGCTATGAGATCGAGGATGCGCGCTGGCACAAGGCGATGGCGGCGATTCGCGATGCGATGCGGGTGGTGGGCTCAAAGACCTATATCCGCTGCTATCGCCGCGACACCCCGGACGCGGCCTGGCAGCCGATCACCATTGATCTGGCAAAGGCGGGCTGAGCGATGGCGCTGTTTGGCCCCCGCGTGGCGCGCGATCCGCTCTCCGCTGAGGCGCGCGCCCTCATCGATGCGGCGGTGGCGGCCGGGCGCATCACGCATATTCCGACAGGGGTCTCCGGGCTGCCAGAGATACGACCAGGGGCCCGGTTGCAGATGAACGCATCCGCATTTAAGGCGCAGCGCCGCCGTATCACCGCCCGCCAGATGAAATTCCACCGCGCCGCGCAAGCCGCCGCAGAGGCTGCCGCGCGCCGGTCAGACGCGGGGCAAACGCCATGACCCGGGCGCGGCACCATAGTCAGGACGACCGCTTGCGGCTGATGCGGGGCATTCACGGGGCCTGCCGCACACTGGGGCTGGACGAGGACGCCCGCCATGACGTGCAGCTTCGCGTCACCGGGAAGGCGTCGATGCGGGATATGGGCCCGCGCGATCTCACCCGGCTGCTGGCGCATCTCAATAAACTGCAGGGTGAGGCGCGGTCCGGCTCTGCCGGCCCTCCGTCCGGGGGACGGTGGGAGAGCCGAACGGGCGGAGCCCCGGATGGCGAGAGAGGCTATGAGAGGGGCCACAGCGCCGCAGACGGGGCCAGAGGGCACACACGCTATCCCAGGGCCAAACGCGGCGATGTGCGGCTCATTCACGCGCTCTGGGGCGAGCTGGGCCGCCGGGGTGCGCTGAGCCGCCCCGACCGCGCCGGGCTCAACGCCTTCATCCGGTCCCGCTTCGGCGATCACTGGGCCTGCGTGCCCCTGGATGTGGACATGCTGGATCACAACCAGGACCGCAGCAACACAGCGCGCATCAATGATGTGATCCGGGCGCTGAAGGCGATGCTGGCGAGATCTGAGGCGGAGGCAGGGCAGGCGCGGGAAACGGGGGATGTCTCATGAGCGGTCTTCTGACCTATAGCTGCCACTACAGGTGCCCTTATGGCAACCGGTTCACCACCCAGGTCCGGGCGACACCCGACACGATCGGGGAGGTTCTGCGGGCGCGCAATATCGGCGAGATGGTGGACGATTGTATGGCCCTGCGCCGCCCGCCCCACTGCAGGGCCCTGCATCAGCTGCTTGAGCGGGAGGGGCTGACGCTGAAGACCCTGCATCACGCCGCCTTCATCGGATGGCAGGCGCGGGAGAAGGGCGCGGCGGGGGCGGATGATATCCTGGGTGATTGCGGTCTGGTTCATGAGATGATCCACGGTCTTGACCCCGACAACGGGTCCTTCGCGATCGGGCGGGAGTTCAGCGATCTGGTCGAACTGGCCCGCCGGATCGAGGGGGCCATTCCGGGATCGGTGGTCCATACTGCAGGGGAGGCAGGCGCATGAAACTGGCACAGATGCTTTACGGTGCCCTGCTTGCAGGGCTGACCGCCCTGCCGCTTCAGGCGAAGGGGGCCATCGCGTCCGCACCCCGCATCACCCCCGCCGAATATGGCCGCCGGAAGATGGCTGTGATCCGCCGGTCCCGTGCAGCGGAAGTATGGCGATGACCCGCACACCCCGGATCACCGATCACGCGGTGCTGCGCTATCTCGAGCGGGGCTGGGGGGTGGATGTGGCCGCCCTGAAGCGGCGGGTTGCCGCGCAGGTGCCCTGTGCGGAAGTTTCGGTTGAGGCGCTCGGGGACTGTGCCGTGATCCGCGACGGGCTGCGGTTTCATCTGCGCCGCACAAAGGATGGCACGGTCACGATTGTCACGATCACCAGCGCCCAGGAGGGCCATATCTCGAACCGCGCCGACCGGCTCAGGGCACGGCATGGCAGGAGGATGTGCAAATGACCCTGCGAGGCCCTCAGCAGAGGCCGGAAGAGGCCCCCGTGCGGAAAGCGGGGTCCTTGACCAGCCCGTGTGATCCTTCTGCCCCCGATCTGGCCCCCCCTGATCTCGCGTGTGGCGATTGCCTGGATGACCTGCCGCGCCTTGTGGCTGCGCGGGGCGCCCCCTTTGATCATGTCATTGCCGATCCGCCTTATGAGGATATGCACCATGCCCGTCACGATGCGGGCACGATCACCCGCACAGACGGACGCCGGGTGCCGGGCGCGGTCGGCTTTGCCGGGATTGACGCCCTCCGCACTGAGGCGGCAGGGGCCATGGTGGCGGCCAGTCGCGGCTGGGTGATCGTGTTCTGTCTGGCCGAGGGCGTGCGCCCCTGGCATGACGCGCTGACCGGCGCAGGCGCGCGCTGGCACGGCACCGCCGCCTGGATCAAACCTGATGCCGCGCCGATGTTTGCCGGAACCGGCCCGGCGCGGGGGTTTGAGTGTCTGGCCATTGCCTGGGCCGGCACGGGGCGGCGGCGCTGGAACGGCGGCGGCGCGCGCGGCCTCTTTGAATGCCCGACCGCCAAGACCGGCTTTGCAGGCGCCAAGCCGCTGGCGCTCATGCGCGCCCTTGTGGCGCTGTTTACCGCCCCCGGTGAGGTCATCTGCGATCCGTTTCTGGGATCGGGCACCACGGGTGTTGCCGCGCTGGAGGCGGGGCGCGGCTTTGCCGGGATCGAGATCGATCCGGAGACATTTGCGCAGGCCGAGGCGCGGATCGGCGCGGCCCGCCATGCGCCCGCCCTGCCGCTGGAGCCAAAACCCCGGCAGATCGGGATGGTGCTGGAATGACGCATGCGCACACGCAACCGGACCTGCCTGCGGGTCTGGGCGAGATCGCCGATCACGCCGGACGTGAGGCAGCCCTTGCCATCGCGCTGGAGCGTGGCGGACAGACCTGGCGGGTGCCTGCGCGCGCGGATCACCCCGAGGGTCAGGCCCTGACGGCGCTTCTGGGCCGGGACGCCGCACAGGCGCTCATCGCGGGCTGCGGCGGCCATGTGATGGAGGTGCCGCTGGCGCGGCGCGCGGTGGTGGCCTGGCTGGCAGGCCGGGGCGTTCATGCGCCCCAGATCGCGTCCCTGCTGCGCATATCACGGCGCACGGCGCGGCGCTATATCCGCGAGACAAGAAGCAAACACAGGACGGACAGAGATATGACAGAGGAACATCCCCACAAAGAGCAGCACGCGACACTCCTTGCGCGGATTGCCAAAACGGAGCGCACGGAGGAGATCGCCGAGATGGTGACCACCGCGCTGATCGAGACCGGCGCGGATGTGGATATCCCGCAAACCGCGCGCGGTGTGGTCGAGATCCAGCTTTATGGGCGCGTGGCGCATGGGGCCGATCTGGCTGCGGCCTGCCTCGTCTGGGCGCAGGCGGCGCGGGCGCAGGACACAGCAAACCACATGGCAGACGGAACGCCGACATGACCCCCATTAAAAAAGCCGCCCTGGCTGCGGCCCTTTTCCTGCCGCTTGGCGCTTGTCTCGATGACGCGCAGACCGCCTCGCACAATATCAGCAAGGCGGCGGACAATTTCGAGGTCACCCGCAAGATCGTCTTCTATAACGGGATCACCGGGGATTACATGCTGGAACTGATCGGACGCTGCTCGATCACCGATCAGGGCAACCAGCTTGAGGTGACCTGCAAGACCGCACCCGGGGCTTACGTGAAGCATTTTCTGGGCCTGTCGCACAACGTGACCTATTTTGCCGAGCAGATCGAAGGGATCGACGTGAGCGTCTATCACAACCGCATCACCTGGAAACCCCAGAGCATCCTGCCCGATATCGACCTCCGGGCCAGCGCGCAGGATCTGCTCACCAACCCGTCCGAGGCTCGCCAGTGAGCGCGGTGCCGGATTATCCCTGCCCCCTTGCGAAGAGCCCGGCACGCGCAGCGGACCCCAAGCACGCGCAGCGGACCCCAAGTGCCCCCGGCGGACCATGGTCCGCTGACGGGTGCGGCGCAAAGCGGCTAATGTGATCGGCGACACGACCCCACGTTCTTTTCCACCCTCGTGACGCCCGGAGGCCCGCCGATGACACCCACACCTGAAGACTGGCAAGCCTTTGCCGCGCTGCTGGCCATTCTGGGCCTTCTGGGCGGGGCTGTGGTGGCGCTGCAGCGGCTGGGCCTGATCAGACGCGCCCCGTCCTCAACCCCGTCCTCACCCGCGCCCTCACCCGCGCCCTGTGAGGCGCACAGGGTGCCCCCGGATATCTCCGACCGGCTCGATCGTCATGCCGAGCGGCTGGCGCAGCTTGAGGGTGCGGTGGCGGGGCTCGCAAGCAGCAAGGACATCCACGCTCTGCAACTCGCAATGGAGCGCCAGGCCGGGGACATGCGCAAGCTGCAAAGTGCGATGGATCGCGACGCGAAGGCGGTCGATCAGCTCTCGGCCGCCATCACCCGCATCGAGGATCACCTGCTGGGAGAGACCCGCCGATGAGCAAGCAAAACGCCTATGCCGCCACCCTGGACGCACATCGGCGTCTGTGCATTCTCACCCATCTGGCGCACTGTCTCGATTATGCCTCGAACTCGGAGATCCTGCTGGATGTCTGCAATGGGCTGGGCATCACCACCTCGCGCGACCGGCTCATCGGAACGCTGGCCTGGTTGAACGAGCAGGGGCTGATTGATCTTGAGGATCACGCGGGCTTTGTGCTGGTCTCGGCGACGCCACGCGGTGTGGATCTGGCCCGGGGCCGGGCCCGGCATCCCGGTGTCAAACGCCCCGCACCAAAGGGGCGGTGAGATGCCGCAGCCCCGCAAGGTCAACCTGCTGCCCGAAGCGCTGCGCCAGTGGCTCTGCGAAGAACTCAAGGCGCGCGGGTTTGCCGATTATGACGCGCTGACAGACGCGCTGAACGACCGACTTGAGGCGGAAGGGGCGGACCTGCGCATCGGGCGGTCGGCTGTTCATAGCTTCGGTCAGGAGTTTCAGGACTACGCGGTCATGCAGGAGCGGGCGCAGAACGAAATACGCGCCTTTCTCGAAGAGGCCAGCCTGAAGACCGAGGTCGATGTGACCTCGGCGCTGTTTCAGCAACTGACCACCCTGCAATGGCGGTTGCAGATGATGCTGGCCAATCCCGACACTCTGCCCGATCCGCGCGGCATGAAGGATCTGACCACCGCGCTCAACAACCTCATTCGCTCGACCTCTTTGCGCGACGGCATCCTCAAAGCCGAACAGGCGCGCCAGTCCGAACGGCTGACGGAGGCGGTGGAGGCGGGTGAGATCGACGCGGTCGCCGCACGCAAGGCGCGCGAGATCATGGGGTTCGGTGTATGAAGGGGTTTGGCCCATGACAGACCCGGTCATCGATTTCCTGCCCTACCAGAAGGCCTGGATCAACGACACCGCGCGTTTCAAGATCGGGATGATCACCCGGCGCGGCGGCAAGACCTTTGCCACCGCAGGCGAGGCGGTGGATGACTGCATCACCGCCGAGATCGAGCGCCGCAAGACCCGCTGGACCATCCTGAGCCGGTCCGAGGCCACCGCACGGGAAGCGGTCGAGGAAGCGGTGCGGCCCATGACGCAGGCCTATTACGAGGTCTATTCCACCCTGGCAAAGCGCGGTGCGGTCTCCTTCAGCGAGGAGGAATTCATCGTGCCCGCCCATATCCGCACCCTGCATCAGGGCGATCAGGTGCATGAGGTCGTGATCAAAGAGGCCACCTACAAGGCGCAGCAGGTGCGCTTTCCGGGCGGCTCGCGCATCACCGCGATCTCCGCCTCGCCCGATGCCGCGCGGGGCTTTGGCGGCAATCTCATTCTCGACGAGTTTGCCTTCCATCGGGACAGCCGCCGGATCTGGGGGGCGGCCTTTCCGATGGCCGCGCGCGGGCAGCACAAGATCCGCATCATTTCTACCCCCAATGGCAAGGGCAACAAGTTTCACGAGCTGATGACCACGAAGGACAATGGCTGGTCAAAACATCATGTCGATATCCATGAGGCGGTGGAACAGGGTCTGGATGTCGATCCGCAAGAGCTGCGCGCTGCGCTGAGCGACGAGGATATCTGGGCCCAGGAGTTTCTGCTTGAGTGGCGTGAGGCCGCCACAGCCTGGCTGCCTTACGAGATGATCTCCGCATGCGAAGACGCCCGCGCCGGTCACGCACAGGCCTATCAGGGCGGGCCCTGCTTTGTGGGTGTGGACATTGCCGCGCGCAATGATCTTTTTGTGATCTGGGTGGCCGAGCTTGTCGGCGCACGCCTGATCACCCGCGAGATCATCGAGAAGCAGACCATCCCCTTTGCCGAACAGGACAGGCTTCTGGCGGATGTCTTCCGACGCTACGCGGTTCTGCGCTGCGTGATGGACCAGACCGGGATGGGCGAAAAACCCGTCGAGGACGCAAAGGCCGCCCATGGAGAAACCCGCGTCGAAGGGGTGCTCTTCACCGCACCCGCAAAGCTCGATCTTGCCATCGGTCTCAAGGAACGCATGGAAGACCGCAGCCTGCTCATTCCCGAAGGAAACCCCCTGTTGCGCGCCGATCTGCACGCGATCAAGTCGGTGATTGGCCCCACCGGAATCCGCCGCCTGGTGGCCGAAGGCGAAACCGACGGCCATGCCGACCGCTTCTGGGCCGCAGCCCTGGCCTGCGCAGGCGCAGGGGACCGCACCCCGGAATACGGCTATACCCCGGCCCGGCAAAGCCCTGCCCGCGCCCGGGCGCGCAGCTTTCTCTTTCCCGATCACTCCGATGATGAGCGCGCCGCCGACCGGGATGGCGGCGCGCTTGGCGGACGGGCTGATTTTGGTGCCGGAGGCTGGTGATGGCGATACTGGATGCATATGGACGCCCCCTGCGCCCCGCAGCGCTGCGCCGGGAACTGGCAGGCCCCACGGTTGCGGGCATGCGCTCGATCTGGTCCGATCATCCCGCCGCAGGGCTGACACCCGCCCGCCTCGCCGTGATCCTGCGTGAGGCCGAACAGGGCAATGCGCGCGCCTTTCTCGATCTGGCCGAGGAAATGGAAGAGCGCGACCTGCATTATCTCGCAGTGCTCTCCACCCGCCGCCGCCAGGTCAGCCAGCTTGCGGTCACGGTCGCGCCCGCCGATGACAGCACAGAGGCCGAAGCGGATGCGGCCGAAGTGCGCGCCTGGGTGGAGCGCACCGAGCTTGAGGATGAGATCTTCTCGCTGATGGATGCGGTCGGCAAAGGCTTTGCCGTCTGCGAGATCATCTGGGACCTCTCCGCCCGGCAATGGCAGCCCGCGCGCCTGGAATACCGCCTGCCGCGCTGGTTCGAGTTTGACCCGTCGCGCGGGCAGACCCTGATGGTGCGCGCCGAGGCACAGAGCGCCCCGGACAGCACACCGGGGCTGGTGCCGCTGGAGCCGGGCAAGTTCGTCACCCATGTCCACCAGGCCAAGTCCGGCCTGCCGATCCGGGGCGGGCTGGCCCGCGCGGCCGCATGGGCCTGGCTCTTCAAGACCTACACCTCCCGCGACTGGGTGCGCTTTGTGGAAGCCTATGGCCAGCCCTTGCGCGTGGGCAAATACCACAAGGGGGCCATGCCTGCCGAACGCGACATCCTGATGCGCGCCGTGCGCGACATTGCCACCGATGCCTGCGCCATCATCCCCGAAGGCATGTCCATCGAGTTCATCACCTCCCAGGCCGTGCGCGCCTCCTCCGATCTCTACAGGGACCTGCTCTCCTATCTCGATGCACAAGTGTCCAAGGCCGTGCTGGGCCAGACGCTGACCACCGATGCCGGTCAGGGCGGCTCAGGCTCCTATGCGCTCGGCCAGGTCCATGACGCGGTGCGCCACGATATCGAACGCGCGGATGCCCGCCAGCTCGCCGCCACGCTGACCCGCGATGTGGCCCGCCCCATCGTTGCGCTCAACAGAGGCGATCCCGGCCCGCGCGGCTATCCCCGCATCATGATCGGGCGCGAGGAACAGGCCGATCCCGCGCTTGTGGCCGATATGCTCTCCAAGCTGCCCGGGCTGCGCGTCGATGCCGCCGAAGTGCGCGCCATGCTGGGGTTTTCCGAGCCCGGACCACAGGCGGAAATCCTCGGTGGCAGCCCTAGGCCAGAGGCAGACAACACAGCACACACCCCGCCACAAAACCCCGCACCAACCACGGCGCGCGCCCGCCTTGCCCGGACCCGCGCAGACCCACCCGACGGGGGTGACAGGGGGGACGCCATCGACCGTGCCATCGACGCGCTGACCCGCGATGAGGGCTGGGAGCCGCTGATGGAGCCGGTCATCGCGCCGCTGCTCGCAGGTCTTGCAGACAGCGGCGATCTCAGCACCGCCCGCGCCCGCCTCGCCGACATGATGCACCGGATGGATGATGCCACCCTGACCGAAACCCTGCGCCGCATGGGCTTTGCCGCCTTCCTCTCCGGCGATGCCGGATTGCCTGATACCGGCGATGGCTGAGCCGGTCTTCGAACCCCTGCCGCCCACCGAGGCGGTGCGGTTTTTCCGCGCAAAAGGAGTCCATGTCGGCTACAGTTGGCTCGACACCGCAGCCGAAGAACACCTGCGCTCCTTCACCGTCGCCAAGGCCATGCGGCTCGATATCCTGGAAGACATCGCAGCAGCCCTTGACGAGGCCCTCGCCGAAGGCACCACCTTCGAGACGTTCTACAAGCGCCTGGAACCCACCCTGCGGCGCAAGGGATGGTGGGGACGCCAGCCCGTGACCGATCCCGAGGATGGTATAACCCGCATGGTGCAACTGGGCAGCCCGCGCCGGTTGCGCATCATCTTCGACACCAATATCCGCATGGCCTATGCACGGGGCCAGTGGGAGCGCATCGAACGCGTGGCCGAGGCCCGGCCCTATCTGCGCTATGTCACCGTCCAGGACAGCCGGGTGCGCCCGAAACACGCCGCATGGCACGGCATCGTTCTGCGATGGGATCACCCCTTCTGGAAAACCCATTTCCCGCCCAATGGCTGGAACTGCCGCTGCACCGTGCAGCAACTCAGCGCAGACGATCTGGACGACTTCGGCTACACCCTCTCCGCGCATCCGCCTCAAGGATGGAATGACACCCGCGACTGGGTAAACCGTCGCACAGGCAAAACCCTGAAGGTCCCACGCGGCATCGATCCGGGCTTTGGCCACAATGTCGGGCTGATCAATGCCAACCAGGCAGCCGCCAACCGGCTCATCGACCGCATCGATACCGCACCGCCCGATCTGGCCCGCGCCGCCATCGGCCAGCCCTGGACCGGACGGCCTTTCCAGCACTTCCTCAAGCAGGCGCAAAAGCAGAACGCCGCAGATCGTCTGGCCCGCCATGCCCCCGGTGACTGGCCAGTGGCCGTGGTGGAGGATGATCTCAGGAGCGCCATCAGCGGCAACTCACGCACCCTGCGCCTCAGCAGCGGCACCGCCCAAAAACAGCGCGACAGGCACGGCGAGTTGGGACCAGACACCTACGGGCTTGTGCAGCGCATTCTCGATGAAGGCGAGCTGTTCCACGCCAGCCGGGCCCGCCATGCCATCGCCTATCTCGAAATCAACGGCCAACTCTGGTGCGCCGTGATCAAGTCCACCGCTGACCGGCACGAGACATTCCTGCAAAGCCTGCACAGGGCGCGACCGCGAAACCTGACAGCGGCGCGCCTTGATCTGGAAGGCATAGATCGCAAAAAGGATTAAGGTCGGCACCGGGCGGGCCGTAAATCCCGCGCTCGCCCGAAGGCATGAGGCCCTTACGAATGACTCCGGTGCCAAAGCCCTCAATACCCCGATCACCAGCCTTTACGCAAGAGACAGGCCGTCAGCGAAGGCAGCCAGAGCATCGCCCGGAATACGAGCCTTCAACGGGAATTTTAGCGCCGATTAAAGCCCCGTAAACGCCGCGAAAAAATCACCGGTTCCAGGCGATCCTGACGCCTCATGGCGCAGAATTGGGCAAATCACCGTCGCAGGCCCGGTTTTTACACTGTCCAACCTGCCGACCGGACATCCCCGTCAAACCCCTCGTTTTGCGCGGTTTCGGGCATCTCATCCGGTTTCATCCGGATACTTCCGGCTTCTTCCGGATTGGGCATTATTTCTGTCGTGGTACAATAAGTGTCGCGTTCGCAGACAATTCAACTCATTCTGTAGCCCACATTCCGCAGAGTTACGATCCGTTCGCCTTCTGCACCGATTTTCCGGCGGAGGCGGCCAACATAGACGTCGACGACATTGGTCAGCGGATCAGCGTTCAGGCCCCAGACCGAGTTGAGAATCCGCTCGCGCGAAAGGACACGGCCGATGTTTGTCAGGAACAATAGCAACAGGTCGCGTTCTTTCTTGGACAATTCGACTTCTGTACCATTCACTGTCACCTGCAGCGATGACCGGTCAAAGACCAGGTTACCGTTGGCAAGTACGTTCTCACAGACATCAGACGCATAACCATTCGCGCGGCGGTGCAACGCCTCGATGCGGGCAATCAACTCGTCAAAGTCGAACGGTTTCGTGAGGTAGTCATCGGCCCCCATCTTCAGTCCATCAACTTTTTCTTCGGGACTGTCGAGGGCGGTCAGCATGAGGATCGGAATCTTGGACTTGCGTGCACGCAACTTGCGACAAACGTCCTGTCCCTGAATACCCGGCAGCATCAGGTCCAATAGGATCACATCGTAGCTATTTGCTGCTGCATGTTCGAGTGCGTCTTCGCCATCAGCCGCATGGTCCACCGACCAACCCTCTGCTGACAGGCCGCGTCGGATAAAATCCGCAACCCGCGTCTCATCTTCGACCAAAAGAATATTCATGTCTTTCTACCCAACAGTGAGACTACGCCGATTTTCGCGTCGTTGGTCCGGAGGCAATCAATTTGATCCGTGGTTCCTTTGGCAGAGTAATCACAACGCGCAAACCTCCAGGTTCTGCATCCAACAATTCAACTGAACCACCATGTGCTTCGACAATGGATTTCACCACAGGCAAACCCAATCCGCTACCTTCCGATCCCTGCCCCGAGGCATTGGACCCCCGGAAAAATCGATCGAATGCCTGCGATTTTTCAGCAGAGCTGAGGCCGGGACCGTCATCCTCCACGGAAATTAGGAAACCGTCGCTACTTTGTTCCACTGTCGCTGTGATTGTGGGGCCTCCATATCGACGTGCGTTCTGCAGCAATGAAAGAACAGATTGACGCAGTCGGACTTCGTCCACGGGAACCATTACGGGAGTATCTGGTCCGGAGATCTCGACCTGTCCCGGGAACATGGCAACAGCATCGTGAATGATCTTGCGGAGATCAGCTTCTTTCCGATCGAGGCGCAGCTGGCCAGCCTCGAACCGCGCGACGGTCAGCATATCGTCTACGATCTGATTGGTATGTTTGGCACTGTCGCGGATACGCGCCAGTGCATCCGATACATCATCGTTCAGGCTGCCAGAGGTGCGCAAGGTTACATCCGCTTCACCCAAGATGATCGCAAGAGGCGTGCGCAACTCGTGGCTGATATCGGCCATAAGCTGTTTGCGGTTTTCCTCACCGGTTTCCAACTTGTTGATCAGTTGCTGAAGTTCGGCAGTACGCTTCGAAACAGCGTCTTCGAGCCGGCGCTTTTGCTCGGCCTGTGAGACCTCTCGTTCTCCCAGGGTGCTGGACATGTCACTCAAGACTGTTCCGAGTTCTCGGAACTCCTTGCTGCCGCCAAGCTGGATTTGTTCTGCATACTCGCCCTTCCGTAGCTCTTCGATGCTCTTCTGCAGAACCAAAATTGGGCGTCTGATCTGCCCGTTAAACGAAAAAAGGCCAACGGAAAGTACTGCGGCGGCAGTTACCAGAATGCCGTAGACCAGTTTTTCATTCCAAGAACGGATTACAGCGGCTTCAACGATCACTTCGTTGACTTCTTCCAGTTCTTCTTCGAGCGCCTCCTCGATTTTTCGGTCCAATTGCTCGTCGATGTCGCCATCAAGCAGAGCGGCTAGCCGCTCAATCTGAATGAAGGTGTCAATCGGGTCACCGCTTTCAGTGAGCGTAGCGATCGCCCTATTAATTGCCCGAATGTCGTTTTCGATGTCATCGAGCAATTGGAGCTCCTCGAACTCTTCTTCGCCCACCATCTGGATTTCGCGTGCAATGACGTTGCGAATGTCAGCAAGGTTTTGGGTGATCTCTGCCTGCAACTCGGCTTCTCCCGAGCCACCATCTCGATCACCGATAAGAAGGGCGTCGCCATGTTGTTTGAAAAGCCGAAAAAGATTGGACTCGAGTTGCAGGTGCAACCCATAGGACTCTTGCGCCAATTGCATACGCGCGTCCCACCATCGAGACTTCTCCAGGCTATAGAGTGTCAAGCCCGAAAGTCCACCGATCAGGGCGACGATAACGGCGGCATAAACACCGAAGAGAGTTGTGGATCGCATGTCAGGTGACCTTCGAATTTGTCAAAGAGTTAGAGTGACTTATCCCTTCGGCGATTATGATGGTGGCCGGGGACAGTTTTTGCAGTGTTTCGAGCAAAATGGCTTGGTTAGGTTCTGCCGCCCATCGGAGGGACGCTATTACGATGACGTCTGATTTGCCAAGGACCGCACGCGCCAAATCGAGACGCAAAGTCTGGTTTGCTGAGAGGCCCTTGCCATTCTCGCCGATGCGCTGGTTGAGGCCACGCGGCGCGTCTAGCAAATCTGAGAGGCCAAACGCTTTCAAGATGTTTGAAATCGCTGCATCGTCTGGCCGCTTGCGTGTGCTCATCGTGATGGAGCGTCGTAGGCTGCCTTGCAGGCCGATATGTGTATCCCCAATAAAAGAGACATGAGGCGTGGCGTTCTCACCAAAATCGACGCGCAAGTTCGGGTCGTGATCCAATCCGACGATGACATGGGCCAGCTTCGCAGCGTTCGGACCCGTCAGTCTGGTTACAGCTCCTGCGTTTGCGATGAGGTTAACGTAACCTGTCAGGCTTACGGCAACAGGTTTTTCGCAGCACCGCGTATTCCTCGTCAGGGTGAGCTCATCCAGCAGCCTTAACGCCTTCTTGCGGGCAACAGACCAGGCGCAGTAACGGTCCCATGCGGCGGCAAGATCCTGGATAGGCATAGCGACAATCGCAAGTACAGAAAGGCTGGCCGCGACGGTTGCTGGGGTCATTGTGCCATTGCTTGCGACCCATAGAATCGCCAACCCGGCCGAGGCCAGACCTGCTTGCAAAATCGCCTGCAATCCTGCTGTCCGGCCTCGCCGAGCAACTGCATCGGCATGCAGTGCTTTCCCTTGTTCGTCCAGCGACCGTAGTTCCTTTCCTGTCCGACCCATCAGGTCCAGCTCAGGCGCAATTGAAATTCGCTCGATCATCGAAATGGCAATATTGGCGCGGCGTTTGCGCAGGCGTTGATGACGCTGTTCAAGCTGCCAAGCGAGCGACGCCATCAACAGCACAGACAGGCCAATCGGAGCCATAGCTGCAAGCGCGAGACCAGCGTCGAGTGACATGATAATCGCAACTGCGCCCGGCAGAACGATCATGGCCGTCAGCACGTCAGGCAAGCCGCGTCCAAACCAGAGCCGTGCTGCAGAGAGGTCGCCGACAAAGCGCAGTGATAATGCCCCTGTGCGACGCTGGGCGTGTCGGGCTTTTGGCAGGGAAGCGATTTGTTTGTAGAGAATGCTGCGAAGCGCAATCGCGTAGCTCTGGCCCAGGCTTTCCGCCTGCCTGCGGGACAGAAAGAGGCACAGTGCGGCGGTGGTTCCGGCAACAGCGAGTTCCAGAACTGTGGCGAGGGCGAGTGGTTGCCGCGCATGTAGCGCAGCAAAAGCATCACGCGTGGCGAAAGCCGCGACGGCGAGCGCAACGGCTTGGACGATACCGCAGCCCACAACAAGGACCGCGCTCAATGCGCGATCCCATGTGACGAGAGGTGGGAGAGATCTCATGCCGCCACGTCTTCTGGTTTGCGCCGTATCAGAGGTGCTACATGCAGAGCAATCGCTTCGAGCGACCAAAGGTCTTGACGGGACAGGATGGGCAGCCCGGTGACTTCGGCGGCTTCGGCAGACGCAAGCGGCGAACAGCTAACCATGCCGGATACTGCAAAAGGTATAAGACCGATCCGCTTGAGGACTGTCACTCCACCCATGGCGCTGAGCGCATCGGGTGCTGCGAACAGAATACCGTCCAAACGGTCGCGAATGCGGGAAGACTTGAGGATTTGCCGGGTTTCCTGTTGGAACACACCGTCGGCAATCTCGACCACAACCACTTCCGCGCCGCGGGCCGCGGCAGTGGCCACCAAATTGTCAAAGCCCGCCTCAATCCGTTCCAGCGGCATCCGGAAGGTCGTCGCCATGCCCGCGTCAGTAAAGTCGAGCGCAGGTGCGCCACCATCCTCGAAGCTGTTGAAGTCACCAAAGGCACCAGTTCCGGTGGCCTTAACACCCGCCGCCGCATAGCCCGACCGGAGCAGACCGTGTGCGAGGCTCGTCGCAGCCGTGGTCTTACCGGAATTCATCGATGCACCAAAGACACCGATCACCGTCACATCGTTGTTTGCTGGGATTGACGGCAGGGCATAGTCCGCCACGTTCAGCACTTGACCACGTGCTCCGGTCAGGAGCCCCATTGGCTTCAACCGTGTCGGGCTGCTCATTTTGGCATGTGATGCATCAACACGGCCCGCAACACCGCCACCTGCGACAAGATCGATCTTGTCGTCATCAATGATCGCACTCGCGAGGAACTGATCGGGGGCGTAGCGATCGCCGAGGCAAAGTACGACCAGATCGCCGGGGTAGCTCGTGGACATGCGGCGGTCGGCCAACTGGATGTTTTTATGCTGACCGATCTCAGTGATCTCGCACAGCAGTAGATCACCGGCCTTGGCGCCAGAATAGGTGCTGGAAACGCCTCGCACATCGTTGCGGTTCACACGGCGGGTTGTAAAAGCCCATTTTGCGATGTCGCATAGGGCCGGGGTGAATGGGGTCATCTTGGGCATCTGCACATCTCCTTAAGCTGCAGCGTTTGGATGCACCCAATGTCGCGGGTCAACGTGATCGTTATCCGGCAGCTTGATGAAACAGCGTTATGCGAACAGATGAATGTCCGATGAACATAGAAGTGGTCAGTGCGCGGATAAGACCCAACCAAGAAGCCGACGATTGCTTAGTCGTCATCGCCGGCGTCGTCTCCGCCATCATCACCCCCACCGTCATCGCCGTCGTCCCGGTCATCGTCCGGATCAGAACTGGACCCCGGCCGCTGATCACTCTGCCGGTCTTCATCATCGGGACCACGTCGAAGCTCGGATATCGTGATACGCCCGTCGCCGTTGTGATCCGCAGATTGCAACAACCGGTTCGCTCCAGCGCGACCGAACTCAGCCAACAATTCATCGAAGGTCAAAACACCATCGGAATTGCTATCGACCGATCTGAAGCTGGCGGATTGGGCGGATGCGGAACCAGAGAAAAGCCCGAAGTTTGTGAAAACGATGCAGATCGTAACAAATTGCGTGCAGCGCAATATGCGGCAGCCCAGGTTCAACAACTCTTCGACTAGACAGCGCGCGTACATCCAATGTGCCTACATGAGTGATACTGCACCACTTTATGTATCTGAAGCGGCGATGTCTCCCATTCAAAGATGAATTCCATCCGGCCAGAAAGATGAACGTCAGATGAACGCCGCTCTACAATTGCGGAACACTAGCTTTCGCCCGCTGCAGAAGGTGAATCGTGCTGCAAACCTAAGCACCTCGTTTTCCGAACCAGTCTTTCGACACTCTTCAAGGTGAGCAAAAACACTCACTCGCCGCGCATCTGCCAGTATTCCATCCCATCTCGGGGCACCGCGACCAGACCTGTCCGCATGCTCGGATTGTCTCCAGCGAACAGCTGACGTAGATCCGTGACGCCGTCGAATTTATCAAACACATAGCTGTGCCGGGTCGCGAAACTGAACTTTTGATACCACTTGGCGGGATCGATCGCAGAGGCATCAATCGATACGATTTCGGGATCGAGGAGAATGGTATCTTCTTCGGAGAGACCCAACCGTTTGTCGTTGTGGATCTCATGGCTCAATCGCAAGGCACGATCATGGGCGGAAGAGTAGACCGTGACCGAGGTCGTGTATTTTGCCAGCCCCAAACTCGGAGCACCTAATGGTGGCTCCAAGGCCTTTCTGAATTTGTCTTGCGCAATATCAGATGCAGCAAAAACGAGATGTCCGATGCGGGATGCGTTTGGATCGGTACCCGCATCCTTCAGACTCTCAAAGTAGTCGACGACGAGCCGTGTGCCCATGCTATGTGCGATGATGTGGATGGTTTCGCCCGGAACCCGGTCTTGAAGCGCACTCATAAAGCCTTTGAAGTCGGATTCAGCGAAATCAACCGAAGACGCATCATAACCGTATCCAAGCAGGCTGCCGTCACTCGGCCATGTGAAACTCACGACCTGCGCATCAGGAACAATGTCTTGCTGGATTGTTGCTGCGCGCCGAAGTGCGTCTGAAAACGCATTGTTGTAATCGTGAACGAAGAGAACCACTGGCCGACCATCCGCAGCAATCGCATCAATCATCTCAGTAATTGCGTCCTGGTCAGTCTCAACGGCAATACTAAAAACCTCTGTGACGTCCTTGAGGTCTGCGCCATAGGTGCGCCCTGCGAGGAGGCGGATAGTTGCATCCCCGGCAACCGAATCGCTGCTGTTCCGCCTCGCGGAGAAGAACGAGCCACCCTGTCCGCCCACAACCGGACTTCGATTGGTGACAAAGCGTACAGAGACTTGCGCTTGGGGCAGTCCTCGATCGTCATCAGGTGGCAATCCGACCAACGCTTGAGGGTCTGCGGAGGCGTAAGCGATCCGAACTAGTGTTTCTCCGTCGTTCTCTCCCAAGGTCCGCCGTGTTGCCAGATTGGCGGCGACGACCACGTCCAGATCGTCCGCATCCCACGCGGCGAAAACTGCCCCCCGTGCAAGTTCACTGGTTTTGAAAGCAGTTGCATCCAGGTCCAACTGATTGCTCAGCATTTCGCCAGTCTCGCGCGCTGCGTCGGTAAGCGCCATTTGTTCAAGGAAACCGAGCTGCTCCCAACGTTCGCGCGTCATGACAACGGCATAGAGCTGTGGTCGGTATATGCGATCGACATAGTTCGTCACCAAAGAAGTGAAACCAAGCCGATCGCTCAGGTCATCATAGGGAACAGCGGACGTGTCCAATGCGCCGCGTTCGAGAGCCGTGAAGACCTCAGCAAAGGCAATCTGACGCGGGACCGCACCGACCTCTGCCAAGAAAGTCCGATTGTCTGCACTGAAACCTGCGACCTGCCGACCCTGGAGTGTCGACACAGAGGACAAATCATTTGTTGAGGCAAGCAGTGTCGATGACACATGCCAAATATCAAGCACTCGTAATCCTTGCTGCTCAAGCAAGTGTTTTTCGAAAGCCCCAACTTCCGACTCGATTGCGCGCCGCACACCGGACGCATCTTCAGCAAGAAATTCGTCCAGAAGAGGGCTTTGCGCCAGGAGTCGGAACGCACTGAAGGGTATCACAGCCACATCCAGTACTTCTTGCTCGAGGAACTCCTGAAGATCTCGAGCCGGTGCAACGCCGGTCAGGTTGTCAAAGGTGATTTCTGGGTTCCGGGACTGAACCCTCTGCGTATAGAGGTCAACGGCTTCGCGCGCACTGTCACCATCTGCCGCAATATTGAGATCTAATGGATCCGCCTGAGCCGCAAATGAAAGCGGTGCAAAAAGAAACAAAGAAACGAGTAAGAGTGGCAAATTGTTCAAAGTGTTCTCACTTACTGATCGGCAATGGTTAATCGTCTATTTTTGTTATCCTATCTCAATGGCGTCACAGCGTCAGTCAAAAGCTTCATGACGCGACCATAGCTGGTTGATGGCGGTTGTCTGGAGACCGCAATTGCACGAAACAGCGAACGCGGCGCAGGGCAGGCAACATCAACGCTCTGGCCGTTCCCCAATGACTTTCTGCAAAAACTGCGCATAGTGGCGGCTGGCATTTTGCGCTTCTTCAAAGGCTCGCGCGTATTCCTCATTGAGGCATCTGAAGTAGTCCTGAACATCCTCGAAGTAGGCTTCAAAGTCCCGCTTTATGAGCTCGGCAAACTCTCTCCTTGGCGAATTGTCACTTGGGACGAAGGGGACCGTAGGTGGATTGCAAGGCGCAGCTTCAACTGTGAGCACGGGAAACAGAGACATTGCAATCGTGCAAAAACAACTTCCGATGTTCAACCTAAAGTTATGAAAACCCATAAAAACTTGATCATTTCCCCGTTGCATGCCTATTGGATGTGTAACCACAGTGTAGCCGCACATCCATAAATATATCTTGCGGTTGATGATATACTATCGTAGCTCTGGGCTTCAAGAAGAAATGCCCGGACGCTGCGCGTTTGAAGAAAGCGTGAGCCGGGCCATGAACTGGGACATCGAAGCACCAAATGTGGTTACGGAAGCACGTTTCCGCGAGCTCGTGGAAAGTGGTTATAGCGCTGAAATCCTGTGCCAAGAGTCGGCACACAAGAAAGGCCCAAGTTATTACGGGGTCTGGATCATGCGTGTTGTCTCTGACGAGGGCGTGGAGAAGCTGTTGGTCACTGCCCGCACCCGGACGACCTATAACGACATCAAGATCCGCGAGTTCAAAACCATCACGGGCGTGGTCTCCTTCCTTATCGGCATCGGTTTCTCTCATGCCGATGTCCCGCTCGAGGAAGGCCAGCGGACGACACAAAAGCTGGCTGCAACCGACAAGGGCGGCAGCAAGTAGCCTTCTCCTTTTCTGGTTCCTGACGGGTTCCGCCGATGCGCAGATGGTACTGGTCATGGAGAGCGATGGTTCTCTGACTCCGTCCCGCTCCCAGAATAGCTTTGCCCGCAACTACAATGACGGCATTGGCCAGGGTTCGGCGGCTGATGAGCTGGCAATCTTGGGTGAACGGGTCACAGAGCCAGACGAAATCCAGATAGCAGCCCTCTCGCGGCCCGCTCCCCTGCCCCGCGCCGATGTTCTGGCGGCCATCGAGGCCACCGCCATTCGTTACGCCGGTCATCCCGGGCTGCGCCGCGCGGATCTCTCAGTTCGCGATTGGCTGACCCTCTACCGCGCCAATATCGAGGTCGAGAGTGCCTACCGGCAGGATGCGGTCTCGAGCGCAGGCGCCATTGGCCTTGGTCAATTGATTCCCGCGACGGCGCGGGACCTCGGCGTCGATCCGCGTGATCCACTGCAGAACCTTGACGGTTCCGCGCGCTACCTCGCGACGATGTTAGAGGCTTTCGGGAACCCGCGTCTTGCTCTTGCCGCATACAACGCCGGACCGGATGCAGTCCGCCGACATGGCGGCATCCCGCCCTACCGCGAAACTCAGAACCACGTGGCTCGCGTCATGGCCGTCGTGGCCCGATTGGAAGGATTCAATTCATGAGACAGATTTCACACCACTTTATCGCTCTTTTGGCGCTCTTCCTGCTCATTGCCGAACCCGCCCTCGCGCAAAGCATCGACCTCTCTCCGATCCAGAGCCTGTTGCAAGGTATCGTAGATGCGCTGACCGGCCCGCTTGGCGTTGTCATCGCGACGCTCGCCGTGCTCGGTGTTTTCTTGAGCTGGTTCTTCAATATCATCGATCTGCGGCAGGCGCTCTGGGTGCTTGTTGGCATCGCTGGTGTTGCCGCCGCTCCCACCATTGTTGCCGCGGTCTTTGCTGGTGGCTGAGCGCGCGCCTCTCTTTCTCGGCCTCGTGCGGCCGCCGAAGCTTCTGGGCCTGCCCATCATGTATGCGATGGTCTGGCTCTTCGGCTCGGTGCTCCTCTTCGTCTGGGTCCAGCACATTGCGGTGCTGGGCGTGGCCGCCCTGCTCTATCCGGTGCTTTGGAAGGCCGCGGACTGGGATCCGCGCTTCATCGACGTGATGATGACCGCGCTGCAGGAAACACCGCCGACGCGGAACCGCTCGATCCATGGCGGGGACAGCTATGCGCCCTAATACTGCCATGGACGAAACACTCGATCCCCGGACCATGACGCCGGACTGGTATGCCCGAGAGACCCGCCTCGCGCATATGCTGCCCTATGTCAGCCTTGTCGATGACCGGACCGTGCGGACCAGGGTCAACGAGCTTTTCCAGTGCATCCGCCTCGATGGGGTCAACAGCTACACGACGGATGATGCCTATCTCGACAAGGTGACCGCGCTTTTTGCCCGGATCATCGCGCAGCTGGGACCGGAGTTCAGCTACTACGTCCACAAGGTCTCGAAGGCGATCACACCGGACCTCGAGCCCCTGCGCGAAGACGGTTTTGCGGGCGAGGTCGACCGGCTCTGGCGCAAGAAGCTCGAGAGCATTGGCCTGCGCGACAAGACCCTGACGCTCACGGTCATCCATCGCCCACCTCCCAAAAGCGTCCTGCCGTTTCTCAACCGCAGCGCTCCAGACCGGCTGAAAGAAGCAACCGAGAAACGCCTTCGCCGATTGGGCGAGGCCGTGAGTGTGTTCGTGTCAGGCCTGACAGAGTTGAACCCGCGAGTGCTGACTTCCGAAAGCGGTGAGTTGATCGGCTTCCTGGGTGCCCTCAACACCGGACAGGAATTGCCGCTTTATCCGGCCAACATCTACGGCTTTTTGTCTTTCAATGTCGCCAACACGCGAGTGACGTTCCAAGGCGATCACTTCGAGCTTTCCGAGGGTGTCGTGGGGCATCGCTACGGCAAGAGTTTCACCATCGGGGAATACTCCGAAGCCACCTCCTGCACCATGTTCGACATGCTGAATCTGCCGGTCGACATGATCGTCATGCACTCCTGCACGCCGATTAATTCGAACCTCATGGCGGGTCGCATCAAGCGGCAAAAGCGCCAGATGCAGGCCAGTCAGGACGCCGCCCTTTCGCTGATGGAAGCGCTCGACGTTGCCGCCGATGATCTCGAGGCCAAACGCCAGAGCTTCGGCGAGCACCACATGGTGGTGACGATCTTCTGCGACACGCTGGACGAGTTGCAAACGCTCAGCGCCGAGATCGTCAACGCTGCCGCCGCTGAAGGCGTGAAGATGATTGGCGAGCGGGTCGCGGCCAAAGCCCACTACCTCAGCCAGCATCCCGGCAATCAGCCCAAGCGCGTCCGTGCCAGCGCGATCACCAATCGCAACTTCGCGGATTTCGCGGCGTTTCATCGGACGCAGCTTGGCAAGCCTGCTGAGAAAACCCCCCGGGGGAAGGTAATCACCTATCTGCCCACGCCCGAGCAGAGCGCCTACCGGTTTTCTTATCACGAGCAAGGCTCGCCCGACAAAGAACCGACCAGCGGGCATACGCTGATCATGGGACGACCCGGGTCAGGCAAGTCGGTCCTCTCGGCTTTTCTCATGACGCAAGCCCGTCGCGCAGGGGCACGGATCTTCGTCTTCGACTACCGTCTTGGTATGGAGATGGCGGTCTGCGCCAACGGCGGGCGCTACGCATCGCTCAAAGCCGGCCAACCCACGGGCCTCAACCCGCTCTGGACCGAGACCGATGCGCGCGGCACCGCCTGGCTCTCGGACTGGCTTGCCACCCTGCTCTATCGCGCCGACAAGCCGCTAACGCCTGCGCAGACCAACCGCATCCAGGAAGTCGTGCGCCAGAACGCGCAGGCCACAAACCCGGCACTGCGGAACTGGCGGGATTTCGCATCGCTCTTTGTCTCCACCGACGACGGTGGCGATCTGCACCAGCGCCTGCTCGAATGGACCGAAGAGGGCCGCTACGGCTGGATCTTCGGGCAGACGCTGGAAGACACCTTCTCGCTGGAGGGCGATGTGGTCGGGTTCGATCTCACCGGCATTCTCGACAGCGAGGCGGAAAAGGAACGCATGGCGGTCCTCTCCTATCTCTTCCGCCGGGTCGAGCGCGAGATCGAGGACCGCCGCCCCACCATCATCGTGATCGATGAGGCCTGGAAGGCGCTGGACAACGCGTATTTCGCCGAGCGGCTGTCGAACTGGCTCGTGACCGCGCGCAAGCAGAACACCGTCGCGGTGATGATGACGCAATACGCTAGCCAACTGGAACGCACGCGGACCGGCAAGACCATCGTCGAGGCCGTGCCGACGCAAATCTTGCTTCCGAACATCCGCGCCCATGCTGCCGATTACGCGATGCTGAACCTCTATGAGAAGGAACTCGACGTGCTTCTCAACACCGGCAGCGACAGCCGTCTCGCCCTCATCCGCGACGACCAGGGTTCGATCGTGGTCGATGCCGATCTCAGCGCCCTCGGGCCCAATCTCACCATCCTCGGCGGCATGGAAAAGGGCGAGGCACTGGTCGGCATCGATTACCGCGACCGCCCTGATTTCTGGAGACTTTCATGACACGTATTTTGTTGTTTCTCGCCGCGCTCGGCGCCTTGGCTTCCTGCGCACAGTACCAAGAGCCGCAGGCCAACTGCTTCACCTTCCTGGCCTCAACAGACAACTTCGCACCGGATTGCAGCTTCACGCCCCTCAGTGCTCCTGGGGGTGATGTTGAGGCCTAAGCTGACCCATATCCTTGCGCTTTGCCTGCTGCCAGGCATCGCCTTGTCCCAAGGTGTGCCGACCAATGACAGCGGGCTAACCGCGCGTGATATCGTCGAAACAGGCGATCGCGACGCCGACCTGGCGATTCAGGCTGACAAACTTTCCGTGCGCGAACTCATCGCCGAGATCGAACGCGAACAGCTGGAAACCCTGCAACGTATCCTCGATGCCCAGACAAGTTTTGGCGGTCAGGGACTGCCGGCCATGGTCTCGGGGCTGGAGAACGGCAGCGGAGATCCGGACCGCTCCGTGGATGCAGTCTACGGTAGTGCTGAGATCGATCCCAATCCCGGCGGCGCGCAGATGTTTGGGGATGCTTCCGAGACCATCGAGCAGCTCATCATCCGCGTGGCCCAGGAAACCAGCGGCTTTGCGGGAGTTGGCCGCGCGGGTCTCTCCACAGTTCAATGGCGGGCCCTTCTACAGGCACTCATATGGCAGGAAAGCCGTTTCACCATCGGCGCGCGCTCACCGGTCGGCGCCTTCGGCCTCACCCAGATCATGCCCGGAACCGCCAGCGATCTCGGCATCAACCCGGAATACTATGACAGCCCCTATCTGCAGGTGCATGGCGGCGCGCGCTATCTCGCAACGCAACTGAACACCTTCGATGGAAATATCATCAACGCGCTCGCGGCCTACAACGCGGGGCCGGGCCGGGTCTTTGAGTATGGCGGCGTGCCACCATTCGCCGAGACCCAGCACTACGTCCAGGTTATCCCCGAACGCTATAATCTCTATCTGAGCCGCATTGGTGGAATTGAAGCGCTCGGCACAATTGATCCCGCGCTTTTGGCAAATGCCAACCTCTCGATCACCGGGCATGGCGCGGCTTTCTATGGCAACAACTCGCCCGCCGCGATCCGGCAGGCTGCCCTGCGCATCCAAGACATCGTCCAGCGGATTTCAGAGACGGAAGACGTGCAGGAAAGCATCGCACTCAACACCTATGCCCGCGCAGAACTCGTACGCCTCGTCGCAGCCCGCATCCGGCTTCAAGCGGCGCGAACCCGCGTGCTTTCTGCAGAAGAGCTCGCGCAGGCCTGCGCCCGCATGGCCGAGGGCACCTTCATGGAATTCACGATCAGGGAGATTGAATGATGGGACATCTACTCTTGAGAAAGGCCTTTGCCATGACGCTTGGGATTGGCCTGCATTTCGCCACCCTCACTCCCGCCATGGCGCAAGGCGTACCCGTCGTTGACACCCAGAACATCGCCCAAAACATCCAGCAGCTCCGGCAGATGATCGAAGACGAGATCCTGGAAAACGAGCAGCTGACGCAGCTCCGCGAACAACTTGCCACACTCACGGACCAACTCGCGGAGCTGCAAAGAACCTACGAAGCTCTCACACGTCTCGCTGAACTGCCGGAAATCATCCGCACCGAGATGGAAGACGAGCTCAACGGCCTGCTCGATCAGGAATTCGGAGACATCCTCGCCACCATAGAAGCTATCAAAACGGGGGATTTCTCTGGCCTCTCTGGTTCAGGCGCGGGCGAGATCGAAACCCAGATGGACCGTGTCCTGGCCGATCTCGGTTTTGACAATGACACGCTCTCGGAAATGGCCACGAGCGGAAATCCCGGGGCCAACCGCGTGGCCACGCAAGCCACGACCGGCGCACTCGTCTCGGCCGCAGCCCAGAACAGCTACGAGGACGCGGGCCAGTCGCTGGAGCGCGTCAACCGGCTTGTCGGGCTGATCGATGACATGGACGAGCTTAAGGAAAGCGTCGATCTCAACACGCGCGTGACGGCGGAACTCGCGATCGCGCTCGTGGCCATGTGGCAACTCGAGGCGGTTCAAACGGTGGGGGACGGCACAGGTGGTGTAATCGATGCCGCGACGATCGCTGAAGAGCAGCGCTTCATGGATTTCACCTTGCCGGACCTGCGAGCGGAATGAGTTTAGGAGTGACGGGTGGTCAGTGAGCAGGAAATCATCGAAGAAGAACTGGTCTATGGTGCCCTGCGCCGTGAGCGGCTCTGGCAGCGCCTTGGGCTCATCGGCCTGATCTTTGGCATCCTCGGATGCCTGAGCGCAGCGGCCGTCGCGATCCTCGATGTCGACCCGCCACCCGTTGTCGTGCCCTATGATCCGGAGACAGGCTTTGCGCTGCCGGAGGCCTCGGTGGGTGCATCATCGGTCACAGCCAACCAGGCGGTCATCGAGGCGGAGGTCTTCCGCTACGTTACTGACCGCGAGGTCTATAACCAGCTCGACAATGATCTGCGCATCCGCAGTGTTCTGCGTCGCTCGGACGGTGCGGCCGAGAGAGGGTTGCGCCAGATCTGGAATAGCGCCAACGAGAGTTACCCGCCGACAGTTTATGGCCCCAACGCCCGGCTCGACGTGGAAATCCTCAGCATAAACCGGATTGGCACCAACCGCGCCACCGTCCGCCTGCGCAAGCGTCTGACATCTATCAACGGGGTTCAGACAGGCCTCTTCACCGCCACGCTTCTCTTCGAGTTCCGCCCGGAGACCCGCCGCTCCATCGACGAGGTCTGGACCAATCCTTTCGGATTTACGGTCCTCGAATATTCCATCCGCTCCGACAGATTGGAGAACTAGTTTGATCAGTAAGCTCTTTATTGCTGGCCTATTTGCCCTGCTGCCGGTCTTTGCCTTCGCCGAAGCCATCCCGCGCGGTGGCCCCAATGACAGCCGCGTCCGCTTGGCCACCTACCAGGAAGGCCAAGTTTATCGTCTCAACGTCTCGCTTACTCATGTGACCACGATCGAGTTCGGCGAGGGAGAAAGCATCCGCTCGATCATCGCGGGCGACACGGAAGGCTTCGAGATTGACGGCGTGCCGGGCGGCCAGGCCTTCGCGATCAAGCCCGTCGCGCGCGGCGTCCATACCAACGTGACCGTTTATACCAACCGCCGCAGCTACTACTTCAATGTCCAAGAGATCCGCAGCCCGACTTTCTACGTTGTGCAGTTCCGCTACCCCGAGGACAATGCGCGGCCCACGCGTGCCATCGCGGCCCACGCGCCAAACTACAACTACGGTGCCAGCGAACGCACCGAGTTCACCCCAACCCGCGTCTGGGATGATGGGACCTTTACGTATTTCGAATTCCCGCGGAACGCGCCGGTACCCGCGATCTTTCGCTACGCAAATGGTCGCGAACGGACGGTCAACACACAAGCCACCGAGGACGACGTGATCCGGGTCTCCGGGGTGAACCGGCAATGGGTCCTGCGGATCGGAGAAGAGGTGGTCTGCATCGAGGCCACACCGCCTGCGGGGGTAGGATCATGAGCGACACCGGAAACGCGGACCTCGAAAAGCGTCTCGCGGCCCTCGAGCAAGGCAAAGGCGCGAGCTCACCCCCTGCCCCGCGACGCTCGCCGCTGCTCGCTTTGGTCGTCGTCCTCGTGATCGGGGCGGGTGGTTCACTGCTCTATCTGATGTCCCAACCCGAGGAAGAGGAAGACTTGCCCACGGCCACACCGGACATATTCCAAAACGAAGGCGACGGGTTCGGCGCCATCGAAACCCTCCCCCCGCCGGAGCCCGAAGTCGTTCTGGTCGCACCGGAACCGGTGGAACCGAACGCCGAACTTCTAGCCCAGCTCGCCGCCCTTCAGGCCCAGATCGAGGAGTTGCGCAACGCGCCCGAACCGGTGGTCGAGGAAGACACCGCTGCCGCAGAAGCCATCGATGCGCTGACAGCCCAGATCGCGGCGCTACAAGCGGCGTCAGAAGCCGCGCAACAGCAGTTTCGCGATGAGCTCACGGCGCGCGATCGCGAGTTGGAGCAACTCCGCATGGACCTTGAACTCGCGCAGCTTGAAGCCAACCGCCCCCTTCCCGCACCCATCGGCCCCACTGAGGACGAGCTGCGCGCGCGGGAAGAAGAACGGCAACGCCGCGAGGAGGAGGCAAGACGGCTCGCGGAACTTGAACGCCGCGCGGCCGAGGAACGTGCGTTTCAGGAGCGCCGCATCACTTCGCCCACCATCGCTTTTGGCGGCACCTCCGGCGCGAATGAGACAGCACTGGCCGAACGCACCTTTGGCGAGGTGACGGATTTCGTGCTGAACGGCGCACTGCCCACGTCCGTGACACAGGCAGAAGCCAATAACCTCCACTTGAAGTGGAGGTTTGAAACGCTTCGCTTGAACCGCTCGAAGCGGTTGGGGTTACAGATTACCTGTTAAACAGGTCGTCGAGGCGTTTGTCCTGTTGCTCTTGCGTTTGGATATAAGCTCGCACCGTGCGCTCATCTGCGCCGACCGTCGAGACGAAATAACCACGTGCCCAGAATTTATGCCCCGCAAAATTGCGGCGGCGGTTCTTGATGTTCTGCGCGATCCAGATCGAGCTTTTTCCCTTCATGAACCCGATCACATGCGCGACCGAGTGCTTGGGTGGGATGCTCAACAACATATGCACGTGGTCTGGCATCAGGTGCCCCTCTTCAATTGAGCACTCCTTCTGGCGCGATAGTCGGTGGAATACTTCACGCAATTCTCGGCGCAGGTAGCCGTAAAGTTCCTTCTTTCTGTATTTGGGCGTGAAAACCACGTGATATTTGCACTCCCAAGTACTGTGGTTAAGGTGATTTGTCGTTTCTGATGACATTGGAAGATTTCCCTTGCAGGGCTTCGAGCGGTCGAAACCCTCTAGGAAATCTTCCTCATATGTAGAACATCAGGGGTCCCCCAGCAAAGCTGGGGGCTTGTCAATGGGGACAGTCATTGCCCTGAAAAGCCGCACCCTCTTCCCCCTGCGTGGAAACGCTCAGTTCCACATCCGCGTCGCTGACATGGTAGGGCCATGCGGGGCTCTCGATCACCTCCCATCCCTCGTCGCGCAGCGCAGGGAGCGTGCGAAAGACGAAGCGCAATGCATCTTCCAGCGCGGAGTACTCCAAAGTTTCCGGATTGAACTCCCCATCGGCAAAGACAAAATCGCAGCCCAGCATTCCGTCACCGGGCCAGTGGCTTTCCAGTGTCTCGGGCTCCAGTCAGGGCAATCGACTGAATAAATTGCTGACAAGGCTGCATTTTTCTGAATCAAAGACATGAAATGACCCTGTATCTGGAGGATTTTCATGTCGGAAGCGCCTAAAGACCGCTCGATCCCTGAGTTTCTGACCCATTTTGAGGCCATCCCAGACCCGCGTCAGGCGGCGAAAGTGATCTACCCGCTGAACGAGATATTCCTGCTTGTTTTGTGCGCTGTGATCTCTGGTGCGGATGGATGGACCTCCGTCGCCCTCTACGGTCGAAAGAAGTTGGACTTTCTGCGACGCTTCTTGCCGTTCAAGGATGGCACGCCCAGCCATGACCAACTCGGTATTCTGTTCTCCCGTCTCGATCCCGAGGCCTTGCAGAACAGCTTCACGAATTGGGTTGCAAGCCAGGGCAATCGACTGAACGGCGCTGCGGCGCTGAAGATGGGCAAAAATCGACAAATTGACACTTCAAGTCCACGAGAATGCGCACCATGTTCACGGTTTGTACTTAAAATTTACGCCAAAATTCATTCAGTCGATTGCCCTGGGTTGCAAGCTTGCCTGACATGCTTGAAGGCGTGGTCGCGGTTGACGGCAAGACGCTTCGGCGATCCTTCGACAGCACGTCGAACACGGGTGCGGTCCACATGATCTCGGCTTGGTCTTGCGAGCAGAAACTGGTCCTCGGCCAGCGCAAGGTCGCGGACAAGTCCAATGAGATTACAGCCATTCCCAAACTGTTGGAGATACTGGCGCTTGAAGGCGCGATCATCTCGATCGACGCCATGGGCTGTCAGCGCAAAATCTGTCAACAGATCATGGACAAAGACGCAGATTATGTCATTGGTCTGAAAGGTAATCAGGGCAGCTTGCACGAAGACGTCAAACTGTTCTTTGAGGAGCATCTGGACCGGGGTATCGGTGGCGAGTTTCTGCGGAAAAGCGAAACGACAGATGCCGATCATGGCCGACTTGAAACACGCTGCTACACCGTTTGCACAGACATCGAATGGTTGGAAAAACGCCATCACTGGCCGGGCCTGAAGGCCGTCATCATGACCCAGTACACGCGGGAAATCAGAGGCAAGGTGAAAAGAATACGCCAGTTCTACATCTCATCAATGACCGCCGATGCGGAAAAGATGGCCGCGCACATCCGAAACCACTGGCAGGTGGAAAACTGTTTGCACTGGGTTCTGGACGTCACCTTCCGGCAGGACGATTGCCGCATCAGAACCGGGAATGCAGCAGCCAATTTTGCCGCGATCAACCACGCTGCAATAAACCTGCTGCGGCAGGGACCTGGCAAAATGAGCATGCCGCAGAAACGACGCTCAGCCGCATGGGACGACGCATATATGGAGCAATTGCTGCGCAACTAGCGTTCAATCGATTCCCCTGGGGCTCCAGTGCACCTGCCGTCCTCAAGCGCTCCGCACAACGCTCCTCCCAGCGATGGTCGCGCTTGAGGATGACAATCTCTCCGTTTTCGACATAGCGCGGGTCTTCTCCCCCTGCCTCCACTTCCTGCCCCTCATAGACAAACCGCAAGGTCAGGGTGGGAAGCCCGACTGACCTGTCATAGTACCCCGGTCCGCTCTGCGTCGCTGCGGCTCCAAGTGTCAGGCGTGGATGACGCATGCGTGCATTGCGTCGGTTCTCGCGTATGACATGTGGACGCGGCAGGTGCATCCCGCCCAGCGTCTCGGGCAAAGCCTGTATCAGCGCCGGAGCCTGATGGGCTTTCACCTCCGGGCTATTCGAAACCGCCCGCAGTACGGTTTCGGATATCTGCGAGGCCAGTGTCCCGATCAAACCCGATTCGCGATCCACCCAAAGGCATGTATGTTCTGCCACATACAGCGCCAGAGGGCGACCGCTCTCATCTTCAAAGACAAGCCTCTGGTCTCCCCGCGCATCGACGCTCCACGCGAGACGCGGCTCGGGGCAGCGCCCCGACCAGTCCAGACGCGCCTGCGGCGCGGTGTCATACAGGAGTCGTCCTGTCTCACATAGTTGCCGCATCAAACCGATTATCTGATCATGCGAAGGGCGCAGCAGGCTCGGCATCCCGGACCTGTGCCCAGAATGCGTGCCCCATATCCCCGCCTGTCCCAGCGCCCTCAGCAGGTCCAGATCAACAGGCCGGAAGAATTTTGCAGGCGCAGCACTGCGAAAGGCATGTTCCGCGTCATACCGGCGCATTGACCGGTTCACTTCGGTCCCGGCTGCGTTGATGCGCCCCTTGAACGGCTCGATACGCAACCCCGGCCCGCTCGGAGCCAGCACATAAAGCAGCCGGTCCTTCACATTGGCCGGGTAGTCTTCGGGGCGGGGGTCGGACCGGTTTTGCACAACGGCAGCGCTGCGCCTGATCTGATGCAGCCATCCCGCCAAGGGGCCTGAAAGCTCTGACCGTGTCTCGGGAATTGCCTCAGCGTGCACCAAAACCGCCACAACATGTTTGCAATTATGTCCAACTGGGCAGGAACACATCCCATCCACAAAGCCGGTGGCAATAGAAATACGCTGCGTGTACGACTTGTCACGCCCGTTCGACACCCGCCCCAGCAGTCGCCCCGCGCCCCCGCCCCGGACCGACACCACAAACCCCCGTCGCGCATAATCGCGTCCGCGTTCAATCGTTCCTTCGTCAAAGTGATCCGCCAATCGCATCCTTACGCCCCACCCTCGTGTACTGGTCACGACAATGACCACAAATGCATCGCCGCCGCAACAGCAAGACCCGGGCCAGCGGCCGGATATCAAGGCGGCCCCTTCACCCCGCGTCAACCCGGCACCAAAAACAGCACACCGGACTGGACATTGCGCCCAAAACCGGCGGTACTTGCGCGTGTCACCGAAACGACGAAAGGTGTATCGCAATGATCATGGAAAGCGGCAAGACCAACCGCAGGGACTCGGCGGACGGGCTGAGCGGGCACATCACAGCTCTGGAGGCGCTTGACCGCGCCGGGTGCTGCACCCGCTGGCGGGCGGCGTTCGGGAACGCACCGCCGAAGCATCTGTCCGTTGCGTTCATGCGCGACGTGCTGATATGGCAGCTTCAATGCGAAAAGCTCGGTGGCCTGCCGCCGGATGTGGACCGCACCCTCAGGCGGATTGCGACCGGCAGGCAGGCCGCGGGCGCGGCCTCTCCCGGCACGCTGCTGATCCGCGAATGGAACGGGCGCACCTATCAGGTCGAGGTGACAGAAACCGGCTACGTGATGGATGGCAGGACCTGGCGGTCGCTCTCTGCCATTGCCCGGCATATCACCGGGGCGCACTGGTCCGGCCCACGCTTTTTCGGGCTCAACGCAAAGGTGGGCACATGACAGGGAGCACCCGATGCGCCATCTATACACGCAAGAGTTCCCGCGATGGCCTTGACCAGGACTTCAACTCCCTTGATGCGCAGCGGGAAGCCTGCGCGGCCTATATTGCCAGCCAGCGCCACGAGGGCTGGGTCCTGTTACCGGGTCGATATGATGACGGCGGCCTCTCGGGCGGCACGCTCGACCGGCCCGGCCTTGCGCGGCTGCTTGAGGACATGGAAGCGGGCCAGATTGACATGGTCGTTATCTACAAGATCGACCGTCTGACCCGGTCGCTGACGGATTTTGCGCATCTGGTCGAGCGCCTTGAGGCGGCAGGCACGTCCTTTGTCTCGGTGACACAGAGCTTCAACACCGCCACCAGCATGGGGCGGCTCACTCTCAACATGCTGCTGAGCTTTGCCCAGTTCGAGCGCGAGGTCACCGCCGAACGCATCCGCGACAAGATTGCCGCCTCAAAGCGCAAGGGGCTGTGGATGGGCGGCCTGCCACCGATGGGATACCGACCGGACGGGCGCACATTGGTGATTGACGAACACGAAGCGCACACGATCCGCACGCTTTACGATCTCTATCTCGAACACCGCACCATCCCTGCCGTCAAGGACGCGGCTGAAGCACGCGGCCTCAGAAGCCGGTGCCGGGACAGGCCGGATGGACAAACCAGCGGCGGCGGCGTCATGGAGCGAGGCCACATCCATCACATCCTGACCAATCCGGTCTATGCGGGCCGCATCCGGCACAAGGGCGACACCTATGACGGCCAGCATCCCGCAATCATAGAGCCGGAAACATGGCAGAGAGTTCAGGGTCTGCTGCAGGAAGGTGCCGCAAAGGCGCGCGGCGCAATACAGAAGACACGCCTCTCCCGGCTCAGCGGCAAGCTTTTCGATGAGACCGGAGATCGTCTGACGCCAAGTCACAGCCGCAAGAGGGGCAGACGCTACAGGTATTATATCTCCCGGCGTCTGGTGACAGATCGCAGTGCCAGACACCCGGATGCATGGCGCTTGCCTGCCGACCCGCTGGAACGGCAGATCGGGGCCGTCCTGCGCACGCATCTGGAAACACCGCGTCTGATTGCGGGTGTCTGTCCCGGCCTTGCCGCCGCCGGGCTTGAGAAGGCGATCCAGGCCCTTCAGGCGCGGCTGGAGGCTGCGGATACCTCGCAAATCCTCGACCTTCTGGAGCGCGCCGACCTGAGCCCCGGCACGCTTTGTATCCGCCTTGCCGACAGAGCCCTTGCGGACTGGCTTGGCCTGCCGGTCGACGCTCTGGCATCCGACGCGCTGACTATCACCGTGCCGTTCCAGATGCGCCGCCGCGGCGTTGAGCGCAAACTCCGGATCGGCGAAGGCCTGCCGCAGGTTGACCGCAAGCTGGTCACCAGCCTTGTGACCGGACGCCGGTGGCTGGAGGACATCATCGCAGGCCAGGGGTTTGGCGAGATCGCGCGGCGCGACAGGACCACCCCACGCCGTGTGCGCCAGCTTGCCCGGCTCGCTCTGCTCTCGCCAGAGGTCATGACCGCCATCGCCCGGGGCACCCAGCCAACCTCCATGACCGCTGATTACCTGATCAAGACACGCGTATCGGCGTTATGGGAGGCCCAGGCCGACCTGCTTGCGGGGGACGAGGCGTCCTGTGACGGCAACAGCACCAACCAGGCATAACCGTGCGCGCCTGGCAAATCCGATCCACACTCTGATTCTTCCTTCAGACTGTGACCGGACTTCCGGGCGCATCCGCAAGCACCCGCAAAAAGGCCGAATACGCCAAAGGCGATCCGCAGAAAGCTTTGACACGATCCCCGGTCCAGTCGCATACCAATTCGCCTGTGTTCTGCTGCGCCACCTGTCAGATCAGACTTTCACAAACGCGCCAAAACCGACGCGCCATATCGCGAGACAGAGACTGGCGGCAAATTCCAGGCCATATGGCCTATTTGGCCTGCGTCTCTCGGGTCCCCTTTTGCTGCCAGCCGCGCGTCATGCTGCTGATCTTGCTTGATATTTTCTGCGCCCACCATATGCGTCTCCCGAACTTTGGACTCCGTGGCGGTGACCGCAGTAAAACAATGCGTAGTCTCTGGCGTTTCTGGGGCGGGAAACCGGACTAGCCCGGAAGAACCCGGACTATTCCGGACGGGCGTTGGGAATTGGTACCCCCTGCGCCAGTCAAGAGGAATATTCTGCGCTAGACGGTCGCAGGTTTCAGGACAGCAGAATCGGTCCCTTAATCAGCCCTGCACGGGCGCATAACGCGGCGTTAAGGGCCTGTTGAACGGCGCGGTGCTCAGCGCCCGGCCCGCACCGGCCTGTCATGTGCCCTCTTGCGCGGAATGCATCGCTCTCCTGTTCCTTTCGCCCCTCAATGGTTGGGCTTTTTTTGTTCGGCCTCCCGGGCGCACAGCGCCACAGCCGCGCCGTATGCGGCCATGTGGGCCTGTGCGCCATGTCGGGCCTAAACCACGCCAGGCCGCGCTTCAGGGGCGCCTTGGCGGCCCTCTGTGCTGCAGTCCCCCGCAAGGCTTCAGAACCGCCGGGTGAACCCGATACGCGCACCGTAATCAGTCCAGGAAAACGCGTCCCGCGCCGCTCTGGCCCGCGCGGCCTCAAGCTGCACATAGGGCGTGAAGCCGTTGCCAAAGATCAGGCGGCTGCTTTCCACCTTCAGCGATATGCCCGTCGCGGTATGATCCGCTGCCCCCGGCGTGTCGCGCTCGATGTCCAGGCTCTCGACCCAGAGGCTCGGGCTGAGCGTGACGCCGCGCCCGGCATCAAACGTGCCGAACCCGGTCAGGCGCAGGCGCCGGTAATCATCCACCGGGGACCGCGCCTCGCGGCTTTCGGCGAGAAGGGTTGCGCCGAGCGACAGCCTTGGCGTGAGGGGCCGCGATACAGTCAGGCTGGCGCGGGCGATATGGCCGTCGCGGGCATTCGCCTCCAGATTGTCGATCCGGTGCCAGGAACCAGAGAGCGTGACGCTTGTGCCTTCCGGGCTGCGGCGGCGCAGTGTCGCGCTACCCCCTACGCGGTCCTCAAAGGCGGTGCCCCTGACAAACCGGCGCGAGAGCGACGGCGCAAGCGTCAGCGCGGCGCGGCGCCAGATCAGGCGCAGGCCCGGACTTGCCGTCAGGGTCAGGTCATCAAATTCCGATCCGGGGCCTTCCTCGCCCTCTGCCCTGATATTCGCGAAGGCGACCGTTCGAAGCGTCTCGCCGGAGAGAGGTGCGATCTCCTCGCGTATTCCTGCCCCGAGGCGGAAAGTGAGGCCGGGCACGGTTCTGTCGCTGCGGTTCAGGGTGAAAGGCAGTTCCTGCCCACCGAAGGTGATGTAGGTGGTGTTGCTGTCATAGTTGCGGGTCTCACCCAGCATCGCCAGTCCGATATCGGCCTGCCATTCGAAGCCGCGCCTTGCGTCAATGGCATGCAGAAATCGCTCGACATTGTCGCGCACCGGGTCGGGAATGTCGCCAGAAAGCACCGACAGGAACTCACTGCGGGCCCGACCCCATTGTTCGGACAGAAACCAGGCGCGCGCCAGTTCCAGGCGCACGCGCACAAGATCAGGATCGTGCGCGAGGATGGCCGAAAAGAGCGCGGCAGCCTCGCGTGGCTGACCGTCCTGCATCAGCTGAAGCCCAAGCGCGAAGGCCTCTTCCCTGGTCAGGCGCTGCACGGGCTGGTGTGACTGTCCGTGGACTGCGGGGAAAGCAGCGGGCTGCGCCATGGCAGAAGGTGTGGCAAGCGCCGCAGAAAGCACGGACAGGGCGAGGACCGCGATCCGGCACAGGACCACTCCTCGGATGCCACGCGCAAACAGGATCAGGGTATCAGGCCGCACAGATCGCGGCCTGACGGCTGCCCCCGATCTCACGGCTGCCGCTTCGCGCCATAGGCCCCGACGATGCCCTGTTGCTCAAACACACCCCCGGCCTCCACATGGCCCGGCCCTGCAAAGCCGCCATCAATCCGGTTGCCTGTGCCGCCAACGGACCATGTGCCATCGGGTCTGACCGGCACATCCTCGAAGCGGACTTCTCGCACACTGTGCGGTGCGGTGCGATCCAGATCGACGATATTGCTGAACCTGGCGTCGAGATCGCTCGACGTCGCATCAAAGGTCAGCAACGCATCGCCCTGAAGGAGATTGTCGCGCCGGTTGCCGCGCTGAGGCGTTCCGACCATCAGGCCGCGCCATGTTGCATTGGTTGCGGGGCGCGTGCCGGTCAGATCGCCAGCGGCACTGGCAGCCCGCAGCGTGACGCCAACTCCTTCCTCTTCGTCTTGGACCTTCGTTTCCACAAAGAACCCGGCGTGATCCGTCCACGCGCCATAGTTCCGGTAATTCGGGCCTCCGGTTCCCCCGCTGCGTTCTACAAGCGTGATGCCGTTCTTCGTCAGCACTGCGCGGGAGGCATCAAAGCGAATTTCCTGAGCGGCAAGGTCAGCAATGTCGATCACCCGATTAATCCGCCCCTGCGTATCTCCGATGGTGCAACTGAACGACTCAGCATCACACGCTGCAATCAGCGTGACCTCCGGAAATTGCGGATTGGTTGTTTCACCGTACACTGTCGAAAGCGCGATGGCGTTCACCCTCGCGGCAATGGCCGGGGCGCGGGCCAGCTGGTCCGCCACGCGTTCCTGTGGGGCGCTCGCCCCGGTCAGGCTCCTTGTCGCGGCGTCAGTGGACGAAGTGCTGCTCCCTCCACTGCCGCCACAGGCCGAAAGCCCAACCGCCAGCCCGAAAACCGACACGCACATTGCGATTCTGTTCATCAGAATATCTCCTTCAACTTGTTTTCCATGTGATTTGTCCGGGTCGGGAAACGGTCTGGACGGGGTGCCAAACAGGGACCGTGATATCCACAAACAGAGACTGCGGCGGAGTGTGCGCCGGATACGGGCAATTTGCCTCTGTCTCTCGGGTCCCCTTTTGCGGCCAGCGCTGCGTCATGCCGCTGATCTTGCTTGATATTTTCTGCGCCCACCATATGCGTCTCCCGAACTCAGGACTCCGTGGCGGTGATGCCAGTGCAACGCTGGGAAGTCTCTGGCGTTTCTGGGGCGGGAAACCGGACTAGCCCGGAAGAACCCGGACTATTCCGGACGGGCGTTGGGAATTGGTGCGCCATGCGCCAGTCAAGAGGAATATTCTGCGCCAGAGGGTCGCGGGTTTCAGGACTGCAAAACGGCCCCTCAAACGGCCCTGCACGGGCGCATAACGCGGCGTTAACGGGGTGTTGGGCGGCGTGGTGCTCAGCCCGCGCCGGGGCGAGGCTCATCACCCGGCGGACACCGTCCTGCGCTGGCGGTGCCACCGGATTGGCGAGCCAAAGGGCAGACCGCCCGCCACACAGGGCCCTTGCCGGTGCCATTGGCGCACCGCCCGATGGCAACCTGCCCACCACACGGGGTCAGGATCGGGTCCGCACCGGGCTTGCAGCACAGCGGGCGGTCCTGTAGCGATACCTCATGCCCGATTTGCCAAACCCGCATGATGCCCTGTTTCGCGCCCTCCTATGATGATTGTCAAGCAGTGGATTGATTTTGTGTAACTGGTCAGGTTATCGCTAGCGCTTGTCCAAGCAGGGGAATCGATTGAACGCTAGTTGCGCAGCAATTGCTCCATATATGCGTCGTCCCATGCGGCTGAGCGTCGTTCCTGCGGCATGCTCATTTTGCCAGGTCCCTGCCGCAGCAGGTTTATTGCAGCGTGGTTGATCGCGGCAAAATTGGCTGCTGCATTCCCGGTTCTGATGCGGCAATCGTCCTGCCGGAAGGTGACATCCAGAACCCAGTGCAAACAGTTTTCCACCTGCCAGTGATTTCGGATGTGCGCGGCCATCTTTTCCGCATCGGCGGTCATTGATGAGATGTAGAACTGGCGTATTCTTTTCACCTTGCCTCTGATTTCCCGCGTGTACTGGGTCATGATGACGGCCTTCAGGCCCGGCCAGTGATGGCGTTTTTCCAACCATTCGATGTCTGTGCAAACGGTGTAGCGGCGTGTTTCAAGTCGGCCATGATCGGCATCTGTCGTTTCGCTTTTTCGCAGAAACTCGCCACCGATACCCCGGTCCAGATGCTCCTCAAAGAACAGTTTGACGTCTTCGTGCAAGCTGCCCTGATTACCTTTCAGACCAATGACATAATCTGCGTCTTTGTCCATGATTTGTTGACAGATTTTGCGCTGACAGCCCATGGCATCGATCGAGATGATCGCGCCTTCAAGCGCCAGTATCTCCAGCAGTTTGGGAATGGCTGTAATCTCATTGGACTTGTCCGCGACCTTGCGCTGGCCGAGGACCAGTTTCTGCTCGCAAGACCAGGCCGAGATCATGTGGACCGCACCCGTGTTCGACGTGCTGTCGAAGGATCGCCGAAGCGTCTTGCCGTCAACCGCGACAACGCCTTCAAGCATGTCAGGCCAGCTTGCAACCCAATTCGTGAAGCTGTTCTGCAAGGCCTCGGGATCGAGGCGGGAGAACAGAATACCGAGTTGGTCATGGCTAGGCGTGCCATCCTTGAACGGCAAGAAGCGCCGCAGAAAGTCCAACTTCTTTCGACCGTAGAGGGCGACGGAGGTCCATCCATCCGCACCAGAGATCACAGCGCACAAAACAAGCAGGAATATCTCGTTCAGCGGGTAGATCACTTTCGCCGCCTGACGCGGGTCTGGGATGGCCTCAAAATGGGTCAGAAACTCAGGGATCAGGCGGTCTTTGGACGCTTCCGACATGGAAATCCTCCAGATACAGGGTCATTTCATGTCTTTGATTCAGAAAAATGCAGCCTTGTCAGCAATTTATTCAGTCGATTGCCCTGCTTGTCCAAGTGTGGCGAATTGACTCGCCGGGCATCTTTTTGCTTTAGTGATCGTTCATTTTGTGAATCGTTCAGGGCATGTCACCTAAGCCTCCCCATACAGGCAATTCAGCCGACCTTTCAAAGGTGGAATGGATCGAGTTGGTGACCACTCTCCATGCTGAGAACATGGAGTTGCTGGAAGCCAATGCGCTGCTTGTCGATGAGAACCGGCGGCAGACTGAAATCATTGAGACCCAAGCAGATATGATTGCCGCCCTTGAACAGCGCGTTGAGGCTTTTGAGCGCCGCCTTTCACTGCACAGCAAAAACAGCAGCAAACCCCCGTCGAGCGACGGGCTGTCGAAACCGCACGCCAACCGCACGAAAAGCCAAAGAGGAAAATCGGGGCGCAAGCCCGGCGGACAACCGGGGCACAAGGGTACGACGCGATCCCAAGTCGACAATCCGGACGAGATCGTTGATCATCACCCGCAGACCTGCCCGCAGTGTCAGCACGACTTGTCACACTGTTCGTCACAAGGTTTTGTTGCCCGCCAGGTGTTCGACCTGCCACCGCCGCCGCCTCTTATGGTCACTGAACATCGATCCCATAAATGCCTGTGCCCGGGCTGTGGCAAGCTTGCACGCGGCTCTTTCCCGGCAGGGGTTATGGCGCCAGTTCAATACGGTGGTCGCATTGCGGCCGTGGCGGCCTATCTTCAGACTCACCACTGCATTCCCGACGATCGTCTTTCTCAGGTGTTTTTCGACGTGTGCGGTGTGCGGATCGCGACGGCGACCCTATCGCGTCTCATCGCAAAGATGGCGCATAAAATGCGGTCTTTCTCGGATTCTGTACGTGAAGCGTTGTGCGGTCCGAAGGTTGTGGTCAAACATCTGGATGAAACGGGCCTGCGGGTTGGAGGTCGGACCCGGTGGCAACATGTCATCTGTTCGCCGACGATGAGCCATTTCCGAATGGGAAGCGGTAGAGGCGATTTGTTGTCCGGCGTGTCGGGTATTGTGGTGCACGACAACTGGGCATCCTACGGCAGAATGGAAGGTGTCGAGCACGTCCTGTGCAATGCCCATCACCTGCGTGAGTTGCAAGCACTGGTCGACATTGAAAAAGAAGACTGGGCATTGGCAATGAAGAACATCCTGCTGGATGCCAGGAAAGCGACCGAAATCGCCCGTGAAAACGGGTTAGACAACGTCTCGGCGACTGTGATCGCAGCCATCAACGAACGTTACGACGCCTGCATCACAAAGGCCATTTTGTTCCATGAAGGCCAGCCCCCTCTGAGCCCGACCCCGATCGGCAAAACCAGACGCGGGCGACCCAAACGACGGACCGGCCACAATCTCGCGCTGCGATTGTGCGACCGCAAGGCCGATGTGCTGCGTTTCCTCAACGACCTGCGTGTTCCCTTCACCAACAATGAGGCCGAGCAGGCTTTGCGGATGGGTAAGGTCCGCATGAAAGTCTCAGGAGGCTTCCGCACCATGGCCGGAGCAGACAATTTCTGCATACTGAGAAGCGTAATCGAAACGGCACGCAAACAAGGCTGGTCGATACTCGCAACGTTGACTACAATGTCTACTGATCAAATTACACTCAAACTCAAACCAGCATGAGCCATGGAGTATCCCCCGTTCCATGTTGATGGGCAACAGAGAGTTTAATCTTCAACGCTTCGCGCGACCGTTTCCAGTATAGAATTTGTTCGGTTTTGCAGTGCCTCCGCGGTCGCAGAGAGACCCTGCAAACGTGAAGAACATGACGTTGAAAGCTCTTGAAATTCCAATTCCAACATCGAAAGCGACGATGCAAGAAGCGCCGCCGCGTCCGATGCATTGCCGATCATTTCTATCGAACTGCCTTCGCTTTCGGCCAATAATCCCACTGCGGCGGATATACCAAGGAAATTTGCACGGTCGACTTGTTTTGGGAAAGTAAGCGTTTGCCCTGGTTGAATATCTTCAGGGCCGTTAATCGGCCACATGTCAATTGCAGCTAGAAAACCACCCATTAGCCCCGAAAACCTATTCACGGTTTTGCCTTCCGGCGTTCCGCCACAGGTGACGATGGCGTTGGACAACTGGTCTTGGGCTAGACGAATATCGTCGTTAGCTACGTCAGAATTCGTGATGGAGGCGGTAAAGACAAGCCCAACGGCTTCAAGGACATCGGTAAATCGATACCACCCGCGCAATGAACCTGCGTTGCTTGCTGTTACGACAATCTCGCCAGTGCTTGCCAAATTCGCGAACGTCTCAGCAGAGATGTAGGGGCACGGGTCGTCCTCAAAACACACCCGTATAACTTCACCCTCACCAAATGTTGCAGCGCTGATCTCATTAACCGTGTCTGGAATAATGACGAACGGCGCTATAAAATCCTCGTTCAAAGTCTGAACAGCCCGACGGACATCCTCTACCGATTTTCCAATTTGATCAACGGAAGTCAGGCTTTCTTGCAGAAATTGCGCTGTTTGAACCTCGGACTGCCTGCTCAAAAGTATGTTCTGTTCTTCAATCCGGCGGGTCTGCACATACATCATACCAGCTTGGGTTAAAAGAACGATTTCCCCGAATAACACCAGCAGAATAGAGAGCGTAAAGAAAAGCGTGATAGCGCTGACAGTCCGTGGAACAGCGGTGCGTGCCTGCCCGATAATTTCATGTACTTCCGCACGGGTGATTGGAGCAGTCGGATCGCCCACGATAAAGCGGTTGACAATGTTTATCACATCGCCGGTGGCTTCTTCGGCCCGGCGAACCTGCAACGCCAACGCCCAACGAACAAAAATGAAAGCCGCAATTGCTGCAGCGGCGGAAAGGCCCGCCAGTAGCAAAGTCCACGACAGTATTTCCAGACGCTCATAAAGCTCGTAGCCGAGCCATATATAGACGACGACAGCAAAACCAGTCGACAATCCATAAAGCAATGCATTGCGCAAATCGGGTCGCGGCATAATTAACCTCATTTACATTTTGCCCTACTAGGGAAAGCGCAAAGTCAAATGTGCTATCAATGGCCCTAAGATGTAGCGCGTTCTTGCCATATCCCATCGAAAAGCAGAGTTTAGCATTTTGCAGTCCATCATCAACCAGCGCGGCAACACCCAGCACCTATGGTAAGCCGCCAAATTGGTTCGCCGCAAGTCATTCAACTGCACCTGCGCAAATAATAACCTGACCAGTCACGAACGGTGCAGCGTCAGCATGGGCAAAACCAGAACGTCCCCGGCCTGCGCTGCGGTCACTTGTGTTTCGTGGTTCAAGGCCACCTGTTCAGCCTCAGCGGTTGGAACCAGCCCGGCGCGGTGGCTACCCAACGCAACCTCCATCGCGCCGTTGCTCGCATCGCAGTCATCCAGATGGAGGCGCACGAACAGCATAGGGCGCAACACCGCTTCAGGCGGTTCGCAATGCCACATCCCGTCTTTTCTGGTCCAGTTACGGTAGCCCGGCACCTCTGCCCTCTCAGCCACCGCGATCACGCGGTCCTGATGCCAAGGCAGGCTCCAATTCGACCCCGCCGTCTTGTCAAAGCATACAATCCGAACAGGCCGTATCCCCGGCCAGCGCTTCGCAATCGTGCGGCTGGCCCGTGACGCAGCAACCGTGCGAAAGAGCGGCGCGTCGGGCGTCACCCGGGAAAGGGCCGCGCCCAAACGGCGCATTTCCTCAATCTCAGCGGCCGTCAGAGCCCGACGCAGCCACACATGGCCATCGGGACCAAACCCTTGCTCCAGCCCGGTGCCCGTCACCGCCTATCCATGAGGCCAGGCGGGTTGGTCCGGCACAAAGAGCTTCAGCTTATCCCCCACCTTCAACGCACCTTCCCGCTCCACCCAGGCGGTCACGCCACGCCGACCCCGCGCAGACGCCTTAAACGCCTTTCCGTGGCCAGGCTCATCTTTCTCAATCTCGCGGGCGGGAAAGTTGCAAGGCCCGTTTTCCACGTCGATCACGATGCAGGTCCCATCCTCGGCTTGCAGACGCGAGGCGGGGGGAACAAGCGTGAAATCGGGGATGCCTTCAATAACAATAGAGGCCCCGAGGTGTTCAGGGTCCAGCGCATCCAGCCCAATGTCGGCTGCAATGGCCGCGTTTTCCTCGGCTGACAGGATGGACATCTGACGCGTGTTGCGGATCTCAGTGCCTTCGTCATGGCGGTCTTTGATGCGGACGCAGGAGGCGCGGGTCAGCCCCTCGTGATGCTCGCCTTTGAAACCCGCGTAGGTGACCTCCACCGTGTCCACCGCTGCTGAGCGGATGTTGTCCGGGTCCTTCGGCACCAGCCCCAGCCAGGTGATGGTTGCGGTGAAATCAGTGAGACGATGTTCGGCCATGAGGTGTCCTTTCGCGATGGCCCAAGTCTGTGCAAGGCCACGCCAAAAGAAAAGGCCCCGCGCGGGCGGAGCCTTATGAACTTTTGTTGCGGGTCCATCAGGAACCGTGATCGGTCAGCCTGTAGGTTCCGGCTCCAGATCACCAGAGGGCGGATCCTTGCGGGCCTTCTTGGCCTTGGGGATTGCCGTGACACTGGGCGCGCTGCCCTGATCGGGGCTGTTGTCTTCCTCGTCATCCTCAGGGGTCGGCGGCAGGCCCTCGATCACGCGCTTGATCTCGTCACCCGTCAGGGTTTCGTATTCCAGCAAGCCTTGGGCCAGACGTTCGAACTGTTCGTCCTTTTCCTTGAGGATTTCGACTGCGCGGTCATAGCCTTCGTCGATGATCCGCTTCACCTCGTTCTCAATAAGCTCCTTGGTCACTGCTGAGACGGAGAAACCGCCAGCCCCGCCGTTGGCCTGATAGCCAGCCGCAGCTTCTGAGTAGTCGATGTTGCCGACCTTGTCGGACATGCCCATGCGCATCACCATGCCGCGCGCCAACTGGCTGGCCTGCATGATGTCGCCCATCGGACCGGAGGACGCTTCCTCAGCACCGTACTTCAGGATTTCCGCCGCCTTGCCCGCCATGGTCATGGCGATCTTCTGTTCGGCTTCGTCCTTGAACATCTGCAGCTTGTCCATCTCGGGCAGGCTCATCACCATGCCCAGCGCACCGCCGCGCGGGATGATGGTGGCCTTGTAGACCGGATCACACTTGGGCAGGGACAGGCCAACAATGGCGTGGCCTGCCTCGTGATAGGCGGTCTTTTCCTTCTGCTCTTGCGTCAGGACCATCGACCGGCGCTCGGCCCCCATCATGATCTTGTCCTTGGCCGCTTCAAAGTCAGCCATGGCCACAAAACGGCGACCAATGCGGGCGGCAGTCAAAGCGGCCTCGTTCACGAGGTTCGCCAGATCAGCGCCCGAGAACCCCGGCGTGCCGCGCGCGATGATGCGTAGGTCGACGTCTGGGCCAAGGGGCGTTTTACGGGCATGCACGCCGAGAATCTTCTCGCGGCCTTTGATGTCCGGGTTGCCCACGACAACCTGACGGTCAAAGCGGCCGGGGCGCAGCAGCGCGGGGTCCAACACGTCCTTGCGGTTGGTGGCCGCAATGATGATCACGCCTTCATTGGCCTCAAAGCCGTCCATCTCCACCAGCAGCTGGTTGAGCGTCTGTTCACGTTCGTCGTTACCACCGCCGTAGCCTGCGCCACGATGGCGGCCCACCGCGTCGATTTCGTCGATGAAGACGATACAGGGCGCGTTCTTCTTGGCCTGTTCGAACATGTCACGGACGCGGGAGGCACCCACACCCACAAACATCTCGACAAAGTCGGAACCGGAGATGGTGAAAAACGGCACACCCGCTTCGCCCGCAATGGCGCGGGCCAGCAGCGTCTTACCTGTACCCGGAGGGCCCTCAAGCAGCGCGCCTTTGGGGATCTTGCCGCCAAGGCGCGAGAACTTCTGCGGGTTGCGCAGGAATTCCACGATTTCCTCCAGCTCTTCCTTGGCCTCATCAATGCCCGCAACGTCGTCAAAGGTCACGCGGCCATACTTTTCGGTCAGCATCTTGGCCTTGGATTTGCCAAAGCCCATGGCTCCACCTTTGCCACCGCCCTGCATGCGGTTCATGAAGTAGATCCAAACGCCGATCAGAAGCAGGATCGGCAGCAGCGACATCATGAAGGTCGAAAAGCCCGACTGCTCCTGCGGCTTGGCCTGAAGGGGCACATTGTTTTCCAACAGCAGGCTTGTGATCTCTGCATCGTCCGGCTTGATCGCGACATAATCGCCATCCGCACGGGTATACATGACCTTTTCGCCATCCAGCTCGACCGACCGGACCTCGCCCGCGTTCACCGACGCGACAAACTCAGAATAGGTTTTCTCGTTGCTCTGACGTCCGCTGGGATCGCCGTTGAACAGGTTGAAAAGCGCCAGAACCAGCACCATCAACACGATCCAGAAAGCGAAATTTCGTGCGTTGCCCAAGGATATTCTCCCGATAAAGGTGAAGCCGGGCCAAGTACGGCCCGTTGTCTGTTGTCCTTAAGATAGAGACCCCTGCCCCATCTTCAATGTGTAAGTAGTGCGGCAAAAAAGGTGTCTTCGCCGCCGTCCAGGTCCGCATGCCACGTCTGGCCATATCCGGCAAGGGGGGCAGAGACGACTTCGTTGCCCCGCCAGACCGCAGGCGTGGACAGTAGCACCGCGTGTGGGCGCATTGTTTCACGCCACGCGGGACATTGCTGCAAACCGTCTTCGCCCAGCGCGCGGACGCTGAGTTCTGCGACACTCTCTGGATTGGCGGCAGCAGCAACGATACGCCATCGGTCATCCCACAACCCATCTGGCGGGGCCTCTACTTCTCGCACGGCGTTAAGCTCTCGAAAGACCCAGATGCGCTTGCCGATCCGCCGGACCTGAACACCGTCCGCTGTGCCGCCTTGCCCTTTGCGCAGGGCGCTCAGCAGATGCGAAATGGCTGCGCGTCTGGCAGGATAGGCCGCCCCACTGACCCAGTTGACCGCATGCACCAACAAGCGCCGCCTGATCTCGCCCGGCAGGATGCGCAACTTTCGTTCACACAGGCTGATAGCACCGGCATCCACTTGCGCCAGATCTTTGGCGGCAAGGAAAGTCTGCCAATCCAGCGCACTGCGCGCCTCGCTCATCTGTTCCGCTACAACGCTCAGTCCTGCGGCATCAATTCCCAGATCAGCCAGCAAGACCAGAGCGTGTCGGGCCTTGATCCGGTCATATGTCAAATCCTGGTTGCTGGGGTCGTCTGCCCAACTGATATGCTGCGTGCGCAGATAGTCGCGCAGTTCTTCCCGGCTGGCCCGCAACAGCGGCCGGACCCACGTGATCCCTTCCCGCAGCGTGCGCGCCGGAATGCCGCTTAGCCCGTTGACCCCAGATCGCCGGGCCAGACGCATCAGGACCGTTTCCGCCTGATCATCTGCCGTATGGCCCAGGGCGATGGTGCTCAACCCGCGTTTTGCGGCCCATTCCGCCATCCGCTTATAGCGCGCATCACGCGCGGCGCTCTGCAGGTTGCCTTTTCCGTCCCAGTCGTCCCACAGCAGCGTGTCGTGCTGGACCCCGATGCGGGCGCAATAGCGCGCCACATCGCAGGCTTCATCCGCAGCTTCTGCGCGCAGCCCATGGTTCACCGTCACGGCCCGCAGCTTGGTCCCGTGCAGGGTGCACAGCCCATGCAGCAGATGGAGGAGCGCCATGGAATCGCCCCCACCAGAGACGGCAACACCCAAAACGGCAGGAGGTTTGGACAAGAACGCGTCAGCAACCTGCTGAGTCAGACGCGGCCCCACCACCATCAGATCAAGGGCAAGCCAGCGCCTGCTTGCGCGCGGCTGCTTCGCTCACGAAGGGACTGTCGGGGAACCGAACAGCCACTTCTGTCAGTGTCACACATGATTCAGGCTGGCCCAGATCCCCAAGTGCGCTGCCCAGCTCAAACAGCGATCGTGCCGCCAATGGCCCCTGTGGGGCCGTGCTGAAAGCGGCAAGATAGGCGCGCGCGGCCTCTTTCATGTCGCCCAAACCCTTGAGCGCATCGCCCCGGTTCAGTTCCGCATCCACGGCTAGCGGTCCACCTGGGTAGGTCTGATTGAAGGTCGCAAACTGGTCCGCGGCGGCACGAAAGTCACCATTTGCGAGCGCCTCCTGCGCCCGCTCGAAGTCTGCCTTTTCACCCACGGCAAGGGATGCCGTATCGGTTGGCGTGGCGGGCTGCGTCAAAGGTGCCGACGCAGTTGATGTACTCTCACCGCCCAGGGTCGACGTCTCCCCCAGCTGGCTGATGTCGCCGCCTTCCAGTTCGACCAGACGGAATTCAAGATCGCCAATCCGGTTGGTCCCATCGGCCACCACGCGGTTGATCCGCGCCTCAAGCTCTTCGGTCTTTGAGGTCACGCGCACCAATTCGCTTTCCAGCGCGTTGACACGCTCCAGCACGGAAGCCGGCAGGTTTTGCACCTGTGCATTGCCCGTGGTGCTGAGCTCGCGTTTCAGCTTTTGCACCTCGACATAAAGCACCGTCAGTTCCTGACGAATGTCCGCCAACGTCTGATCGTCCTGTGCCAAGGCGGCAATCGGGCTGACCCACAGCCCAAGCGCCACCAGAATGGAAAACCTCTTAATCATCGCATGTCCTTAGCTTGTCAGGCCGCCCGCCAGAACGGTTACCGCACGGCGGTTCTTGGCATAACAAGCCTCTTGCGAACAGACCTCAATCGGGCGCTCCTTGCCGTAGCTGATGGTCCGCATGCGGCTGGACGGCACACCTTTGGAAATCAGATATTCCTGCACCGCTGTTGCCCGCCGCGCGCCCAGCGCGATGTTGTATTCGCGCGTGCCTTGTTCGTCCGCGTGGCCTTCGATGATGGCCTGATAATCCGTGTTGGCCATCAGCCAGCTTGCCTGCCCGTCCAGCGTCGCACGGCCCGTGGCGGTCAGCGTGGCCTGATCCACCTCGAACAGCACCCGATCCCCAATGGTCTGGTTGAAATAGGCGGTAGAGCTTGGGTCGTTGGCACTGCCCGGGATGATCCCGGTACCCGCACCCACGCCTGTCCCGGCCCCGACACCGTCTCCGGCCCCGAAACGTCCGGGATCTGTACAGGCGCTCAGCCCCAGCGCCGCGATCAGGATCGTGCTTGTCAAAAGTCGTTTCATGTCACTGCCTCGTCTCTCATATTCTTGCTTTGTTATTTGTCTATCACAGCCATTTCCCCAAGGGAATCTCGCTAGTTCTGTAGGGGCGACCAGGATGGGTCCGACCCGCCTTCTGGTGTGCGCACGGGCCGCAGGTTCCGCCCCGAGATGTCCACCGAATAGAGTGAAGACGACCCACCCGCCCCTTGGGTTTCGCGCGCAAACATGATCACCCGGCCATTGGGAGCCCAGGTGGGACCTTCATCCAGGAATGACGCCGTCAGCAGACGTTCCTCTGACCCATCCACACGCATCACGCCAATGTGGAACCGGCCCTTGTTCTGCTTGGTAAAGGCAATCAAATCCCCGCGCGGCGACCACACTGGTGTCCCGTAACGTCCTTCACCAAAAGAGATTCTTTGCGCCTCACCGCCCGTGGCGTTCATGATATAAAGCTGTTGGGACCCTGACCGGTCGCTTTCGAACACGATGCGTTGACCGTCGGGGCTGAAGCTGGGGGCGGTTTCAATGCTGGGCGTATTCGTGAGGCGTACTGACGCCCCCGACCCGATATCCATCGTGTAAAGGTCCGTGTTCCCGCCCTGCGTCAGCGAAAACACAACCGACTGGCCAGAAGGCGAAAAGCGCGGCGCGAAGCTCATGGTGCCATCCGCACTTTCCAGCACCCGGCGCTGGACAGAGCCGATATCGAGCACATAGATGCGCGGAAATCCGCTTTCGTAAGAGGTATAGAGGACGCGGTCGCCGGTGGGAGAGAAACGCGGGGCCAGCACAATCGCGCCCGAATCCGTCAGGTACTGCACGTTGGCCCCGTCATAATCCATCACCGCGAGGCGCTTCTTGCGGTCGTCTTTGGGCCCGGTTTCAGAGACATAGACCACGCGGGTGTCAAAATACCCGCCCTCGCCCGTGATCCGGGAATAGACCGCATCCGCCACCTTATGCGCCATGCGCCGCCAACCATCGGTGGTGCCGGTGAACTGCAAGCCACTGCCAAGCTCCGCACTGGAAAAGACGTCATGCAGACGGAACTTTACAGTCAGTTGATTGCCACTGACGTTCACCGCCCCGGTGATCAGCGCTTGGGCATTGATCGCCTTCCAGTCGGCGTATTGAACGGCAGCGTTGAAATCGCTGACCGTGGAGATGAACGCATCGGAAGAGATTTCCCGAAAGAGCCCGGTGCCCGTCAGATCGTCTGAGATCACCCGCGTCAGGTTGCGTGCCATCTCTCCGGCCTCAGCGCTTTCCGGCTGAAAGGTCGGTACAGCGAAAGGCAGCGGCTCAATCACACCTTCAGTAATCTCGATCCTCAATGGCCCCTGCTGGGCTGCAACAAAGCTGGGGGAGGCACAGATCAGCGCCAGGCAAAGGGTCATTAACCGCAAAATCATCTCAACTGCATCCTTTCAGGATTAAACGTCACTTCCAGAGCGTTTTCGAACAAACTACACATAATAGGATCGGAAATGTCCCGAGAACGCCAAGGGCATGGCAGGGTATTTCCAATTCGTCCGTTCGAAAACTGCTTCATATTCCGCCACCAGGGCTATCGCTTTTGAGATTTGGTCGCGGTTCTGATGAGTTCGAGCATGAATGTATCCTGCCATCCGGCGCGTTTCAGCTTTCCTCGCATTGATCCTTTTGACGGTTCGGAGCGGGCGAGGTTGAGAGCGATGCGCCGTAGGATAGAGAGATTTTCGGGTCCGTTGTCTTTTCTGTTGCGCGCGGCGTCCTCGTTCATGGAGACGTCGAGCACCCAGTGAAGGCTGTTCTCGATACTCCAATGGGCGCGGGTGATGGACAGGAAACGCTCGGGAGAGAGCGGCGCGCTGATGAGGAAGTAGCGAGTTTGGCATGAGGTTTTATCGCCGACTTCGCGGGTGGCGACGACCTTTCCGATGGCCCTGAGCCCGGGCCAGTGATGCCGCTCGTCGAGCCAGGCAACGTCATGCGAGATCAACGCCTTGCGCGTCTCCAGTCGACCGTGTCCTGCGTCAACATTCTGATAAGTTTCACAGTTTTCGACATTTCCAGGATCATCCAGCCAGAGTGCCACATCCTCGTGCAGCGTCTCCTGATTGCGTTTCAGCGCCAGAACATAATCACCGCCAGCCTGCGTTACCGTCTCGGCTGTAGTGCGCTGCGTGTGCATAGCGTCCGCCGTCACAATCCGCCCCTTCAACGACAGCATGTTCAACAGCGCGGGCAGCGCCGTAATCTCGTTGGATTTTTCGTCAACAGCGACCTGCCCGAGTACGAGCCTGGCCTCAGCCGCAAAAGCCTGCACGAGGTGTAACGCCGACTGCTTCTTCGCCCTGTCGAAGGAGCGCCGCAACGACTTGCCATCAACCGCAATCACCTCGCCCAACTGGTCAGCGAACCCCTCTGTCAGGCGAAGCATCACTGACTGAAACGTGCCAGGATCGAGGGCGTTGAACAGGTCAGAGAACGCATCGTGGCTCGGTATTCCGTGCTTCAGTGTCATGAATGTGCGCAAAAACGGCTCTTTCGTCGTGCCAAATAGCGCCATGTCGCAGCAACCCTCGCCGCCACACATGGTCGACAACAGGCCGATCATAAGCATCTCATGAAGATCATGCCGTGTAGCGTTGCTCGTACGAGGGTCTTCAACGCCCTCAAAAATATGAGAAAAATCTTCCATCGCGGTCGCATCCTTTACTAATGACGCAATCCGTATGAATCCAATCAGACGTGATGCATAGTCAATATTTCAAAAGCGATTCCCCTGATTCCGCCACGCGCTGCGTTTTTCGAGGGGAAGTTTGCGCGCCCGTGCCCCGCAGCGGAGAATTGCTCGGCACCCCCTCATTTCACCCTCATCCGTTCAGGATTGAAGGTCATTTCGATCTCTTTCCAGTGGTCATACTTTTCCGCAGGCAGCGGATAGCCGTCCCGCTGGCACCGCAGGATCGCGCGGCGGGCGGCTCGGAATGCGGTCCGTTGAGACGTCGCATCGCCCCCCTGCGCCGAAATCAGACGCACATCGCCCGACACCTTGCCATCGCGTCCCATGGAGACCCCCACAGTCACCACCGTATCGGCAGAGCGCCCACCCACATCCACGTTCCAGCAGCTGGATACGGCGACGCGCAGGTTCTCCTTTTCACCGGAGTTCAGTGGCGGGCCGCTCGGGGCGGCAGGCTCCGCCGCGGTTTCCTGCGCCTCTTCCAAGGCGGCTTCAATCGCGTCAGCTTGCCCATCCTCTGTAGGCTCTTCCGCAACCTCGGCCGTCTGCCGCGGTGGTGCCGCTGGACGGCGACCCGGCGGACGGATGGATGCAGCAGGTGCCGCTGTGGCCTCCGTCACGATTTCGGTTGTGGCCTCTTCAGGCGCTGTCACCTCCTGCGGCTCTTCCGTGGTCTCGCCCGTCTCATCCGGGGCCACGGCCTCTTGCTGGTCGATGTCGAGTGCGGCTTCCGGGTCGGGCTGGGCGACGGGCTCCGGAGCCACACGGGGCACATCGCGGGGGGCGGCTTCTTCCGCCACATTGGGAACCAATACGGCCACATCGCCCACAGGCTCCAGCGTTGGGGCCTCATCCGTCACCTCGGCCTGCTGGGGTGGCGTTTCTTCGGCCTCCGGTGCGGCATCCTCAGCCGGGGGCTCAGTTTGGACCGGTTCAGGCTGCTCGATGGCCGTATCCTCGGTGGGCGCAACCTCCGGCTCATCGGGCGTCACCTCTGGCGCTTGCGGCTGCGCCACCTCCGTCACCTGATCGGGCGGGCGCTGTGCGGCAAGCATCGCCTCAAACTGCGCGCCTGTGATGACGGAGACTTCCGACACCTCTAACGGGGGCGGGTCAGAACGGAAAACACCACCCACCAGCACCCAGCCGATCAGCGCCAGATGGCCCGCGCCCGAGATATACTGGCCCGCGTGCACCCCGCCTCACCCGTCCGAGACCGTGCCGTCAAGCGCAGGTCCGCCGATGTCCGTCACCAGCCCAATGTTGGAAAATCCGCCTGCATTTAACGCGCCCATGACCTCCATCACCACGGCATAAGGCACCTTGCCATCGGCCCGCAGGAACACCCGGTCGCTGGACCGCTCCGCCGCGATGCCCCGCAGCCGCGTGACCAACTCGTCCCGCGGCACGGGCGTTGTCTGGATCTCCACCGCCCCATCCTCTGTCACTGTGATGGTCAGCGGCTCTTCCTGATCCGTGGGCAAGGCTCCGGCGGCGGTCTTGGGCAACTCAACGGGCACCCCAACGGTTAACAAGGGGGCTGCCACCATGAAAATAATAAGCAGCACCAGCATCACATCCACAAAGGGTGTTACGTTGATCTCTGCCATTGGCTGATTGCGCCCGCGCCTGCGGCCCCTGCCGCCCCGCGCCTGTTTCTGCATGACACCCGCGCCCATGGGTCAGGAATCCAACTGACGGCTTAGGATCGTTGAGAATTCATCTGCAAAGGCTTCATACCCACCAAGGATACGATCACTGTCCGCCGACAGCTTGTTATAGAACACCACCGCTGGGATCGCGGCGAGCAGGCCAAGCCCCGTGGCCAGCAATGCCTCCGCAATGCCCGGGGCCACAACGGCAAGGTTCGTGTTCTGCTGCTCTGCGATCTCGATAAACGCATTCATAATACCCCAGACGGTGCCAAAGAGCCCGATAAACGGCGCGGTGGACCCCGTGGTCGCCAGCACCGGCAACCCTTTCTGCAACCGCTCACCCTCACGGGAAATCGCCACATCCATGGCCCGGTCAATCCGCGCGGTCGCCCCGGGGATCAGCCCGCCATCATCGCGGTGCGAACGCCGCCATTCGGTCATGCCCGCCGCAAAGATCTTTTGCGATGGCCCCTCAGGCTCCGCCCCAATCTGGTCGAAAAGCTCATCCAATGGCTCACCTGACCAGAACGCGCGGTCAAACCACCCGGCCTCGCCCCGCCGCCGGCGGTATTGCAGCAATTTCTGAACGATGATCGACCACGACCAGAAGGACATGAGGATCAGCCCAATCATCACAATTTTTACGGTAAGTGTCGCGCGGGCAAAGAGCCCCCACATGGAAAAATCCGTGTGCCCCGCCAAGGCCAGCGTTTCTGCTTCCATTGAACCTGCTCTTCATCTGGTGGCCCGTCCCGGGGCCTGACTGCCTCAAGGGCCCGTTTGCGGGCCTCATTTACTGAGAATCTAACGCAGGGTTGTCAGGAAAGCTAGGGATTTGCGCTCACGGCCCCGTGTTGGGGGCCTCTAGGCGAAGATTTGCTGGCAACCGCTGCGGTTTGCCGTCGGTGTTCATGCAGACAGCAGTGACGATGGCCTTGAAGATCACCTTCCCGTCGCGCTTCACGTCCTGATCAAAGACCCACCGAACGGCCCCCTTGGCATGATGCGTGGTGTGGACCTCCAACCGGTCGCCAAACTTGGCCGTGCCTAGATAATCAGCCTCCACGCGCGCCACGACAAATACGATCCCTTCGTCTCGCATCGCCCGCTGATCGAGGCCCAGAAGCTCCACAATATCCGACCGCGCCCGCTCGATATAGCGCAGGTAGTTAGCGTAATAGACGATGCCCGCCATGTCGGTGTCTTCATAAAAGACTCGGATGGGGAGGATGTGGGTCATTGCGAGAAAACCTCTGATTGAGCTGCCAAAGTCACGACTCCCAGAGCCGCCGCGAACATCACAAAGACCTTTGCTGCATTCAGGAAATGCCGCTTTTGTTCTGCCTCATGCATCAAACCGCAGTCCGCAAGCACGTGCCTTTGCCCGTTCGCAATAGCAAACAATGGCAGATTGAACACAAGCACCGTCCCCAAGCTTGTCAAGTGTCTTAACCAACCGCCAGCATTGTCTTGTCTCAACAGAACGAAACCTAAAATCGCGACCCAAATTCCGAGAATTGGTAAAGCCCCTTTGGTTTGGTCACCGGTAACACGCATTCTCTCATTGCGCGGAATCCGGTGTCTAAGCGTATGCTCATAGCTCCCGATCAAGCCCAGAAGGAATGGCAGTGGCGCAAAAAGAAGAATGAGCCAAATCTGACTCACTACTGCGCCACCCCCACCCGCGCCGACAACCGCAACGCATGGCTCGCATCCTGCGCTGCATGGGGCATCACCGGGTCATAGGCCGCGCGGATGAGTGCTGCAATCTCGGGCCGCAGGATCGTCGTCTCCCCCGCCACTGCCAAAGCCGATTGATCCTGAAACGCGGTGTCCGACCAAAGCAAATAGGACTGCACGATCTGGCTCAGGGCCAAAGTCTCAGCGGGCACGTCACTCAGGTGCGCATCCATTCGCAAAAAAACAAAACACGCCTTGATCGCCCCATCCGGATCAAAGCGGAAGAACCGATACTGATTGGCCTCCGCCGCCTCTAATCGCTCTACCAAAGGCCCCAAGTCCGGCACCAGCCGGTCCATCCCGGGCACCTCGGGCAATTCAGACCATTCGCGGAAGAAAAAGATCATCAGGTTGGAACCCAACTCCGGATCGGTCTCCGCCAGCTTGTGATCCGCAAGCACCGTCACGGCCTCCAATGCGCCTTTCACAACCTCCAGCGTGGCGTCTTCCACCCCAAACACCACAGGCGCAATCGGCCGCCCCCAACGCGCGAAGGCATAAGACCCATCCGAGCGGGTAAACAACTCCTCAATCTCAGCAGGCTCCATCTTCACCCTTCCATTGGCCATTTTTCGGTAACTGGTCAGGTTATCGCTAGCGCTTGTCCAAGCAGGGGAATCGATTGAACGCTAGTTGCGCAGCAATTGCTCCATATATGCGTCGTCCCATGCGGCTGAGCGTCGTTCCTGCGGCATGCTCATTTTGCCAGGTCCCTGCCGCAGCAGGTTTATTGCAGCGTGGTTGATCGCGGCAAAATTGGCTGCTGCATTCCCGGTTCTGATGCGGCAATCGTCCTGCCGGAAGGTGACATCCAGAACCCAGTGCAAACAGTTTTCCACCTGCCAGTGATTTCGGATGTGCGCGGCCATCTTTTCCGCATCGGCGGTCATTGATGAGATGTAGAACTGGCGTATTCTTTTCACCTTGCCTCTGATTTCCCGCGTGTACTGGGTCATGATGACGGCCTTCAGGCCCGGCCAGTGATGGCGTTTTTCCAACCATTCGATGTCTGTGCAAACGGTGTAGCGGCGTGTTTCAAGTCGGCCATGATCGGCATCTGTCGTTTCGCTTTTTCGCAGAAACTCGCCACCGATACCCCGGTCCAGATGCTCCTCAAAGAACAGTTTGACGTCTTCGTGCAAGCTGCCCTGATTACCTTTCAGACCAATGACATAATCTGCGTCTTTGTCCATGATTTGTTGACAGATTTTGCGCTGACAGCCCATGGCATCGATCGAGATGATCGCGCCTTCAAGCGCCAGTATCTCCAGCAGTTTGGGAATGGCTGTAATCTCATTGGACTTGTCCGCGACCTTGCGCTGGCCGAGGACCAGTTTCTGCTCGCAAGACCAGGCCGAGATCATGTGGACCGCACCCGTGTTCGACGTGCTGTCGAAGGATCGCCGAAGCGTCTTGCCGTCAACCGCGACAACGCCTTCAAGCATGTCAGGCCAGCTTGCAACCCAATTCGTGAAGCTGTTCTGCAAGGCCTCGGGATCGAGGCGGGAGAACAGAATACCGAGTTGGTCATGGCTAGGCGTGCCATCCTTGAACGGCAAGAAGCGCCGCAGAAAGTCCAACTTCTTTCGACCGTAGAGGGCGACGGAGGTCCATCCATCCGCACCAGAGATCACAGCGCACAAAACAAGCAGGAATATCTCGTTCAGCGGGTAGATCACTTTCGCCGCCTGACGCGGGTCTGGGATGGCCTCAAAATGGGTCAGAAACTCAGGGATCAGGCGGTCTTTGGACGCTTCCGACATGGAAATCCTCCAGATACAGGGTCATTTCATGTCTTTGATTCAGAAAAATGCAGCCTTGTCAGCAATTTATTCAGTCGATTGCCCTGCTTGTCCAAGTGTGGCGAATTGACTCGCCGGGCATCTTTTTGCTTTAGTGATCGTTCATTTTGTGAATCGTTCAGGGCATGTCACCTAAGCCTCCCCATACAGGCAATTCAGCCGACCTTTCAAAGGTGGAATGGATCGAGTTGGTGACCACTCTCCATGCTGAGAACATGGAGTTGCTGGAAGCCAATGCGCTGCTTGTCGATGAGAACCGGCGGCAGACTGAAATCATTGAGACCCAAGCAGATATGATTGCCGCCCTTGAACAGCGCGTTGAGGCTTTTGAGCGCCGCCTTTCACTGCACAGCAAAAACAGCAGCAAACCCCCGTCGAGCGACGGGCTGTCGAAACCGCACGCCAACCGCACGAAAAGCCAAAGAGGAAAATCGGGGCGCAAGCCCGGCGGACAACCGGGGCACAAGGGTACGACGCGATCCCAAGTCGACAATCCGGACGAGATCGTTGATCATCACCCGCAGACCTGCCCGCAGTGTCAGCACGACTTGTCACACTGTTCGTCACAAGGTTTTGTTGCCCGCCAGGTGTTCGACCTGCCACCGCCGCCGCCTCTTATGGTCACTGAACATCGATCCCATAAATGCCTGTGCCCGGGCTGTGGCAAGCTTGCACGCGGCTCTTTCCCGGCAGGGGTTATGGCGCCAGTTCAATACGGTGGTCGCATTGCGGCCGTGGCGGCCTATCTTCAGACCCACCACTGCATTCCCGACGATCGTCTTTCTCAGGTGTTTTTCGACGTGTGCGGTGTGCGGATCGCGACGGCGACCCTATCGCGTCTCATCGCAAAGATGGCGCATAAAATGCGGTCTTTCTCGGATTCTGTACGTGAAGCGTTGTGCGGTCCGAAGGTTGTGGTCAAACATCTGGATGAAACGGGCCTGCGGGTTGGAGGTCGGACCCGGTGGCAACATGTCATCTGTTCGCCGACGATGAGCCATTTCCGAATGGGAAGCGGTAGAGGCGATTTGTTGTCCGGCGTGTCGGGTATTGTGGTGCACGACAACTGGGCATCCTACGGCAGAATGGAAGGTGTCGAGCACGTCCTGTGCAATGCCCATCACCTGCGTGAGTTGCAAGCACTGGTCGACATTGAAAAAGAAGACTGGGCATTGGCAATGAAGAACATCCTGCTGGATGCCAGGAAAGCGACCGAAATCGCCCGTGAAAACGGGTTAGACAACGTCTCGGCGACTGTGATCGCAGCCATCAACGAACGTTACGACGCCTGCATCACAAAGGCCATTTTGTTCCATGAAGGCCAGCCCCCTCTGAGCCCGACCCCGATCGGCAAAACCAGACGCGGGCGACCCAAACGACGGACCGGCCACAATCTCGCGCTGCGATTGTGCGACCGCAAGGCCGATGTGCTGCGTTTCCTCAACGACCTGCGTGTTCCCTTCACCAACAATGAGGCCGAGCAGGCTTTGCGGATGGGTAAGGTCCGCATGAAAGTCTCAGGAGGCTTCCGCACCATGGCCGGAGCAGACAATTTCTGCATACTGAGAAGCGTAATCGAAACGGCACGCAAACAAGGCTGGTCGATACTCGCAACGTTGACTACAATGTCTACTGATCAAATTACACTCAAACTCAAACCAGCATGAGCCATGGAGTATCCCCCGTTCCATGTTGATGGGCAACAGAGAGTTTAATCTTCAACGCTTCGCGCGACCGTTTCCAGTATAGAATTTGTTCGGTTTTGCAGTGCCTCCGCGGTCGCAGAGAGACCCTGCAAACGTGAAGAACATGACGTTGAAAGCTCTTGAAATTCCAATTCCAACATCGAAAGCGACGATGCAAGAAGCGCCGCCGCGTCCGATGCATTGCCGATCATTTCTATCGAACTGCCTTCGCTTTCGGCCAATAATCCCACTGCGGCGGATATACCAAGGAAATTTGCACGGTCGACTTGTTTTGGGAAAGTAAGCGTTTGCCCTGGTTGAATATCTTCAGGGCCGTTAATCGGCCACATGTCAATTGCAGCTAGAAAACCACCCATTAGCCCCGAAAACCTATTCACGGTTTTGCCTTCCGGCGTTCCGCCACAGGTGACGATGGCGTTGGACAACTGGTCTTGGGCTAGACGAATATCGTCGTTAGCTACGTCAGAATTCGTGATGGAGGCGGTAAAGACAAGCCCAACGGCTTCAAGGACATCGGTAAATCGATACCACCCGCGCAATGAACCTGCGTTGCTTGCTGTTACGACAATCTCGCCAGTGCTTGCCAAATTCGCGAACGTCTCAGCAGAGATGTAGGGGCACGGGTCGTCCTCAAAACACACCCGTATAACTTCACCCTCACCAAATGTTGCAGCGCTGATCTCATTAACCGTGTCTGGAATAATGACGAACGGCGCTATAAAATCCTCGTTCAAAGTCTGAACAGCCCGACGGACATCCTCTACCGATTTTCCAATTTGATCAACGGAAGTCAGGCTTTCTTGCAGAAATTGCGCTGTTTGAACCTCGGACTGCCTGCTCAAAAGTATGTTCTGTTCTTCAATCCGGCGGGTCTGCACATACATCATACCAGCTTGGGTTAAAAGAACGATTTCCCCGAATAACACCAGCAGAATAGAGAGCGTAAAGAAAAGCGTGATAGCGCTGACAGTCCGTGGAACAGCGGTGCGTGCCTGCCCGATAATTTCATGTACTTCCGCACGGGTGATTGGAGCAGTCGGATCGCCCACGATAAAGCGGTTGACAATGTTTATCACATCGCCGGTGGCTTCTTCGGCCCGGCGAACCTGCAACGCCAACGCCCAACGAACAAAAATGAAAGCCGCAATTGCTGCAGCGGCGGAAAGGCCCGCCAGTAGCAAAGTCCACGACAGTATTTCCAGACGCTCATAAAGCTCGTAGCCGAGCCATATATAGACGACGACAGCAAAACCAGTCGACAATCCATAAAGCAATGCATTGCGCAAATCGGGTCGCGGCATAATTAACCTCATTTACATTTTGCCCTACTAGGGAAAGCGCAAAGTCAAATGTGCTATCAATGGCCCTAAGATGTAGCGCGTTCTTGCCATATCCCATCGAAAAGCAGAGTTTAGCATTTTGCAGTCCATCATCAACCAGCGCGGCAACACCCAGCACCTATGGTAAGCCGCCAAATTGGTTCGCCGCAAGTCATTCAACTGCACCTGCGCAAATAATAACCTGACCAGTCACGATTTTGTTTGATTTTAAATTCGGCAAAGTCGTCGAAGACCCAGCCGTTCTTCAGCGTGTCGTAGATAATCGCGAGCAGCTTGCGGGCGGTGGCGATGATTGCCTTGCCAAAGCCGCGGCGTTCCTTGATGCGCTGGTAATATCGGTTCAGGTACCCGGAATAGCGGATCGCGATGAGCGTGCATTGCACTAATGTGGTGCGCATGAGCTTGTTGCCCCGCTTGGTGATTTTCCCCGTGTGCTGGCTGTCATTGGAGTTGCTGACCCGGGGCACGATGCCGACATAGGCGGCAAGCTTGTCGGCATCGGCAAAGTCTTCGACCTTTCCGATCCCCGCCAGCAGGATCGCGGCCGAGCGTGCGCCTATTCCCTTGATGCTGGTCAGCCCCTCAAAGCCTTTCATCTCCGAGGCGGCTTCTTCGATCGCCTTGTCGAGACGGCTCAGGGTTTCGGTCAGCGCGAGCGCCTGGTCGCGCAAGGCTGCCAGCTCGACCTGCTCCAATGGTGTGAACTGGCTGAGATCCAACGCGCGCAGGCGCTTCTTGCTGGAAAGCCCCTCTTTCTTCAGCTTCATGCCATAGCGCACAAACATCGCGTGAATGCCGTTCAGCAGCATCGTGCGCTGCTTCACCAGCATGTCACGGGTCCGGGTCAGCGAGGCCAGCTCGCTTTCCTGCGTGGACTTGAGCCGGGTTTGCGGCAACATGTCCTTCGACAGGAAGAAGGCCAGGGCGCGCGCATCGTTGCGGTCGGTTTTTTTCACAGACGTGCGGATCACCTTGAACTGACGCGGGTTGACCACCACGATCCGGCCGACGCAGGGCCGCACCTCTTCGCAGAACCAGGCCGGGTTGCCAGTCGCCTCGACCGCCAGTTCGTCCTCCGCGTCCAGGCTCTGACAGAACTGCGCCATAGCCTGCGCAGATAAATGGAAGGTCTGAAACGCCTCTGATCCGTCCGCCTCAAGCCGGCAGATCGTGAAGGAATTGGTATGTAGATCGACACCGACAAAAGCCATAGCTATACTCCCTGCTCAAGGAGGCGGAACCCCAAATGGGGTGTGAACGGCCAAACCAAGCTCCTATGCAGGGTCACCGGACGAATCCAGGCCCTATGGGGGCTGTTCGGAAACAGGCGAAGGCTAAGCTGCTCAACAGGGTCGTAATGCCCTAAGACGCGATTCAGCCTGAGACCTATCCGCCTCCCCGAATTCAATAGCAAATTCAGGGCGTTTGGTCGCTCACAAATCATTCATACCCCCTGCTCAAGGAGGCGGAACCCCAAATGGGGTGTGAACGGCCAAACCAAGCTCCTATGCAGGGTCACCGGACGAATCCAGGCCCTATGGGGGCTGTTCGGAAACAGGCGAAGGCTAAGCTGCTCAACAGGGTCGTAATGCCCTAAGACGCGATTCAGCCTGAGACCTATCCGCCTCCCCGAATTCAATAGCAAATTCAGGGCGTTTGGTCGCTCACAAATCATTCATACCCCCTGCTCAGCGACCCCGAGCGTGCGGGGGCCTTTCTGCACGAGCACCTGCCCAACAGCATTGTCGGGCATCTCTCGGATGATCCGCCCGAGATCCTGGAGGGCAGCTTTGTTGATGACGCGCTTGCAGGCAGCCAGAGCGATCTGCTGATGAAGCTGCGCCTGAGATCCGGGGGTGTGGCCTTTGCCTTCGTTCTGGCCGAGCACAAGGGGTCACATTGACGCCCCTCAAATCCATCTCTATTTTGTCTGGAAGCGTTGTAGTTGAAGGGACCGTGGACGCATGTCGCAAAGATACTTGCATGTGGGAGATCCAGACTATAATGGACCCGAGCCTTTCGCGTATCGACTACATGCTTTTGCATTCCTAGAATGCGCGGAATTTGCGATTTCTGGCATCCGCCAAAAAGGGCAAGCAGAACCCAATATGATGCAAAACGCGCCTATCATTCATCTTATTTGCCACGCAGTTGAGATGTTTCTTAAGCTCGCGTTGTACAAAACTGGAAGCAACGACAAGGACTTGAAGACGTTTCAGCTTCGACACAACCTAAAGAACCTCAAAAACAAATGCAAAACTCATGGAGTAGTGTTCTCGGCGGATGTGGCAGAGATGATCGACTCTCTTTCGCCGCTCCACGAGCAGCATAAGCTCAGGTACACGGCATTCACTGATGAACCTATTTGGCTTCCTTTCAATCCGTCGGAGATGATCGAATTGACCAAGAAACTCATTACCGCTTCCCATCCAAGCCGTTCTGCATAACCAGACGGTACTCCAAAAAATATGGGCAGAAATCGCTCAAAAGGAGTGGAGACTATCGCGCCCCCGCATTCAGTCTCTAAAGTTAGCGCCTATGGGTGCCAAACCCCGCCTCACCGCGCCCACGGGCCGCCAGAGGCGCGGAGAGGCCCGCTCGCAATATCCTGCGGCCCTCACGTGCGCCCGGCCCGGCGGCGGGCATGTTTTGCAGCGATGTCCGCCACGTCGCCCGGCCGGAACGCGACATCCCAAGCCCACGCCCCGAAACCGCCTTCTGCGCCCACGGCCCTGACCCATTCATCCAGCGCATCCCGCTTGGCCCTGTCCCTGTCGCTGTCGACGCCCTTGATCTCCAGAACAAGGGTGATGCCGTTTGCAAGGCGCACAAGGAAGTCCGGCACATAGCGCCGCCGCGAGCCCTGCCACATGTAGTGGACCTGAAACCCGAGGTGATCGTTTTTGGCGTAGGCGGTCACGTCTTCGCAGGTCTCGAAGACGTTCGCAGCATGGCCTTCCCATGACGAATCCCCCACCATATGGCTGATGTGCGACTTGATCGCCGGAAAGCACGGCTTGGCCGTGTACCATGTCCGCATCTGCCCGGTTGCACCGATCGGGGTCTCCGGGTCAAAAACCGGGGTAAGGCGTTCGGTGTTCTGCTGCGTCACATGGGCCATCAGATGGCTGACCAGCTTATCCATGTTCTGCGCGATGAGAACACGCCTCAGCACTGGATCAGCAGAGGTCTGAGCCGCAATGTCGATGCGCTCGGACGTCAGAAAGGTATTGATGATCCGGACCAGTTGCACGGCCAGGAATTCGGGTGTGCCGGTAAAGCCGGGGCGCAGCCCCTCAAACGCCTTGCGCGCCGCCCGAAACACCATGCTCTGAAGCCGGAAGCCCTCGGGCCGCTTTTCGAGATCAATCTCTGTGACGTTTTCCATATCGGTCGCACCGCCAAGTGCAGGAGCAATCCCGGCGCTGATCCGTGTGTCGGCAGGATCGAGCGCGAGCGGCGGCACCGCGTCCCAGTCGATGGCCAGTTGCGGCCTGACGCAGGTCTCGACGCGCAGCACATTGGGCCACCTGATCTCCAGATGGGCGCGGCCCGGCACAAGCTCGATCTGCGTGACCGGTTTCGGGGGCGGCGGCACCTCACCTTCCCCGCCGGTTTCCGAGATGGGGAGCGGCACCCCGAAGACATTGACGTATTCGGGCAGGAACAGGCCATTCTGGTCGGTGTCATGGGACACCCGGCGCAATCCGCGCCCCACGACCTGTTCGCAGAGCAACTGGGACGTGAAGGCCCGCAGCCCCATGATATGCGTCACGGTTCTGGCGTCCCAGCCCTCCGAGAGCATGGCCACGGAGATGACCTTCTGCAGGTCCTGACCAGCCGTGCCCCGTTTTCCCACATTGTCCACGATCTCGCGCAGCAGCTCCTCCTTCTTCAGGGCAAGAAGCCGGGCGCGGCGCGTTTCGGGAATGTCTGCGGCGACAATGATTGCTTTCAGCTGCGCCTCATATGTCCTGTCGGACGATGCGGTTGAACCGCTCTCGGCCTTCTCCAGCACCCTGGAATCAATCCGCAGCATCCGGGCCACATCGTGCAGTTCCGGCCAGTGCGCATCGCCCGTGCCGAAGTAATGCGCGATGCGCGCTGCCGTCTCTGTGCGATTGCAGACCGTGAGCATGACGGGCGGGGACAGATGCCCGGCCTCCCGCCAGCGCGCCCGGGTTTCCTTCCAGTCGGCCCCCAGCAGGGTGTAGGCGTCCTGAACCAGCTTCGGCAGCGCCTCATGCGGCGCGGCGCTGGCCCGGTTGAGATCTTCGCTGACCGATGGATCGCGGTAGATATGATAGAGCTTCGGGCGCAGCGTCTTCGCGTCCGGCAGCGCATCGTCGCGCACCACGACACGGGGCGTCTTCACCAGCCCCGCCTCAATGGCATCATTGAGACCAAAATCCGACACGATCCAGTCAAACAGGGCGGTGTCGGTGTTTTTCCTGCCGGTGGGCGCAAAGGGCGTGGCCGACAGGTCGAAGCAGCGCCGGATGCGCCGGGTCCTGTGGATGCGGTCCAGCCCCTCAATCCAGCGCGTCGCCCCGTCGAGGTCGATGCCCTGTTCGGCGGCCTGCTTCTTGCTGATCTTCACTTCGGGCGGCTTGCGGTAGGCGTGATGCGCCTCGTCGTTGATGACGATGATGTCCCTGTGCGCGGCCAGCGGGCCCAGCACACGGCGCGTGAAGGCCTCGTCGGATTCGCGGCCCTTCCTGACCACCGAGCGGGCCGCCGCCTTCAGCGGCATCAGCGCATGCCAGTTCTCGATCAGGATCTCGGCCCGGTTCAGCTTCTGGCGCAAGGCGTCGGACGGGCACAGGTTGAACGCGTCATAGCAATTGCCCTCACCGGGCCTCAGCACCCGCAACCGGTCCTTCACGGTCAGGCCCGGTGCCACGATGAATACCGCACGGCTGAAATCCCTGCGGCGCTTTGGCCAGGTCAGCGCGTTCAGCACCTGCCACGTGATGATCATCGCCATCACCACGGTCTTGCCGGTGCCCGTTGCCATCTTGTTGCACAGCCGCTCCCAGGCTCCGCCATCGCCGGGGATCGTGATGCCCTGCCGGTAGGCCTCTGCCGCCTCCACCCGCCAGATCAGCGTCTCGATCGCCTCAAGCTGGCAGAAATAGAACGGGGTCTGCCGCGCCGCCCGGTCGTGCCAGTGCTCCAGCAGGCGGCGGGTGATGCTCGTTGTGCCGGGCCAGCCATCCGCGCGCCACGCATCCACACGGGTGCGGATCGTGTTCACCAGATCAAGCGGTGCGCTGCGCCGCGTCCCGGAGCGCGGATCAAGGATCTCATAGTCTGCCGGGCGCCGTCCCGGTCTTTCCTCCAGTGTGCCACCCGTGCCTTGCGCCCAGTGCCGGGTCGGGCAGTCATAGGGGCCATTGAGGATCAGGGACATCCCGCCTCACGCCCCAAGCGGCAGGACGCGCAGGGATTCGATGCCCCGGTCATCCACGATCTTCACCGCAATCCGGCGGTTCTCGCCCGCCTCGAAGGGCAGCGAGACCGTGCCATGAAACTGCGCCAGACGGTCTGCGTCCAGTTCCGCGCGCACTGTCTTGCGCAACCGGTTCCAGCCGCCTTTCGCATCCGCCATCGGAAAGAACACCTGATGCGGCATCATTGAGCGCCCGTCGTAATCACTGTCCAGCGACCACATCGCGATCTGCGTCTTGCCGCCGGAGACCAGGTCGCCCGCCTTCGGGTCAAAATAGTCAAACCCGTTGACCTCGACCTCCCACATCCCGTCGCCCTCGCGATGGCGCAAATCCACATCGGGCTGGCCCATCAGCCAGAAGGACTGGTTCGAGGCGCGTTTCTTCTTCAGGTCTTCGGTCAGAAGGTCGGTGTTCATCTGCGCCTTGAGCAGCGTGACGCCGGGCCAGTTCACCTCGTCGAGGTCCTTCGCGGCCTCCGGGTCGAAGGTGAAGGCACAAAACAGGATGAACCGGGGTGCCGGGCGCAATGTCTCGGCCGCGCTCAGGGCAAGTTCCACCTGCCGCTGTTCAAGTGCGGCATGTTCGGGGCCAAAGCTGACAACGACGCGCTCGCCGGTTTCTGCGAGCGCCCCGCTGGCATGGATGTGCCCCGGCCCCGGCAGCGTCTCAAACCCGGCGAAGTGGAGCATCGCACCGCCTTTGCCGCGCACGCCGGTCTTCAGCAACTCGTCGCGCCACAGCGCCTGCCGCGAGGTCTCGCCTGCACGCGCGATGGTCGCGTCCGCCTGCTGCACCGGCAGCGCGTCGTCCAGCGACAGCACCGTCGGGGCGGGCACCGCCTCGACAGAGAAGGGGCCGCAGATGCGCAGCCGGGAGCGGTCGATGCGCGGCCTGTCATAGAGTGTTTCCTGATCGGCCTGTTCGGCAATCGACCGGTCCATGCGGCGTTGCATCGCCTGACGGGCGGCGTGAAAGGCCGCAAACGGGGCCTTCGCCGCCTCGGGCCAGCAGGAAACACCCTTTGCACCCTCGGGCCAGTCAAACGGCACCTCCCATTCGTGCAGCCTGTCACCCCCGGAGAAATCCACCGGCTGGCCCTTGCGCACGCCCTGCGCAGGTGTGAACGGCGCTGGCGGGTCCGCCGTCAGCGCAGCGTTCAGATCGGCCAGTGCCGCGTCAATCTTCGGGTGGTCCTCATCATAGATCGTGTCAATCTCGGGGTTGTTGGCGATGCTTCTCAGCGTGATATGCGGCACCGTCTCATAGTCGAACCCGCCCTTCAGCCCCTCCTCGGGATAGCGCAGCCCATAATAGTCAAAGCTTGCCGTCATCAGACGCTGCCGCGCCAGCGTCACCGCCACCCGGGAGGTGTCGCAAGTGATCCAGCGGCGGCCCCATTTCTCCGCAACATAGGCCGTGGTGCCAGACCCGCAGGTCGGGTCAAGCACCAGATCGCCGGGATCGGTGGTCATCAGAAGACAGCGTTCGATTAAGGATGTGCTGCTTTGTACAACATATACTTTTGGGTCTGATCGACTTTGTACCGCACCGCTAATATCGGTCCACAGGTTAGCAATTGGCGTAAAGCCATGGTCATCTTTATAACGAATGTAGTTCAACTTGCCCTGTGCTGAAACGTAAAATCTGGATACTTTCGCCAGTCTCGTCAATCCAATTTCCGTAGTCTTAAATGTACCATTTCCGGGGTCAAAGTTCTGACCGCGATAGACAAAGCTTGAGACATCACCGTCTCCTGCTCCTCGAGAGCTAGTGATATTGTCGGTCCTATAGTGACGCCCGTCTTCTGCCACGGAAGTGTAACGGCTCTCGGCGGCTTCGCTTCTTTTATTCAACAACTCGCGAAATTTTGCATTTTGCTTATCTTTGGCTGACCAAAGAATAAAATCAGCCGTCGATCCAACGAAGTTCGAGCCTTCGCTGGTTGTCTTTCTCACAACCAGTTCTGCGATCTGGTTCTTCACGCCAAATACTTCATCCAAGATGTTTCTAACGAGATGCACATTCTCATCCGATATCTGTACAAAGACCGACCCGCTCTCGGCCAGCAGGTCCCGCGCCAGCACCAGCCGGTCGCGCAGATAGCTGAGGTAGGAATGAATGCCCAGTTCCCATGTATCCCGAAACGCCCGGATCATCTCGGGTTCCTGCGTGAGATCAGCATCGGCGCGGTCCTTCACGTCGCGCCGGTTGGTGAAGGGCTGAAAGTTCGACCCGTATTTGATGCCATAGGGCGGGTCGATATAGATCATCTGCACCTTGCCGCCCATGCTTTCCCTGGTCAGAAGCGAGTTCATCACCAGCAGGCTGTCGCCTGTCACCAGCCGGTTCGACCAGTCCTTTTCGTGACGATAGAACTCCAGCGCCTGGCGCAGCGGCAGGGTCTCGAACGGGGCCGCAAACAGATCATCCTGTCGCAATTGCTCCTGCCCCGCCTTCAGCCGCTTCATCGCATGAGCCAGAATCGTCGCCGGGTCCACCCGCTCATGCACATGCAGGCTGACCGTATCGACCTCAAAGAAGGTCTTCTCCGCCTTGCCCGTCCAGGTCAGATAGGGCGCCTGCAAGCGCTTCAGTTCCTCCAGCGCGTCCTTCATCACCTGCGGGTCGTCGCTGGCCAGCGCGTCATCTATCACCGCCTCAATCCCCGCCCGTGCGGGATCGAAGTTCAGCACCGGGTCGAGATGCGGGTCATAGGCCCATATTGCCTTCTCCCCGTCCGGATCGGTCCCGGCATGGACCATGCCCACCTCGGGGTTGTTCAGGCGGGTATCGTCATGGCGGTAACTCAACACCTGTGTCGGAACGCTGGACTTGCGTGTGGCCTTCTTGCGCGTCCGCTTGGTTGCGGGCGATGCCGCGGGGGCCTCCGGTGCAGTGAGTTCAAGATCCGCGACATCGGCCCGATAGAGTGAACCGCCCCGACCCCGGCCCCGCGCCAGCAAACCGTCATCGACCAGCGCATCACGCGCAGCCGCATACCCATCCTCTGACAGGTCAGGCACATCTTCCCGCAAACGCGCCAGCATCGCGCCGTTGCCGATGGACGACCCGTCCTCAGGGATCAGCGACAGAATCAGGTTCCGAAGGCCAGAACCTGCCTCAGGAGAATCACCCGCCGATTCGGTCTTTTGCCGGCCCGCCAAGGCGCGGTCCGCCTAACCGGGATCTCCCAAAGTGGGACCGCGATATCGCAAGACAGAGACTGGCGGCAAATTCCGGGCCATATGGCCGGATCGGGCCCCGTCTCTCGGGTCCCCTTTTGCCGCCAGCGCTGCGTCATGCTGCTGATCTTGCTTGATATTTTCTGCGCCCACCATATGCGTCTCCCGAACTCAGGACTCCGTGGCGGAGACGAAGGGATTCGAACCCTCGAGACCCTTCCGGGCCTACTCCCTTAGCAGGGGAGCGCCTTCGACCACTCGGCCACGTCTCCGTTGACCGCTATACAGGGCCGCTTGAACGCGGGACAAGGGCAAAACCACTGCAAGAGCAAAAAATTCCTCGGTTTCCTGCAGCACCGAAGCATTTTCTTGCGACGTCCTGCGCGCTCTCTGTTTCGGCTATGCCCTCCAATGATGCGACATTCCGCGGCAGGTTTAGTCTTAGACCTTGCCTGCTGAAATTTGAGAACATAATGTGAACAAATGGCACGGCGGTCTCTCCAGGAAAAGCTCGCAATCCTTAGCGATGCGGCAAAATATGATGCGTCCTGCGCGTCCAGCGGGACCGCGCGGCGGGATGCGACCAAGGGCGGCTTAGGCTCTGCCGGCGGGTCGGGAATCTGTCACGCCTACGCCCCGGACGGGCGCTGCATCAGCTTGCTGAAAATCCTGATGACGAACTTTTGCATCTACGATTGCGCATATTGCGTGAACCGGGTCTCGTCGAACATTGAGCGGGCGCGCTTTTCGGTGGAAGAGATCATCACGCTGACCATCGAATTCTACCGGCGCAACTACATCGAGGGACTGTTTTTGTCTTCCGGCATCATTCGCTCCCCTGATGACACCATGCGCGACATGGTCGAGGTGGCGCGCCGGCTGCGGCAGGAGGAGCAGTTTCATGGCTACATCCACCTCAAGACAATCCCCGATGCGGCACCTGAGCTGATCGAACAGGCTGGTCTTTACGCCGACCGGCTGTCGATCAACGTGGAATTGCCGTCTGAGACCAGTCTCAACACCTATGCCCCGGAAAAGGACGCAGGCCAGATCCGCAAGGCGATGGGCAACATCCGGCTGGAAAAAGAGGCCCGCAAGGAGCGTTCGTTTACCGGCAAGCGCCCGCCCAAGTTTGCCCCCGCAGGCCAATCCACACAGATGATCGTGGGCGCGGACGGGGCCAATGACGCGGTGATCCTGCAAAGTGCCACAACGCTCTATTCCAGCTACAAGCTAAAACGGGTCTATTACTCGGCCTTTTCTCCGATCCCTGACAGTTTGGCTGCCCTGCCCCTGATCAAGCCGCCTCTGGTAAGGGAGCATCGGCTCTATCAGGCGGATTGGCTGCTGCGGTTTTACGGGTTTGATCTGGGGGAGATCACGGGCACGACCCCAACCGGTAATCTGGATCAGGAAGTTGACCCCAAACTGGCCTGGGCGTTGCAGAACCGGGGGCTGTTTCCCGTCGACGTGAACCGCGCGCCGCGCGAAATGCTGCTGCGCGTTCCGGGTTTTGGGACACGCACGGTACAGCGCATCCTATCGACCCGGCGGCACCGAGACCTGCGCTATTGTGATTTGCAACGGATCGGTGCCCCCCTACGCAAAGCGCGGGATTTCATTGAGACGGTGGATTGGCGGCCCGGTGCCTCTTTGGATGCCGAAGGCCTGCGGGCCAAGTTTGCCCCACCACCGGAGCAACTGGTCCTGCTGTGAGCTTTCTTGTCCCGATCCCGCGCATCGGAACCTTTGACGCCTGGCGCGACGCGGCGCGCGGGCTTTGGGGGGCGGATGTGCCACCGGAAGAGGTGGACTGGCTGTTTGAAGGCGACCCTGCGCCGCTTTTTCCCGGCGCCCCGCCGCCCGGTGCACAAGGCGCATTGAATGTGCCGTGCAGCTTTGTCTCTCTTGCCTCGTCCGCCGTCTGGCACAGCGATCCGCAGCGTTTTGGGCGGCTCTATAGCCTGCTTTGGCGGCTGCGGCATGATCGTTATCTGATTTCTGACCCCGGTGACCCGGAGCTGGCCTTACTGCGCGGAATGGCCAAGAACGTGCACCGCTGCCAACACAAGATGAAAGCCTTTGTCCGGTTTCGTGATGTGGGTGGTGACGGCCCAAGAAGGCGTTTTGCCGCCTGGTTTGAGCCCACGCACAACACTGTCGAACCCACTGCCCCCTTTTTCGCCAAACGCTTTGCCGACATGGACTGGATGATCGTGACGCCCGGTAAGACAGCCATTTATGAGGACGGCAAACTGCGCTTTGCCCCCGGACAGGACAAACCTGATCTGCCTGAGGACGCGGCAGAGGGGATGTGGCGGACTTACTATGAGAATATCTTCAATCCGGCACGTCTCATGGTCAAAGCCATGACCTCAGAGATGCCGCGCAAGTACTGGAAAAACATGCCGGAAACCCAAGCGATTCCGGACCTCATCCGCAAGGCCGAGACCCGTGCGCGCAACATGGCTGAGGCCGCGCCCACCCTGCCCCCTGTCTTTGCCAGCCGTGTGCAACCCCAGCTTGACGCCCATGCCTCGCGCTGGGACGGCCCGACTGACGGGCTGGCGGCGGCCATTTCGAGCTGCACGCGCTGTCCCCTCCATGGCCCCGCCACACAGGCGGTGCCGGGGGAAGGGCCGATGGATACCGCACTGATGATTGTGGGCGAACAGCCCGGCGACCGTGAGGATCTGGAAGGGCGTCCGTTTGTGGGACCTGCAGGCCTGTTATTGGATCAAGCCCTGCAGACCGTCGGGATCAAGCGTCACGAGGTCTATCTGACCAATGCGGTCAAGCACTTCCGTTTCTTCCCCCGTGGCAGGCGGCGCATCCACCAGAGCCCGGACCGCAGCCATATCGACCACTGCCGCTGGTGGCTGGAGGCTGAGCGCGCGGCTATCGCGCCGCGGATGATCCTGGCCATGGGGGCCACCGCGGCGCAGGCCCTGACCGGGTCAGGCAAGGGGCTGCTCGCACGGCGCGGCACAGTTGAAAAAACGAGTGATGGCACACCGGTTCTGATCACTGTGCATCCATCCTACCTGTTGCGTTTGCCTGAGGGGGCAAAGGCCATCAAAATGCGCCAGGCGTTTGAAGATGATCTAAGACTCGCACGGCATTTCGTTACAGATCAGATCGGAAATGCAGGGCGGCCGTGTACGCAAGAACAGGGCTAGGGTGGGCTTTGCGCCTCTCTCTTCAGGTATTGAAAAGGAAATGCAGTACGTCGCCGTCCTTTACGATGTACCCCTTCCCCTCAGCCCGCATCTTGCCCGCTTCCTTGGCGGGTTGTTCGCCCCCCAGCGTCACGTAGTCATCGTAAGAAATCGTCTCCGCCCGGATGAACCCCTTCTCAAAATCGCCGTGGATCACACCCGCCGCTTTGGGCGCTGATGTGCCTGCGGGAATGGTCCAGGCGCGGGCCTCTTTGGGACCGGCGGTAAAGTAGGTCTCAAGATGCAGCAGTTCGTATCCGGCGCGGATCAGACGGTCGAGCCCGGCCTCGGACAGGCCCATCTCATCGAGGAACATCTCCGCCTCTTCTGGCTCCAGCTGGCTGATCTCTTCCTCGATCTGGGCCGAGATGATCACATGGGCGTTGCCCTGTGCGGCCGCCATGTCAGCGACCTGGGCCGAAAACGCATTGCCCTCCGCCGCCTCGCCTTCGCCTACGTTGCAGACGTAAAGAACGGGCTTGGTGGTCAGCAATTGCAGCATACGCCAGGCCTTGGCGTCTTCCTCATCGACCTCAACGACACGGGCAGGTTGGCCATTTTCCAGCACCTCAAGCGCTGCTTTCATCAGACGTTCCTGCTGGACCGCTTCCTTGTCGCCACCGCGCACTTTGCGGATGATGTTTTGCAGGCGTTTTTCGATGCTTTCGATGTCGGCGAGCATCAGTTCGGTTTCAATTGTCTCTGCATCCGCCACCGGGTCTACGCGGCCCTCTACATGGGTCACATCGCCATCTTCAAAGCAGCGCAGCACGTGCGCGATGGCGTCCACCTCGCGGATGTTGGCCAGAAACTGGTTGCCCAAGCCTTCACCCTTGGAGGCCCCTTTGACCAGCCCTGCAATGTCCACAAAGGTCATGCGTGTGGGGATCACCTGCTTGGAGCTGGCGATCTCGGCCAGTTTGTCGAGCCGCGCGTCAGGCACAGCCACCTCACCCACATTGGGCTCGATGGTGCAAAAGGGGAAGTTCGCCGCCTGCGCCGCCGCAGTGCGTGTCAACGCGTTGAAAAGCGTGGATTTACCGACGTTGGGCAGGCCAACGATACCCATTTTGAAACCCATGATGCGCCCCTTTTGAAATGTGCGGGGGTGTCCTAGGACCTTCAAGAGCCAAGCGCAAGGGCGTCAATCGGCGTAGCGGTCTCGGCGGTCTTCGCGGGCCTGAAAGATGATCAGCCAGGCGAGCAGGATGAACATCGGATGGGTTAACCCGCCAGAAAACAGCAGCGCCGGGGTCCAGATCAGGAAGGTCAGGATGGCAATGATCGGACGGCCTGCCAATAGGATGGAGACCGGGGGCAAGAGGATTGCGAGTAGGTAGTTCATATAGCCGATATAGGGGCGCGCACCGGATTTTTTGAGAGAGGGCAAAATTCTGTGGAGAATTTTGGCAAGACCTTTCAAGAAAGGTCTTGGCGCGCGGCCCAACCCGCATTGCCTTTCCCGCCGGTTTTGGGCATTGCATCATCCGACACTAGGAAAGGCCCGCCCATGTCCCGTATCGACGCCAAATTTACTGATCTGAAAGCCCAGGGGAAGTCCGCTTTTGTGGCTTACGTTATGGCAGGTGATCCGGATTACGACACTTCGCTAGAGGTGGTGCGGGGCCTGCCCGGCGCGGGAGTGGACGTGATCGAACTGGGTCTGCCCTTTACCGATCCCATGGCAGACGGGCCAACCATCCAGCTTGCCGGTCAACGCGCACTCGAAGGCGGCATGACGCTGGAAAAGACGCTGCAGCTGGCCACCGACTTCCGCAAGGACGACGACACGACCCCCATCGTGATGATGGGCTATTACAACCCGATCTATTCCATGGGTGTGGACAAGTTCCTCAAGGCCGCTGTAGCCGCTGGCATAGACGGTTTGATCGTGGTGGACCTGCCGCCCGAAGAAGACAGCGAACTTTGCTTGCCCGCCAATGAGGCCGGATTGAACTTCATCCGCCTCGCCACGCCGACCACGGACGATGCGCGCCTGCCTGCCGTGGTCTCCAACACCTCTGGATTTGTCTACTACGTCTCCATCACCGGAATCACCGGCGCAGCAGAGGCGCAGGCTGAGGATGTGGCACCAGAGGTCAAACGCATTCAGGCCGCCAGTGGTCTGCCGGTCGTCGTGGGGTTCGGGGTGAACACGCCTGAGAAAAGCCGCGCAATTGCGGAAGTGGCTGACGGCGTTGTCGTGGGCTCCGCCATTGTCAGCCGCGTGGGCAAAGGCGACCCTGTCGATGACGTGCTGGCCTTTGTGAAGTCCCTGGCCGACGGGGCACATTCCGCTTGAAGGCGTAAGGTGCAGCCCTGCTGCACCCTGATCCCTTTGAAGGAAACGCTAATACACTACCCCGTAAGGTGCACTTTCAGTGCACCCGCGCTAGTCCCGTGCCGCATCCATATAGATACGCAAATCCGTCAGCACGGGCGCAATCGCCAACAGACGGTCCGTGTCAAACTCGGACACCAGCTTCAGCATCTCCGGCGCCATCGCCTGCAAGGTGCCATTGCGCAAGTCCCTGCCCTTGTCCGTCAACCAGACCTGCTTTGACCGCCCGTCCTGCGGGTTCGGGCGCAACGTTACATAGCCGCCCTTCTCCAACCCCTTGAGCGTATGGGTCATCGAGGTCTTTGGCACCTGAAACGCCCGCGCCATGTCGATGGGCGTTGCCCCGTCCCCGCGGTTGATCAGATGGCTCAAAACCGAAAAATGCGGCGCAATCAATCCGTCCGGCAACCGCGCCTCCAGCAAGGCGCGGCTCAGTTGTTCGATGATTCCGATTTCCTTGAACACATCGAACAGGACGGAAAGATCAAGGTTATCCTTCAAGCAGCTTTGCCTCCAACGGCCAGCGCGGGGTGCGCGGGGTTGAGGGACCATAGCCCAGCCGCCCCAGCATTTGAACCGTGTGGCCTTCGGGGGCCAACAACTTGTGCGCATTGGCGAAATGCACGGCCATCTCGGGGTATTCCTGCAAACACTGGCTGCAAGGGTGCAGGGCCAGACCCAGCTTGGTGGTTGTCAGGTTCAGCCTCAGCCAGCGGCGGCCCACTTCAATTTGATCCACCTTCGTATTGCCAGCGGAGGTCAGCACCGCATAGGCAGGTGTGGCATGCAGCATGGGGCGATAAATCTCGATCCCCTGCTGGAAGGCCGTGCTGTCAGGATCCGCCAGGCTTTCGCGGGTGACGACACCCGCCAGAATGCCGGCCTCCACCATCAGCCCTCCCATATCGATCCCGTCGGGGTTCGCATTGATCTCTGCCTTGCCCATGCGCATCAGGTCGATGCTTTCCTGCATGGTGTGCGGCGTGGAGGTCTCCACCATCCAGGATTCCCAGGTCAGCGCCTTGATGGCCTCCACCATGTCAGTATCCGTGTGGATATCCGCCAAGGCTTGCAGTTCCGACACGGCAGGCGCAGGCACCGGGCGATCGTCGTAGGGTTCCTTGGTAGACCGGCGATCCATGATATGCGCTGCAAGAGGATCTGCGGTACCACCTTTCCGGAAAGTCGCCCGCGCCACGGTCGCGGCACCCTCCCCTTCCGGGAAAAGCGACACATCGACCGCGTAGCCCGCCACCCCGGCGGCCAGCGCCATCTGCTCGATGAAACAGCCAAAGCCGATCATCAACTGCCGGTCAAAGGGATCCGTCTCTGGCAGACGCTTGGTCTGGTCATGCACGATTGTGATCGTGTCCTCCCCTTCCAGCCGCACCATCCAGGGCTGCAGGTTGTGCGGGTTCGGGGCCAGCAAAGCATAGCTGAGCGCATTCTTGCGCGGATCGGCGTATGCCCCCGCCAGATCCCAGGGTTTCAGCGCTGCCGTCGGCGTGCGGGTCGTGGCAAAGCCTGCCGCCGCTCCTGTGGCTGCAACAATTGCACCGCCGCCGATCAGGGCCAGTGTTTTGCGTCTTGAATATGTCATGCGAATCTCCTTTGGTACGATGTCGTACTACCTATATAGTGCGATATCGTACCAATCAAGTCCCATGACCTGCATTGATCCTGACAGCCCCGATTGCTACTCAATCCCCAAACCCAAGTCGGAGTGCGACAAATGCCCGTCATCACCAATATCGACGACCTCAAGCAGCTCTATAAGCGGCGCGCGCCCCGGATGTTCTATGATTACTGCGAGTCCGGCAGCTGGACTGAGCAGACTTTCCGCGAAAACTCCTCTGACTTCGAAAAGCTGCGCCTGCGCCAGCGCGTGGCCGTCGACATGACCGGGCGCAGCACCGCAACTCAAATGATCGGTCAGGATGTGGCGATGCCCGTGGCTCTGGCCCCCGTGGGCCTCACCGGCATGCAGCACGCGGATGGGGAGATCAACGCAGCGCTGGCCGCCCGCGACTTTGGCGTGCCGTTCACGCTGTCCACCATGTCGATCAATTCAATCGAAGAGGTGGCCGAAGCGACCAAAGCGCCTTTCTGGTTCCAGCTCTACACCATGAAGGACATGGACTTCATCCACCGTCTGATACAGCGCGCGAAGGATGCCAATTGCTCTGCCCTCGTGATCACACTGGACCTGCAGATCCTCGGTCAGCGCCACAAGGACATCAAGAACGGCCTCTCCGCCCCGCCCAAGCTGACCCCCAGCACCTTGGCAAACCTCGCCACCAAGTGGCGTTGGGGCATGGGCATGCTCAAGGCCAAGCGCCGCGACTTTGGCAATATCGTGGGCCACGTGCATGGGGTCAGCGATATGTCCAACCTCGGGGCCTGGACGGCAGAACAGTTCGACCCCTCACTCGACTGGGACAAGGTCGCCAAGCTCAAGGAAGAATGGGGCGGCAAGGTGATCCTGAAGGGCATCTTGGATGCCGAAGACGCCAAGATGGCGCTCAAGGTCGGCGCGGACGCGATCATCGTCTCCAACCACGGCGGGCGGCAATTGGATGGCGCGCTCAGTTCCATCGCCGCGCTGCCGTCGATTCTTGATGCGGTGGGTGACAAGGTCGAAGTGCACATCGATGGCGGCATCCGCTCAGGTCAGGACGTGCTCAAGGCCATGGCGATGGGGGCCAAGGGCACCTACATCGGCCGCGCGTTTATCTACGGCCTCGGGGCCATGGGGCGCGAAGGCGTGACCGCGGCCTTGGATGTCATCCACAAGGAGCTCGACACCTCCATGGCCCTGTGTGGTGAGACGTCGGTAGAGGACCTTGGACGCCACAACCTGTTGATCCCTGAAGGGTTTGGCGGCACCTGGCAGCCCTGAGCGGGCGGAATTTTTGAAAAATTCCGGACCGATTTCTTTCAAAGAAATCGCGCGCCCCGGGCCGCCAACATGCGCCCCCAGAGCGGCAGAAGCACTGCTGCGACCACAAACATGACCCCGCCGATCACACAAAACGACGCCCTGAGGCCAAAGCCTTCGGCAACAAATCCCATAATCACGGGCCCTAAGAAAAACGCGGCATAGCCAAGGGCTGCTGCCTGACTGATCGCGGCAAGACGAAAGCGTGGACGCACCGCCTGCCCCACCAATCCCAGCGCCAAAGGCCCCACAACCGAAACGCCCAGCCCGCCAAGCAAGAAGCCGATGTAAGCCACCGTCAAACCCGGCGCGACACCGGCAAGGGCCAACCCTGCCCCTGCCACGCAAGAGGCCAGTACCATCACCCGCATCGGTGGCCATCCTGCGCCAAAGACATGTGCCCCTAGCCGTCCAACGGCCATCCCGATGGCCAACAAGGCAGGTCCCATCGCGCCCTCTGCGGGGCCACCGCCCAGGGTGCGTTCCACATGCAGGGCCGACCACCCTTCAGAGGCCGCCTCCCCCAGAAACGCCGCCAGCACAACCAGCCCGCCGACCCAGACCAACGCGCGGGGCATGCCTTCGGTGACCTCTGCTGCATCGTCAGGGTCCGGCGCACGGACCGTCAGCCGCATCGCGGGCACCAGCACCGCTACGGCCACCGCCATGATCCCAAAGACGGCAACCGGGCCCAGGCCGCCCTCGCGCGCAACACCCACCATCATTGCGGCCACGGCATAGGCAACGGAAAACATCCCGTGGTTCAGGTTCATCAGGCTGCGGCCCGTCTCAGCCTCCGCCTCGCTCACCTCCGCGTTGGCCAGCACGTCTGCAACGCCAGAGCCACCCGCCGCCAGAAACAGCGCAAACCCGATGACCAGCGGCGTCTGCGCGGCCCCCGCCAAAAGGAAGCCCGCCACCATGAAGGCCGCGCCAACGATCATCGCCCAGCGCCCTGCCAGTCGGTAAACCAGCGGTGCCAGCCACATGGCCATCACCGCTCCGGTGGAGCCAATGAGCAGCAGCGTACCCCAGACCCCGTCGCCCACACCCACCTGACCTTTGATCACTGGCATCTGGGCCGAAAACGCCGCCCAGCCAAAACCAATGATCACAAAGCCCGCCAGGGCGCGACGCGAGGCCGCAAGATCGTCCAGAAGTCTCATGTCGCAAGCGGTGGCACGGCAAGCTGAAAGGGTCCAGCGGAAACTGCCCCGGTCCCGTCTGCCTCAGTCAGGCGGAAAGCCTACGTTCATTCCAGACCATGGGCTTTTGCAAAGGGATCCCAATCCTTGTCCTGGTGCCATTCATACTCAGTCCAGAATGCGACCTTTTTCGCGGTCTCATGACCGTGCAGCATTGCAATAAAGCCGAGCGCCATGTCCATTCCCGCCGAAACGCCAGATGATGTGATGAATTTGCCGTCCTCAACCCATCTGGCTTTCGGGACCCAATCGACCTTCGGGTAGTCAGGTGTAAGGCGTGCAAAAGCCGCTTTGTTCGTAGTGGCCCGCCGCCCATCGAGAACACCGGCGGCCGCGAGAATGATGCTGCCCGTACAAACGCTCACGACGTACTCTGCCTGTTCGGCTTTCGCCGCGACCCACTCCAGCAGGGGGGCATTATTCACTTCGCGGCGTGTTCCAAAACCGCCGGGCACAAACAGAATGTCAAAGTGCGCATCATCTTTGGTGGTCAGATCCGGATTGGCCCGGGCCTGTTGGCTGCTTGTAACAGGCTCGCCTGACTCGGCCACCAGCTTGATGTCGAATTCATCACGAAGAATCCCGAACATCTCCAGCGGCCCGAATATGTCCAGCAGTTCGAAACCCGGAAAAATCAATGCTCCGATACGCCGCATACCGTTCACCCCCGATTGTGATCTGTCGATGGCATGCTACGGATGCCCTGCGGCATGATCCACTTGCATTTTCCGCCTTTTCAACTCCGCCCATCCGGTCTATAGCGCAGCCTTCACGCGGGGTGACAGCCTTGGAGGCACCCTGCCCTAACATACTGGAGAATAAAATGGCCGGAGAGATTCCTGATCTTGAAGCCCAGGAACGGACGGGGACAGGCAAGGGCGCCGCTCGTCAGGCACGCCGTGATGGCATGGTTCCGGGGATTGTATTTGGTGGCGACAAAGACCCGCTGCCGATCAACATCCCGTTCAACAAGCTGCTGAAAATGCTCAAAGCAGGGCGGTTCAAGTCCACGCTGTTCAACATGAAAGTCGAAGGTCACGAGGACGTTCGCGTCATCTGCCGCGACGTGCAGCGCCATGTGGTCAAGGACCTGCCAACGCACGTCGACTTCATGCGTCTGCGCCGCACCACCAAGGTGAACCTGTTCATCAACGTGGAAGTGGCGGGCGAAGAAGACTGCCCCGGCCTGCGCAAGGGCGGTGTGTTGACGCTGGTGCGCCCCGAAGTCGAGCTGGTCGTGACGGCCGCTGACATCCCCGAAAGCATCACCGTGGACATCTCTGCGCTGGAGATTGGCGACAACGCGACCATCGCGAACGTCGACCTGCCCGCGGGTGCCAAGCCGGTCATCGACCGCGACTTCGTGATCGCTCAGATCTCAGCACCTTCCGCGCTCAAGAGCTCGGACGATGAAGAGGGTGACGAGGACGTCGCAGCGGACGAAGTGCCAACCGCAGGCGATGATGCTGCCGAGGGTGGCGAAGAATAAGCGGTCCGTAAAGGACCGCTACAAAACGGGGTCGCAAACGCGGCCCCGTTTTTTGTTGCGTCTTTGAATATCGGCATCGAGCCCATTGCGTCCTTCGAGAGGGCCATCGCCTGCCCGGGGTGGGCGATCTGACGCCGGTTCTCTGCCACTTTATCCCTCGGGACTTACGATCTCTCTCAACGAACCACCCAGCCTCACCAAATCGCCTACCCGTCACGCCAAAGGCGTGCCGATGATTCAAGGCGCACCTTTGGTGCGACGGGCGGGCAGGCGATGGCCCGGCGCTTCGCTTGATTCCGGGCTCGGGTGTATTTCTTCAATGGTAGCCTCCTTCCCGCAAACCAGACATTCCCCTCCCCGTCCTGCTCCTCTATGATGCCGCAACGCAGCACGGAGCAGCTTCATGATCCTCATTGCAGGCCTCGGCAATCCCGGCGCGAAATACGCGCGCAACCGGCATAACATCGGGTTCATGGCGCTGGACCAGATTGCGTCTGATCATGGCTTTGCCCCCTGGCGCGGCAAGCACCAGGGTAGTGTCAGTGAAGGGCGGTTTGGCTCTGACAAGGTTGTGTTGCTCAAGCCTGAGACCTTCATGAACAATTCCGGCCAATCCGTGCAGGCGGCCATGCGATTCTATAAGCTGGAACCTCAGGATGTGGTCGTCATCCATGACGAGATCGATCTGGCCCCCGCCAAGGTCAAGTTCAAACGCGGCGGCGGGCATGCGGGGCACAACGGCTTACGGTCTATCCAGAACCATATTGGGGCGGACTATGCCCGTGTGCGCCTGGGCGTCGGTCATCCGGGTCACAAGGAAGCGGTCCCGGGCTATGTGTTGCGCGACTTCCCTAAGGCGGACGATGACTGGCTAGATGACGTTCTGCGCGGGGTGAGCGATGGCGCACCTTATCTGGCGGCGGATGATCCGGCCAAGTTCTCCAATGCTGTGGCGATGCGGGTCAATCCACCCCGCTCCGGCACAGGCAAACAACAAACGGCCAAATCGCAGCCGGAACCAGCTCCTGCTGATCCCGCCCCTGACACACGGTCCCCGCTGCAAAAGCTGCTGGAACGCTTCAAGTGAGCCTGTCTGACGCCTTCCGCAGCCAGGCGGAGGCTTGCACAGGCCTGGGCTCCCCTTTCATGGGACAATTGCTGACCATGCTGGCCGACCATTGGCCAGAGGACAGTGCGCTGGGAAAAAAGTTTGCCCGGTTTGAGGGCGACATCGGTCCTGCCGGGCATTCCTTGCCGCTGCGCATCGCAGGCGGGCTGCATGCCCTTGTTCTAAGCAACGAGGACGCCGACCTTGCCTCCGTTTATCCCCCAAACACCGCCAACGACGCTGACCTAAAAGACGCGGTCTTGGCAGCGCTTGAGCGGCATGAGGCGTTCCTCCTCGACTGGACCGACAACGCGCCTCAGACCAACGAGGTGCGCCGCTCTGCCGCGCTGATCGCGGGTGCGCATGTCGCAGCCTCGCATTTTGACCTGCCCATTGTGCTTTCCGAACTGGGGGCCAGCGGCGGGCTCAACCTGATGTGGGATCACTTTGGCCTCGATCTGGGCACCGCCCGTTTTGGGCCATCCGTCCCAGCCCTGACCCTGACACCGGACTGGGACGGCCCCCTGCCCCCAGACGCCTTACCGCAAGTGGCAGAGCGCGCGGGCGTGGGACCTCAATCCACTGAATCCCGCGCGCGGTGCCGATCTGTTGCGCCTGACCGCCTACCTCTGGCCCGATCAGCCTGAGCGGCTGGTGCTGACACGAGCCGCGGCCTCTGTGGCGACGGCCCGCATCGTAAAGGGCGACGCCATTGATTGGCTGTCAGACAGGCTTGCAAGCGCCCCAGAGGGGCATCTGCATCTGATCCAACACACGGTGGCGTGGCAATACTTCCCAGCCGATGCCCAGGCGCGCGGGCGCGCGTTGATGGAAGCCGCAGGCGCGCAAGCCACGGCCCACCGCCCGCTGGCCTGGCTGTCGATGGAAACCGACGGCGATGCGGGCAAACGGGGTGCCGCGTTGACCCTTCGCCTTTGGCCCGGCGACCTCACACTTGATCTGGGCCGCGCGGATTTTCATGGCCGCTGGGTCCACTGGACGGGATAGCCCGCCTGTGATTGGATGCATCAAAACGAGGGAGCACCCATGCGGGCAATTCTGAAATGGGCAGTGCGTCTGCTGGTGGTCCTGATCGTCGTGGCGGCCGCCGTGGGCCTGTGGAAACGCGAAGAAATCACGCGCCTGTTGGCCGTGAACTCGCTCTTCTCTGAAGACAAGATCGTCAGCAATTTCAGCAACATGGACGAAGCCTTCCTCTACACATCCGTCGCACGCGGCGATGGCGCAACTGCTGAGCTGTCTTACGGCCCCGAAACCACCCTGCCCGCCGCCGTCGACACCTGGATCGAAGAACGCGATGTCACCGCCCTTGTGGTGCTCAAGGACGGCGAGATCGTCTATGAAAACTACTTCCTCGGTACCGGCCCTGATGATCTGCGCATCAGCTGGTCGGTCGCGAAAAGCTACCTTTCCGCGCTCGTCGGCATCCTCTTGGACGAAGGGGCCATCGACAGCCTAGACGACCCGGTGACCAAATACGCGCCCAAACTCAAAGGCAGCGCTTACGACGGGGCCACGCTCAAGAACGTCCTGCAAATGTCGAGCGGCGTGGTCTTTGACGAAGACTACCTCGACCCCAATTCCGACATCAACAAAATGGGCCGCGTGATCGCTCTGGGCGGAGAGCTTGATGACTTCACCGCTGATTTGAAAGAGACCTTCGCGCCGGCAGGCGAGCGCTGGCAATACGTCTCCATCGACACCCATGTGGTTGGGATGGTGGTGCGCGGGGCGACGGGTCGTTCCGTGGCAGACCTGCTGAGCGAAAAGGTCATTGCGCCCATGGGGCTGGAACGCGCGCCTTATTATCTGACAGACGGCGCAGGCACGGCCTTTGTGCTGGGCGGGCTGAACCTGACCACACGGGACTATGCGCGCTTTGGTCAGATGTTCGCGCAAAAGGGCGCATGGAACGGCCAGCAGATCGTACCAGAGGATTGGGTCGACGCCTCAACCGGGCCCAGTGCGCCAACAGCTGAAGGCAAGATCGGATACGGCTACCAGTGGTGGATCCCCCAAGGATCTGCGGAAGGCACTTACATGGCGCGCGGCATCTACGGGCAGTACATCTACATCGACACCGCACGCGGTGTGGTGATTGCGACCAACGCCGCAGACCGCAAGTTCCGCGACAGCGGCGTAAGCCAGCAAAACATCGACATCTTCCGCCTGATTGCAGAGAGCTTGTGACCGATGGAACCGGATGCCAGCATCAACGTTCTCGGAGAGGCCCTGCAAGTTTGCGGCATGGATCCGGTGACAGGTTTCTTCCGCGACGGCCATTGCAACACCTGCGCGCAGGATCACGGCAGCCATACGGTCTGCGCGGTGATGACAGCCGAATTCCTCGCGTTCTCAAAGTACGTGGGCAATGACCTCAGCACCCCACGGCCGGAGTTTGGCTTTGCCGGCCTCAACCCTGGCGACCCCTGGTGCCTGTGTGCAGGTCGCTTTCTTCAGGCCGCAGAAGAAGGCTGCGCGCCACGGGTGCATCTGGCCGCCACCCACCAGCGCGCGCTCGACATCGTACCGCTTGACGTGCTTCAGGCACATGCCGTGGAAGGAAACTGATCTTGTTGGGCAATGAAAAGCCGATTTTTGAGTTTACCGGTCCTTTTGGCGTGCCCTTGCAGGTTGGCGGATCGATCCTGCTGCTGCCGCTCATTTTCATCGGTCTGGGCGGCGGCATGGCCAGCATCATGTACGACATGATCATTGTCAGCATCCTGATCGGATCGATTTTTCTGCATGAACTCGGTCACGCCTGGGGCTGCAAGGTCCAAGGCGTGCCGGTGCGCCGGATCATGATCTACGGCGGCGGCGGGTTCTGCGAACAATCGCGCTCCGCCACCGCGCATCAACAAGAACTCATCGTCGCCATGGGCCCGATCGTGAACTTTGCAATCTGGGCGGTGGCCTCACTGACGTATCCCACGATGACCCCCGGCTTGCTGGCCTTCTCTGTTTACATGCTGGCGCAGATCAACCTCTTCCTGGGCATTTTCAACATGTTGCCCGTGCAGCCCTTGGACGGCGGCAAGATTTTCCAACTGATCCTGATGCGCTTTCTGCCCGCCGCCACCTCCACCCGCATCGCGGGCGGCGTAGGGCTAGTGTTTGCCGCGCTCTGGATCCCCGCCGCAATCTGGATGTTCCTCACCATTGGGCTGGTGCTGTTCTTCTTCCCGTCTTTCCGCCTGCATCTTCAGATGCTGCGGGTATGATCTGGCCGCTCGCCCTCTGCGGCGCTCTGCTGCTGGGTGCGCCAGCGCAGGCCCAATCCGACCTGCGGGCAGAGGACGCTACCCGCTTGCAGGGCTTCACCCAAGCCGCCGGTGACGCGCTGTTGCAAGCATTGGCCAGCGGGGCCCCAGATGACGTTGCCGCCCTCTCCAAAGCCCTCTCCGGAGCGCCGCAAATCGCCTTTGACGCGAGCCTCGCAGGGGACTGGAAATGCCGCACCATGAAGCTCGGAGGCCTCTCAGCGCTGGTGGTCTACACCAACTTCGCCTGCCGCTTCACGGCCAGCGACACAGGCTTCACGTTCGAAAAACTCACCGGATCGCAACGCACCCGGGGCACGATCACCCTGCGCGAGGGCCGCGCGATCTACGTTGGCGTGGGCTTTGTCGCCGGTCAAAATCCACCCGCCTACGCTGACCTGCCCGCAGACTTCCAATCAGAGGGCACCATCCAGACAGACATCGCGGTCTTCGAACGCATCAGCCCCACACGCGCCCGGCTGATGTTCCCATCACCAGCGGTGGAGAGTGACTTCGACATCCTCGAACTCACCAGATAGGGCTTCTTTCTGGCCAAAGATATCCTGGAGGGGGTCTGGGGGAGGCAAAGCCTCCCCCAGCCGGTCGGACCGCGTCAGCGGTCCGAAAATCATGCCCTCAGGCTCAGGCGAACTCGCCCATCTCGAACCCCAGTGCCCGAGCCACGGTAAAGATATCCTTATCCCCCCGCCCGCACATGTTCATGCAGATGATGTGGTCCTTCGGCAGCTCCGGCGCGATCTTCATCACATGAGCGAGCGCATGGCTGGGCTCCAGTGCCGGGATGATCCCCTCCTGCACGCAACACAGCTGGAAAGCTTCCAACGCTTCGGCGTCGGTGATGGAGACATACTTCGCCCGGCCAATCTCATGCAGCCAGGCATGTTCCGGGCCAATCCCCGGATAGTCCAGACCCGCAGAGATCGAAAACCCTTCCAGAATCTGCCCATCATCATCCTGCAGCAGATAGGTCCGGTTGCCATGCAGCACGCCCGGGCGCCCGCCCGTCAGGGACGCGCAGTGCTCCATCTTCTGGTTCACACCCTTGCCGCCGGCCTCAACCCCAATGATCGACACTTCCTTGTCGTCCAGGAACGGAAAGAATAGCCCCATCGCGTTTGATCCACCACCGATGGCGGCAATCACCGTATCAGGCAACCGCCCCTCGGCTGCCGTCATTTGCTCGCGCACTTCCTTGCCAATGATGGCCTGAAAATCGCGAACCATGGCCGGGTACGGGTGTGGCCCCGCAACTGTGCCGATACAATAGAAGGTGTCGCGCACATTGGTCACCCAATCCCGCAGCGCATCGTTCATGGCATCCTTCAACGTGCCACGACCGGAGGTCACCGGCACCACCTCCGCTCCCAGCAGCCGCATGCGGAAGACGTTGGGCGCCTGGCGTTCCACGTCATGCGCGCCCATGTAGACGACGCACTGCAGGCCGAATTTGGCACAGACCGTGGCTGTCGCCACGCCGTGCTGACCCGCGCCGGTTTCCGCGATAATCCGCTTTTTGCCCATGCGGCGCGCCAGAATGATCTGGCCCAGCACGTTGTTGATCTTGTGCGCGCCTGTGTGGTTGAGCTCGTCGCGCTTCATATAGACCTTTGCCCCGCCAAGGTGCTCTGTCAGGCGCTCTGCAAAGTAGAGCGGGCTGGGGCGGCCCACGTAGTGGGTCCAAAGATCATGCATCTCCGCCCAGAAACTATCGTCGGTCTTGGCCTTCTCATACTGCTGTTCCAGCTCAAGGATCAGCGGCATCAGCGTCTCGGACACAAAGCGCCCACCAAAATCGCCAAAGCGGCCGTTCTCATCCGGTCCGGTCATGAAGCTGTTGAAAAGGTCATTGGCCATGGGGCTCTCCTAATGCGGCAACGCTTCCCTTTAGCGCAGGCTTTGGGCGCGGGAAACCCCATGGGGTGCTTCAAGGTGCCTCAGTCGAAAATCTTCAGAAGTTCCCGCTTCAGCTTGTCCTCAATCTGATCTTTGACCGCATCCTCAACCGATTGCCCTTCTTGCAGGCTCAGCTCTTCCTGCAATTTCTCTTCCAACCGCTGTTTGACGCGCTCCTCGGCCTGCTTTCTTTCCTCAGCAAGGTTCAGATCAATAGCCGCCTTCGCATCCAGCCGGATTTTTGGATCCGCCCAAGGCCCCGAGATGCGCACAGGCACCGCGATCCCTTGCCCGCCGTTGCCGCGCAGCGACTTTGGCACAACCGTGTAGTCCAACGTCTGCCCGCCCAGATCGACCTGGCCCGACCCGCTGGCGGCAAAGTTCGGCAATCCCATCGCCAGATCATCGTTGCGCAACACGCCTTTCGTGATCGTGTAAGTCGCGTCAAAACTGTCAAAAATCGTCGTGCCGCCTTCCACATCAAAGTTGCCCAGAAGGTTATCCAGATCAATGCCTTCGATGCTGCCCCGCCCGACACTGACCGCGCCATCCCCCTTGAGCGAGCGCATGATCGTGTCAACCGATTGCCCCACGCCCAGAAAGGACAACCGCGCGTTCCCGGTGCCTGTAAACCGGCTGATGTCCATCAGATCGGTCAGCATGGGTTTCATCTGCACCGACGCCGCATTGAGCTTGCCCCCGACCGACAAACCACTGCGGTTGTTCATCACAAACTCACCGGTGATCTTGCCACCATAAGCGGCCACATCCTGCAGCCCAAAAACCATACGCGACCGGTCGTTGGTCAGTCGCATCTGGCTGGCACCAAGCTTCAGCGATCCAAGATCAATGCTGGTGGCGCGCAGCGCAATCACCCCGTTGAAAGCCGCAAGGCCCGAGGCATCAATCGGAGCCTTCGACCACCCGCTGCCCGCGCTGCTACTGCCGCCTGCAGGTGTCGCCTCGCCGTCTCCGTTCAACCCCGACAGGTCCAACGCGCCCGCATCCAAAGTGGCGGTCACTTGTGGAATGCCGTTCAACGAGACATCTACATCCCCGCGCACCGCGTTGCCCCCCAGATCTGCGTTTAGCCCGCGTAAAGCCAACTGTCGGTCAGGTGTCAGTGTCAACTCAGCCCGTGCTGCCACGCTTTGCCCCAGCCCTTTTGGCAGCTCTGCGGCTGGCAGCCCAAGCTGCCCGAGGAAGGTTGCTGTGGAGGACAAATTCAGCGCCAGCTGCCCTGCAACTGAACCCTCCAGCGCGGCGCGACCGTCAACAGTGGCCACGCCTCCTGCGTTACTCAACCGAACATCGACGGGGCGCACCTCACCTGCCAGAAAGTCACCAAACTGTTGCACCGTCGCCTGAACCTCGACCGGCGCGCCAGCCGGGCGCAGCGTGGCCGTAATCTGCGCTGCCCCCGCGGCTTCGGGCCAGTCGAGCGTCATATCAACGCCATCATACCGCACCAGGTCAGCGCCCTCGGCGTCATAGATCAAAGTCGCATCGGTGACCTTCAGCTTCTGGATGGTGACCGCCTTGGGCGCACGCTCGGGCGTCGTCTCCGTCTCAATCTGTGCGCCGCCTGTCGCATCGGTGAACTGCCAGCTCGCGCGGCCATCTTTGCGGGATTCAAGCCGGATCGTGGGGCTTTCAGCCTCAATATTGGTGATCCTGATCTCGCCGCTCAGCAAGGCCGCTGCATCCACGCCAATCGCCGCATTGGTGGTGCTCAGCATCGCACCTTCCTTGGCCCAGTCGGCATTGCCGACCTCCAAACCGCCAACCTTTGCCCCCAGCACGGGCCAGAAGGTCAGGCCAACGTCGCCGGTGATCGTCACATCACGGCCTGTCGCTTTACGCAGTTGATCGGCTGCAATCCCCGCAATCCGGTCGGCAGGCAGCATCAGCACGCCTACCACAGCCACCACCACCAGCAGGACCACCGCCCCAATGATCCGCACAATCCATTTCATGGCCACCGTTCCTGTCATGCTCCGGGCTTTCACCGCCCCTTTGCTTGCACTATAGCCCAAGCCATGAGCCAAAACCCACCCAATCTGCGCCCCGACATCGCCCCAAAGGCAAAATTCAGCGAACCCGCCCGTGACGGCCAACCCATGGTTGGCATGGTCAGCCTTGGCTGCCCCAAGGCGCTGGTAGACAGTGAACGCATCCTGACTCGGCTCAGGGCCGAAGGGTATGGCGTGTCGCCGGACTACGCCGGGGCGGATGCGGTGATCGTGAACACCTGCGGGTTTCTCGATAGCGCCAAGGCCGAAAGCCTTGAGGCCATAGGCGAGGCGCTGGATGAAAACGGCCGCGTGATCGTGACCGGCTGTCTGGGAGCAGAGCCTGAATACATCACCGGCGCGCACCCCAAGGTGCTGGCCGTCACAGGCCCCCACCAATACGAACAGGTGCTCGATGCCGTGCATGCCGCCGTGCCGCCCGCACCCGATCCCTTCATCGACCTGCTGCCCGCGCAGCAGGTCAGCCTTACCCCGCGCCACTACAGCTATCTGAAGATCTCCGAAGGCTGTAACCACAAGTGCAAGTTCTGCATCATCCCCGACATGCGCGGCCGTCTGGCCAGCCGTCCCGCCCATGCGGTCATGCGGGAGGCAGAACGGCTGGTGGAGAACGGCGTCAAGGAACTACTGGTGATCAGCCAGGACACCTCCGCTTTCGGCGTCGACATCAAACATGCCGAGGCAAAGGGGCACCGCGCCCACATCACCGATCTCGCCCGCGATCTGGGCAGCTTGGGAGCCTGGGTGCGCCTGCACTACGTCTACCCCTATCCGCACGTGCGACAGCTCATTCCGCTGATGGCTGAGGGCCTTGTCCTTCCCTACCTCGACATCCCCTTTCAACACGCCCACCCCGATACGCTGCGGCGCATGGCCCGCCCCGCGGCAGCTGCCAAAACCCTCGACGAAATCGCCGCCTGGCGTGCGGTCTGCCCTGACCTCACCCTGCGCTCCACCTTCATTGTGGGCTACCCGGGCGAGACGGAGGCGGAGTTCCAGACCCTGCTCGACTGGTTGGACGAGGCGCAGCTCGACCGGGTTGGCTGCTTCCAGTACGAAAACGTCGAAGGCGCGCGCTCCAACGCCCTGCCCGACCACGTGGCGCCAGAGGTCAAACAGGACCGCTGGGGACGCTTCATGGAAAAAGCGCAGGCCATCTCCGAAGCCAAGCTGGCGGCCAAGGTCGGCAAGCGGCTGGAGGTCATTGTCGATGAAATCGACCAAGAGGCCGCCACCTGCCGCACCAAAGCAGACGCGCCAGAGATCGACGGGAACCTCTTTGTCGATGAGGGTTTTGAGGGACTGTCCGTGGGGGATGTGGTGACGGTCGAGGTCGAGGAAGCGGGTGACTATGACCTGTGGGGGCGGGTGGTCTAGCGTTCACTGGCCAACGCGAACGACGTAGGGCCATCGCCTGCCCGGGGTGGGCGACCTAACCTGAGTTCTCTGCCACTTTATTCCTCGTCACATACGATCCCTCTCACTGAATCACCCAGCCTCACCAAATCGCCAACCCGAGGGGCGGGCAGGCGATGGCCCGGCGCTTCGCTTGATTCCGGGCTGGGGTGCGTTTCTTCATCGAATTTCGACTGCAAGCCGGGTCTGAAACGATCCAGCAAGCTCTCTACTCTTGAATTTGTTCCTGTTATGTTCTACATATTAGCAGAACGTAATCAAGGATCGCTGCCATGTCCTTCCAACCCGCCTTCCCCGGCCTCTTCACCCATGCTCAGGGCGCGCGCGCCGTGCAGCCGGACCTGCCTCTGTCACAACCTGCGACTGAAAAGCAGATCAGCTATGCCCGCATCCTCGCAGCCAAGACCAAGACGCCGCTACCCAAAGGGATCGAAGGTGACCGGCAGGCGCTTTCGAAATGGATCGACAGCCACAAACCCCCGAAATCACAAGGGAAGTTCGCCAACTACCCCTCCTCAAAGCAAGTCGCCTTTGCCGAACGCATCGCACGGCTCAAACGCGCCGAGGTGCCGCCTGAGTGCTTCCGCGACCGCGGCCTCATGTCGCGCTGGATTGACAGCAACAAGCCGCGTTGACGGGGTGACTTCACGTCCCCCACACCTACGTAAGGGGCATGGCCAAGACCGAAGTTCTCTACAATGACGCCTGCCCCGTCTGCCGACGGGAAATCCACCACTACGCGCGGCTGAGCGCGCAGGCCGACCTGCCCATCGTATATGACGATCTGGGCGATCCCGAGCAATTGGCCCGCTGGGGGATCGATGCAAACGCAGCTGCCAAACGCCTGCATGTGCGCAAAGGCGGCCAACTCTACGCCGGCATCCCGGCATTCATCCAGCTTTGGCGCGCAATCCCGCGCTACCGCTGGCTCGCGCGGCTGATCAGCCTGCCCGGCATCCACCGTATTGCTTGCCTGACATACGACCACCTGCTGGCCCCCGCCCTTTACCGTTGGCATCGCGGCCGGATGGCGCGTTCTGAACGTTGCGTGACTTAACCCTGGGTCAGGCACACTTTATTCACCTTGTTCTGTTAACCACTCGGCATGGCTTATCCGACGTCCCTGTCTGAAACCCTTGCCGATGTTGCAGTACATGCCGCAGGCCTGCTGCTGCTGGTTCCGGCCTCTGTTGTCCTGCTGACAGCCCCGGTGGAGAGCGGGATTTGGACCGCAACGGCACTTTATGTGGCCACGTTGATCTTTGCACTGGCGGCGTCAGCGCTCTATCACATGTTACCCTTTGACAACCTGCGCCCGACACTTGGCCGCATTGACCACGCCTCCATTTATTTCAAGATCGCAGGCACTTACACGCCCGTGGTCGTGCTGATCGGCGGCTGGTTTGCCTATGGCATCCTTGGGCTGGTCTGGGCGCTGGCCGTCTTTGGCGCAGTGGCCAAACTATGGTTCTGGCGCATCGATGGGCGCGGGTCCCTGGCACTTTACCTTGGCATGGGATGGCTGTCAGCGCTGCTGATCTGGCCCATGTGGCAGCACCTGCCGCTGGGGTCGCTCGGGCTGATCCTGACGGGCGGGCTGGTCTATTCAGCGGGCACTTACGTCTATGCCCATCCGGGCATGCGATACCAAAACGCAATCTGGCATGTCTTTGTGCTGGTGGCCTCGCTTTGCCTTTTTGGGGCCATCGCAATAGGCGTTCAGGCCAGCTGATCCAGATAGGCCCGCACACAGGATTGTACGTGACGAAACCGATCGCCGCCCAGATGTTTGCCCCCATACCAGCGCGTCACGACCAACAGAAGGTCCTGAAGTCCCTCGCGCTCCAGCATGCGCAGGATCATCATGCCCGCGCCTTTCTCGCCATCGTCGGCCTTCAAGGCACCTGAGGCAGAAAGCACCACAGCCCAGGTGTTATGCGTGGCCTTGGCGTAAGCCTTGTCCCGTTTGAGCAGCTCCAACGCCGCATCGATGCCCGCGCGGTCCGTGACCGGACAGCCTGAGACCGCGTATTTCGACCCCCGGTCCGTCAGGACCGTGCCAAGCTGCTGCCAAGCCATTTGCTTACTGCCGGACGAGCCGCTCCAACGCCGTGCCCCCGGCCCAGGTGCCGTGCAACTCTCCGTTCTGCATGACGACATAGACCACCGGATCCGGTTGCCCCCAGTTCACCACCACGACCTGGCCATTCAGAATCCCGCTGCCGGAATAGGCCTGATTGCCCACCGCCCAGTTGATCTGAACCGCGTTGCCCTGCTGGCCAATGACCGCTGTGCCGGAATAGCTGGAGCCATCAGGGTTGCGCCCTTCCGCGCGATAGCTGCCAGAGATATTGTTTTGCTGCGCCGCAAGGGGTGCTGCCAAAACCGTCGCCGCAACACCAGCCAGAGCGGCCCGGCGCGAGAACTTCAAAAAATCACTCATGGGTAAAATGTCCTTTGTCCTGTCGTTCCCGCAGCGCACTACGGGCAAGGTAAGGAATACCTCAGTTTCCAGGCCCGGGCCACCACGCTAGGTTCGACAGCATTATTGGACGACCTTTTTAGACGAACGGATTTTCAGATGCTGGATTTTGGCCTGCCCCCTGCCCTTTTTGATTCAATCGGCGTGTTTGGCTTCGCGCTCTACGTCATCGCCTATGGGCTTTTGACCCTGCGCGTGCTCAACGGCAACAGCCTGGCCTATTTTGGGCTCAACCTCGCAGCGGCAAGCTGCGTGCTGATCGGCCTCACAGCCAGCTTCAATCTTGCCTCGGCACTCATTCAGCTGTTCTGGGTGGCGATGTCACTGCTGGGCATCACGCTGCATGTGCTGCGCCCGTCCCGTCCGTCCTAAAGCCCGGCGGCAACGCGGCGCACTGTCGCCATGCGTTGGGCGTTGGGCGGATGCGTGCCAAGGAACTTGTCGCCGGGGTCAGGAATGCGGGTAAAGAACTGCGCGCCCTTCACCGGGTTATAGCCTGCCCGCGCGGTGATCACCGTGCCCAAAGCATCCGCTTCAAGCTCAAACTCCTTGGAATAGCTGCGCGCGCCGACCTGGGCCCCAATGTCCTGCGCGCGACGGACAGAGGCCGCATCCGCCCCCGACAAGGTCGCAAGGCCCGAGAAGATGACAGCCCCCGCAACGGCATTTTGTTGCTGGCGCGCGATGTGCCCGGCAATGTGATGCGCGGCTTCATGGCCCATCACAAAGGCCAGTTCATCCTCGTTCTGCGCATCTGCAATCAGTGCGAGCGTGAAGACGATCACCGGCCGCCCGCTCTTGTCGAGTGTCTGAAAGGCGTTGGCAGGTTGGCCCGGGCGGTCGTCCACCACGATTTTGAAGTCGCACTTGACGCCTTGCGTCCGCTGCCGACATTCCCTTTCAGCAACCGGTTCCACCGTATCAAGCACCCGCACAAAACTGCGGGCAGCCTTGGCCGCTGGGACCTGCGGCGCGCTCACCTGCGGAGAGGGCGAGGTCGGTGCCCCGGTGCCAGGATCCACAGGAACAACCTCACAGGCGGCCAGCGCAAACGTGGCAAGTGAGGCAAGAAGGATGTTCCGGATCATGCAAAGCTCCTGAAGCGCACGTCGAGGTTTGAGCCAAGTTGTAGCATGCGCACGCGCAGGAGCCACCCCGATCACGCAGCCTTGACAGCCCCCTTGCAAAGGCCCGCCGAAAACCGGACAGTTGCCCTCATGTTTACCATTGAGCATGAATTCGACGCCACGGTTGTCACCCTGATGGACGAAGGCGAAGCGCCTTTGCGCGAAGACGTGAATGTCTCTGCCTTTGCGGATCAGATCACCATCGAGCAATGGGACCCACGCACCGACCGGGTCAACAAGATCACCCTGTCGCCCGAACAATTGCGCGACCTCACGGCGGCTTTGAACCTGCCCGAAGGCATCTACCGCAGCGCCCCCTGAAAGGACCCTACATGGCCACCGGCACCAATATCCGCACCTATTTTGAGGGCACCTGGCACGACGGCGACGTCAAGATCATGAACGCGGCCGACCATGGCTCCTGGCTGGGTGGTACGGTCTTTGACGGCGCGCGTAGCGTCGGCGGGCTGACCCCTGATCTTGAGGCGCATTGCGCGCGGGTGAACCGCTCAGCCAAGGCGCTGATGCTGACCCCCACGGTCAGCACCGCGGATATGGTGGAAATCGCGTTGGAAGGGCTGAAAACCTACGATAAGGACGCCGCCGTCTACATCCGCCCGATGTACTGGGGCATGGACGGGGATGTGACGGCCATTGTGCCCAGCGAAGAGACAACGGGTTTCGCCCTTTGTCTGGAGGAAATCCCCATGGCCCCGCCTGAGGCCTCCGCCACGCTGACGCGCACCCAGTTCCGCCGTCCGGTGCTTGAAGATGCGGTGGTCAATGCCAAGGCAGGCTGCCTTTATCCCAACAACGCGCGCATGCTGGTGGAAGCGCGCTCCAAGGGGTTCTCAAATGCGTTGGTTGCCGATGCAATGGGGAATGTGGCTGAAACAGCCACCGCAAACATCTTTATGGTGCGGGATGGCGAGGTCTTTACCCCGGTGCCGAATGGCACGTTCCTCAGCGGCATCACGCGCGCGCGCCATATCACAAACATGAACGCTGACGGGATCAAGGTACATGAAACCGTGCTAACCTTTGATGATTTTCATGGGGCGGACGAGGTTTTCATGTCCGGGAACATGAACAAGGTCACACCGATCTCAGCCTTTGATGACACGACCTATGGCGTAGGCCAGAACGAGAACCCGATCACGCGGCGGGTGCGCGACATGTACTGGGACTGGGCGGGGTCTGCTTAATGTAAAGGGTGGACGACACGTCCACCTTACGAAGAGGCTCGGCACGCCGTAAGGGGGGCGTGTCGCCCACCCCGGGCGGGCCACAGGCCCGCCTTACGACACAAATCAGACGCGCACTATCGCCGGAAGGCTGTAAACACGGCTGAGGCACCCCACCCAGCGGCAATCGCAATGGCCAGTGACATCAGACCATAAAGAAACGCGTTCTCCCGGCTCAACCGATAAAGCCAGCGCTCAAGACCCACTTTGCGCACATAGATGCTCGTCTCGTGTTGACCGACAACTTCCCCGTCACGGGTGAGGAAAATCCGGGTCAGATAATTGCCTTCCGTCAGGGCCGCCGGCAGTTCAATCGCCGTACGAAAGAGGGTCTGTTCGTCGACCGCAATTGCGCCTTCTGCCAGCTGATACTGGCCGGCCTGCGTCTTGATCCGGATCAGCGCCTCCGTGAATGCGGGCGCGTTTTCGATGTTCATTGGTGCCCCCACAGAACGGATCGCCCGGGGGATCGATACCTTGTGCCGCAGGTCTTCGACCTCATTCAGCGACAGGCCAAGAAGCGTACTGGTGGCCACGGCATAGAAACTCGGCGCCTCGTCCACCTCCACCGCGTCCGTGTTCACCCAGATGCCCAACCGCTTTTCCTTGCGGCGCACGGTGACGGGTTCTGACGGGCCTGCGACGGTCACAATAACCTCCAGCGGTTTGCCATCGGGGATCGCCGTTTCGCGCTTGATCGCGCCGAAGATCAGGATTTCGGAACCGTCAAAATTGGTATCGATGGAGACCTGATCGCTGCTCATGCCGATCACGACCTCTTCGGCCATCGAGACGGCTGGCAACAGCATCAGAAGAAGGGCGACCAATCGCATCAGTGCCCTCCCGGTACGGCAATGGAGTAAAGCTCACCGGGCTGCAGCAACAGGTCCAGCGCCAGCTTGCCACAGACCGCCAGCACCATCAGCGCCAGCAGGATGCGCAGCTGTTCCGCCTTCATCTTGACGCCGATCCGCGTGCCGACCTGTGCGCCGATCACACCGCCGACCAGCAGCAGAACGGCCAGCATGACGTCTACCGTATAATTCGTCGTGGCATGCAGCATGGTGGTGAAGGCGGTGACAAAGATGATCTGAAAAAGCGAGGTACCCACGACTACTTTCGTTGGCATGCCCAGCAGATAGATCATGGCAGGTACCATGATGAAACCGCCGCCCACACCCATGATCGCGGCCAGCACGCCAACGGTGATCCCAACCAGCACCGGTGGAATGACGGATATGTAGAGCCCAGACGTGCGGAACCGCATCTTGAAAGGCAGGCCATGCACCCAATTGTGCTTTTTGCGTTTGGGTGCGGCCCCTTTGCGGGTGTTGCGGATGGCGTTCAGCGACTCGATGAACATCAAGCTGCCAATGACGCCCAGGAACACGACGTAGCAGAGCTTGACCAACAGATCGACCTGCCCCATCGCCTTCAGAAGGTTGAAAACATAAACCCCCGGGCCCGCGCCAATAAGCCCGCCGATCAACAGTACTGTTCCCATGCGCAAATCGACCGTCTTGCGCTTGAAATGCGCCAGAACGCCGGAAAAGGAGGAGGCCACAATTTGGTTGGCTTCCGTCGCCACGGCGACTGCGGGCGGGATGCCGATGAAGAACAGCAATGGCGTCATCAGGAACCCACCGCCCACGCCAAACATGCCCGAAAGAACGCCCACAAGGCCGCCCAATCCCAACAGCAGGAAGGCATTCACCGAAACTTCGGCTATGGGCAGGAAGATGTGCATGGCGCCCCGTACGCCCGTCCGAAAGCGAGATCAAGCATTCATGCTGCCCCGCAGCAAAGAGGACTGATGGGCCCTGCCAAACTGGACTTACCGCCACACAAGGGTGCAGGATGCCGGCACCTTACGACTGCCGCGACCCCCGTAAGGTGGACGCCCCGTCCACCCCCGTTTAGCGCTCTTTCACGTAGGGCTCGCCCCCGGCGCGTGGCGGGATCGTTTTGCCGATAAAGCCTGCCAGGATTACCACGGTCATCACGTAAGGCAGCGCGCCCAACAACGCCGAGTTCACCTTGAACGTGGTCACCGCTTCAATCACGTCAGGCCGCGTCTCCAGCGCGCCAAAGAGACCAAAGAGCAGACAAGCCCCCAGCGCGTGCCAGGGCCGCCACTTGGCAAAGATCAAAGCCGCCAGCGCGATAAACCCACGCCCTGCAGACATGTCCTTGACGAAGCCAGCCTGCAGCGCGGTCGACAGGTAAGCCCCGGCTATCCCACACAGGATCCCGCAGATGCCCACTGCCGCGTAACGCAGCCCCACAACGGACACACCCGCCGTGTCCACAGCCGCCGGGTTCTCCCCCACGGCGCGCAAACGCAGGCCAAAACGGGTGCGGAACAACAGCCACCAGGTCAGCGGCACCGCCGCCAGCGCGATATAGACAAGAATCGAATGGCCCGAAATAAGCTCTGCGTAGATCGGCCCGATGAACGGGACATCCGCCATCGCCTCGGCCCCCGGCAAGGTGATCTCTCCAAACCGGCCAGACCCGCTCAACTGCGGGGTGCGGCCGCCTTGCTTGAACCAGTCCTGGGCGATCACAACCGTAAGACCCGCCGCCAGAAAGTTGATCGCGACGCCCGAGATCAGCTGATTGCCCCGGAACGTGATCGACGCCGCCCCGTGCACTGCGCTGACCACCAAAGACGCTCCGATGCCCGCCAGCAATCCAACCCAGACGGACCCGGAGGTCGCCGCCACGGCAGCCGAGAAAAACGCGGCGGCCAGCATCTTGCCTTCCAGCCCGATGTCAAAAATACCAGCGCGTTCCGAATAAAGCCCCGCAAGGCAGGCCAGCAGCAAGGGCGTGGCCAATCGGACGGAACTGTCGAGAAGCTGGATGAAGGTCAGATAGTCCATGGTTCAGACCTTTGCCGAGGCGAGCTTGTAGCTCGCGAATACAAAAAACGACCCAATCGCAGCCTGCACGGGCCGTCGCGTCGCCGTATAAAGACGCACGGCGCGGTCCGTGGAGAAGGCCAACGCATAAAGCCAATGCGCGATCAGCGACAGGGCCGCCGCAACTGCGATCAACACCAAAGGCACCCACAGCGGCGCCCCCGCCGGCACACCGATGGCTGCAATGGCGATCCAGTAGAACGCCGCCTTTGGGTTGGTCATTTGAACCGTTAACCCGCGCCGCAGGTAGAGCGTGTTGGAAGACAGCTCAACCGCGCTTGGCTGTGGCTCATACGCGCGCATTGCAGACCGAAATGCGCCCCACGCCAGATAGAGCAGATAGGCGGTCCCCAGCACTTTCAGCGCCAACACCGCGTAAGCATATTGGGAGATCAGGGCAGAAAACCCCAGTACGGTCAAAATGGCCCAGAGCCCGGTGCCAAATCCAATCCCCGTGGCCAGCGCCAAACCGGCCGGGCGGCCCTTTGACATCGAGGTGCCAATGACCGCCATGATGTTGGGACCGGGGCTGATAAAACCCATGCTCATCAGGCCCCAGGCAAGCAAAAGGTTGGGTAGATAATCCATCAGCTTGCTCCCTCCCGACGGCGCTTGGCGGCAAGGAACATCCGCTCCAACGGCATGCGCACCATGTTATCAAGCGCGCCTGTGAACAGGATCACCAGGGCCTGAATGACCACGATCAATTCACGCGGAATAGACGTCCAGAACGCGAGCTCAGCCCCGCCCTGATAGAGGAACCCAAAGAGCAGCGCAGCGACGACCACACCCACGGGGTGCGAGCGCCCCATCAGGGCCACGGCGATCCCGATGAAACCCGCCCCTTCGGTGGAGTTCAGGACCAGCCGCTCTGCCTCCCCCATGACCGTATTGATGCCCATCAGACCCGCCAAAGCGCCTGAGATCAGCATGGCCACCACAGTGATCTTGACCGGGTTGATGCCTGCGTATTTGGCCGCACTTTCGCTATGCCCAAAGGCGCGGATTTCATAGCCTAGCCGTGTGCGCCACATCAGCAGCCAGACCCCAAACGCACAAAGAAGCGCGATGATGAAAGTGACGTTCACACTGTCATCCTTGGACGCCTTGAACCCCATGGAACTCAGGATGCCATTGAGCGTTGGCAGGTCCAGATGGGCAGCAAACCGGGCGGAGGCAGGGTCTTGCGAGCCCACAGGCTTCAGGAATTCGTTCAGCACATAGATCATCAGCGCTGAGGCGATAAAGTTGAACATGATCGTGGTGATCACGATGTGACTGCCGCGTTTGGCCTGCAGATAGGCAGGGATCAGCGCCCAAAGCGCACCAAAAAGCGCTGCCATCGTGCTGGCCGCGACCAACGCAATCGACCAATGCGGCCACGGGATATAGAGGCACGCCAGCGCCACGCCGAGCCCCCCCAGCATGGCCTGCCCTTCGCCGCCGATGTTGAACATCCGTGCGTGGAAGGCCACGGCAACCGCGAGCCCTGTGAAGATGAAGTTTGTGGCATAGTAGAGCGTATAGCCCCAACCGCGCACCGACCCCAGCGAGCCTTCGATCATGTAACGCGCGGCCTCGATCGGGTTTTCCCCAATGGCCAGGATCACGATCGCCGAAATGACCGCCGCCAGCAGCAGAGAGATCAGCGGAACAAGGGCCACCTCGGCCCATTTGGGCATCACATCCATCTCAAGCCCCCTTTTCGCCAACGTGGGCGAGGTTTTCTTCGATCTCATCTACCGAATGTTCGTGCTCGGTATCGGTGATCCCGGCCATCAGCAGGCCAAGCTCTTTTTCGTCCGTCTGGTCCGGCAGGCGTTCGCCCATGATGCGGCCATCAAACATCACCGCGACGCGGTCGCTGAGCGCCAGAATTTCCTCCAGTTCCACGCTGACCAGCAGGATCGCCTTGCCCTGATCACGCAGGGCGACGATCTGCTGGTGGATGAACTCAATCGCGCCAATATCGACGCCGCGGGTGGGCTGGCCGACCAGCAGCAGATCGGGGTTCCGCTCAATCTCACGGGCCAGAACGATCTTTTGCTGGTTGCCGCCGGAAAAATTCTTGGCAGCAAGCGACGGGATCGGCGGGCGGACGTCAAACCGCTCCATCTTGGCGGCGGAATCGGCGCGGATCGCAGCGTTGTCCATCAGGATACCTGCGCGGTATTCTTCGCGATCATGATAGCCAAAGGCCGTGTTTTCCCAGGCCTGGTACTCCATGATCAAACCTTCGCGTTGCCGGTCCTCGGGCACATGTGCAATCCCCCGCGCACGACGAGACTTGCCGTCAGAAAGTTTGCCCGTCAGGTCCAGTGGCTGGCCGTTCAACGTAATCGCCCCGGTGCCATCCTCATACCCCCCCAAGACCTCTAGCAGTTCGGACTGACCATTGCCCGCCACGCCTGCAATGCCGACGACCTCCCCCGCGCGAACCTGCAGATCAATGCCGCGCAGGCGCTCAACGCCCTGATCGTCCACGACTTTCAGGCCCTGCAGGTCCAGCACCACATCGCCCGGTGTCGCAGGCACCTTGTCCACCCGGAGCAGCACCTTGCGGCCCACCATCAGCTCCGCCAACTCGGGCGGGGAAGTTTCAGCGGTCTTGACCGTCGCCGTCATCTCGCCCCGGCGCATCACGCTGACCGTATCCGTGATTTCCATGATCTCGCGCAGCTTGTGGGTGATTAGGATGATCGTCTTCCCCTCTTCGCGCAGCCGCGCAAGGATGCGGAACAGTTGGTCGGCCTCAGCCGGTGTCAGCACGCCCGTGGGCTCGTCCAGAATGAGGATATCCGCCTGCCGGTAAAGCGCCTTGAGGATCTCCACTCGCTGCTGCATGCCGACGCCGATGTCTTCAATCAAAGCATCCGGATCGACCTTCAAGCCATAGTCCGCAGACAGTTCCAACAGGCTCGCCCGCGCCTTGGCCAGCGACGGACGCAACAAGCCGCCGTCCTCTGCCCCAAGGATCACGTTTTCCAGAACGGTGAAGTTCTCAACCAATTTGAAGTGCTGAAACACCATGCCGATGCCCGCCGCAATCGCGGCCTGGCTGTCGGGGATTTCGGTCTTTTGCCCGGCAATGAAAATCTCCCCTTTATCGGCTTTGTAGAAGCCGTAAAGGATTGACATCAATGTGGATTTTCCCGCGCCGTTCTCTCCGATGATCCCGTGGATCGTGCCCGGCATGACGCTGATGGAGATATCCTTGTTGGCCTGCACAGGGCCAAAGGCCTTGGAAATGCCCTTGAGTTCAATGGCTGGTGCCTGTTCGGCCATGCTGTCCCCCGTATTTCAAAAGGCCGCGCCGATCTCCCGGCGCGGCCCCTCATTAGTCTTGTTGATCCGACCTTAGAAGTCCAGCGCCGGGCAGCTGTCGTTGGCGTAGTAGGCCGTCACTTCGATCTCACCGTAGATGATCTTCTGACGGGCTGCATCCACGGCGGCCTTCATCTCGTCATTGACGAGCGATGCGTTGTTTTCATCCATGGCAACGCCCACGCCTTCTTCGGCAAGGCCCATGGTGAAGACACCAGTTTCCACGTCTGTGCCCGCTTTCATGGCGTCATAGACAGCCACGTCCACGCGCTTGAGCATCGAGGTCAGAACCTTACCCGGGTGCAGGTAGTTCTGGTTGCTGTCCACACCGATGCTGAGGATGCCTTCGTCGGCTGCGGTCTGCAGCACGCCCACGCCGGTACCACCAGCGGCCGCATAGATCACGTCAGCGCCCTGAGAGATTTGCGCTTTTGTCAGCTCCGAGCCCTTCACCGGGTCGTTCCACGCGGCAGGTGTTGTGCCTGTCATGTTCGCCACCACGGTGGCGTCAGGGTTCACGGCCTTAACGCCCTGGGCGTAGCCGCAGCCAAAGTGACGGATCAGCGGGATGTCCATGCCGCCGATGAAGCCCACGGTGTTGGACTTCGATGCCATCGCAGCCATCATGCCCACCAGATAGGAGCCCTCATGCTCGGCAAAGCCGATCTGACGGATGTTCTCATTTTCCAGCCAGACCACGTCGACGGCCACAAACTTGGTGTCGGGATAGTCACCGGCCACCGCGGCCAGCGGGTCAGCCATGGCAAAGCCCATGGTGATGATCGGGTTTGCACCGGCTTCGGCAAAGCGACGCAGCGCCTGTTCGCGCTGGGCTTCGGACTGAAGCTCGATCTCGCGGTAGCTGCCACCGGTTTCCTCGGCCCAGCGGGACGCGCCATTGTGGGCTGCTTCGTTGAACGACTTGTCGAACTTGCCGCCAAGGTCAAAGATAATGGCAGGCTCAGCCAGTGCAGCACCCGCAGAAAGGGCCATCGCGGCAGCAGCGCCCAAGAATTTGGTCAAAAGAGTCATTTGGTCTCTCCCAGTTTTCGATATTGGGGCGGGGCGGCAGAGGCCCCTGCCCGCGATCAGATGATCTGGATGCAATGTTGGGCGGATGCGGGGGGAGGGTCAACCGGATTCTGAACGGTCAGGCCGTGAATCGTCCTCCTGACCAAGGGTCAGGTCACGACGCAGCACCAAAGCATCAACCGATGGCGCGTTTTTGCGCACATAATAGCTTTGCCTTCGGCCAACCTCACGAAAGCGGAAATCGGCATAAAGTGCACGTGCCGCGCGGTTGTCCGCTGCGACCTCCAGAAAGGCGATATCTGGGCCACATTCCCCAAGCCACTGCTCCATCAGCGCCCGCGCGATGCCTTGCCGCTGGCACTCGGGATCAACCGCGATGGTCAAAAGCTCAGATTCGCCAGCCACCGTTCTGGTCAGGGCAAAACCCCCCGGGCGGGTCAGCAGGCGAACGTGAGCAGATCCCAGCAGATTAGCAAACTCCGCCGCAGTCCAGGGGCGGCCTTCAACAAAGGCGCTGGCGTGCAGGTCCGCAAGTTCTTGCGGTGTCACGACAAAATGCGCGGGGCCACGTCCCGTGCCGGGGCCGCATCTGGCGGGCGCAAGTATAGGGGGGCGGGTCGGGCCGTCTCAGTCCGGAAACGCTGCGCCGTGATGAAGGCAATTGCCTCGGCCAGCTTGAATTGAGGTGCCACACCGCCTGCCCCAATCAGGGGGCCGTCAAAGGCGGGCAAATCATCAAGCGCAAAAACCTGTGGTTCTGCCAAATGCGGATTGTCATACCCTTGCAGATAGACCTGATCGCGCCGCGCATCGACCGCACAGGCGCAGGGGCCATGTACCCCAAAACGCAGCGCATCGAATGCCGACACGCCAACCGCAGGAACACCCAGGCCCAGCGCCAGGCCCCGGGCGGCGGAGACCGAGATGCGGATGCCCGTGAAATTCCCCGGGCCAATGCCTACACCGATGGCATCAAGACCCTGCCACGTCCCGCCAGCGTGCCCCAACAGCTCCTCACACAGCCCCATCAGGCGCTCCGCCTGCCCTTTGGCCATCTGCTCTTCGGCTGAGGCGACAATCTGGCCATCCGCCAAGACAGCAACCGCGCAACGCGCGGCAGAAGTGTCAAAGGCAAGGATCATTTCAGGAAGAACTTCAGCGGTTTTGTATCCGTCCGCCCCATGTCACCGCGTGCCTCAAGGTCAAGCTGTACGGTCTTGGCCCACCAGCCAGCGGCCTTGCCACCGGGGAAATGATCATCCGGCAGATGCGGCTTCACCGCCTCGCGCAGTTCCGTCTGTGTGAGCCCCTCAGACCCGTCCAGCGCTTTCAGCATGGCCGTTTTCATAGCCGCGTATTTGGCAGCATTCACCCGCCCGCGATAGTCGGGGTGGTTCACATTCCGCACTTCGATGGTGTCGCTCATGTCCGCGCCTCCTGCAGTTTGTCCCGGGCGCTGCCAACCTCTCGGGGCAGACCATCGGACTGATGCAGCCAATCATAGGCGTTTTCCGCGTGGCAATGAACCTCAGGCGCAAAATCAGCGGCCTGGTCGAGCAATCCCAGCGGGACATAGATCTGGCCCGGCAGATAGGGAAACCGCGCTGTCAGCGGCGATCCGCACTGCGCACAGTTGCGGCGCCTAACGCCAGAGGGATGCGCGACCTCCTCAACTTGGGGCGCAAGCGCCAAGATATCAGGATCAAACGCCGCAAACGCAGGCAAAGGCGCGCCCGTCCAGCGGCGACAGTCTGCGCAATGACAGTAGGCGACGGTTTGCGGCTCAGCAGAGGCGGTCAGCGTAACCGCCCCGCAATAGCACCGCCCCGTCAGCGCCATATCAGGCGACCGGGCGGACTTCGGTGACTTCGGGGATGTAATGGCGCAGAAGGTTCTCGATGCCCATTTTCAACGTCAGCGTCGAGGACGGGCAGCCCGCGCAAGCCCCCTGCATATGCAGGTAGACAACGCCGCGATCGAAGCCGTGGAAGGTGATGTCACCGCCGTCTTGTGCCACCGCAGGACGCACGCGGGTGTCCAGCAACTCTTTGATCTGGCCCACAACCTCGCCATCTTCGCCGGTGTGTTCGGCATGGCCGGAAGCAGGCGCATGATCGGCACCCATGACCGGATCGCCGGATTGGTAATGCTCCATAATCGCGCCCAGCAGGGCGGGCTTGATGTGATCCCACTCGACCGTCTCGGCCTTGGTCACGGTGACAAAGTCGATGCCAAAGAACACTCCCGTCACCCCGTTCACTGCAAAAATCCGCTGCGCCAGCGGCGATCCATCCGCCGTGTCGGGCGTCGGGAAATCGGCTGTTCCCATTTCAAGCACTGCCTGTCCGGGCAGGAACTTGAGCGTGGCGGGATTGGGCGTGGATTCGGTCTGGATGAACATCGGGCGATCCTTTGCAAAAGCTCAGTCAGATATGATCAGTGGGGCGGATCAAGTCAAGGTTTAGAAAGATTCTAAACTGTGCGCTGAAGCAGGTCCCATCTATTGCCAAAGGGATCTTGGAACACCGCAACCGTGCCGTATGGCTCATGACGTGGCTCTTCCTCAAAATGCACACCTGCCGCCAGCATCCGGGCGTGGTCTACCTCAAAATCATCCGTCTCAAGGAAAAACCCGACCCGGCCGCCGGTCTGCTGGCCGATGGCCGCGCTTTGTTGGTCGGTCACGGCACGGGCCAGTAGCAGCGCCGTCTCCGACGCACCCGCAGGCCGCACCAGCACCCAACGCTTGCCGCCGCCTTGATCAGTATCCTCCAAAAGTTCAAAATTCAGCGCACCGCAATAAAACGCAATGGCCGCGTCATAGTCGGGTACAACAAGGGCCACCGCCCCAATGCGCGCAGAATGGGCCATGGCTCAGGTAATCGCCTCAAGCCGGTCCTTGCTCAGATCGCCCGGCACCACGGTGATCGGCACAGGCAGGCTGCCTGCATTCCGCGACAGCGCCGTGACCAGCGGCCCCGGCCCCTGCGTGCCGTCAGAACTTGCACCCAGCACCAGCACGCCGATCTCAGAATCCTCCGCGATCTGGGCGATGATCTCATCCACCGCGACGCCTTCGCGGATGATCAGCTCCGGCTCAACCCCCTGCTTGTCGCGCATCCATTTGGCAAAAACCTCGAAATGCACCTCAATCCGTTCGCGCGCTTCTTCACGCATGATGTCGCCCACGCCGATCCAGTGGTTGAACTCTTCGGGCGGAATGACAGACAGCACCGCCACTCCCCCGCCCGTATGCGCCGCGCGCAGGGCCGCAAACCGCATGGCATTGAGGCATTCTTTGCTATCATCAAGAACGACAAGGAATTTGCGCATCTGGTCTCTCCGTTGGAGGGCAAACTGAAGCCCCGGGTCTCCAAGGGGCGATCTTTTCGCCGGGCTAAAGCGGTTCGCTCTCACCTTCAAGGGTCAATGGGGCGGCAGGGGTCGCGCGCAGATCATCCACCACCAGCGGCCCGGTGGGTTTGGCCAGCCGGTTGCGCACCACCCAAAGCAGCCTTTCCTGCGCCCGCGTGATGGCCACATAGGCCAGACGCTTCCACAAGGGCTGGCCTGCCTCCATCCGCCCCATGCGCGCCGCAGCATAAAGGTCGGGCGCAAAGACCTGCACGTTTTCCCACTGCGACCCCTGCGCCTTGTGGATGGTCACTGCTGATCCATGCAGAAACGTCGCCCCCATGCGGGCGGCAAAGGGGATGAACGGTTCTTCCTCGTCCGGCTTTTCGATTTTCACAATGGAGGCTGCTGATACCTGCGGGTCCTCGGCCCCCATCACATGCAAGCGGCTGAACCCCGGTTTGCGTCCTTCGCCCAGATAGATCACCTGCGCGCCTTTGATCAGGCCCCGCGCCTCCAGATCGAGCCGTTTCTTGCGGTGTTTCAGCGGCAGCTCAATCCCGTCGCAGATCAACGGTTCGCCCGCCAGCAAGGCGTCCTCCGGCGCGCCATGCACGCTGCGGAAGGCGTTGATCAGGCGAATCCGCGTTGCATTGCGCCAGACCAGCACCGGGGAGCGCGCCATCAGATCAACCTCCACCCGAGGGGCCCAGACCACACGGTCATCCTTGGCGGCAATGTCTTCGATCATACGTTCAAACTGCTCAAACCCCAGATCGGGGTCGCCCAACGCATGGGCCAGATCAAGGATCGGATTGTCCGCATCCTGCCGGTGCACCCGGCTCAGCGACAGCACCCGCCGTTCGGGCAACTTGTCAAAAACCATGGCCCCGGATTGGTTCACCGGGGCCAGCTGCGCCGGGTCCCCAAACAGCAGCAGGGTCGGGAAAATCTCCCGCAGGTCTTCATATTGCTTGTCATCCAGCATGGAGCTTTCATCGACAAAGCCAATGTCCAGCGGCTCCTCCCGCCGTTTCCAGCCAGTGATGAAGTCAGAGCCACGCAGGCCAGCCGCCGCCAAGGCACCCGGGATCGATTTATTCGTGGCATAAAACGCCGCCGCCCGGTCCAGTGCCTGATCGGTCAGCCCCTCGACCACGGGCCGCTCACCGGACCCTGCCAGCCATTCGGCAATACGCTCGTACTCCGGATCATAAACCGGCGTGTAAAGAATGCGGTGAATGGTCGTGGCCGGCACGCCGCGCAGGCGCAGCACGCTTGCAGCCTTGTTGGTCGGGGCCAGGATCGCCAGAGTGCGCTTTTCCCCCTTCTTGCGGCTCTCATAATCGCCCGAGACGACCTGAACGCCAGCGCCCTCCAGCGCCTTGTAAAGCTCTGCCAACAAAAGCGTTTTGCCCGAACCGGCCTTGCCGGTGACCGCCATCACCTGATCCGCACCCCCGGGTGATGGCATCAGCAGGCTGTCATCAAGATCAATGCCCGCGCCGCGCAGCATGTCGGTCACGTCATCAAACGCGGCGGCCTGATCGTCAGAATAGATAAGCGCGGAGGTGTTCATGGTGCGACCCTACGGGAGGGCCGCGCCGGGGGCCAGATGGCATCGCTGCACTTTCAGATTTCGTTGCCCCAGCAGGGATCACAGAGAGCCATTTGACAGACGAGGCTGCCGGGCACAGGTGATAAGACCAAACCGAAAGCGCGTTACGCCGTCTGCGCCAATTCCCCCTGCTCCATCTCGCCAAAGGCGGCCTCAAACCAGCTGCGGGACTGCAGCGGGCTGATACCGGCCCGTTTGGCCACCCGCGCCTGCGCGATCTCGTCAAAGGACCAAAGACCAACGGCAATGCGGTCCTTCCCCTCCCCCTGACTGCCCAAAACCTCGGGCGACGATCCGATCATGCGGTAAATGCGCACCATACGCGCGTCAAAGACACCGACAAAATGCTGAACGCCAAAGCCGCGCATGATCTCGCCGCCGCCCAGCATCAGCGCCGCCGCAACGTGGGGCGCAGCCGTCTTTGACAGACAGAACCTGGTGCATTCCCAAATGAGCGGGCTCACAACGGGCCCCGTGGTCAGATGGCCAAAGTGGTCATTCACCATCACCGGCCCCGTGGTTGGCAGAAACCGCATGGAACCCCCATGCAGGCCCTGATTGTCTTCCCAAATCACGTAGAGCGGATTGAGATCATCATAACCATCCCGTTCCTGCCCGTGTTCATCCACATCCACATCCCAGCCAAGCCGGGATTGAAACTGGTCCGCGCGATCCTCGAACATTGATCGTGCAAGACGGGGGAACTGGTGCAGTTCTGATCCATAAAGATAGCGCAGCATCGGAAAGCCTCTCAACTATTGCGTGTGAAAAGCTTGGCTGCGGGAAGTTAATTCAGATTTAGAGGACCGCGCGGTTGACCACGCGGCCGCGCAACACTCAGACCACAATGAGCCCGCGCGACAGGGCACGAGCTACTGCATGGGTCGTGTTGAGCGCGCCCAATTTGAACCGCGCGCTTTCGATGTAAACCCGCAGCGTATGTTCCGAAATCGACAGCGTATTTGCCACCTGCGCGCGGTTGTAGCCGATCGCCAGCAGCGTCATCGCGTCCACTTCGCGCGGGCTGAGCGATTGCGCGATGTCAGGCGCGCGATCCGGTTCAAATTCCAGCGCTTTCTGGTTCAGGTAATGGGCGATCAGGATCAGCTCCCGCCGGTGGCTTTCGGTGAATGCCGCCCAGTCATCATCCGAACAGGTATGGTTCACGGTAAAGAGCGCGAACTGCCCGTTTGGGCCACGCACCGGTACGGAAAACCCCTGATTGCCGATCCCGTATTCACTTGATTCTGCTTGGAAAGCCCGCACCGCCTTGGACGACCAGTCCAACCGCTTCCAATCCACGGGATGGAACCGCTGAAAGCAGCCCAGGATCACCGGATCAATGCGTTGATAATTCTGTTCGACATAGCGCTGCTGCCAGGCCAGCGAATAGGTGCCGCAACCGTATTGGTCCCCAGCCGAATCCACCCAATGGTAGGCAACATGGTCAATCTTTAACTGGTCACGCAGCGCCTCTGACAACGCCTGCATATCTGCAAGCGTTTTAGCCTGCTCCAACTCTTCCAGTATTTGGTCCAGATGTCCGTTGGACCCTTCCACCCGCTGATCCAGCGTCTTTCTCCTCAAGCGCGGAGATCTCGGCCATGGCAACGAGTGCAGTATCATCCAACTGCTCGGCAAGTGCCGGCAGGTCATTGGACAACGCAAAAGTGCGCAGGTCGGCCAAGACGTCCAATATCCAATCACTTCGCATGGCTTACCCTCGCCCTCTAAAGGTTAATGAATAGTTAACACAACTATAGCATGTGCTGAATCTTCGATGAAATTCGCAAGTTTCAACTCCCCAGAAATGGCGAGGAGGCGAATCGCAAGTATCTGTTTCCATTGAAACCACCTCTCAAAACGCGAATCGCCCGCGACTCAATCAACTGATTCGCGGGCGATTGTATCCGGCTTGGAAACAATGAAGTGTTAACTACGTGCTTCCAATGCGTCCTCCAGGGTGCGCAGACCGGTGGTTGGGGCCTGCACCAGCACAGACATGTTGCCCGGCAAATGCTCGTTGCGCGCCATTTTCATGTGCGCCTCAGGCAGGTCCGCCCACTCAAAGACTTCCGACATGCAAGGATCAAGGCGCCGCTCCAGCATCAGCTGGTTGGCCGCTGCCGCTTGCGCCAGGTGGGCAAAGTGGCTGCCCTGCAGGCGCTTCTGGTGCATCCACATGTAACGCACGTCGAAGGTCAGGTTGTAGCCAGTTGTCCCGGCGCAGATCACGACCATGCCGCCCTTCTTCACCACAAAGGTGGAAACGGGGAAGGTGCTCTCGCCCGGGTGCTCAAACACCATATCGACATTCACACCCTTGCCGGTGATGTCCCAGATCGCCTTGCCGAACTTGCGCGCTTCCTTGAACCACTCCGCATATTCCGGCGTGTTCACGGTGGGCAGCTGACCCCAGCAGTTGAAGTCCTTGCGGTTGATGACGCCCTTGGCCCCCAGATCCATCACAAAGTCGCGCTTGGATTCGTCCGAGATCACGCCAATCGCATTGGCTCCTGCTGTGTTGATCAACTGGATCGCGTAGGACCCCAGACCACCCGACGCCCCCCAGACCAGAACGTTCTGACCGGGCTTTAGGTCGTGGGGCTCATGCCCAAACAGCATCCGGTAGGCGGTCGCGAGCGTCAGCGTATAGCAGGCGCCTTCTTCCCAGGTCAGGTGCTTGGGGCGCGGCATCAGCTGTTGAGCCTGCACATTGGTGAACTGAGCGAATGACCCGTCGGGCGTCTCATACCCCCAGATCCGCTGGCTGGGCGAATACATCGGATCGCCGCCGTTGCAGAATTCATCGTCGCCGTCGTCCTGGTTGCAGTGAATGACAACCTCGTCGCCGACCTTCCAGCGCTTGACCTTGTCGCCCACCGCCCAAACGATGCCCGAGGCATCGGAACCCGCGATGTGGAACGGCGCACCATGGCCGTCAAAGGGGCTGATCGGTACACCGCGCGACGCCCAGACACCGTTGTAGTTCACACCCGCGGCCATCACGAGGACCAGTACCTCGTTGCTGTCGAGCGTCGGCACATCGACCACTTCTTCCATCATGGCCGTGTCCGGATCCCCGTGGCGCTCGCGACGGATGGTCCAGGCATACATCTGCTTGGGCACATGGCCCATAGGGGGCATTTCGCCCATCTCATAGAGGTCTTTGACCGGTGCATCGTACTGAGCGATGGTAGAATCGAGCGCCATGGAGGCCTCCCTTGGTTAAACAGAATTGCCGCAATGCAGAATCGCGGGATTGCCCCATGCAATATGAGCGGCTGCGCAACATTGCAACCCATTCAGCGTCATTTTTGTAATTTTATGACTTTGCGGATGCAGAAAGTGCCTTTGCTGCCGCAGCATCAGCCGGCACCATATGAGCAATGGACCTGGCATAGAAGACCAACACGTCCTCCTGCCCTTCTCTCACCTGCCAATGGCCCTGCGCCATCTCGATGATCCCGCGCCGCTGCAAGCCGATCAACCCGCGCTGAACTTCGGCCCCCAACGCGTCCTCCTCAACGGCACGGTTGTCTTCCGGCGTCCTGGCCATCAGGGCGCGGACACGTTCCAGCAGATCGCTGACCTCGACCTTTTCATCGCGCAGCAGGACCGTGCTGATCAAAGGCACAGCCAGCACAGGCATGACATTCGAAATCCGGCTGATCAGCTCTGCCGACAGCGCTTCGATGTCATCCCCCAACTGAGCCACCTGCATGGAAAGCGGCTGACCAAAGGCCACAGCGGCTGAGCCAAAGCGCGTGTCCTTGCCCCGCACCCGCTGCCAGAACTTTTTGAAAAAGGCGAAGACCACAACGCTGATCTTGGCCCCGAACCGCCTATCGCCGCGCTTGCCCGCGGCAATCAGCACACGGTCCTCCAGCACCCGGTCATAGTTGATGGCTACGGGGACAAAGACGACGTCCTTGCCCGACGTCGGATCAAACGCCTCCACCACATAAGCGAGCAACCCCAGCTTGGGTTCCTGCAGCGCGCCCGTCACGGTCAACCCACCTTCGGGAAAGATCGCCTGCGTCACGCCGTTCTGCGTGGCCATCTGGACGTAGCGCTCCAGAACTTTCCGGTACAAAGCCCCGCGCGAGCGACGCCGAATAAAATACGCACCCCACAGTTTGATCATCGAAGAAAGCGGCCACACCCGCGCCCATTCGCCCACCGCATAGGACATGGTGGTGGACCGTGACGCCAAATAGGTGACCAGCACATAATCCATGTTCGAGCGGTGATTCATGATGAAGACCACCGTCGATTCCTTGGGCAGGCTGGCAATCACCTCATCATTTTCGTCCTGCGTCCGGATCCGGTAAACCGCGTTGGCCAACAATTTCGCCACCCGCATGGCAAAACTGAAATAGGCAAAAGCCGAAAACCCCGGCACTATTTCTCGGGCATATTCGCGGGCTTTCTGAAAGCCGACGTTTTCAGGCACGCCATGTTCATCCGCGTATTTGACAATTTCCCGCGTGACCTCCGGGTCATAGATCAGCCGCTGGATCATGTCGTGCCGTTCAGCCAGCTTCATCGGCTCAATGGGCCGCGTCAGCCGCTTGTTCAACCGCGCAACTGCCCGTTCAAAGCGGCGGCGAAAGAACCAGCGGACGGAAGGGATCAGGAAATGGCTCAGCGCCGTGACAGCCGCAAAGAGCACGATCAGGATAAAAAGCCACACCGGCATCGTCACGGTTTGCGTCATGGCCGTCACAATCGCAGGGGGGGGCCTTGAGAGCAATATCGGAAAATCGCCTGGTATGCCGCAACAGGGGAATCGCTTTTGAAATATTGACTATGCATCACGTCTGATTGGATTCATACGGATTGCGTCATTAGTAAAGGATGCGACCGCGATGGAAGATTTTTCGTAACTGGTCAGGTTATCGCTAGCGCTTGTCCAAGCAGGGGAATCGATTGAACGCTAGTTGCGCAGCAATTGCTCCATATATGCGTCGTCCCATGCGGCTGAGCGTCGTTCCTGCGGCATGCTCATTTTGCCAGGTCCCTGCCGCAGCAGGTTTATTGCAGCGTGGTTGATCGCGGCAAAATTGGCTGCTGCATTCCCGGTTCTGATGCGGCAATCGTCCTGCCGGAAGGTGACATCCAGAACCCAGTGCAAACAGTTTTCCACCTGCCAGTGATTTCGGATGTGCGCGGCCATCTTTTCCGCATCGGCGGTCATTGATGAGATGTAGAACTGGCGTATTCTTTTCACCTTGCCTCTGATTTCCCGCGTGTACTGGGTCATGATGACGGCCTTCAGGCCCGGCCAGTGATGGCGTTTTTCCAACCATTCGATGTCTGTGCAAACGGTGTAGCGGCGTGTTTCAAGTCGGCCATGATCGGCATCTGTCGTTTCGCTTTTTCGCAGAAACTCGCCACCGATACCCCGGTCCAGATGCTCCTCAAAGAACAGTTTGACGTCTTCGTGCAAGCTGCCCTGATTACCTTTCAGACCAATGACATAATCTGCGTCTTTGTCCATGATTTGTTGACAGATTTTGCGCTGACAGCCCATGGCATCGATCGAGATGATCGCGCCTTCAAGCGCCAGTATCTCCAGCAGTTTGGGAATGGCTGTAATCTCATTGGACTTGTCCGCGACCTTGCGCTGGCCGAGGACCAGTTTCTGCTCGCAAGACCAGGCCGAGATCATGTGGACCGCACCCGTGTTCGACGTGCTGTCGAAGGATCGCCGAAGCGTCTTGCCGTCAACCGCGACAACGCCTTCAAGCATGTCAGGCCAGCTTGCAACCCAATTCGTGAAGCTGTTCTGCAAGGCCTCGGGATCGAGGCGGGAGAACAGAATACCGAGTTGGTCATGGCTAGGCGTGCCATCCTTGAACGGCAAGAAGCGCCGCAGAAAGTCCAACTTCTTTCGACCGTAGAGGGCGACGGAGGTCCATCCATCCGCACCAGAGATCACAGCGCACAAAACAAGCAGGAATATCTCGTTCAGCGGGTAGATCACTTTCGCCGCCTGACGCGGGTCTGGGATGGCCTCAAAATGGGTCAGAAACTCAGGGATCAGGCGGTCTTTGGACGCTTCCGACATGGAAATCCTCCAGATACAGGGTCATTTCATGTCTTTGATTCAGAAAAATGCAGCCTTGTCAGCAATTTATTCAGTCGATTGCCCTGCTTGTCCAAGTGTGGCGAATTGACTCGCCGGGCATCTTTTTGCTTTAGTGATCGTTCATTTTGTGAATCGTTCAGGGCATGTCACCTAAGCCTCCCCATACAGGCAATTCAGCCGACCTTTCAAAGGTGGAATGGATCGAGTTGGTGACCACTCTCCATGCTGAGAACATGGAGTTGCTGGAAGCCAATGCGCTGCTTGTCGATGAGAACCGGCGGCAGACTGAAATCATTGAGACCCAAGCAGATATGATTGCCGCCCTTGAACAGCGCGTTGAGGCTTTTGAGCGCCGCCTTTCACTGCACAGCAAAAACAGCAGCAAACCCCCGTCGAGCGACGGGCTGTCGAAACCGCACGCCAACCGCACGAAAAGCCAAAGAGGAAAATCGGGGCGCAAGCCCGGCGGACAACCGGGGCACAAGGGTACGACGCGATCCCAAGTCGACAATCCGGACGAGATCGTTGATCATCACCCGCAGACCTGCCCGCAGTGTCAGCACGACTTGTCACACTGTTCGTCACAAGGTTTTGTTGCCCGCCAGGTGTTCGACCTGCCACCGCCGCCGCCTCTTATGGTCACTGAACATCGATCCCATAAATGCCTGTGCCCGGGCTGTGGCAAGCTTGCACGCGGCTCTTTCCCGGCAGGGGTTATGGCGCCAGTTCAATACGGTGGTCGCATTGCGGCCGTGGCGGCCTATCTTCAGACCCACCACTGCATTCCCGACGATCGTCTTTCTCAGGTGTTTTTCGACGTGTGCGGTGTGCGGATCGCGACGGCGACCCTATCGCGTCTCATCGCAAAGATGGCGCATAAAATGCGGTCTTTCTCGGATTCTGTACGTGAAGCGTTGTGCGGTCCGAAGGTTGTGGTCAAACATCTGGATGAAACGGGCCTGCGGGTTGGAGGTCGGACCCGGTGGCAACATGTCATCTGTTCGCCGACGATGAGCCATTTCCGAATGGGAAGCGGTAGAGGCGATTTGTTGTCCGGCGTGTCGGGTATTGTGGTGCACGACAACTGGGCATCCTACGGCAGAATGGAAGGTGTCGAGCACGTCCTGTGCAATGCCCATCACCTGCGTGAGTTGCAAGCACTGGTCGACATTGAAAAAGAAGACTGGGCATTGGCAATGAAGAACATCCTGCTGGATGCCAGGAAAGCGACCGAAATCGCCCGTGAAAACGGGTTAGACAACGTCTCGGCGACTGTGATCGCAGCCATCAACGAACGTTACGACGCCTGCATCACAAAGGCCATTTTGTTCCATGAAGGCCAGCCCCCTCTGAGCCCGACCCCGATCGGCAAAACCAGACGCGGGCGACCCAAACGACGGACCGGCCACAATCTCGCGCTGCGATTGTGCGACCGCAAGGCCGATGTGCTGCGTTTCCTCAACGACCTGCGTGTTCCCTTCACCAACAATGAGGCCGAGCAGGCTTTGCGGATGGGTAAGGTCCGCATGAAAGTCTCAGGAGGCTTCCGCACCATGGCCGGAGCAGACAATTTCTGCATACTGAGAAGCGTAATCGAAACGGCACGCAAACAAGGCTGGTCGATACTCGCAACGTTGACTACAATGTCTACTGATCAAATTACACTCAAACTCAAACCAGCATGAGCCATGGAGTATCCCCCGTTCCATGTTGATGGGCAACAGAGAGTTTAATCTTCAACGCTTCGCGCGACCGTTTCCAGTATAGAATTTGTTCGGTTTTGCAGTGCCTCCGCGGTCGCAGAGAGACCCTGCAAACGTGAAGAACATGACGTTGAAAGCTCTTGAAATTCCAATTCCAACATCGAAAGCGACGATGCAAGAAGCGCCGCCGCGTCCGATGCATTGCCGATCATTTCTATCGAACTGCCTTCGCTTTCGGCCAATAATCCCACTGCGGCGGATATACCAAGGAAATTTGCACGGTCGACTTGTTTTGGGAAAGTAAGCGTTTGCCCTGGTTGAATATCTTCAGGGCCGTTAATCGGCCACATGTCAATTGCAGCTAGAAAACCACCCATTAGCCCCGAAAACCTATTCACGGTTTTGCCTTCCGGCGTTCCGCCACAGGTGACGATGGCGTTGGACAACTGGTCTTGGGCTAGACGAATATCGTCGTTAGCTACGTCAGAATTCGTGATGGAGGCGGTAAAGACAAGCCCAACGGCTTCAAGGACATCGGTAAATCGATACCACCCGCGCAATGAACCTGCGTTGCTTGCTGTTACGACAATCTCGCCAGTGCTTGCCAAATTCGCGAACGTCTCAGCAGAGATGTAGGGGCACGGGTCGTCCTCAAAACACACCCGTATAACTTCACCCTCACCAAATGTTGCAGCGCTGATCTCATTAACCGTGTCTGGAATAATGACGAACGGCGCTATAAAATCCTCGTTCAAAGTCTGAACAGCCCGACGGACATCCTCTACCGATTTTCCAATTTGATCAACGGAAGTCAGGCTTTCTTGCAGAAATTGCGCTGTTTGAACCTCGGACTGCCTGCTCAAAAGTATGTTCTGTTCTTCAATCCGGCGGGTCTGCACATACATCATACCAGCTTGGGTTAAAAGAACGATTTCCCCGAATAACACCAGCAGAATAGAGAGCGTAAAGAAAAGCGTGATAGCGCTGACAGTCCGTGGAACAGCGGTGCGTGCCTGCCCGATAATTTCATGTACTTCCGCACGGGTGATTGGAGCAGTCGGATCGCCCACGATAAAGCGGTTGACAATGTTTATCACATCGCCGGTGGCTTCTTCGGCCCGGCGAACCTGCAACGCCAACGCCCAACGAACAAAAATGAAAGCCGCAATTGCTGCAGCGGCGGAAAGGCCCGCCAGTAGCAAAGTCCACGACAGTATTTCCAGACGCTCATAAAGCTCGTAGCCGAGCCATATATAGACGACGACAGCAAAACCAGTCGACAATCCATAAAGCAATGCATTGCGCAAATCGGGTCGCGGCATAATTAACCTCATTTACATTTTGCCCTACTAGGGAAAGCGCAAAGTCAAATGTGCTATCAATGGCCCTAAGATGTAGCGCGTTCTTGCCATATCCCATCGAAAAGCAGAGTTTAGCATTTTGCAGTCCATCATCAACCAGCGCGGCAACACCCAGCACCTATGGTAAGCCGCCAAATTGGTTCGCCGCAAGTCATTCAACTGCACCTGCGCAAATAATAACCTGACCAGTCACATTTTTCGTTCTTATTGCGTCCCAAAACGCTGCCTCTCACTGCGTTCGAACGCGTTCCGGGACAAGTGAGATATCGTGTGAACGAAAAAGACCGAAATAAACTCAAATCCAACGCCTCACTCAAACAAATCACTCTGGCCCTTGGGCGGTGCAATCCCCAAATGCGCCCAACCTTTCTGCGCCAGCATCCGCCCACGCGGGGTGCGCTGGATCAATCCCTGCTGCAACAGGAAGGGCTCAATGACTTCCTCCAAGGCGTCGCGGGACTCTGACAAGGCCGCAGACAGAGTCTCAATCCCCACCGGTCCGCCCTGATAGTTCTCGGCAATCAACATCAGATACCGCCGGTCGGCCCCATCCAGCCCCAGCTGATCCACACCCAGCCGCGTCAACGCCATATCCGCCAAGGCCTGCGTGACCCTGCCATCGCCCTCCACAAGCGCGAAGTCCACGACCCGCCGCAAGAGCCGTCCGGCGATCCGGGGCGTTCCCCTCGCGCGGCGGGCTATTTCGCGGGCACCGCCTTCGTCAGCAGGGGCCCCAAGCTTGCGGGCATTGCGGTCGACGATGATGAAAAGCTCATCCTCAGTGTAGAACTGCAACCGTGTGGGGATCCCAAAGCGGTCGCGCAAGGGCGTGGTCAACAATCCCATCCGCGTCGTCGCCCCCACGAGCGTAAAAGGCTGCAGCTCAATCCGAACCGTGCGTGCCGCAGGTCCCTCGCCAATAACCAGATCCAGCTCAAAATCCTCAAGCGCGGGGTAAAGCACCTCTTCCACCGCCGGGTTCAAACGGTGAATTTCGTCAATGAACAGCACATCGCGGGCTTCCAGGTTGGTCAGGATTGCCGCCAGATCCCCCGCCTTGGCCAGCACGGGGCCAGAGGTCATGCGAAACCCAACCCCCAACTCCCGCGCCATGATCTGCGCGAGCGTTGTCTTGCCCAAACCGGGGGGGCCATGAAACAGCGTGTGATCCATCGCCTCGCCGCGCTGTTTGGCAGACTGGATGAACACCCGCAGGTTCGCCCGCGCCTCGGCCTGGCCCACGAACTCCTCCAGCATCTGCGGCCGCAACGCGCGGTCCACATCCTCTGGCAGCGGCTCTGGCCGGACGGTGGGGTCTATGTCTGACATCTGATCCTATCCGTAAGGGGGGCACTTGCTTCCGTCAGGAAGCTGGCCCACCCTCCCTCTACCCCTTTGGGGCCAGCAGTTTCAACGCGGCTTTGATCAGGGCCCCGGTATCGGCTTCCGGGTTCTCGCCACCCGCCTGCGCGACGGCACCCGCCGCATCCCCCGGCGCGTAGCCCAGATTGCTCAAAGCCGACAAAGCCTCCGCTTGCGCACTTGCATTGGCCGGGGCGGGCGCGGCTTTCACAGAAGTCACGGGTTCAATCACCTCGGCCGCGATTTCTCCGGCGGCCGCAGCAGGCGTGCCGCCCATGGCCATGACACCGGGGGCCTTGTCCTTGAGGTCCAAAACCACACGCTGCGCGATCTTGGGACCCACACCTTTGGCGGCCTTGACCGCATTCCAGTCGCCCAAGGCAATGGCCCGGCTCACCCCGTCCGGTCCCAAGGTGCCAAGTATGGCCAGAGACGCCTTGGCCCCCACACCCTGCACAGAGGTCAGCAGGCGGTGCCATTCCTTCTCCACCAAGGTGGTGAAACCAAAAAGCTGCAGATTGTCCTCGCGCACCAGCAGGTCAGTGTAGAGCGCCACCGCCTCCCCCACACCCGGCAGCGCGGCCAGCGTGCGGTCAGAGCAATAAACCAGATAGCCCACGCCGCGCACATCGATCAGCACATGATCAGTTGCGCGATAATCAATACGGCCCGAAATCTTGCCAATCATGCGCTAGCCCTTGCCACTGCCTGTGCCAATGTGCTCGCCCCGCCGTGATGCGCGTGACAGATGGCAATGGCCAAGGCGTCCGCGGCATCCGGGCCAGCAATCTCTGCGCCCGGCAGCTGCATCTTCACCATATGGGCGATCTGACCCTTGTCGGCGTGCCCCACACCTACAACCGTCTTCTTCACCGTATTGGGCGCATATTCGCCCACGGCCAACCCGGCTTGCGCCGGCACCAGCATCGCGATGCCGCGCGCCTGACCCAGTTTGAGCGTCCCCGCCCCGTCCTTGTTCACAAAAGTCTGTTCCACGGCGGCAGACGCTGGCTGATAGGCAGCCACGATGCGCGTCAACTGACCATGCAGAGACAAAAGCCGCGCGGCAAGATCCGCGCCTTCGCTGCGGCACACACCGTTCGCCACATGCGTGATCCGCGAACCGGCCACGTCAATGATGCCCCAGCCGAGGTTACGCAGCCCCGGATCAATGCCGATCACCCTGTTCACGATACTTCCAGTTCTTGATTGCCTAAAGACCGCCGCCGATGTCCCGAGAGTGCGGAACGTACAGCAGGGCATTGGCGCGCCAATTCAATCTGGAAGTGTTTCATCCCTTACCGCCCGCTTTTGTTACTTTTTTGATGCACTAGCACGAAACGCGAACATCGCAAAGGAAATCGCGCGATAGCACAAATTCGACGCAGGCCATGTCGCTTTGGGACCACACGGTCTATTTTCGCCATCCTGAGGTCCGCATTCGACCTTACTAAAGGTTAATTATGGCAATAATTAGAGGACTTTATCCACCAAATCGACATATGCAGAAATTGCAGATCACACATGCAAATTGATCAATTGTAAGTCCGATATCGCAGGCCTAAATGCCCCTCACACCGCCGGGGAAACCGGCATAACTCTAAAACAAAAAAGGACGGCTCTCATGGCAGCTTTCGACACCACCCGCCCCGCATACGGCTCCTCTTCGGCCGTTTCTTCCTTCTTCGGCTTCTTTTCCGGCATCGTCGCTTCTGTCGCTGCATGGAACGATGCACGCGTGACACGCAACGCCTTGTCTGCGCTGTCTGACCGCGAACTGGAAGACATCGGCCTGATCCGTGGCGACATCGACCTTGTCGCAGGTGACAACCTGATCCGCTGAGGCGGCGCGTGGGCTGCCCTCCCTCAGCCCCGCCACTTCAGTCGCGAAAGCCGCGCTTCCTGAAAAGGTAGTGCGGCTTCTTCGTTTCTGAAGCGTCACGCCATTAACCTGAGACATGGAAAGGTGTGGTGCGGCAAAACGTATGGATGTTGTGGGCGCTCCGCCACAGACCTGTGATGCAGGTTTGTGGTGGAACGCTCAAAGAGGGGCTTTAGCGCAGAATGGGTGCGACAATGCCCGACAGGGCCTGGCTCACCGGGTCAATCGCCAGTGCCTTTGCACCGTATTGCTCAATGATGGATCCGTTTTCCAACTTGGCCAGGCGCTCATTATAGGTCACCGGACCCACAGCGCCCAAAGTGAAGGCCTTGAAGCCGAAAAAGCAGAGGGCCAGCATCATGAAGCCTTTGATCGGCAGCCCGCCCGAGCGGCGGCGCTTGGGCTTCACGGTGATCAGACCGTTGCGGTCAACCTTTGTGGAATAGCCAGAATGCGCCATTTGCGCATGTTTGCGCCCCAAAACGTTCAGGCGCTTGATGAAGTGTTCGCGGGTCTCAACCATGGCAGCGTTACCTTCCAACAACGGCCCCCACCGCGTTAAGAATGTATTAGCCATGGATTGTGGCATTTTCTGGGCAATTGCGTCGAATTGACCTCAAATGTGGGTTAATTTTGGTATTTTCCCGCTATTCGGGAGAAGATTTACGTAAGGTTAACGTAGACCAGTCACCAATCACCTCTTGGTTGATCAGATTGATGCCGGATCGTGCATAAACGGCAATAACATCGTCAGCCTGTTCGTTAAGAATCCCTGAAAGAATCGCATAACCACTGGGCTGAAGCGCCTCTGCCATCTCTGGTGCCAGCGCAACCAGAGGTCCTTTGAGGATATTGGCAAAGACCAGATCAAAGGGCGCTTTGGCACTGAGATCGGGGTGATCAAATCCGGCAGCTTCGACACAATTGACGCGGCCCGTCAGCCCATTTGCTGCCACATTTGCCTCGGCCACGTCCACGGCAACCTCGTCAATGTCGCTGGCCAGCACCGTGTCAGTCCAGATCCGCGCCGCAGCCATCGCCAACACTGCCGTGCCGCAGCCGATGTCCACAGCGTTGCGACCCGTGAACCCTTCGCCCGCCAGCCGGTCCAGCGCGCGCAAGCATCCCAGCGTGGTCCCATGGTGCCCGGTGCCAAAAGCCATGGCGGCCTCGATCAGCAGCGGCTCGACCCCGTCGGGCACTTTGTCCGCATCATGGCTGCCATAGACAAAGAAGCGGCCCGCCTCCACTGGGGCCAATTCACGGCGCACATGGGCCACCCAATCAGTTTCCGGCAGTTCCGAGACGACAAAGTCCTTCGCCCCCATCGCCGCCGCCAGAACCGCCAAGGAGGCCGCGTCAGGTTCCCCTTCGAAATAGCCGCCCACTTCCCATAGGCCCGATCCATCCTCCATCTCGAACACGCCAACGCCTGTGGGGGCCGGATCCATGTTCTCCATCGCGTCGCCCAACGCATATGCCGCATCGCGCCCTTCGAGGGTGGTCAAGGCTGTGAAAGTCGCCATTATCTTCTCCGGTATCTGTCGGGGTTCGGGTAGGGCCGCGCTGGGGCCGCGTCAAGGGGCGCATCGGGCTCCAACTCTTGCACGAACCGCCAGCCCCAAAACCCTGCAATCGCCCCCATGACCAGCCCCGCCAACGCTTGGCCGTAGATCACGCCCACCGCTCCTGTCAGCCCCGCCAGCCAAACGGCCGCAGGCCAGCTCAGCACCGCATCCTTGAACCAGTTGAGCAACGTTGCCCGCGTCGCCTTGCCCAGTGAGTTGAACGCGGCGTTGGAGACAAACAGCGCGCCTAAGAAGATGAAGCTACCCACACCGATAAAGGTGAAGGCGCGCAAGACCTCAGCCCCCTGCCCGCTCAGATCAAAGGCCCACAGCACCAGTGGGGTTGCAGCCGCCAACAGACCCCAGGCCGCCAGTGCATAGATCCCGCAAAAGATCAGCGCATTCACATACGTGCTGCGCACCCTGTCGATCTGTCCTGCGCCAAAGTTCTGACCAAAGATGCCGCCGATGGCCCCGGCGAGCGCAAAGATACCGCCAAAGACCAGCACCGTCAGACGCGATACCACCGCCCAGGCCGCCACCGCGTCATCCCCAAATTCCGCCATCACAATGGTCAGCAGGTAGTTCCCCGCAGGCGTCGACATCTGCGTGGCAATGGCAGGCAATGCCACCGCAAGATAGGGCCGCGCCATGTTGCCCAGCGTGCTCAGGCGCGGGCGCGCCACCAGCTTCATCTGCACAATGGCGAAGAACACCGCGAGACCCAGCAACGAGAACCGGAACAGCACCAGGCCTATCGCTGCTCCATCCAGCCCCCACTCCAGCCAGAAGATCAGGATGGGGTCCAGCACCATCAGCACAAGGCCCGAGATCATGGTGATGTACATAGCCTTCGCCCCATACCCGTCCGCCCGCAGGGCCGCAGAACAGATGAGCGCGCCAGACATAGGGATCAGCGAGAACATCGTCATTGCGAGGTAGCGCGCGGCCAGCCGCGCCGTTTCCCCCTCTGCCCCAGCCCAGGCGATCAGCTCATGCCGGAACGACACAATCAGAGAAGACACCACAGTCAACATGGAGATGGAGATCACCATCCCCGCCCCCGCCTGCCTGCGCGCGCGCTCCCGGTCGCCCTCCCCGATGCTGCGCGAAATGACAGCCGTGGCGGCGATCATCATGCCGACGGCAAAAGAGACGGAGAAGAACTGGATCGCATAGGCAAAGCCGATGGCCGCCACTAATCGTGGATCACCTAATTGCGCCAGCCACAACAGGTTGGCCGCATCCACAAGGAAAACAAACGTAATGCCCAACGCCCCGGTAGAGGTCATGCGCACCACATGCCCCATCGTCGATCCGGTCAGAAACCGCCCGTCGGCCATTACTCGGCGGCCTGCGGCAGTCCCCGGGCAAAGATCGTCTCATGCCCCGGAGCGGGATGACGCGGGATCATAAGCGCCAGGATCAGCGAACACCCCGCCATACCCGCCGCCACCAGGAACACCGCCGCAGGGGAGGCCAGCCACAGCAGCCCCAGCGGCAGGGGCAGTGCCACGGCAGAGATATGGTTGATCGTGAAGGCCACAGCGGCTGTGGGCGCGATGTCCGCCGGGTCCGCGATCTTCTGGAAATAGGTCTTCAGCGCCAAAGCCAGTGCAAAGAAGATGTGGTCGATCACATAAAGCGCGCAGGCTACCATCAGGCCCCAACCCAGATAGTAAATGCCGCCATAGGCCAGAAACACGCAGATCAGGCCCGCGTACTCAAAGACCAGCGCGTTCCGCTCGCCAAAGCGCTGCACCACACGACCCATGATCGGGGCGACGATAATGTTGATGATCAGATTGATCAGATAAAGTGCGGTGATCTCATGCACGTCCATGCCGAACTTCTCGACCATCATGAAGCCCGCAAAGATCATGAAGATCTGCCGCCGCCCACCCGCAATGAACTGCAGCGCGTAGTAGAGCCAATAGCGGCGGCGCAGCACCAGCTTCTTGGTCTGTGGCGTGGGTGCCTCGAACTGTGGATAGGCCACCATGGCAAAGACCGCGATCAATACGGTCACGCCACCGCCCACCATGAAAACGGTGTTGAAGCTCAGATCAAACGTCTTCCAGAACCCGATGATCAGCAAATAGGCCAATAGCGTGGCAAAGGACCCCGCCGCCACCAGCCAGCCAATCATGCGCGGCGCGTCCTCGATCTTGAGCCATTGCAGCTGCAGCGATTGATTGACCGTCTCGTAATAATGAAACCCGATGGAACTGAGCATCGTCAGTGTCAGAATACCCGCAAGCGTCGGGTATTGCGCGGTCAGCGCTGTGGCCAAACCCAGCAGGATCAATGACGTCAGCGCCAAGACCTGTTCGCGTACAAACAGGATGATCGCAATCACCCCGATGGCCAGAAATCCCGGGATTTCCCGGATGAAATGCAGCAAAGAGATGTCATAGCCATCAAATTGCGCCACCTCGACAACGAAGTTGTTCAGCACCGCCGCCCAGGTGTTGAAGGCGATGGGCATTGCAAATGCCATAAGAAACAACAGCGCTACGGGCCGTCGCCAGAACGGCAAAGACTTGGCATCTTCTAGGGCGATGTGCTGGGCCATGATTGACCCTTACGCCTATGACGCAGGAATGGCGAGACGCAATCGCCCCGCCCCAGCTTCACCCTTCCAATAAACTCAATCCGAGCGCAGGCCACAAAAGCCACGATTGTGATGAAACGCTCCAATGGGATGGCGGGCGGGGCGCCTTGCGCGCAGCGCAACAGCGCCGCACGGCGTCAGATAAATCACCGGGAATGGCAAGCGGGCGGGACCGCGGCTTTGCTCACGCAAAAACTCTTATCCCGCTGGGCAGAAGGCTGCGCCTTCGCCCTCAGTAAAACGATTGAGGATCAATATCGACCGCCAGCCGCAGATCCCCCTTCAACTTCACCTGGGCCACCCAGCGCGCCAAGGCAGGCTGCAAGGCCACTGATTTATCCGCCTTGACCAACAACCGCACCCGGTGCCGTCCTCTGACACGCGCAATCGGCGCAGGTGCCGGCCCAAAGACCTGCGCGTTGACCTCTCGCAAGGCCCTGTCCTGCCGGGCCAACAGATTACCCGCATCAAACACCTGCCCCACATCCGTCCCGCTCAAGATGATCCCCGCCATCCGGCCATAAGGCGGCACCACCGCCTGTTGACGCTCCTTGGCCTCGGCACCCCAGAACGCTTCCTCATCACCTGCCAGGATCGCACGGATTACCGGATGCTCCGGCTGATAAGTCTGCAGCAAAGCCGTGCCCGGCGCCTCCGCCCGCCCCGCACGCCCCGCGACCTGGCGCATCAGCTGGAACGTGCGCTCGGCTGCGCGCAAATCCGACCCCATCAGCCCCAAATCGGCATCAATCACACCGACCAATGTGAGCTTGGGAAAGTTATGCCCCTTGGCCACCAATTGCGTGCCGATGATGATGTCCGCATCCCCCTCGGCAATCCCCGCAATCTCGGCCTTCAATGCCCTGGCTGATCCATACATGTCTGAGCTGAGCACAGCGATCCGCGCCTCGGGCCAAAGCGCGCGGGCCTCTTCGCCCAACCGCTCCACCCCAGGGCCCACAGCCGCCAGCCGGTCTTCGGCCTCGCAAGACGGGCAGACAGTCGGCATCGGCTTCGTCTCTCCACACTGATGGCACATCAGACGCTTGAGATAGCGATGCTCCACCATCCGCGCATCGCAATGGTCACAGCCAATCTGATGCCCGCAGGCCCGGCAGAGCGTGATCGGCGCGTAGCCCCGGCGGTTGATGAAGAGCATCGCCTGCTCGCCTGCCTCAATCCGCTTGTTCACCTCCGCCTGAAGCCGAGGCGACACCCAGCGGTCTGAGGGTAAACCTTCGTTCCGCATGTCAATCGCCGCCATCGTCGGCATCACCGCCGGGCCAAACCGCGACGTCAGCTCCAGCTTGGCGTACTTCCCCGCTTCCACATTGGCCCAACTTTCCAACGACGGCGTGGCAGTGGCCAGCACAACTTGCGCCGCACAGATCGAGGCGCGCAACACGGCCATGTCGCGTGCATTGTAAAGGACGCCGTCTTCCTGCTTGTAAGAGGTATCATGTTCTTCATCGACAACGATCAACCCGAGGTCCTGATAGGGCAAAAACAACGCCGACCGCGCGCCGATCACCAGTTGCGCCTGACCTTGGCCCACCATCCGCCAGATGCGGCGGCGTTCGGTCATAGTGGCACCGGAGTGCCATTCTGCTGGCTTGGCCCCAAACCGTTCCTGCACGCGGGTGAGAAACTGCTCAGTCAGCGCAATCTCGGGCAGTAAGACCAGCGCCTGCCGACCGGACCTCAGACAGGCGGCAACAGCCTCCAGATAAACCTCCGTCTTGCCCGATCCGGTGACACCGCGCAGCAGGGTTGTCCCATATGCCCCAGACTTTACCGCGCTGGCCAAAGCCTCCGCCCCCGCAGCCTGATCGGCTGTCAGCTCTTTACCCGGCAGGTCCGGGTCGAGGGGCGGATATGGCAAATCGCGCGGCGCGTCTTCCTCGAACACTACGCCCTGTTTCACCAGCCCTTTGACCACCGAGGACGTCACCCCCGCCATCTCGGCCAGTTCTTTCAACGTGAAAGACAGGTCCCCGTATTCGGCCAAAACCTCCAACACACGCCGCCGCGCGTCAGTTGAACGATCAGGCTCCCCCTCACCCCGGCGATAGACTTTGCGCATCGACGGCGGATCGCCCAGCCCCGGCGCGCGGGTCGCCAGCCGCAACATCGCGGGCATGGGCGTCAGCGTATAGGCGGCTGCCCGGGTCAAAAACTCGCGCATCTCGCCCCGCATGGGGGCCGCGTCCAGCACGCGGATCACCGACCGCACTTTGTTATAGTCGAAATCCCCCGCGCCCGGCCCCCAGACCACACCCAGCACCTTGCGCGGGCCCAGGGGCACCTCGACAAAGGCCCCCAGCATGCAGCCGCCCTCAGGTGCTTTGTAATCCAGCGTCCGGTCCAGCGGCTGCGTGGTCAGCACCGCGACAAGGTCGCCTTCGTGGTAAAATTCTGGGGCGCTCACCAAAGGCTCCGAGCAGTGGGGATTGTAGGGTTTCAGGCAGCAGCGCGTTGCGCTACACCCAAGATCAACGCTCCACCCCTCAAGCGCAAGGATGAGACATGAAGTTTTTCGTAGACACCGCCGACACCGCCGCCATTGCCGAGCTCAATGAGACCGGGCTGGTCGACGGTGTGACCACCAACCCCTCGCTGATCAAGAAGTCGGGCCGCGATATTCTGGAGGTCACGAAAGAGATTTGTGATCTGGTCGATGGCCCCGTCAGCGCCGAAGTGGTCGCCACAGAAGCCGACGCAATGATCGAAGAGGGGCGTAAGCTGGCCAAGATCGCGGATAACATCGCCGTCAAAGTGCCGCTGACATGGGCTGGGCTCAAGGCCTGTAACGTGCTCACCAACGAAGGCAACATGGTCAACGTGACGCTCTGCTTCTCCGCCAATCAGGCGCTGCTGGCGGCCAAGGCGGGGGCCACGTTCATCTCCCCCTTCATCGGGCGGCTAGATGATATTCACCTTGATGGCTTGGAGCTCATTCAGGACATCCGCACGATCTATGACAACTACGGGTTTGAAACGCAGATCCTTGCGGCCTCAATCCGGTCGGTGAACCACGTGCAGGACTGCGCACTGATTGGCGCGGACGTCATGACCGCGCCGCCGGAAGTCATCCAGAAGCTGGCCGGTCACGTGCTGACGGACAAGGGGCTCGACGCCTTCCTGAAAGACGCGGCAGCCGCCAACATCAAGATCGTCTGAGGCCTCAGGCGGCCTTGGCATCCTCCCGCTCCAGCAACGCCCGCACGGCGGCGGGGCTGAGCGGGAACAGCGGATTTGACGGCGAATCGGATGTCGGTTTGGGTGTGGGCAATGGTGTCATGCCGCCCATCTAGGCAGCAATTGCGCGCAAATCATGGCGAAAATCGGGGCTCTTTTCCCCCTCTGACGCCAATTGGCCACATCTGCCCGTTCTTGAGGCATTTCGGTGCATTCAGGGGCAGAAAAACAACCATCTGCGTGCTATGAGACGCAAAACATGACCGAGAGCATCATGAGCAGCCAGCCCAAGATTGATGACGCCCTGCGCGAGGCGATCATTTCGCAACCCGATGTGATTTTGGACGACAACGACGTCATGCAGGCGTTGATTGCTGCCAATGAGCGGGCCATGGGCGGCAATATCGTGGACCTGCGCGGTATCGCGATGGAGCGGCTGGAGACACGGCTCGACCGGCTGGAAGACACCCACCGCAACGTCATTGCTGCCGCCTACGAGAACCTTGCTGGCACCAACCAGATCCACCGGGCGATCCTGGCGATGCTTGACCCCGTGGAGTTTGAGGTTTTTCTGCGGGGTCTGGGTCAGGAAGTCGCGGAAATCCTGCGTGTCGATGCGGTCAAGCTGGTGCTGGAGTCAGCTGAGAACGACGAGGCCACGATCCAGCGATTGGGCGACGTGCTGAGCATCGCCCAGCCCGGATTTGTGGATGCATATGTTTTGCAAGGCAGAGGCTCACACCCTCGTCAGGTCACGCTGCGCGGGGTGCAGAACGGGTTGGACGTGATCTATGGCGAGAAATCCGACTGGATCCGGTCTGAGGCCTGCCTGAAACTCGATTTTGGCGAAGGGCGCTTTCCCGGCCTGCTGATCCTGGGCTCGGAAGACCCACACATGTTCTCGCCCCAACACGGCACTGACCTGTTGACCTTCTTTGCCGGTGTCTTTGAGCGCGCCATGCGCCGCTGGCTGTCTTGAGCGGGCCGGACCTTGACGCTGCACAGGGGCTGATCAGCCCTGCCGCGCGGGATGCGCTGGCAACCTGGCTCGAACAACAGCGCGCCCTCAAGGGAGCTGCGGATAATACGATCACCGCCTATCAGGGCGACGTGGCGGATTTTCTGGCCTTTATCACAGTGCACAAGGGCGACGCGCAGGGGCTGGCTGCGCTGGCGCGTATTACCGTCAGCGATATGCGCGCCTGGATGGCCCGCACACGCGGTCAGGGCGTTGGCGCGCGGTCAATGGCGCGCAAGCTGTCGGCGGTGAAGGCTTTCTACCGCTGGCTGGCGGAGCGAGAGGGATTTGAGCCCACCGCCGTTCTGTCGACGAGGTCACCCAAGTTCCAGAAAAAACTGCCGCGCCCGTTGGACGTGGACGCCGCCCGCGCTTTGATTGACTGCGTGGAGGTTCAGTCGGACAAACCCTGGGTCTCGGCCCGCGATGTGGCGGTGCTGACCTTGCTTTGGGGCTGCGGGCTGCGGATATCTGAGGCTTTGGGGCTCAAGGGCAGCGATAGCCCCCTGCCCGCCACCCTGCGCATCATCGGCAAAGGCGGCAAGGAGCGCGTGGTGCCCGTGGTGCCCGCCGCCCGGGATGCGATTGAGGCCTACGTGCGCGCCTGCCCTCATCCGTTGGAGGCAGACGGTCCCCTGTTTCGCGGGGTACGCGGTGGTGCCTTGGGCTCACGCGCGGTGGCGCAGGTGATGGCAGATGCCCGCATGCAACTGGGCCTGCCCGCCACGGCGACGCCTCATGCGATGCGCCACAGCTTTGCCACGCATCTGTTGGATGCCGGAGGAGACTTGCGCGCCATTCAAGAGCTGTTGGGCCATGCGTCGCTTTCGACCACGCAGGCCTACACGGCAGTCGACACTGCGCGTCTGATGGAAGTCTACAACAGCGCGCACCCCAAGGCGGCGGGATGAGATTGATCGGCAGCGTCTGAGCGGGCGAAATTTTTTGAAGATTCCGGGCCGAACTCTTTTGAAGAGTTCGTGTCGTGCCACGTCGCTGGGGCATGGCAGACCGCAATACCGCCTCGCGTGCCGTGCAGCAGCAAGGTGCCAGAGCGTTTGCTAAGTTGTGGAGGGCCAGGTTGAAAAGGCGGCGCCGCCAAACGGATATCGTCAAGACCGGGTCACCCCGGCCGCTTCAAGCTCAAAACGACGCAGTGCTTCGCGCCTCATGATCCTTGGGTGCCGGAAAGGTGCTTTATCCCGGCGGCTGCAGCGGGTGGAGTTCTACTGTCAGGGCCTTAACAGCGGCTAACCAGAGCGCACGGGGGGCGCGCAACACCTATTCGATCACCACACACCCGTCCTGCAGCGCGTCCTTTGCCAGCTGGTTAGGCAGCCCGTTGCTGATGTCACGCTCCAGATTCGCGATGCGGACGATCTGGAATTTCACCTGCGGCGTGATCCGCACGCGAAAGCGTTCATGGCAAACGGTCTCCAACGCGAAACGGGAAGGAAAGAACCCGTTGGTGCGCAACGCCGGCAAGGCCCGGTCAGCGTCATAGCCATAGGTGTCCTCCAGCGCTGCATAGACATCACCCCAGCGCCAGACCTGATTTTCCCACCCGTGGGCCAGCACCATGTCCTGCAGTGATCCTTTCGGATGGCCCAGATGGTCGGCCTGCTCGTAGGTCTCCCCATACCGCAGGGTCGTCGTGCGTGGGGGCAGAACGCCGCGCAGTACAGGCGCCCAGTGCAGGCCCCAAAGGGCAGGATATTCGGGGCGATCCATTGTGAAAGAGGTCAGCGTGCTCAGTACCTGATCCCCTGCGCCATCCAGCAAGGTGATCTGGCCATACCTTTCCCCCGGAAAACCCGGAATGGTATCGCTGTGATAGCGCAGGATATGATCGGGGGGGCGGTCCTCCACCGGCGCAACCTGCGGGCAGATGCCTTGAGAGGCAAAGAAAGCCGAAAAGGGCTCTGGCTGTTGGGTGTAGCGCTGGTAGACGTCGCAACCGTCCTGCGCCACCCAATCGACCTTTTGCACCTGCCCCTCGCGCGCAAATGCGATGCCATAGCCCAACAGCGCCTCGCCCACACCAAGTTCAAACTGGCAGAGCGGCGACTGCCAGCGGTTGTCCGGGCAATTGGTGAAATGCGCCACGCCATGCTTGGCATCAAAGGTTCCGTTTTCCAGCACCAGCAACGCGCCCGGTTCCATCACGACCGTGGGTGCAGGCGGCGGTGCGGCGGTCCAGCGTTCGAGCTGTTGATCGCGCACCAGTTCAACCGCGCTTGGCACCGCCCAGAACACGCCGACGCCCAGCCAGACCCACCGGCGCAGCCCGGAGCTGCGCAGCAGTTTCCACAAGATCAGCAGCGGCACACCCACCGCCAGCAGCACATAGAGCGCCCAGGACAGCAGCTGCAGCAGGTAGATCAGCAGATAGGCGGCCCCCACCTACCCTTGTCTCAGTCGTGCAACAAAAGCGCGCGCAGCTTCGGTGGGATCTTGCGCGCCGAGGGCCACATCCTCGCTTAGCGCAGTCAGCTCTGCCTTGATGTCCGTCTGTTCCAACTGCGCCAACAGGCGATTGCGCACGTCCTCGTGGAACCAATACCGCGCTTGGGCGGCCCGTGCGCCCGCCCAATGCCCGGTCTCGCGCCGCCAATCGGCCAGCGTCTGCATCTCGCCCCAGGCCTCCGTCAGGCCATCCTCGGCCAGTGCGCTTACTGTCATGGCCTTGGGAAAACCCTCAGGGTCCTGCGGGCGTTTGCGCAGCAGGCGCAGGGCCCCGGCGTAGTCGGCACAGGTGCGTATGGCCGCAGGCTTCAGATCGTCATCGGCCTTGTTCACGAGAATCAGATCGGCCATCTCCATGATGCCGCGCTTGACCCCCTGCAATTCATCCCCGCCTGCCGGGGCCAGCAGCAACAGGAAGAGATCGGACATCTCTGCCACCACCGTTTCGGACTGTCCCACTCCCACGGTCTCGATCAGGACGACGTCAAAGCCCGCCGCCTCACACAAGCGCACGGCCTCGCGCGTGCGGCGCGCCACACCGCCCAGATGGGTTTGGCTGGGCGACGGGCGGATAAAGGCATTTGGTTCGCGGCTCAGCTGATCCATGCGGGTCTTGTCACCAAGGATCGACCCGCCAGAGCGGGTGGAAGACGGATCAACCGCCAACACGGCCACGCGCTTGTTGCTGCGCGTCAACATCATGCCAAAGCTCTCGATAAAGGTCGATTTGCCGACCCCCGGCGTGCCGGACAGACCAATCCGCAAGGCCTGTGCGTCGCGCGGCAACGCGGCCAGCAGCGCGGCCGCCTGCGCGCGGTGATCCTCGCGCCCGGACTCCACCAGCGTGATCGCCCGGGCCAAAGCCCGGCGTTCGCCTGCCACAATGCGTTTTGCCAAATCCGCGATATCCATGCCCTCTGTTTCGCGGGGGGCTGGCGGAATGTCCAGCCTTGGCGGATAAGGAAACCCATGTCTGACGCCCTGCCCATCGACGCGGTTCTGCCGCAGGTGATCGCCGCCCTGCGCGATAAGGGCCGCGTGGTGCTGCAGGCCCCGCCCGGGGCGGGCAAGACCACCCGGGTGCCACTGGCGGTGTTGGAGGCCGGGCTGACGCAGGGCCGCATCCTGATGCTGGAGCCGCGCCGTCTGGCCGCGCGGGCTGCTGCCGAACGCATGGCGCAGACGCTGGGCGAAAAAGCGGGGGAGACAGTCGGCTACCGCGTACGCGGGGCCTCTGCCGTGGGGCGCACCACGCGGATTGAGGTGGTGACCGAAGGCATTTTGACCCGCATGATCCAGGATCAGCCGGACTTGCCGGGCGTAGGCGCTGTGATCTTTGACGAATTTCACGAACGCTCCCTCAATGCCGATCTGGGCCTGGCGCTGAGCCTCGAAGTCGCAGGGGCGCTGCGCGATGATCTGATGCTGGTCGCCATGTCCGCCACGCTTGATGCTGCCCCCGTGGCCGAAATGATGCAGGCCCCGATCGTGACCTCCGAAGGGCGCAGTTTTGAAGTTGAGGCCCGCTGGCTGCCGCGCCCTCTTGGGCAGCAGCGGTTTGAAAACGCTGTGGCAGATCTGGTGGTGCAGGCTTTGGAGGAGGCCGAGGGCTCCGCTTTAGTGTTTCTGCCCGGTGAAGGGGAAATCCGGCGGGTGGAGGGGCTCTTGAAGGGACAATTGCCCGTTGATTGCACCCTTGCGCCTTTATTCGGGGCCATGGACTTCAAAGCGCAACGCGCGGCGATAGCCCCTGCCCCTCAAGGCCGCAAGGTGGTGCTGGCCACGTCGATTGCCGAAACCTCACTGACCATCGAAGGGATCACGATTGTGGTCGATGGCGGACGCGCGCGGCGGGCGGTGTTTGATCCGTCGTCGGGCATGTCACGGCTGGTGACGGAGCGTGTGACACGGGCCGAAGCCACCCAGCGCGCAGGCCGCGCCGGCCGTATGGCGCCGGGGGTGGCTTACAGGCTGTGGACGCGTGGCGAAGAAGGTGCGCTGGCGGCTTTCCCACCGGCAGAGATTGAGGCGGGTGACCTCACAGGTTTTGCGCTGGAGCTGGCGCTTTGGGGGGCGGAGGCCGCGGAACTGGCCTTTGTCACGCCCCCGCATGAGGGACGGTTGGCAGAGGCGCAGGAGGTGCTGCGCATGTTGGGCGCGCTGGATGCGCAGGGGCGCGTATCGGAGCATGGCCGCGCGCTGGCGCGCCTGCCGCTGCATCCGCGACTGGCGCATATGGTCACTTGTGGTGGGCCCCGCGCGCCTGCTTTGGCCGCATTGCTGGCTGAGCGTGATCCGATCCGGGGCGGAGAGGTCGATCTGGCGCTGCGTCTGGATGCGGTGACGGGCAGACGGCAGGTGCCGCAGGCCCATGCGCCCACGCTGGCCCGCATACGGGCAGAGGCAAAACGGCTGGCGCGCGGGCAAGAGGCGGATGGGCCCGATAGCATCGGAGTGCTCGCCGCCCTGGCCTACCCCGACCGCGTGGGCCTGCGCCGCAAGGGCGACGCGCCGCGCTATGTGCTGTCTGGCGGCAAGGGCGCGGTGATGCCTTTGGGAGACGCGCTGGCGGGCGCGCGGCTGATTGTAGCCACTGATCTGGATGGTGACCCACGCGAGGCGAAGATCAGGCAGGCGGCGATGATCTCTGACGCGGAACTGCGCGCGACCTTTGGCGATCAGATCAGCTGGCAGAATGTTTGTTTATGGTCGCGCCGCGAGGGCCGCGTTTTGACCCGTCAGCAAGAGCGTTTTGGTACGTTGGTCCTGCAAGATCGCACGTGGTCCGATGCGCCTGAGGATGCGGTTGCCGTGGCGATGCTTGATGGGGTGCGTCAGTTGGGGTTGCTGCCCTCGGCTTCAGCGAAGCGGTTTTTGAGCCGTGCGCGGCTGATGGGCGCAAATTTTCCCGACTTTTCCGAACTGCATTTGATGGAGACCCTCGAGGATTGGCTGTTGCCGCATCTGACAGGGGTGCGCAGTTCGGCGGACTGGAAAGGGTATGATCTGCTACCTGCCTTGCAAGCGCGGCTGAGCTGGGAGGAGGCGCAAGCGCTAGAGGCGGCAGCCCCTGCTCAGTATGAGACGCCATTGGGGCGCAAGGTTGCGATTGATTATGCAGGCGAGGTGCCCGGCATTGCAGTGCGTCTGCAAGAAGTCTTTGGCGTCACGCGTCATCCACGGGTGGCCGGCCAGCCCTTGCAGATCACGCTTCTTTCCCCCGCCCAGCGTCCGGTGCAGGTGACAACGGATCTGCCGGGGTTCTGGGCGTCGTCTTATGCAGATGTGCGCAAGGACATGCGCGGCCGGTATCCGCGACATCCCTGGCCGGAAGATCCGACGCAGGCGGACCCTACGTTACGTGCCAAGCGCCGCGGGACCTGACCTGATTGAGCGGCTGCGCCGCGTTTCATTTTATTGTTTTGCCTCCGGCGGGGATATTTTGAGCCAGAAAGAGAGGGTTCAGTCGTTATCCGTGAGCCCTGCCCCGGCACCAGACAGGCGGGAGGCTTCGGTTTCAGGCACGTAGGTGCGCGCCGCCAGTGCCATCATCTTGTCGGCCAGCGGCGCGGGCAGGGTCAGGCGCGCGGGCATCGGGCGGTTTGCGGGGCTGTCCAGGGCAAAGGTGATGTCGAACCCCTGCTCGGTCTGCGTACAGGTGAGCGCAAAGGGTTGTGCCTCAGCGTAGCTTTGGGTGAGGCCGGTGGCGGGCATCGTGCCTTGCGCGGTGTCGCCGGTGGCCCCTTCGAGCAGCCGCATGAGAGCACCTGGCAAGGTTGTGATCGGGCCCAAAGGCAAGCTGTCCAATGCCTGATCCAGCAGGGCCGGGTCGCGCTCCGCAGCGAGGTGGCAAGTGGTGGCCTGCCCGAATTGCGTGGCTTGCGCGGGCGGGGCCCCAGCCCCGCGGGCGGATTTGGCCGCGAGTGCGGCGATTTCGTTGGCCGATCCCATCATGGCGCGAATACCGGCAACCACCAATCATCAGCGCCTGCCGAGAGGTCCTCTGCCAGGGGTGCGCCCTGACAGAGGGTGATGCGGGTCCAGCGGTCGGATTTGGGGTCGAACTTGGAGGCCCCGAAGAAGCTGAGCTTGCAACGCAGCATGTCGATGGGCAGGCAGGTGTCCGCAATCAGGTTGTCTCGGATTTCGCCGTAGGGGTAGCGGGCCGTCATCTCCATCCGTGCGACCGCAAGTGCGTGTTGGGGGTGTTGGTCGAGGAAGTCACTGACCGGTGCAGCGGCACCTTGCAGGTCAGCGTGCAACGCCTTGATCCGGCGGCCGATGTCGAGCGGGCTTTCCAGGTCTGCCCCCGGTTCTTCGTGGCGCAGGCCAAGGCGGGGTTCTAGTTTGGCCTCTGACACGTACCAGAACTGGGCGCAGCCCGTGGCGCAATCGTAATCGGGTTCCAGCGCCCAGGCGGCGTTCTCTTCAATGGCGCGGCGCAGGGCCGTGGTGCTGGTGAAAGGCATGCAGAACGCCCCGTGGGCATCGCCCATGCATTCGGTCAATCCGTCGACCAGGTCGCCAAAGGGTTCGATGATCAGTGCAAGCATCAGTTCCTGCACGTCCTCGGAATAGCCCGTCATGCGCTGCATGGTTTGATCCAATGGGCGCGGTCCATCAAGGATCAGATCTTTGCGCGCCTGCGTCCAGTCTGCGCCCAGCGCCTCAATGCGGGCCTGATGGGCGGCATCCGGCACGTTCCATTGCTGCAGGTGCTCTGCCGCACGCGCCGCCAATGCGCTGAGCTTGGATTTCTGCGCCTCGGTCAGCGCATCGACCGCGCGGACCCGCGACAGCGCCGTTTCGCGCGCCATCATCCAGTTGTTCAAGAGCACCGGATGCGTGACCAGAAAGGGGGCCATGCCTAGCCCGGTAGAATTGCCAATGCCGAGGTGGCGTTTGCGCACCGGGTCAAGTGCAGCACCCCCCACATGTTCGGCCAATTCATGGGTGAAGTGGCGAATGAGCCAAACGGTAAGCATTTCAGCGGCAAAAGGGCCTTCGAGCCCGGGACGGTCCTGAATGAGGAACCGGTCCGCGATGCCGAACTTGCCATTGCCGTAAACGGCGGTGGTGCGCATCAGGTAGCCGACGCTGGCGATCATTTCGGTGCTGGGTTGGCGGCCCGCGCGCAGTTCTGTCACCACATGTTCAAAGAGCCGGACGGATTTGTTGGCGCGGCTGAGGATCAGGTCACGTTCGGTAAAGCGTGCGGCTTCCTGTTTTGGAGCGCTGGCGACGATACGGGCGATTTCGTCCGTCGTTGGGATGCCGTCATAGAGGACATAGGCGCTGTCCCAGGCCTCTGCGATCACGCGGTCGGTGCGCATTTCGGGCGGCAGGTCGTTGGAGACGGCAACAAGCGAATAGTCGTGGCCACCAAGGGTCACGGTATAGACGGCGTGGCCAAAGCCTGCGGCGTCCATCTCCCAGACGGGGCGGCGGACAGTAACATCTTCGGCGGCCAGCCTGCGCATGAGGCTGCGCAGAAAGCTCAGGCGCGTGGGGAACATGGAGCCCATGCGGGAGAGCCGCATGACCTCAGATGGTGGGCGCAGGGGGACCTGAGGCGGGTCAACGAAATCCTTCATACCTGAGGCCCGAAGTTCTCATCATAAAACCGCAGCCAATTGCCGCCCATGATGCCATCTGTGTCTTGCACTGAAAGCCCTGTGGCCAGCAGGCCCGCGCGGATGTTACCAAAGTCGCGGTTGTCGTTGAACCACGTGGGCATGGGCGGGAAACCTGCGTTGCTGGCGGAGCCTTCGCCGTAGTCTATGCCTTTGGTCCAACGGCCCACGCGCATCCATTCAACGATACTGTCGGGCTGGTCCTGACAGAGGTCCGTGCCAATCCCGAGGTTTTGCGCACCATAGCGGTCGGCGGCTTGCGCGATCATGGTGCAGAAACTCTCAACCGTGCAGTCCGGGCCGCCCGCAAGGTGGTGGGGGTAGACCGAGAAGCCGAGCATGCCGCCACGCTCTGTCAGTGCCCTGAGCACCGTGTCAGACTTGTTGCGCAGCGCGGGATGCCACCAGTGCGGGTTGGCATGGGTGATGGCGATGGGGCGGGAGGAATGGTCGATGGCCTCTAGGGTGGAGCGTTCCGCCGAATGGCTCATGTCCACGACCATGCCGACGCGGTTCATCTCTGTCACCACTTCGCGGCCCATACGGGTCAGGCCGGTGTCATCGTCCTCGTAACACCCCGTCGCAAGCAGGGACTGATTGTTGTAGGTCAGCTGCATGAAACGAATGCCAAGCTGGTGGCAGATTTCTATCAGGCCGATGTCGTCCTCGATCGGGCTGGGGTTCTGGAACCCAAAGAAGATGGCCGTGCGCCCTTCGGCCTGCGCCCGCCGCACGTCATCCCCGGTAGACCCTTTGAAAATCAGATCGGGGTGATCCTCAAACCAGCGGTTCCAGCGTTCGAGGTTCAGCACCATCTCCCTGAAACTTTCGTGATAGGCGATGGTGACATGCACCGCATCCACGCCCCCCGCCCGCATCTGGTCAAAAACCTTGGGTGAAAAGTTGGCGTATTGCAGGTTGTCGATCAAAGGTGGGGTCATAGCGGCACCATGCGGGCAGCGGAGGCGGTTTTCAACGCTGAAAACGACCCTTTGTCGCTGATGGAACAGTTACGCCGAATGCGGTTTACCCTGCGTGCCAAAAAGCACCAGCAGCCCACCCGCGATGGCCCAGTTCTTCACAAAGATCGACATCTGCCAGGGGTCAGAGGGGATCAGGTGGAAGAGGCTGGTCACCATGCAATAGAACGCCAGCAAAAGCGCCATGGGACGCAGCCAGAGGCCGGTGATCAGGCAGAACGCAGCCGCAGCGTTGAAGGCAAGGGCGGGCCAGACCAGCATGGTGGGCAAATTGAGGCCTGACAAAAGTGTTTGGGCCTGATCAGGGGAGAGTGCCTTTTGCACGGCGCCACCCGCGAAAAGCAGCGCCAGCAACACGCGGCCTGCCAACTGGCTGAGCCGGTTGAGGCTCACAGCTCAGACACAACGCCTAACGCCAGCACGGTACCTGTGGGCGCACCGGTGGGCGAGCCGCCGGGGGGTTCGTCCGAGATGGCGAGCGTCAGTACATTGATCTGACTTGCAAATTCAGGCGGCAGAGGCAGATGTTCCGGTTCCGGTGGAACCACGCCCAGTGATACCGGCGCGGCGTCCGGCAGGATCGCCCAGAGCTCCAGTACACGGCCCGCTGGCACTTCGCCCGCCACCCGGCGCAGGGCAATGCCCTGACGCGACGGGTCCAGCACGGCAAAGACCTGATAACCGCTGTCATCGCCCACCAGCTCGGTGGCAAAGATCGGGCCGGTGGCGCGGGATGGCGCGTCGGGCCGCAACAAGGGCGTTGCGAGGTAAGCTGCCAGCACCAAAGCGCCGAGCGCGATGCCTTGCCAGACCCAAAGACGCTCCATCAGCGGCACGCGGGCCTTCCTGGGAAAGACGCGGGCCAGGATCTGTTGCTTGACCCGCCGCTTGGGGCGCACCTCTTTGAGGTCATTTGTCATGGCCGCCAGTCGCTCCTGCCAGGCGGCGACCAGCAGGGCAAATCTGCGGTCACGCAGGACCCGGTCGCGGGTGGCAGGGTAGATGTCCGCAGGCGTCAGGCCCAGCGCAAATTCGGCAGCCTCAAAGTCGTCGTCCCGCTCTTCCGGTGGGGGCTGGATGGTCTGATCGGTCATCCGCTCATGCACTCCCTAAGCGCAATAAGCCCCCGCCGTAGCCATGTACGCATGGTGTTGAGCGGCACTTTGAACCGCTCCGCAAGATCGGCGTATGTATCACCATCCAGATAAGCCCCGCGCACCGCGTCCGCCCTATCCGGGTCCAGCGTGCCAAGGCAATGCACCAGCTTTTCGGCCTCTGACCCCGCAACGGCCATATCCTCGGGCGAGGGTCCGGGGGCTGCCAACTCCAAACCCGGTGTGTCGATGTCCTGATGCCCTGCCCGACGGGCGCGTAGACGGTCAATCGAGGTGTTGCGCGCAATGGTGATCAACCACGTCATCGGCGACAGCCCGTTGGCGCGGTAGCGGTCCGCGTTGTTCCAGATTTTGACGTAGGTGTCCTGCATCGCGTCCTCTGCCGCGGCCCGTTTGGTCAAGACACGCAGGCAGACGCCCCATAAGTTTCGCGGATGTGCGGTCGTAGAGTTCTTCAAATCCAACACGGTCGCCCATCGCCACCCCGGGCGATGAGGGCTTCGATTTCTTCGCGGTCCATGACTTCCGGAGGTCTCCGTCTGGGGAAGTGATGTCACGCGGCTCTGCACAACCGCTCAGTCAGAGGGTGATGTTTTGGCAGGGCAAGTCAAGAACTGCTTTGTAACCTTCTGCGGATCATAGATTTTTGGACGGCCTAACAAAATCGGACACATAGACCTTGCCCGCAAGCCCTTTCCGACCCGCCTCGCCCTGACCGACCATACCGATCGGCGAATTGCCAGCCTCGCGCAGCCAGGGCAACTGCTCTACCAGA
>CAXMWW010000001.1:0-207643 GCA_963422245.2 uncultured Sulfitobacter sp. | reverse complement strand
CTTGGATGGAACTCTCTATCTTCCCGATGTTGGGGATGGCTTCTTGGAGCACTACGGAGTGTGGGCCATTCTCGTTTCCGACCCGTTGCTGGTGATAGCCGCAGGGCTAGCTTACAGGCGTTTTTTGATTGCTTTCCGCACACTTCCACTCGCTCAAAAGGATGCCGATTCCAAGACTCTAGAGCATCTGGTCAACCCGTATCTAGCGTTCTTAAACATGGCAGATCGATCGAAGTACGTGTTCTTTTTGTTGTTCGCCACGGGATGCCTTTGCTGGTTAAACAATCTGAGGCAGACTGTCGATCCGGTCGAGATCTACGGCAATGACGTATTTGATAGCGCCCAATACCATTGGGGTTACTACGCCAACAAACTTAATCTCTTCAGTTCGTGGGTGGTCGTTTACCCTTTGGTGGGTTTCATGCTGGTTTCGATGAGCGTGAGCACTCGCCAAATTCTGACGAAGTTAGCGCAGGATAACCGCCTAAAGCCAAATGTCCTACATCCGGACGGTTGCTACGGAATGCTCAATCTAGGCATCTTGAACGCATCGCTTTTGCTTCCCTACCTGCTTTCTTACGGAGTGATTTTCGCACTGCTCATCACACACGAAACGACGTACTTATCCGTCGGAGCGGCCCTGGTTGGCCTTACCATTACGATGCTAGTCGCAAGCTTCGTTACTATCGGTCCGATAACAGGTGTAGGTCGGAGGGTGCGCGACGACACCTACGAGGCGTTGGAGGAGAAGAGCAAGACCTACAACGGCAACAGGAAGACACTCGAGAACAGGTTTGCGTTTGAGCGCATCTGTTTCGCCAGCGCCAGAGCTTCACCTTACTCCAGGTGGTTACAGACGGCTGTAAACAGCGCAAGGGTAGTGCCCCAGGGGAATCGCTTTTGAAATATTGACTATGCATCACGTCTGATTGGATTCATACGGATTGCGTCATTAGCAAAGGATGCGACCGCGATGGAAGATTTTTCTCATATTTTTGAGGGCGTTGAAGACCCTCGTACGAGCAACGCTACACGGCATGATCTTCATGAGATGCTTATGATCGGCCTGTTGTCGACCATGTGTGGCGGCGAGGGTTGCTGCGACATGGCGCTATTTGGCACGACGAAAGAGCCGTTTTTGCGCACATTCATGACACTGAAGCACGGAATACCGAGCCACGATGCGTTCTCTGACCTGTTCAACGCCCTCGATCCTGGCACGTTTCAGTCAGTGATGCTTCGCCTGACAGAGGGGTTCGCTGACCAGTTGGGCGAGGTGATTGCGGTTGATGGCAAGTCGTTGCGGCGCTCCTTCGACAGGGCGAAGAAGCAGTCGGCGTTACACCTCGTGCAGGCTTTTGCGGCTGAGGCCAGGCTCGTACTCGGGCAGGTCGCTGTTGACGAAAAATCCAACGAGATTACGGCGCTGCCCGCGCTGTTGAACATGCTGTCGTTGAAGGGGCGGATTGTGACGGCGGACGCTATGCACACGCAGCGCACTACAGCCGAGACGGTAACGCAGGCTGGCGGTGATTATGTTCTGGCGCTGAAACGCAATCAGGAGACGCTGCACGAGGATGTGGCACTCTGGCTGGATGATCCTGGAAATGTCGAAAACTGTGAAACTTATCAGAATGTTGACGCAGGACACGGTCGACTGGAGACGCGCAAGGCGTTGATCTCGCATGACGTTGCCTGGCTCGACGAGCGGCATCACTGGCCCGGGCTCAGGGCCATCGGAAAGGTCGTCGCCACCCGCGAAGTCGGCGATAAAACCTCATGCCAAACTCGCTACTTCCTCATCAGCGCGCCGCTCTCTCCCGAGCGTTTCCTGTCCATCACCCGCGCCCATTGGAGTATCGAGAACAGCCTTCACTGGGTGCTCGACGTCTCCATGAACGAGGACGCCGCGCGCAACAGAAAAGACAACGGACCCGAAAATCTCTCTATCCTACGGCGCATCGCTCTCAACCTCGCCCGCTCCGAACCGTCAAAAGGATCAATGCGAGGAAAGCTGAAACGCGCCGGATGGCAGGATACATTCATGCTCGAACTCATCAGAACCGCGACCAAATCTCAAAAGCGATAGCCCTGGGTAGTGCCCGTAATTGCGACGTCGTTGAAGCTGTTTACCTAGACAGTGAACGAGCCAGCAATAGGACTGATGTCCAGCCGAAAGTGATCGCCAGACCCGAAGTGACGTAGAATAGAATGTCTGCAGCGAGCGGTGCCTCGATAGAATAGACCTTCAATCCTGATAGGATCAGGAAGATGCAGAATGCACTGCGAATAGCTCCGGCCTGCCAAAGAGAAATATTCCGATAGCGTGCGAGGTTGTTAGACTTCCAAGGATCAATCGCGCGCAATCCATACAAGAGCAGCTCCCTAGCAATGAGTGCCCACATTGGGAGCAGGAGCGCCGGATACTCTCTTGAGATCACCAGGCAAAACGCGATGGTGAAGCATTTATCTCCCAAGCCATCCAAGAAGTAACCTGCTTCCGAGACAACCGCCCATTTGCGCGCAAGGTATCCATCAGCAAAGTCTGAGACCAAAGCCAAAATAGCTATTAGAAACGAAAACCAGTATGCCGCCTCATTCGAAGTGGAAAAAATCACGACGAAAGCCGCGCTAGCGGGTATCCTGCCAACTGAGATCAAGTTTGGGATTTGGTGCCTGAACGGCGGCATAATTCCTAGTTATCCGCCCATGCTAACGGTGCGGTGCAAACGCCTCGGCAAAGGGCCGAGGCGCAGGAAACTAGAGCCTTCAGTTGGCGTCGACTTTGGCCAACGTGTCGGCAGCAGTCACTGCCGAGCTGAGTGAGTTGTCTGAGACTTTTGTGTAAATCTCCGTAGTGGCGATGCTAGCGTGTCCGAGCAGGCGCTGGACCAACCTAATGTCGACGCCTTCCTCAATGAGGAGAGTTGCTGCGGAGTGCCGAAACCGGTGCGGGGTAAGATGGGGTTCTATTCTCAGTGATTTCGAGAGCGTCCTAAGCCTCTTTCGAAATGCCTGGGAGGTCAGGCGATCTCCTATCGAGTTGGTGAACAACCAGGCCTGCGAACCGGCCGCGTCGCAGCGATCTTCCCAGAAGCGTCTGAAATCGGTTTGGAGGCGATCATTGGCAACATATACGGTGCGTTCGCGGTCGCCTTTCCCTCGGACACGGATTTGTGTCGCGGCGCCAGTTACGTCACACACCCGGAGCGAAGTCAGCTCTCCAATGCGTAGGCCGGTAACGATGAGCAGCCTCGCTATCAAACCAGTGATCAGCGCAGCCGGAATATCCCTCGGCACGGACAGTTCATCGCTGGGATTAAGTTGCACGATGTGTTGGGCCGATCTGAAGACGGCACCAAGTGTGGGCCTGTCGACTGGACGGGGAAGGCGTTTGGGTACCCTCATGTCCAGCCGCAGACCTTCGAAGGGTGATGGACAGCTGGCGTCGCTTTTCCAGAGCCAGCCGTAGTAGGATCTTAGCGTCACCAATCGCCGCCGGATCGTTGCCGGGCTCGCTCCTTGTTCCTCTCTGAGGTCCTTCTGAAAGTCGATGATGTCAGCGGCCAAGGGTGGATCGTTCAACTTCGCCTTGCGTCTGAACTTTGCAAATGCAGCTAAATCCTGGCGATAGGCTCTTAGGCTGTGTTCACTCAGCCCAAGTTGTTCGCGACAGTAGTTCTCAAACTCGTCGATCCGTATTTTGGTCATGTTCCCTCGCTTGCTGATCTGGGGCCGCCATCTGTTGTCGACGACTTTCAACCCCTTCAATGTTGCAGAGGAATCGAGCAAATCTGCTTTGGCAACAGTGAGGTACAACTTGGCGGACCGTGAAATGATTGATGACTCACGCTTGTCGCAACTGTAGGGTGACAGGAGATTTCAACTTAAGCGGCTAAGCTGATTGGCCGCTGTAACGATAACCGAGAATTATGATGTCCGCCGGGGCAATTGCGACGCCAGATGACTTGAGCCAGGAACTCGTCAATAGAGCCAGATCATCCGCGGAGGTCCTACTCATTCCGAAGTCATTGTCCCGATCTAGGTTGGCCAAATTCTTCGACGAGAACCTTACTCGGCTCAGACATCTGAATTCGGAAACCGAGCTATCGCGCGAGCTTCAGAAAATCCTCGAGATGAACGGCTCGACAACGTTCGAGCGGGTTCGATATGCGGTCGGCAAAATCTTCGGTGGGATCGCCATAGGACCCGAAGAATATCAAACTCAGATTTCGATTGCCGGAAACCACAGCCGGTTTGCGGTGCGGGATGACTCGATCAATCAGGTCGTGCGGATTTCGGAAAACGAGGTGAACCCGAAAACTTTGGGGAAGTACCTAGATGCCTACACCGCCCTTCCCGAAGAGCAACGCCCGCTCTTCATTATCGAGACCCATGACGAAGGCAGCGCGATCAATGAACGGATATCCCGCGCACCGGAAGAAATTAACTTCATGCGGTTTCGACCCGATGCCGTTCTAGAGAAACATATCATCGAGCGCCTACCTTCCGGAAGCATGATGGAGCTCGTCGATCAGTATACCAACAATTCGTTCTCATCGGCGTCGCGTCTGAGTGTTCAGCAGCTCGAGAGCGCGATCGTTATGGATACCTCGCTCCACGAAGAGCTGGCTGCACGACTCTTTCACATTCGTTCCATCGCAAATGAACGAGGAAAATTCGCAACAACGGCGGCAGCAAAAGCACTGTCCAATCGGCTTGAACACGTGGCGAACAACCCGCTTTCAGATGCTGATCAGCGGATCGCGCTCGCCTCAAAGATCCTGTCAAACTTGTGGTTGCTCTACTGTGAGGAGGGCCCAAGGACGCTGTTCGATAACGCAATGGCAATAGCGAAGTCTCTGGACGATGAGTTGATGCAGGCCCATTGCGTCCGACTTATCAATACGATCGAGCCGCATGGCTCAATGACCGATCAAATGCTCCATCGTGCGGCGAAAACCTTTCATGAGCATGGCCTCTTCGACTTCTCCAACTTCTGCCTAAACAACGCCTATGTCGGAAAGTTCTACACAGACGAATATATTGCGAGCGCGTTCGCAGACGTGACTCTGGCCTCCGCTGAGAGCATCGAAGGTTTTCTTGGCCGCTCGATCATGATCAACAATGTTGGCGTGGCTTACCTTGTCGAGGGTGACCTCGAAAACGCCAGCCATTGGTTCTCCCGAGTTTCGAAGGAACCAGCGGCGCCACTTCACACGTTGAGCGCAGAGGTGAATCTCGCTATCGCACACTACGTCGATGGTTCAGACACCGACGGCCCGCAATTGCTCAAACTTGCTCGGAAGACCATTCGACAGGTTGATCGCAAATACCGATACCAGACAGCCAATCTTCTTCTTAACACCTTGCTGCTTTCAAAGGGTCAACCCGAAGAGTCGGTCATTCGCGAGATGGCCACCGATGCCGGTGTCTTCGATGATCCTGTTGTCAATGGAGATCGTGGGACTCTCGCGTCACTCGCCGCTGCCTGCAATGGCGAAACCCTAAAGTCACGGAGCGGGCCGGGACGTCGAGCCCGTTTCATTCAGCAGCACGGATTGGTCCCGATTTTTCATCACGCATGGCTTTGATCGGCAAGTGTCGCGAGAGCGCATGCAAGAACCACCGCATGGGCCGAAGGAATTCTGCCCAGTTTTGCATGCAGCTCGCCAATCTCCTCGTCGAAGGCCGCTCGAAAGGTATTGTGTGCGACAACGTTCAGAAAGTTGATGCCTTCGCGCAGGGTTGGGAGTGGGTTCACCTCAATAAAGAAAGGCTTTGCGGTACTCCAATCCACCATGCCATATGCTTGCGGTTCGTATTGGACGCGCAGATCGATGCGAGCATAGGGACCCAGCTCTATTCGTTTCGCGAAGCGCACCAGTATTGCTTCTAGTTCAGAAGGGATTGGAACGACCGTTTTCGTATACCCTTGTCCTGATTGTTTGGTCGCAGCCGAATGAAACCACTTTGGAGAGTTGTTGTCAGGAACATACATGACCCCGGCCACACATCTGTGTCTGCCTAGAGTCGGTTGCCAAACAACCGGGATGGTTAGATCGAAGCCGGGCACGAATTGCTGGATAACATCCGTGTCCTGTAAGCTTGGATCCTCAGCGAGTTCGCTGATCGTATGACGTCTTATTCCAACGCTTCCGCCCAGATCACGCGGCTTCAAGACGACCACTTCATCCGGTTTCTGCGCCGGTAGATCGTCTTTGCTGAAGGATCTGGGAACCGCCAAGCCGCAGTCTTGCGCAATAAGAGTTGCTGTGTCCTTTCTCTCACCAACAATGAGGACATCGGCATCTGATGGAAAGGGCGTGATTCCGCACCAGCTGGCGACGGATGGAACCATGCTCCAGTGATGGATCGGAGTGATGCCGGCATTCAGGTTGAACGCGCAAGCAACCTTTGGAAGGGAGCCGTCCAGTGCTTGGCGTGCAAACGATGCAGCATCGACAAAGTAAGGATGCAATCCAAGCTCTTCTAGCGCCGCGCCATAGGACGAGATAACGGCGCTGCGCCACTGGTCATACCAGACTTGCGTGAATTTCCCTGACGGAGAAAACCCATAGACTACCGCTGCTGACCGATCTTGAAACGAAGCGATGCGTTCTCGAAATTGACCCTTCGAGAGGCCATGACTTGGTACCATAATTCTCGGTTATCGTTACTCCGGTCGTGAACTGTTTTGTGGGGGCCTTTGCAAAACGCCCGTGACGTCTTTGTTCCTTGCTTCAATGTTTGCTGTACAGTGAATATTGACTTTTGAGCGAATATGGCGCACATTCAGCTAAATCTACTGCACAGTGAATATGGACGAAACAGCGAACATAGAGTCAGAGCTACTTGAAGCGTTCAGCGAGAGCCTCACGGGTTTGCCCGATGCGTCGGTTGGCAATCTGTCCTGGGAAGAGGCGCTCAACACGCGTCTTCGGCCCGATGCATTCCTGACAGCGCTCGTGGCAGGGCGTGATTTGAACTTCGTCATTGAAACTCGCGGCGATGTATATCCCCGAGATGCCCGTGAAATCACATGGCAGCTTCAGAGATATCTGCGGGAACTGGGCAGCGATGATCGGCGCTTCACCCCAATGATCCTGGCGCGATCCATATCGGAGGGGGCAAGAAAGTTCCTGCGCGAAGAGCACGTGGCCTATCATGATCAAAGCGGGTCTCTCTTCATCGGAATTGGTGACCTCTACATCCTGATCGACCGGCCAAAACCAAAGGGTTCCAAGCAACGCGAATTCAACGTCTTCAAAGGGACCCGTGCCCAGGTGTTGTTCGCGCTCTTCGAGGACGCTGGTGAGTGGGTGACAGGCACGGAAATTGCCGATCGTGCGGATGTATCGCCAGCCACCGTCTCGGTAACCTTCAAGCATCTCGAGCGGCGCGACTGGCTCGAGGTGAAAGGGGAGGGGCCCGCGAAGCGACGGTGCCTTGGCAGGCCGAGCGCATTGCTTGATGCTTGGAGAGACAGCATCCTTGCCCGGCGTCCAGCCAAGCGAAAACGCTATTACGTGCCACGCATGCGCCCTGAAGACATGGCCGAGAAGATTGAGCATGCAAACGACTATGATGACTACGCGCTGGAATTGACCGGCCAGTTTGCCGCTCAAAAATATACGCCGTTTTTGTCGTCCGTCTCTGAACTGACTGTCCGGACCTTTGGTCGGCTGAGCCATGAGTGGCTTGTATCAACCCTGAATGCACGTGAGGTCTCAGAAGGCACCAATCTGACGGTGATCGACGCGCCGTCGAGAAAGAGCCGCCATTGGTCGAACAGCGAAGAAAAGTCTCTGTTGGCGTCTCCCTTGCAAGTCTATCTCGATCTTCTTGAAGGTCACGGTCGATCAAAGGAAATGGCGGAGCATCTACGATCGCAGGAATTGGAGTGGCGATGAAAAAACCGACGGCGATCCAAGGCTACAACAAGACTGTCACGGATGCCTGCGAACAGGTGCTGGTCACGCTGATGCGGCATCTCGGTCCCTGGCGGGAGTCCATCTTCCTCGTGGGAGGGCTGACACCGCGCTACCTGATCAAAGAACGTCCTCCGGCCGTGCCCGCGCATGCCGGCACTGGTGATGTTGACGTTGTGGTGGATATGAAGCTGCTGGCAGATACGGAGGCGTACCAAACGCTCGAAGACAATATCAAAGCCATCGGCTTTGTCCGATCGGAGAATGATGACGGCAAAAAGCTCTCCTGGCGCTGGCAGCAGGAGCTGGTCGATGGCACCGTTCTGATCCTGGAGTTTTTGGCTGATGCAGGGGACAAGAAAGGTGGCGCACTTCAGGAACTGCCTTCCGAAGGCGCGGTCTCGGCGATCCATATTCCGCATTCGTCCATGGTTCTGGAGCATCATGAGACTGTCGAAATCACGGCCGAGTTGCTCAACGATGGGGGTGTCACCACAGAAACCATCCGCCATGCAGATATCGTCAGTTTTACCTGCCTCAAGGCCTTTGCGTTCGAAGAAAGAGGCGAGCGCAAGGACGCCCATGATTTGTGTTATTGCCTTGAGCACTTCAAAGGCGGAACAGAGGCCTTGCATTCAGCATTTGACGCTGCCCTGCAGGGTGCCCATGCCGAAAGTGTCAGTTTGGCGCTGAACATCCTCAAGAGCCGGTTCTGTGACGACGACGGATATGAAGGCTACCAAATGGATGGTCCGGTGGCTGCGAGCCGATTTGAAGGCGCAGACGATTGGGACCTAGACAGTAGAATACTGCGGCAACGGGATTTGAGCGCTGTTGTTCAGGACGCCATCGCGCCGTTTATCTGAACTACCGAAAATCGGGGGTTTGGCATTGCTTTGACAAAGGCGCCTATTCGGAGAGCCTATGTCGATGATCGTGATGTGATTGTGGAAACCCGGAGACATCGCGGGCACTTCCGGCCCGCTCTCGCAGTCAGCTAAGGGCCCGAGTGTTCTCACCTACTATCGGTCAAGACCAGAAGCGCTTTCGTTCGATGACTTGATTTGGCGCTTCTGCCAGATTTTCAGCCAACGAAGCACTATGCACGCATCATTCCATCTCGCGGTTGCGGGTGTGAGATGCCTCCGGGTCGTTCGCCATGTCGGACCCTGTCGTTTTCTTTTGGGATGCAATCTCCGTGATCTGGCCCGTCTGCCGATCGCGCGAGCGCTCTCTTCAAGCAGAACTTTCCCCTGTCCGCTAAGGCGGCCATTCCTCGCGCCCAAAAGTTCCGCCTGACAGCCGGTCCGGGCGGTCCCGGCTTCTCGTTTGCATCGAAAACGAAAGGAGACCGACATGACCAAGTACTACACAGTCACAACACCGCAGACCGGCAAGGATGGAAAGACCCGCTTTCACAAAGTGGGCGTCGCCTTCCCACAGGCCGAGACCTCCAAGTCCTTCATGACGATCCAGCTCTTCGCAAATCCCGTGAACGGCGAGCTCGTCCTCTTCGAACCCAAGACCAACGGCGACGATGGCCAGGTCATCGAGTGACCGGGCCTACGAGGGGTTCGAGCCCCTCGTGCTGATCCTCATCGACATCTCATACGAAGGACAGACACAATGGAACTTCTGCCTCAATCCATCCTCGACCAACTGGCCGCCAATGGCCGTGTCAACCAAACCCGCATTGAAGCCAGCGAAGACACCATCGATTTCGAACCGGTCGTCAAGCTGTTCACACCTGATGGCGGTGCCACCTGGCTTCTCAGCGAAACCGGTCCAGAGGATCCTGACATCGCCTTCGGGCTATGCGATCTCGGTCTGGGATATCCTGAATTGGGCTCGGTTCGGCTCAGTGTCCTGAAGGCACATCGGGGCCGTCTCGGTTTGCCGATCGAACGCGATCTTCATTTCACACCCGACGCCTCGCTCAGCACTTATGCTGAGCGGGCCAGGAGAGCCGGTGGGATCGTCACTTGAGCACCAATATCCGACCTGAACATGTCAGCGCCTTCGAGGCGCTGACTTCCGGAGAGCATGACAATTTTGCGCTCTTCTCCTGTTTCCTCGACGGTCAACCTGCCGCTGCGATCGTCGCGGTGACGAGTCCCGAACGAGACGGTGAAGACTATCAGATCACTCCGGTCTTTGTGAGTGTTACTGACGCAATGGTGCTGACCGATCACGACGGCACTGAGGCCTGAAAGATGATAGAAGGAGAGCAGCTTCGCCTGTGGTGGCTGCTCTCCGCAAGGTGATCTTGCAATGCAAATTCGCCAGACTTCAGCGCCTGCAACATCATCCTCTTTTCTCAAATTTCCTGCTCCTCATTGAAGCTCGATTTAAGGCGTTATGCGCCTCGCTTCCTTTGGTCGCTCGGCCCTTAAATGGAATACAAGGCTGCCAAGCTTCTCCCAATACGCAAGTATACTATTGACGAATTAATATAATATCGTATGGTGTGGCAGCCTTGTATGAAGGTGGCAGGAAATAGGGGGGCTTTCTTCCGCATGTACCGTTCGAAACGCCTAACAAACCTAGAGAAGATGGAGATCGTCCGCGAGGCCGGGGAAGGTGTCTCGACGTCGGAGCTTGGCAAGCGCTTTGGAGTGACATCACGCGCGGTGCGGTATGTGCTCAAAGCTGATGAGGAACGGCAGAAGGACACGGCTGTGGCGACAGCAGCCGTGACCATCAAGCTGACGCCAGGAGAGCTCGAGGCCCTCGATGGTGTCTTTGCCGCGGCCGGGATCGAAACACGCACAGAAGGCCTCAGACGGCTCATCCAGGCGGCGGGCGGCACCTTTGTTCCGGACGTACAGCTAGCCGCGGAGATGGCGCGTTACCGAGGGTCTCTGAACGACCTGGGGAATGGGGTCGCGCAGCTCACGAAGCGGATGGCGGAGGCTAACCAAACGGGAGACAGGGCAGCGGCCTTCTCTGAGTTGCAGCTTGCCCAGATGCGTGGGCTGGCCCGGTTCGTTTTGGACTCTGCGGATGAGATCGACCTGCTTGTGCGCCGACGTCGCGACGCGATGCAGCTCGAAGCCACCGCGGCCCTGAGGAAGTTTGCCCATGCCGCTGAATGACGCTGTTGATGCTGTCACGGGTGAGGTCTTCCGGGACGGCTGGAGCCGCATCCGGGGCTCGATGCAGGGGTTGCATGTTGCGAAGCAGAAGCAGCTCATCCGCGCGGCAGCAGGGCATCGTGCAGCCGTCTTCAAAGCCATCCGGAGTGGCGGCACCCATTCCAAATCCGAACTCTCGAACCAGCTGGGATATCTCACCACTAAGTCCACCCATATCGTGGACAGTTCCGGGTTCCTCGATGGCAAGGCGAAGCTGGAGCCGAAGGAGATCAAGGACCTCACAGAACGCTTCGCAAAGCGTTGGAGTGCAGGGTTCAAACCGAAGCTCGGGCAGACGACCCACATGCTCCTTTCCTACCCGATCGGGACGCGCGGCGAGGATGTCCGGGATGTCACGGCAAAAGTTGCCGAACGGTTCTTCCAGACCGATGAGGGCCACTTTGATTACATCATCGCGGTGCATGAAGACCGGGAGCATCCGCACGCCCATATCGTTCTGAACCGCCGATCCCAGGAAGGGGAGTTCTTCTTCCTCGGGCGCGATCACCGGTTCAACTATGACGACTTCCGTTTGGCGATGGTTGAAGAGGCGGAGACGTATGGCGTGCGCCTCGAGGCCACGCGGCGGATCGACAGAGGCGTCGTCCACTATCCCGCCCGGACCCGCGAGGTCTACGCCGCCAAGGAAGAGGGCCGGGCACCAGAGCCGCGGGCGCGGGTCGGCGCTGACCTGGAGCGCACATTGGCTGAGATCGCGAACACCAGACGCGTCTTTCACGCGCTCGCCGCGGAGGCTTCGCGGGAGGCGCGTGCGGAAATCTCGGATGCGCTCTTCCAGGCCGGAGAGCTTTTGGCCCGGGGCGGGAAACTTGGATCTGAGGGAGGGGTCTACATGGCCGCGGAACAGAGCTTTGAAGATCTGAAGATTCGCTACACCGAACAAGTGGAGCGAGTACAGGACGTTATCGCAGAGACTCCGGAGGCCGCGCGACCGGCCCTGGAACGCCGCCTCAACGAGATCCAATCCCGCCTTGCGCATATGCAGCCGCTCGGGTTGCGATCGGCCACCCTCACCGAGAGGCCATCCGACGGTGGGGTCTATTCGGAAGCCAATATCGACCGGGATCAATTGAAGCGTCTGCAGGAACCAGATGTCTGGGCGCAGGTCGATACGGCCCTCAGAGGGACCGGGATCAGCTCTTCCGTGGTGATCGCACGCATGGAGACAGGGGCGCAGAACGCGGCGCTTGAACGTCAATGGATCGCCGATGATCTGCAGAGGGTGGCTGAGACGGATGGGCTGAACCTTGAACGGAAATCTGATCTGGAGACAGCACGAGAGGTGCTCAACCGCGCCCATGTGCAACTTGGGATCGCGTTAGAGCGAAACGAGGTGCTTCGAGAGGACGGGGTCGTCGAAGAGCGGCGAAGAGAACTCGTTGCGGTCGGGGGCACGCGGGTGGCAGATATTGTGGGTCAAGCTGATGCTGAAGGCGCTTCGGCTAATGCTCGGGGTTTGGATGGCCAGCTTCAGCGTGTCGTCGAACACGAGCGCGCCGGACACCTGACGTCTCCATTCGAGGGCGACGCGGAGAGGCTGAGCTATCGCGAGGCCGTCGAACGGCAGCTCGAAAAGGAGCAGATCGACCGACTACGTGAGGGTGACGTTGATGTTCTGAAAGACCGGATCGAGGACCGCCTCGATCGGCTCTACGCAGCCAAAGCTTACCTGAAATCAGACGCTACGACGGCCAACAGCGAAGCCACGCGCGCCGTGGTCGAAGAGATCGGCGACCGCGAATATAACTTGCGACGCGCCGACCTCGCCGACGGCGAAAGAGAACGCGGGGAAACCCATTGATGGGAGGGATGGGCCGAGGCCGTCTTGCCATAGGCGTGGTTCTGGTCGCGCTCGTGGCCGTCGCCATTGGTTATGTGATTGCCTCCGCCGTACTGACCTTCCGCGATCTTGGGTTCCAGGCCGATATCGATTTCTTCTACATCGCTGAGAACTACTTTGCGCTTCGGGACGCGCGACCAGACGATTTTCGACTGATCAACCTGATCATGGGGGGAGCAGGGGTCTTGGGCCTCCTGTTGAGCCTTGCCATGTCTGGCTCCGCGCTCACCCGTTTCGGCTACACCCATTGGCAAACCCGCCGTGAGATGAAACGCAATGGGTTCTTCGGAAGGCCGGGGACTGGGTTCGTGATCGGCAAGCTTGGCAAGCCCACCTCACGTACACCCTTTCTCTGCTCGAAAACCTATCCGCACGCATTGATCGTGGCGCCCACGGGGCGAGGCAAGACGACAGGTTTTGTGATCCCAAACCTTTTGACCTGGCAAGGATCGGCAGCGGTGTTGGATGTGAAGGGTGAATGCTTTGATGCCTCTGCCCGTCACCGCGCGTCGCAAGGCGACGAGGTGTATCGCTTCGCGCCGACCGATTGGGACGACAAGCGCACGCACCGCTACAACCCGCTGCTTCGCATCTACGAACTGCAAGACCCGGCGCGCCAGCAGATGGAGCTGCAACTGCTGGCGACCCTCTTTTTGCAGAACGACAATGATCGCGTGCAGGGACTGCTGAAAGGCGGGATTGACCTCTTCGTCGCCGCGGGTCTCCTGGCGTTCCAGCGCAGGTGCCCGACCTTGGGTGAGATTTACCGCATTGCGGCCTCCGGCGGAAACAAACAGAAGGAGTATCTGGCGCGATCTCATGAGGTTGAGAATGCGGCGGCGCGATTGATATTCACGCGGCTCGCCTCGACCAACAACGACACGCTGACCTCCTATGTCTCGCTCCTGATGACCTCCGGTCTGGATCAATGGCAAAACCCAGCCATTGATGACGCCACAGCACTCTCAGACTTCGATTTCCGGACGATCCGCAAGAAGCCCTTCAGCGTCTACCTTGTGGTCCAGCCGCTGATGGTGAAGCCGCTTGCACCGCTTATCCGCCTCTTCTTCTCTGACCTGCTGTCGGCGCTTCAGGATAAGGAACCAGGATCGGACGAGCCCTGGCCGGTCATGATCATGCTTGATGAGTTCAATCGTCTCGGAAAGATGCCCATCGTTGCCGAGAGCATCGAAGTTCTGCGCCATTATCGCGGTCATCTGGCGGTCGTTACGCAAACCATCCCGGCCATTGATGAGATCTACGGAGAGAACACACGGCGTGCGTTGCAGGGCAATGCCGGCATCAAGCTCTATCTCACGCCCTCGGACGAAAAGACCGTTGAAGAATTGAGCAAGGCTGTTGGCAAGACCACGAAGACCGTTGTGACGCGCTCTCGGGCCATCGGGAAGAACCCCTTTGAGGGGCGTAGCCAGTCCGAACGAACCGAAGAGGTATCGCTATTGTCGGAGGATGAGGCGCGGCGTTTGCCGCTCGATGAAGTCGTTGTGGTGGTGGATGCGCAGATGCCGCTGCGCGCAAAACGCATCGTCTATTTTGAAGATCCGTTCTTCAAGTCGATCCATGCCGCGCAGGAAGGAGAGCTTCCGTTTCCGGACGGGCCGGTGCCGCCGGTGGGTGAACTGCCGTTGAGTGTCCGGGCGATGCCAACTGCACCGCGCGGGCCGGGTCTTTCGGAGCAGGATTTCGACGCCAGGATGGGGCTCGGTGAGTTTGCGGCGGACAAATCAGTCCAGGCTAGCCAAGGAACAGATGCGCGATCGGGACGGGCGGCTGTGTTGGATGAAGATCAACGTCAGTTTGAGATGAATTTCGGCAACGCCGAAAATACCAATCTACGAGAACTGCGAGCGGAAGATGTGGGTCAGGTCGCGCAGGCGCTAGACGATCTCGACCAGCTGGAACGAGAGATTTCCGCGTCTCAAAGGGTAGGGGAGGTCGGTTAGTAAGCACTCACCGAAGGAAGAACGTCCGATTGGATAGATTGATTGTACCCTAAGTCAGCGGAGCAGAAATTCTTGCGCAATCGTGGGTTTCGATACATGCTGAAGTTGTATTTTGATGGAGGAATTTGAGGTGAAGTATCTATCGGCAGCAGTTTTTTTGGCGTGGGCCGCCGGTGCCACTGCGGACACTCTCACTATCGCGAGCTGGAATATCGCCAATCTGGGCGAACCGGGACAAGAACTGCGCGGTTATGATCGAGCGACGGAAGATTACCCGGAAATCAGTTCTATCATTTAATCGTTTGATGCAGATGTGATCGCCTTCCAGGAGATTGGAAGCATTGCTGCCCTCGAGGCTGTACTGCCGGACGGCTACCACTACCAATTCGAAACCCGCTGCCTCCAGAACAGCACCATGTGTCAGACGGACGCCGACGACATCTACAATGCGATCGCGGTGCGAGAGAATTTGACAGCCAGTTTCTTTCAGATCGACGCCTTGGCGATCGAGCACCAGAACGAATGTGGTGACACTCCCCGGAAGGTTCGCGGCGGTGTCGGCGTAGATCTTGTATTTGAAGGTCAGCGGTATCTGATCCCATCCTTGCATCTCAAGGCAACTTGCAAAGACAATTCAATCGAAGAAGGTACCGAAGATGATTGTGCCACACAGCGCGCGCAGGTTGAGCGGCTTCGAGAATGGATGGATGCGCAACCGTCTGAGGCGACACTAATTTTGGCTGGTGACTTTAATCGAAAGTTGCTGGAAGAGAGCGATGACATTCGCAGCACGTTCTTTGCCGACATCGCCCAAGAGAATTTTCTCCCGGACAGCAGCAGTCGCTCCTGCTGGTCGTCTTTTGACTTCGATTTTGACGCACTTTCTCAAGAGGCGAGGGCAAACAATCCAGCCTTCGACGCTCAAGATGCCAAGCCATGGATGTTCACACCCACCAGCAATCGCGAGATCGACTTCTTTGTCGTGAAGAATGCAGCGAGCGGTATAACTCTGGCGGCTGAGCAAATGGAAATGCCGATGGGTTCACACGTCTTCCGTGACGCTGGCGGAGCGCTTGAACAATGTGACGGAAGCCTGCGGAAATTTTCAGAAACCGACAACCGGGTGCTGACTTTTGCTGAAGCCTACCCCAGTGATCATTGTCCCATTGTGTTGTCGGTTTCAGACTAGAACTGGAGCGAATATGAGCGACGAACCCAACATCGACGATAGTGAACTTGTCGACGAGTTCGGTCAGGATGGAACCGGAAGCGATGACGGATACTTCATTGAACTCTACAAAGCTCGGGATGGCCGCCATTTTGTTCATATTGCGAGCTCTGGCTACAACTCGAAATTCCACGGGTCACTCGGGTTTCACACTTGGATCGCTGAGGACCAGATGGATAGCTGGACTAAAGCTTGATTGAGGCGGTTGCTTTGGCATCGCGAACGAGAAATTGAATGTTTGGCTTTGTTAGCCAAGGATGTCGCGGTTTCCAGTGACGGTTGCATAAGAACCTTTGCAAAAGGCACATGTTTTGCCTTTCAAGGGCGTATTTTGTTGAAAAACTCTTCCTTGATTGGTGCATGAACTGCTGATTCACTTCCCCCAACGAACCGGAGGATCAGCGATGTTGGGACCAAAGCAAGAAGCGCAGGCGGTGCTGTTCTACGAGTTCTCGCTGGAGGATCATATCCCTCAAGATCATCTTCTGAGATCGATTGATCGCTTCGTCGATCTGAGCAGCATCCGCGCCCATCTTGCAGATTTCTACAGCCATACAGGCCGCCCATCGATTGATCCTGAACTGCTGATCCGGATGCTGTTGGTGGGCTATTGCTTCGGCATTCGGTCCGAGCGGCGTCTGTGCGAAGAAGTGCATCTGAACCTCGCCTACCGCTGGTTCTGCCGTCTCGATCTCAGCGACCGCGTTCCCGACCATTCCACCTTTTCGAAGAACCGGCATGGACGGTTCCGCGACAGCGAACTGCTTCGCCATCTGTTCGAGACGACTGTGGCGAGGTGCATCGAAGAAGGGTTGGTCAGCGGTCAGCGCATGGCGATTGATGCCAGCCTGATTGAAGCCGATGCCAACAAACAGAACTCGACATCGAAGGAAGAGTGGAACGCCTCTGACATCAACCCGATAGATGCGCCACGTGCTGTCCGCGAGTATCTCCACACATTGGACGAGGCTGCATTCGGCGCGGCCAGCGAAGTGCAGCCCAAGTTCACGTCGCATTCCGATCCGGCAAGCCAATGGACCGCCGCTCGCAAAGGCCCTGCCTTCTTTAGCTATTCTGACAACTATCTAATCGACACAGACCACGGTGTCATTGTGGATGTCGAAGCCACACGTTCCATCAGGCAAGCTGAGGTTGGATCGACTAAGACGATGCTAAAGCGGGTGAAGGCCAAGTTCGATCTGCACCCCGAACGCCTGATCGCGGATACAGCTTACGGCACCGGGCCACTTCTGGACTGGCTTGTCGATCGCAAGATCGCGCCGCACATTCCTGTGTTTGATAAGGCAGGCAGATCGGATGGTACTTGGTCCCGGGCGGACTTCGAATGGGATGCCGAGAATGACCAATACATCTGTCCCGAAGGTCACGCCCTCAAGCAATTCCGCCGCAACTACTCTGACCCGAACCGGGTCCCAACCGGCAAAGGCACGGCGCGCTATCGCGCACTCAAAGAGGTCTGCCAGGCTTGTCCATCTAAAGCCAAATGTTGCCCGAACACTGATGCGCGTAAGATCACCCGCGAAGAAACCGAAGACGCCCGCCAAGTTGCACGCGACATCGCCAAGACCCGCCAGTACGACATCTCGATGAAGCTCAGGAAGAAGGTCGAAATGCTGTTTGCCCACCTCAAACGAATACTCGGGCTGGGACGGCTCCGATTACGCGGCCCATGCGGCGCGAACGATGAATTCCTCCTCGCTGCCACCGCCCAGAACCTCCGCAAATTGGCGAAGATCTTTCCTGCACCGCAGCAAACCCGGAAAGCCTGACAAGAAAGGTACTCGCGTCCCGTTTGAAACGCTACTTTCTGCGCCCGCAACACGTTGTTTTTCCACAGAATCGGCGTATTTCGTTGAAAAACTCTGGGTTGATCGAGGGGTAAGTCGCTGATTCAATTCGTCCTGTAGGGAGGGATTGGCGATGATGGGACCGAGGCAAGAAGCGCAGGCGGCGCTGTTCTACGAGTTCTCGCTTGAGGATCATGTCCCGCAAAATCATTTGCTGAGGTCGATTGATCGCTTCGTCGATCTGACCAGTATCCGCGCACATCTGTCAGACTTCTACAGCCACACGGGCCGTCCTTCGGTCGATCCTGAGTTGCTAATCCGGATGCTGCTTGTCGGATATTGCTTTGGCATACGGTCCGAGAGGCGGCTTTGCGAAGAGGTGCATTTGAACCTGGCCTACCGGTGGTTCTGTCGGCTCGATCTGACGGACCGTATTCCGGATCACTCAACTTTTTCAAAGAACCGTCATGGCCGTTTCCGTGAGAGTGAGCTGCTGCGCCACTTATTTGAGACGACCGTCGGTCGCTGTATTGAAGAGGGCTTGGTCAGTGGCCAGCGCATGGCCGTTGATGCCAGCTTGATCGAAGCGGATGCGAACAAGCAGTACTCAGCACCGAAAGGCGAATGGGACGCCGCTCGGATCGACAAAGGTGCGGCACCGCGCGCTGTGAAGGAGTATCTCGACACACTTGATGAGGCCGCCTTCGGTGCTGCAACACCAGTGCAGCCAAAGTTCACGTCCTTCTCTGACCCGGCCAGCCAGTGGACGGCAGCGCGCAAAGGTCCTGCATTCTTTAGCTATTCTGACAACTACCTCATCGATACAGACAACGGCGTCATCCTCGATGTTGAGGCGACGCGGTCGATCCGGCAGGCTGAGGTCGGATCGACCAAAACCATGCTGGATCGGGTGAAGGCCAAGTTCGACTTGCGTCCCGAACGCCTGATCGCCGATACGGCTTATGGTTCTGGCCCGATGCTGGGCTGGCTGGTTGACCGCAACATTGCGCCGCACATCCCGGTCATCGACAAAGCGGGGCGCACCGACGGCACCTGGTCCCGCGCCGACTTCGAATGGGATGCCGAGAACAACCAATACATCTGCCCCGAAGGTGAGGCTCTGAAGCAGTTCCGCCGGAACTACTCCGACCCCAACCGCGGGCCGACAAGAAAGGGTGTCGCCAAATACCAAGCGCTGAAGCACACCTGCCAGGCATGTCCGTCCAAGCCCAAGTGCTGTCCGAAAGCTGATGCCCGCAAGATCACTCGCGAAGAACATGAGGACGCCCGGGATGTCGCCCGTACCATCGCGAAGACGGCCCAATACAAGGTATCGGTGAAGCTCAGAAAGAAGGTCGAGATGCTCTTCGCGCACCTAAAGCGCATTCTCGGTCTGGGAAGGCTCCGATTACGCGGCCCGTGCGGGGCCAAGGACGAGTTCCTCCTCGCCGCCACCGCCCAGAACCTCCGCAAACTGGCGAAGATCTTTCCTGCACCGCAGCATCCGCGAAAGGCCTGACCAGAAAGGCGCGCTCGTGCCGTTCAGCGCTTCACATTCTGCACCCGCAACACGTTGTTTTTCCACAGAATCGGCGGGAAGCAGACCTCGGTTGCAGCGCGGCATTCTCAATGTCTGGGATGCCAAGCAAAGAAAGGACGGCCCTTTCCGGACGTTCAACCTATCGTCACGATGCTGCGGTCGCATCCCGCATAGTGGCCATTCGCTGCATGGACAAAATCTGAGAGTAGTCTAATTCACACTTCGCGCGACTTTGCCGCCGTTTTGTTCCCTGGAGTCGAACGCCTGGTTGCGGGCTCAAACTGCATCTTGAAGCCAATCCGAGAACACCGTTGCCGGTTCCGAGGCTGTGGCCTTATCTGGCCTGACGATGAAATAGCCATAATCCGGCAGCGTGACCTCCGACAGCCGATGAAGCTTACCACCGCCCAACTCATCGCCCACCAGATCATCCATCAAAGCGACGCCCTGGCCATTGATCACCGCCTGAACCCGCACATTGGGATCGGGCACGATCAGCACGTCCCGGCGGGTCTGAGGTGGTAGATTGGCCATGTTCAGCCACCTGGACCAGGCGTTGCTGTCTTCGCGGTCGCGCAGCAAAGTGAAGTCCGAGATCGCCGCTTCTATCCCCACTTCATCTACAAGCCTTGCAGCCTCAACGTTGCCAACCGGGAAGGGGGGCGTCGGCATGAATGACGTTGTGTTTCCATTTTTCCATTTGCCGTGACCCCATCGGATCGCAAGGTCCACGCCCTGCAATTCAGTTTCAGAGAACTCGATCATCGGCTGAATGCGAAGCTGCACGTCCGGGTGACTTTGCATGAAGGTCATTAGGCGCGGCGACAGCCACCGCGCGGCGAAATAAGTCGAAACGCCAACTGTCAGAGAGAGGTTTGAGAGTCCCTTAAAAACCTGAATTTCGACCTCGATCTCTTCGTATCGACTCCGGCAGATCGCCAACAGTTTCAGCCCTTCTCCGGTCAGAGTGACGCCGCGCGTCGTGCGCTGGAACAGGCTCACGCCTAGATCGGCCTCAAGCGTTTTAATCTGATAGCTGATCGCGCCCTTTGTCATATTGAGCGCCGCCGCCGCCGTCGAAAAGCTGGCATGGCGGGCGATCTCGGCAAAAAGCCTGAGCAGATCATGGTGGTGAAAACGGGCAGTCATAGGTAAGCGTATAGTTTATTTAAACGTGGAGAACAAAAATTCTCGATTTCCAATCATATTTTTATGAACATCATCTGAGTTCAGGGCCGAAAGAAGAGAGATGGCGTTGGAGCCTTTGAACGCAATTGCAGACACGTCAGTACCTCAGGGACGCCGCAGCAGCGCGCGCCGTGGCCGTCTGTCTCGTCATAACGAGCCTTGCGAAAGCACGCCGTTCACCGGCCGCAAGATACCCGCATACGATTTGCTGGATGATACGGTATTGGCCCGCATCGAAGATCAGGCGGGCTGGATATTGCACAAGATCGGTGTCGAGTTTCGTGGGGACCAAACGGCGCTGGATCTCTTCGCCCAGGCGGGCGCGCGGGTTGACGGTGAGCGCGTAAGGTTTGAACCGAGTCATGTTCGCGCTCTGTGCGCCACGGCACCAGCTGAGTTTCAGCTACATGCCCGCGATCCGGCCAAGACCGTGACACTTGGTGGCGACAACGTTGTTCTGATGCCGGGATATGGCTCTCCCTTTGTCAGCGACCTGGTAAAGGGTCGGCGCTATGCGACGCTGGAGGATTTCCGGAACTTCGTGAAGCTGGCCTATCTTGCACCCACTTTGCACCATTCCGGCGGCACGGTTGTCGAGCCAACAGATGTTCCGGTGAACAAGCGTCATCTAGACATGATGCTGGCGCATCTGACGCTGTCGACCAAGCCCTTCATGGGCTCTGTCACAGCACCAGAGCGCGCGCGCGACAGTATCGAAATGGCACGGATCGTCTTTGGCCGCGATGTCATAGAGCGCCATGCGGTGATGCAAGCCAACATCAACGTCAACTCGCCGCTGATCTATGATGATACGATGTCGTCGGCGCTGCGCATCTATGCCGAGGCGGGCCAGTGTGTCTGCGTTTCACCAGCGATATTTGCGGGTGCCATGGGGCCACTTTCCCCGGCCGCGGTGGCGGCACAAACGCTGGCCGAAGCCATGGTCGGCATCGCCCTGGCACAGCTGGTGCGCCCCGGTTGCCCGGTGGTGTTCGGCTCGTTCCACTCGACAATGAATCTGCGCACAGGTGCACTGACCTTTGGGTCGCCCGAGGCGAACATGACCACGATGGCGCTTTCGCAACTGGGCCGAAGGCTTGGCGTGCCGGTGCGCTCTGGTGGGGGGCAGATCACCGCATCCAACGCGCCGGACGGACAAGCCATGCAGGACAGCACCAGCGCGATGTGGTCCACGCTGCTCTCTGGTGCGCACCAGGTCTGGCATGCGGCGGGCTGGCTCGAGGGCGGGCTTGTGATGTCTTATGAGAAGTTCATCATGGACCTCGACCATTGCGGCGCGATGCTGAAACTCTTGCAAGGCTTCATTACCGATGACGAGGCCTTTGGTCGGGATGCGTACCATGAGACGGGTCCGGGCGAGAATTTCCTGTCGACCAGTCACACGCTGCGCCACTACACGACCGCGAATTTTGAGCCACAGATATCTGACGCCGGGCCCTTCGAGACCTGGTCTGAAAACGGCGCGCTGACCGCAGATCAGCGCGCCACCGCGCGGTGGCATCAGATGCTGAACGACTATCAACAACCTGAAATGGAACCCGGCATCCAAGCCGCGCTTGAAGACTTCGTGTCGGAGCGTAAGGCGCAGATGCCGGACGAATGGTACTAGAAAGGAACACCCATGACCGAAGAACTCAGCCGCAGATCCGCCCTTGCCTCACGCCACACCGCCCTTGGCTCGGGGCTGGAAGATTGGAATGGCATGGGAACGGCCTGGACCTACAACACCGACCCCAACGACGAACACGACGCGGTTCGCGAACGCGCGGGCATGTTTGATATGTCGCCTTTGAAGAAGGTGTTCGTTCGCGGTCCCGATGCTCAGGCGGTTCTCGATCACTTGACAACGCGCGATCTATCAAAGGTAACACCAGGAAAGGCTGCCTATCTGTGCGTTCTGACCGATCAGGGAGGCATCGCCGACGACGCCATCGTGTCGAACAACGGCGGTGACGAATGGATGATCGTGCATGGCTCGGGCGACACGATGGCGCTTTTGCAGGCTTCGGCGGAGGGACATGATGTTCAGATACAGTTCACCGATGATCTGCATGATCTGTCGGTGCAGGGACCTGCGTCGCTGGATATCCTCAACGCGCATACGGATTTCGACCTGAGCACTCTGGCCTATTTCGAACATGCGCCTGCGGTTCTTTTTGGTCACTCTTGCCGGATTTCGCGCACCGGATACTCTGGCGAACGCGGCTACGAGGTTTTTGCCGATGGCTCGGTAATCACCGACATCTGGGACAAGCTAGTCGAGGCAGGTGTCATGCCATGTTCTTTCACGGCGCTCGACAAGGTGAGGATCGAAGCAGGCTTGCTGTTCTACGGTTACGACATGACCGAGGAGAACACGCCTTGGGAGGTGGGACTTGGCTTCACGGTAAGCAGAACCAAGGGTGATTTCCGGGGCAAGGCGGCGGTCATGGCGGCGAAAGGTGCTGAGAAGGTCAACAACGTTTGCCTGGACATCGACCATCCAGATATGGTCGAAGGCGGTGAAACCCTGATGTTGGACGATCAGAACGCCGGCACCGTCAACAGCCCCTGCTATTCGCACCGGATGGGTAAATCCCTGGCGCTGGCCCATGTCCAGCCTGGCCTTTCTGTTGGCACTGCGCTTACGGTGTCGGGCGACGGTCTGGAAACAACGGCCACAATCACTTCAAGCCCCGTCCATGATCCTGAAAAGTCGCGGACGCATAGCTAACACTGCCAATACACCCCAGCAAAGGGCGAAACTCTGATCGGCCTTCGCACCACTGTAATTGACTTCGGCAGATCGCCGATGCGCAATCCGCCATTAAAGCATGACGCAGCATAGGAGCAGACGCGGCATAGGCCACGTTCCCGCTTGCGAAGACCTAGAAGTACGGCCCATTCCTGCCGTTCATCGCCCAGTCAAGTTTCTGCGGATACAGCCCGCTTTGCGACCATTCGCTGCGCTCGCGAAAACTCGAGCTTCGCGAATGAGAAAGCCGGGGACAAACCGGTTTATGCCTCACGCGCTCCAATGGCTTACATGGCCGGGCTTATCGTATGGGACAGGTGCTCGACATCGATGGCTGACACATGATCAGGCAGTATGCATCGCGGTAGGCTTAGAAGTGCCCGTCTGTAAAGGCAGACTCGCTACGCCTTTTCCTTCTCTCGGACGGCGTCTTGCAGCTGACGAAGCACCCATCCCGTAAGTGGCGCGTTTTGGTTGCGTCGATGCCAGAACGCCGACACAGGAAAATGGCGCAGATCAACGGGGGCAAGGGCCACCGCGAGACCAAAGCGCGGCGCAATCACCTCGGCCAGCCGGGTTGGCAAGGTGGCGATAGCGCGTGAGCAACTGATGGCGGAGAAGACAGGCAGAAACGCCGGGAGAGCCAGCACGACCCGGCGAGAGCGTCCCATGCTCTCCAGCGTTTCGTCGGCGACCCCACGCAGGTCACCTGCGGGTGAGACGAGCACGTGATCCACCGCGCAATAGGTGTCGAGGTCGAGCAGCGGCGCGTCTTTTAGGACAGTAGGACATCCCACCACGCGGTAGTCTTCGTCGTATAGCTTTTCTTGCAGCATCACATCCGGCTGGTCCCACAGAAACCCGAGCGCAAGGTCCGCCTTTCCCTCGATCAGCGCTTCGGTCGCGGCTTGCCTGCCCAAAGGCAGGACGGACAAGCGCAACCTTGGTGACTGCGTCTGCAATCGTTCCGACAACGCAGGGATCAAAACGGCTTGTTCGGCGTCCAGTGCCGCGACACGAACAACGCCCTGCGCTTGAGCTGGATCAAAGTCCGCCACAGCGCCCAATGCCCCGCGCAAGGTCTCAACAGCATGTGAGATCGGGGCCTCCAATGCCAGGGCCGTCGCGGTCGGCTCCATCCCATGAGGCAGACGCAGGAACAGCTCATCGCCAAAAATCTCGCGCAATCGCTTCAGTGCCTGACTGATCGCGGATTGCGTGACGCCGATCTCGCTGGCGACGGTTGCAGCCTTGCGGTGTTTCAAAAGCCCCAGAAACACCAGCAGCAAGGTCAGATCTAGCCGCCTGATTTCGTTATTGCTTAACTCAGACATGAGCTTAATTCGTTTTTCCTTCTATCACGCATCTCCTATCTCAGGGATGTCACAGCGCACAAGGAAAATCAGAGATGCAAATCGCAATCATCGGAACAGGCAGTGTCGGGGCCGCCCTGGCCCGTGGCCTTCGATCCAGCGCTCACGATGTGACGCTGGGTACCCGTTCGGGCAGCACCTCAAATGTAGAAGCGCTCTCGAAGGAGACCGGCGCGTCTATCGCCACGCCACAAGAGGCGGCCGCGGCTGCCGAAGTTGTGATCCTGGCCTTACCTTGGGCTGCCGCTGAAAGTGCCACTCAAGCTCTCGGAGACCTTTCAGACAAGATCGTCATCGACTGCATGAACCCACTGGGCATGGTGGATGGCCAGCTTGGTCTTCTGGTGGGACACACCACATCAGGCGGCGAAACCGTTCAAGACTGGCTACCTGGTGCGCGCGTCGTCAAGACGCTCAACCAAGTTGGTGCAGAGCACATGGCCGAAAACAGTACCATGCCCCACCGCCCGGTCATGTTCATGGCTGGCAATGATGAGGCGGCGAAGTCGGTTGTCAGCTCGCTGCTAGATACACTTGGCTTTGAATCGCTGGATGCTGGTGACCTGACCAAGTCCCGATTGCTGGAACCCTTCGCGATGACCTGGATCAACCAGGCCATCCTGCGCGGAAAGGGCCGCGATTGGGCCTTTGCCGCCTTGCCTGCCTAAGACCCTTTTACCCTCACCAAACTGGAGAAAACCAATGACACTTTCACGTCGAACATTCCTCGCCACCGCGCCTGCACTCATGGCCGCCGGGGGTGCCGCCCTCACCACCGGGACCGCCGCGCGCGCAGCCGGAGTCGCTGGCGCACCCGGCGACGTTCTGATCATCGTGGCCAATGAGATCCCGCATCCCAAACTTGGCTTCCCGCTGGGTTTCTGGGCAGCAGAGTTGACCCATCCCTATGCGGAGCTTGTGGCGCACGGTCATTCCATCACCATCGCCAGCCTACAGGGCGGCAAGGTGACTGTTGATGGCTATTCGGACCCAAGACACGAATCCGGATATTCCGCCCATGACTTTGTCTCACTGGGCTTTCTGACCTCGCCCAAGTACGCCCCGCTGCTCGACAGCACCGCAGCACTTGCGGATATCAATCCAGATGACCACGCTGCGATCATTGTGGCTGGCGGCCAGGCCCCCATGTTCACTTTCCGCGAAAATGCTGCCCTGCAGTCGCTGATCCGCACGTTCTATGAAGCTGGCAAACCCACAGCGGCGCTCTGCCATGGGGTATCGGCACTGGTTGACATCCAATTGGAAGATGGAAGCTACCTGATTGCGGGCAAGTCCGTCACCGGTTTCTCAGCTGCTGAAGATGCCTTTGTTGATGAGGCTCTGGGGGCAAAGCTCTTTGACTGGTGGGTTGAACCCGCGATGCGCGAACGGGGTGCCAACTACTCAGAAAACGGCATGTGGGCCAATTATGCACTCGCCGATGGCAACCTGATCACGGGCCAGCAACAAAACTCAGGCGGCTCTGTTGCGCGGCTGGTGATTGAACAGCTCTCCTAAATGAAAAACGGTGCTGCGTATATACGCAGCACCGTCACCCGCTCAAAGTCACGCAAAAATGAAGCGTGGCCTGAATTGATATGGCCTCGAATGGCGAGGAACAGAACGCAATCCTATTTCGGCCCATACCTGCCGTTTGCCAAAAGTCCGTATTGCTGCGATGCGGCCCGTCAGAGGAGACATTCGCTGCCAACGCGAAATCGAGTATCCAGCGAACTGGTAATCTGCGGACTTCGCCGCATTCCAAGTTCTTTCCATGAACGGTAGCTTACGGTGTTTGCGTCACGCGTTCCTTGCAAGGAAATCGACGAGCAATTCGGAAATCTTCTCCGGCTGATCTTCCATTGCGAAATGGCCGCAATTTTCCAGCACGTGCAACTCTGATCCCGGAATTGCGGAGTGTAATTTGTGCGCCCAGTCGACGACTTGCCAAGCATCGTCTGCCCCCCATATCAAGTGAACGGGAATTTGGCCTAGTTCGCCGTAACGCGGGGCCATCTCGTCTGTGTGTTTCGGATCATAGTGCATCACTTGATGCTGAAAGAAGCTGCTCTGACCGACTGGACCGCAGATGAAATCGAGGTAGGTCTCCATCGACGCCTCTGCCAAGCGTTCCTTGTTCTGGACCGTTGAATAGAGCCATTCGCGGAAATGTGCGCGGTGGTCAGCGTCGGTCGCTTTGATCAGCTTTTCCAAACCGGCCTGCATTTGCTCGCGCGTGCGTTTAGAGGGCCAACTGTCGTAGCTCACCACGTCAATCATGGTCAGACTGCGCAGCCGTTCTGGGGACAGAATACCGAACCTCTGAGCAACGCCACCGCCGATGTCATGTGCGATAAAGTGGAAGTCACTAAGGCCCCACACGTCCAGCAGCCCCTCAAGGATCGGCACTTGGCCGGTAACGGAGGTATCAATGGCCGGGTTTTGCGGGCGCTCTGACAGGCCATAACCGAGCAGGTCATAGATGTGGACCTTGTAGGCCGCCTCAACGAGCTTCGGCAGGATATTCCGCCAAATGTACGAGGAAGATGGCGTGCCGTGCAGGAGGACGACGGGCTCCCCCTCTCCGTGAACGCCGTGTGTGATGCGCGTGCCGTTGATGAGAACATGTTGATCGACAAGATGGGCCATGAGGGGAACTCCAATTTCTTCTTTCCCCCGTTCTAGTGCTTTGATATTTGATCAAGCAAATGAATGACCTTTATGCAATGATCGAAATACAGAATGACAGAACGCTTAGACATTGAAGGCCTGCGCGCCTTGGTCGCGATATCGGCCCATGGCGGCGTTACACGCGCGGCCGAGCATATGGCGTTGTCTCAACCCGCAGTGAGTCACAAAATCAAACGACTTGAGACAGTCTTAGACTTTGAACTCTTGGCTCGGCGCGCGGGTGGGCCATTGTTCACTGAGGCCGGGACGCACCTCTTGGAGTATGCGCGCCGGATGATGGACCTGCATGACGAAGCACTCGCCGCGCTTGGAAAGAAATCGCTGGCAGGCACCATCCGATTGGGCATGACCGAAGATACAACGGGCGGTGACGTTGCGCGCATCCTTGGGCGGTTCACGCGATTGCATCCAGAAACCAAGGTCAGCACACGGGTCGGGCAGAGCTTGACCTTGTCTGAATGGCTGTCATCGGGTGAGATCGACATCGCAGTCATCCAGGTCTTGAGACACGAAGTCCGTGACGATGATCTCGTTCTGTATGAGGACCGGCTGCACTGGATCAAGTCTTATGACCTGTCGCTAAATGCTAGCGCAGCCGTTCCATTCCTCTCCTTCGATCAAAAGTGCTTCTACAAGCACTGGGCGCAATCGCACGGCCCGGGAAAAGAGCATCAGTTCGAAACCGTGCTCGAATGCCCCAGCGTATCCGGTATTATTTCGGCGTCGCGCGCGGGGCTCGGTGTCGCTTTGATGAATGGCCTACACGTGCCTTCAGACCTGGAGGTCATCGAAGGTGTTTTCCCGGAACCTCCGGCGATTGCCTACATCGCCCGCTCTACTCCCAAAAGCCGCAGCGACGCAGCCCGTGCACTGCTCGATGAAATCGCTGCAGAGGTTGGTCGGCCTGCATCGTTGCGTGTGGCTTAATCGAGGAAGCGAAACTTCGCGCTAGCCGCAACATAGGTGTTTGGGCTCTCTGCAGGCACTGGGGCTAGTTCAGCATTCATCATGTTGCCGATGTTCTCCCCCGCTGGGGAAGGCCCAAACCGAACCATCGTGGCTTAGTGAAGCACTGCAGCGCAGCTTTCCCCGAATCGGACATACGCCGCGCCAGCGATATCGACGCGTCCCATGCGCACCTAGAGGGAGCAGGTTTGCATGTTAGCTTTCTGACGACGCACGGTACTTTTGCATACCCATATAGTTAGTGATGGCCTGTTTCATGGCGGCTGCGTCTTGGTGCTCGCCGTGTCCTGGATAGACCTGTACAGCAGGAAGTTCATTAAGGCGATTGATCGAAGCGCAAAATGTTTCTTGATCGGCGTCGTCACTGCGATCTCCAGGCTCACCATCATAAACACCGGAGCAATTCCAAACCAACGCTTCGCCGGTAAACAAGACGCCAGTTTCGCGCTCGAAGAGCCCGCATGTTCCCTCCGTCACACCCGGAAGGTGCAAAACCTCGAATGACCGACGCCCCAAATCAATGAAGTCGCCATCTTTCAATAGCCGCGTTGGCTCACAAGCGGTCATTTCATACCCGTCAGGGTCAAACTCACTGTGCGGCAATGCTCGCAACGCTTGGTCAAAATAGAATTCCAGTACCGTGTTCTTTCGGTTTGGAGCCCGCACGCGCCATGCGTCTCTTTCATGGATTAAGCGTTCGTCGAATTGGTGCAAACCGCCAGCATGATCATAATAACCGACCGAGGCAAAGGCGACGATGGGCTTGTCCGTGTGCGCTTCTAGAAACTTCCTTAGCGGCGCAACACCGATCCCGGTATCAACCAGCAGATCTTGTGCGCTGCCTTCGACCAACCAAATGCTGCCGCCACTTGCATGCGGTTCGCGCACGCGCCGGACGCCAAATTCGTCTGCGGGGTCAATTTCAAACCACTCTTCTGCGACAGTGAGCAATTCAAGGTTCCCCATCACACCAGTCCGGCCAGTTTGGCAAAGGGGTCATGATGCGGATCTTTGTGCCATGAATACTCTGTGCCGATGGCCGTCTCCTCGGCCCTCTCGGTCCCATAAAGCCCCGCAAGAACAGCAAGCGCCATGTCGATGCCGGCGGAAACACCCGAGGACGTGAAATACTTGCCGTCTTCGACCCACCTGGCTTCTTTCACCCATTCCACATTCGGCGCGTGATGGATCGTGGATGTAAAATCCAGCTTGTTGGTTGTGGCGCGCCTCCCGTCCAGAAGGCCGGTCATTCCCAGTACGATTGTTCCCGTGCAGACAGCCATCACGCGCTCTGCTCCCGCCGCTACAGCAACAATCCATTGGAGCATTTCAGGATTGGTGCACGCGTCAAGTGCCGCGTCTCCACCCGGGATCATCAGCAGATCATAGTTCGTCCGAGATGCGATGGTGGTGTCTGGGACAATCTTCTGGCCGTGACGGCTTGGCACCGGTGCTCCTTCCTGCCCGACCGTAATGATTTCAATCTCGTATGTGGGATCACCGAGCATTTCCATTGGCCCGAAGAAGTCCAGTGTTTGAAAGCCGGGGAAAACCAGCGCGGCAAGCGTTCTCATATCTTGTCTCCAATAGATGTTTCCTCGTAACTGCCCAGGTTGTCGGTGGCGTTTTTCGGCTGCGTCAAATCGACTCGGGGGAGCACATTCCGGTTTTCTGATTGAGGATTTCATGAGTCGATCAGGGCATGTCTGGCGAACCCACCCATACCAGCGGACTTGCTGAACTCTCGAAGTCCCAACTGATTGAATTGATCGAAACGCAGCGTGAGACGATTGCGTATCTTGTCGAGGAGAACCGGCGACAGGCAGAGATGATCGTTGTGCTTGAGCAGCGGATTGAGGGGCTTGAGCGTCGCCTTGCGTTGAACAGCCGGAACAGCAGCAAGCCTCCGTCGAGTGACAGCCCTGCGAAGCCGACGGCGAAGGGCAGGAAGGATCAGCGCGGGCAACTGGATCGCAAGCCCGGCGGTCAGCCGGGGCACAAGGGCACGACCCTGGAGCAGACGGACACCCCCGACGAGGTTGTCGACCATCATCCACAAGCCTGTCCCGACTGCGATCATGATCTGACGCAATGCCCCTCGCAGGGGTTTGCAGCCCGGCAGGTGTTCGACCTGCCGCCGCCGCCACCCCTCACGATCACTGAGCACCGGGCTCATAAGTGCACATGCCCGAACTGCGGAAAGCACGTGCGCGGCACGTTCCCGGAAGGGGTCAGGGCACCGGTTCAGTACGGCAATCATATTGCGGCCATGGCGAGCTATCTTCAGACGTACCATTGCATTCCCGATGACCGTCTGTCGCAGGTCTTTCGTGACCTGTTCGGCGTGCGCATTTCCGCCGCCACACTGGCGCGGCTGATTGCGAAGGTGGCGGAGGGCATGCTGTCTTTTGCAGACGCTGTACGTGACGCCTTGTGCGGTGTGCAGGTGGCGGTGAAACATCTGGATGAAACAGGTCTGCGGGTTGAAGGCCGAAACCGGTGGCAGCATGTCATCTGCTCATTGACCCTGAGCCATTTCCGGATGGGGGCGGGCAGAGGCGATCTGCTGTCCGGCGTATCGGGGATTGCGGTGCATGACAACTGGGCATCCTACGCCAGGATGGAGGAGGTCGTGCACGGCCTTTGCAATGCCCATCACATGCGCGAGTTGCAGGCGCTCGTCGATATCGAAAAGGAAGCATGGGCTGCGATGATGCAGACTATCCTGCTGGACGCGAAAAGGGCGGCCGCCAGCGCCCGGGCAAACGGTCGGGATCATGTCGCGGCGCATGTGGTCAAGGCCATCGATGAGCGCTACGACACCTGCATCGCGCAGGGGCTGTCGTTACATGAAAACCAGCCACCGCTGAAACCCGCACTGCCCGGCAAATCCCCCCGAGGACGACCAAAACGGCGAACCGGACACAATCTCGTGCTGCGATTGCGTGACCGCAAGGCCGATGTCCTGCGCTTCCTTACCGACTTGCAGGTTCCCTTCACAAATAACGAGGCCGAGAGGGATCTGAGAATGGGCAAGGTCCGTATCAAGGTCTCGGGATGCTTCCGCACACTGACCGGCGCGGAAAACTTCTGCACCCTCAGAACCGTGATCGAAACGGCACGCAAACAGGGCTGGTCAATAATCGAAACACTCCAGAAAACCGCCGATCAACTCATCCAGAAACTCGAACCGACCTGACAAAATCAAGCGTCTGAAACGCCCCAGAGACAACCTGAATAGTTACATTAATCTGAGGGTTGGAGAGGCCCAGATAGGGTCGGTCGATTTTATGATATCCGCGCATGCCCGTCGCGCGCTCGGGGTCGCCAAGCGCCTCGAGTTCGCCAAGAAAGGGGGCGTGAACGCTCACTCCACAGTCACGGACTTGGCGAGGTTTCGGGGTTGGTCGACGTCTGTGCCTTTGGCAACCGCTGTGTGATAGGCCAGAAGCTGCGCAGGAATGGCGTAGAGGATCGGAGCGAGCGCGTCGGGAATGTCAGGCATCTCAATGCTGCGCCAGACACCTTCGCTGGCTTCCTTGAGCCCCGCCGCATCGGAGACGAGGATGACTTTCCCCTTGCGAGCCATGACTTCCTGCATGTTGCTGACCGTCTTGTCGAAGAGCGTGTCGCGGGGCGCGAAAACGATCACGGGGACGTTTTCATCAACGAGTGCTATAGGGCCGTGCTTGAGTTCACCTGAAGCATAAGCTTCGGCGTGTATATAGCTGATTTCTTTCAGCTTCAGCGCGCCTTCATGGGCGAGTGGATACATCTGGCCACGCCCCAGGAACAACACATCGCGGGCGGAGGCCAGCTTGCGCGCTGCTTTGCGGATGCGGTCGTTCTGGGCCAACGCTGTGTTGATAACCGACGGCATGGCGCGCAGGTCCTTGAGGTGTGCGGCGAGGCTTGCATCGTCAATCTCACCCCGGTCATGGGCGGCCTTGAGGACCATCGCAAACAGCACCGTCAACTGGCAGGTGAAGGCCTTGGTAGAGGCCACGCCGACCTCAACGCCCGCATGAATCGGCAGGTAGAGGTCACTTTCACGCGCGATGGAGCTTTCATTGACGTTAACGACCGAGGCAATGTGCGCGGCCTTGCCTTCGCAATAGCGTAGGGCGGCGAGGGTGTCGGCGGTTTCTCCTGACTGGCTCACGAACATCGCCAAGGTGCGTGCCGGGATCGGCGGCTCACGGTAGCGGAATTCGGAGGCCACATCGACCTCCACCGGCAGGCGGGCGATCTGTTCGAACCAGTATTTGGCAACCATGCAGGCCAGATAGGCCGTGCCGCAGGCGACCATGGTGATGCGGTCGAATTGGGTAAAATCGAGGCCATCGGCGGGCAGGGTGATCTGGCCGTCTTTGGAGACGTAGCTTTCCAGGCACTGCTGCAAAACGCCGGGTTGTTCGGCGATTTCCCTGGACATGAAGTGCTTGTGCCCGCCCTTGTCGATGCGGGTGTTATCGATCTGGATGGTCTTGATCTGACGGTTGGCCAGATTGCCGTTCGCATCCCTGATTTCGACTGAATTGCGGGTGATGACGGCGTGGTCGCCTTCTTCAAGATAGCTGATGCGGTCGGTTAGCGGGGAAAGCGCGATGGCGTCCGAGCCCACAAACATCTCGCCGGTGCCGTAGCCAATCGCGAGCGGAGAGCCCTTGCGTGCGGCGATCATCAGGTCCTCTTCGCCATGAAAGAGGAAAGCGAGCGCAAATGCGCCGTCGAGCCGGGCCAGGGTGGCTTGCGCGGCCTCAGCCGGACCCATCCCGCCTTTCATGTATTCCGCCGTCAGGAGGGCCACGGTTTCGGTGTCGGTCTCCGTGACGAACTCTACGCCTGCCTCGGCCAATTCTTCACGCAGTTCGCGGAAGTTTTTGATGATACCGTTGTGCACAACCGCCACTGCGCCAGCCTGATGCGGGTGGGCGTTGGTGACGGTCGGCGCGCCATGCGTGGCCCAGCGGGTGTGGCCGATGCCGGACTTCCCAGCGAGCGGTTCGTGGACCAGGAGATCAGAGAGGTTGACCAGCTTGCCGACCGCGCGGCGGCGATCCAATTGGCCCTTATTGACGGTTGCGATCCCGGCGGAATCGTAGCCGCGATATTCCAGCCGTTTGAGCGCCTCAACCAGAATGGGCGCTGCTTCGTGATTGCCCAGGACCCCTACAATTCCACACATTTTCAGCTGCCTCGCTGCTGTCTGGCCTTTTTGGCCTTTAACATTTCGAACAATTTGCGGGCCATGCCCGGTTTTTCGACCTGTGGCGCGCGGGCCAGCGCCAGCGCGTCCGGATCGACGTCTGATGTGATGACAGAGCCCGATCCGGTCATTGCGCCGTCGCCCACGGAAACCGGGGCCACCAACATGGTGTTTGACCCGATGAAGACCCGTTCGCCAATCTCCGTGTGGTGCTTCATCACGCCGTCGTAGTTGCAGGTGATGGTGCCCGCGCCGATGTTGGTGGCTTTGCCCACGGTGGCATCGCCAATGTAGCTGAGGTGGTTGACCTTTGCCCCTTCGTCGAGCCGCGCGTTCTTGACCTCCACAAAGTTGCCGATGCGCACATCTTCGGAGAGCTCCGTGCCCGGGCGCAGGCGGGCGTAGGGGCCGACGATGGCGCCGCGTGAGACATGGCAGCCTTCGAGGTGTGAAAATGCGCGGATGGTGGCACCTGTTTCAACCGTCACGCCGGGGCCAAAGACCACGTTTGGTTCAATCACCACGTCGCGGCCAATGACGGTATCGCGGGCCAGATAAACGGTATCGGGGGCCATCAGGGTTACGCCGTCTTCGAGCAGTGCGGCACGGGCCTGGGCCTGGAACGTGGCGTCTGCCGCGGCAAGGTCGGCGCGGGAATTGACGCCCTGGGTTTCGGCCTCGTCACAGGTCACAGCTGTTGCGTTTAGCCCGCGTGCGCGGGCCAGCGCCACCACGTCCGTCAGGTAGTACTCGCCCGACGCGTTGTCGTCCTTGATCTGGCCTATGAGGTCAAAGAGTAGAGAAGCGCGCGCAGCCGTGACACCGCCATTGCAAAGCGTGATGGCGCGTTCGGTCTCGGTGGCGTCTTTGTGTTCCACGATGCGTTCAAGGCTGTCGCCGTTCATCACCAGTCGGCCATAGCGCTTGGTGTCCTGCGGCTCAAACCCCAGTACGACAACGTCGTGGGTGTCCAGGGCCGAGATCATGGATTTCAGGGTTTCGGGCTGCAGGAAAGGCGTATCGCCGAACAAAACAAGTGCCGCGCCGTCGAAGTCCTTCAGCGCCTCTGCCGCTTGGCCCGCCGCATGGCCGGTCCCGAGCTGTTCTGTTTGTTCCACCACCTCTGCGGTGTCGTCGAAATTGAGCGCAGCGGCGCGGACCTGGTCCAGCCCGTGGCCTGCAATCACAATGGTCCGCGCGGGTTCCACTGCAGCGGCGGAGGCCATGGCGTGTTCCAGAATTGGGGCCCCCGCGATGGGGTGCAGGACCTTGGGCAGGTCCGATTTCATCCGGGTGCCTTTGCCTGCGGCAAGGATGATCAGGGCGGTTTCCATGTTTTTCTCGTTCTGCTCTGCTTGCATTCTCTTTACCCCCTTCGCACAAAGGCGCAAGGTTTGGGGCCATCAAAGATGGTTGCGGCTTGCAACATGGGCGGGCGGGGAACCGCCTAGGGGAGAGATGAGTGAAGACGGTGGTTTTTGATCTGGATGGCACGTTGGCGGACACCAGCGGCGATCTGATTGCAGCGGCAAATGCGGCGCTGAGGGAGCTGGGTGAGACGGTTCAGCTGAACCCGGTCACGGATGCAGGGACCGCGATGCGCGGGGGGCTTGCGATGTTGCGGCTGGCCATGGGGCGCGAGGGGCGTGATGTCGATCAGGCTATGATTGACCGCTATTATCCGGTGCTGCTGCGGCTCTATGCTGAAGATATCGACACGCATACAGTGCTTTTCCCCGGCGCGATGGAGGCTGTGTCAGCCTTGAAGGGAGCCGGCTACCGCGTGGCGATTTGCACCAACAAGCCGGAGCATCTGGCGGAGCTGTTACTGACCCGGCTGGGTGTGCGCGATGAATTTGGCGCGATGCTGGGCGCGGACTCTCTTGCTGTGAAAAAGCCTGATCCGGAACATCTGTTTGAAACCGCGCGCCGGGCAGGTGGCGATCCGGCGCAGTGCATTCTGATTGGCGACAGCGATACCGACCGCAAGACGGCGCGTGCGGCGGGAGTGCCATGTGTACTGGTGACCTTTGGCCCTGAAGGCGGCCAGATGGCAGCGCTGGAGCCGGAGGCGCTGTTGGATACCTATGCGGACCTGCCACGGGTCGTGGCGGAGTTGATTGGGGAAGCGGCATGAGCGAGGTCTTCAAGGGCAGTTTCACCCAGCAGGAGCCGATCCCGGAAGAGGGAATTGCGGCGGCGGTAGAAGTGATGCGATCGGGCCGGCTGCACCGCTACAATACCGCTCCGGGCGAGGTGGCTGAGACTGTGCTGCTCGAACAAGAGTTCGCGGCCCAGATGGGCAAGAAGTATTGTCTTGCCGTCGCCTCGGGCGGATATGCGATGGCAACAGCCCTGCGGGCCGTGGGCGTCAAACCGGGCGACAAGGTGCTGACCAATGCCTTCACGCTGGCCCCCGTGCCGGGGGCGATTGCAGCTGTGGGCGGCGTGCCGGTCTTTGTGGGCGTGACAGAGCAGCTGGTCATCGATCTGGATGATTTGGCGGCCAAGGCGGGTCAGGCGGATGTGCTTCTTCTGAGCCATATGCGTGGGCATTTGGCGGATATGGACGCCTTGATGGCGATTTGTGGTGGCGCGGGGATCAAGGTGATTGAGGATTGCGCGCACACAATGGGAGCCGCGTGGAAAGGTGTGCTGTCGGGGACGCAGGGCGTAGTCGGGTGCTATTCCTGCCAAACCTACAAGCACGTCAACTCGGGCGAGGGCGGGCTCTTTGTGACCGATGACGCCGAAGTGGCTGCGCGGGCGATCATGCTGTCGGGGTCCTACATGCTTTATGAGCGGCACGATGCGGGGCCGTCGAAGGAGGCCTTTGAGACCATTCGCTATGAGACACCCAATATATCGGGCCGTATGGACAATCTGCGGGCGGCGATCCTGCGGCCTCAGCTACGGGATTTGCAGCGCCAATGCGAACGCTGGAACGAGCGGTACTTTGCCATTGAGGCGGGATTGCGGGACACGCCGGGGCTGCGCGTGGTGGAGCGGCCTGAAGAGGAGACCATCGTGGGGTCCTCTATTCAGTTTCTCTTGCTGGATTGGTCTGAGGCTGCTGTGGGCGAGGTCATTGGCCGGTGTGCCGCGCGGGGCGTGGAGCTGAAATGGTTTGGTGGGGCGGAGCCGGTAGGCTTTACCAGCCGCTATGACAGTTGGCGCTATGTCGATGCGGAACGGATGCCGGAAAGCGACCGGGTGTTAGGGGGCATCGTCGACATGCGTGTGCCGTTGACGTTCTCGCTGGAGGATTGCGCGTTGATTGCGCGGATTATCAAAGCTGAGGTCAGTGCTGTTTTTCAGGCGGCTTGATCTGAAGGCGCGGCTGCGCCGCATTACACTTTTTTGGTTGCGCTTGTTTCTGCGTGGTCTCTCCGGACCAAGTGTTTTCGTGTGCCGCGGCGTCGAAGCGGTTGACGGAATCGGTCGCGGGCCGTAAGTAATGAACAAGTGTTCAATAAACGCAACCTCGGGAGAGCGCCCATGTTCACGGCCAGCATGAAATTCGATCTAGGCGAGGACGTTGAGGCGCTGCGTGAGATGGTGCATCGCTGGGCGCAGGAGCGCGTGAAGCCGATGGCCGCGCAGATTGATCTAGATAACGAATTTCCTTCAGAACTGTGGACCGAGATGGGCGAGTTGGGCCTCTTGGGCATGACCGTTGAGGAAGAGTTCGGCGGCTCGGGTTTGGGATATGTCGCTCACACGGTTGCGGTGGAGGAAATTGCGCGGGCTTCGGCCTCGGTTTCTTTGTCCTATGGCGCGCATTCGAACCTTTGCGTGAACCAGATCCGGCTCAACGGCACGGCTGAGCAGAAGGCGAAGTTCCTGCCCAAGCTTTGTTCGGGCGAACATGTGGGCGCGCTGGCCATGTCGGAGCCTTCGGCGGGCAGTGACGTTGTGTCGATGAAGCTGCGTGCCGAAAAGCGCAATGATCACTACCGGTTGTCGGGGAATAAGTACTGGATCACCAATGGTCCGGATGCGGAGACCTTGGTTGTCTATGCCAAGACGGATGCGGATGCGGGCTCGCGCGGGATCACGGCCTTTCTGATTGAGAAATCGATGAGAGGATTTAGCACCTCGCCACACTTCGACAAGCTGGGGATGCGCGGGTCGAACACGGCTGAGCTCATTTTTGACGACTGTGAAGTGCCGTTCGAGAACGTTCTGGGCGAGGAAGGGCGCGGGGTCGCGGTGCTGATGTCTGGTCTGGATTATGAGCGTGTCGTGTTGGCGGGCATTGGCTTGGGCATCATGGCCGCCTGTCTGGATGAGATCATGCCCTACATGGCCGAGCGCAAGCAGTTCGGGCAGCCCATCGGGAACTTCCAGCTGATGCAGGGCAAGATGGCGGATATGTATACGGCGATGAACTCTGCGCGGGCCTACGTCTATTCCGTTGCGCAGGCCTGCGACCGGGGCGATGTGACCCGTCAGGACGCTGCGGCCTGCTGTCTTTATGCCTCGGAAGAAGCGATGAAGCAGGCGCATCAGGCAGTGCAGGCCATGGGCGGCGCAGGCTATCTGAGCGACAACCCTGTGGGCCGAATCTTCCGCGATGCCAAGCTGATGGAGATCGGTGCGGGCACGTCCGAGATCCGGCGCATGCTGGTGGGGCGCGAGATGATGGGGGCCATGGGCTGAGCCATGCCGCGCTGGCTGTGGTGGACCCCATTGGCTGGACTAACGGTGCTGGTGGCCGTGCTGGGCCTGCGTTTGGGCTGGGTGGCGGTTAGCCTCACCGAAACAGAGGTAATCGAAGGCCAAGCTGCGCGTTATCTGGCCGAGCATGGAGAGGGGGCAGATGTGACCGATTGTCAGGCTGAGCCAGGCCGGTCTGCCTTTGTCTGGATGACTGTGGAATGTCGTCCCGACGCCAGCCCGTTTCGGTATCGCTATCACGTGAGCCACCTGGGCAGCCTGTTGTTCTGGGAACGCTTTGTGCCGGAATTCAAGGGGCCGCTGTCATGACGCTTCCGGGCCTTTTGCCGGACGGGCGCTGGGACATCCCGGCGCGGCTCAACATGGCGGCGCAGTGCCTGGCGCAGCCCGATGAAGCGGTTGCGATCATCGATTTGACGGGAGACGCGCGGCGCGATGTGAGCTTTGGCGCGTTGTCTGAAATGGTCGACGGGCTGGCGCGCACCTTGCTGGCGCAAGTGAAGCCGGGGGACCGGGTGGGCGTATTGCTGTCCCAATCGCCGTGGTGTGCGGCGGCGCATTTGGCGATCTGGAAAATCGGCGCGATTTCAGTGCCTTTGTTCAAGCTCTTCAAGCGTGACGCCTTGGCGTCCCGTGTGGGCGATGCAGGCTGCGCGATTGTGCTGACGGATGCCGAAGGGGCCGCGCTGCTGGGGGATTTGGCGGAGCCTTGGCTGGCTGAGGAGGTTGGCATCGCGGGTGATCCAGTGCCTTTTGCGGCCACCGGGCCGGAAGACCCCGCCGTTTTGATCTATACCTCTGGCACCACGGGGGCACCGAAAGGCGCGCTGCATGGCCACCGGGTGCTGACCGGCCATCTGCCGGGTGTGGTGCTCAGCCATGATCATCTGGGACAGCCGGGCGATTGCCTGTGGACGCCTGCGGATTGGGCCTGGATCGGGGGGCTCTTTGACGTGCTGATGCCGGGGCTGGCTTTGGGCGTGCCCGTGGTGGCGGCGCGCAGCCACAAGTTTACCGCAGAAGGAGCGACGGAGGTGATTGCAGAGGCGGGGGTGCGCAACATCTTCTTCCCGCCCACCGCCTTGCGGATGCTGAAGGCTGCGGATGCGCGCTTGTCCGGCTTGCGGTCGGTGGCATCCGGCGGCGAGCCGCTGGGGACAGAGATGCTGGCCTGGGGACGGCAGGCTTTGAGCGTGGAAATCAACGAATTCTACGGCCAGACTGAGTGCAATATGATCGTCTCCGCTTGCAGTGCGGAGTTTGGCGTACGCGAGGGCTGTATCGGGCGGGCGGTGCCGGGGCATGATGTTGCGGTGATCGGCGACGATGGCCAACTCACGGTAGATGAGGGCGATATCGCGGTGCGGCGTGGTTCTGCCTCCATGATGCTGGAGTATTGGCACCGGCCAGAGGCCACCGCAGAGAAGTTTCGCGGTGACTGGCTGATCACCGGGGACCGCGGTGTGTTTGAGGACGGCTATGTGCGGTTCGTGGGACGCGAGGATGATGTGATCACCTCCGCCGGATACCGCATTGGCCCGGCAGAGATCGAGGATTGCCTGCTGACCCATCCGGGCGTGGCAACCTGCGGAGTGGTCGGCAAGCCGGATGCTTTGCGTACGGAGATTGTGAAGGCCTATGTGGTGTTGAGGCCGGGGGCCGCTGTTGAGGCTGCGGCCCTGCAGGAGTGGGTCAAGGCGCGGCTGGCGAGCTACTCTTATCCGCGGGAGGTCGCGTTTGTAGACGCGCTGCCGATGACGGTGACGGGCAAGGTGATCCGCAAAGAGTTGAAGCAGCGAGCGGCGGGGGGATGCTGAACATGATGCGCATGCTTACAAACCCATGGTCCCGCAAATGCCTCAAATGCGGGCAGCTTTTGTCCATCTCGGGCCTGCTGCACGGGTCCAAACGGGCTGTTATGGACAAGGATACACCGGCCTTTCCCTGCCCGAATTGCGGCACGCCACAGCGGTATCGTGCCTCCAGCAGCACGATTTGGTTCCTTGGTCTTATGATCCCGGTGGTGTGGTTCGGTTTTGGCCCGGTTAGCACATGGATGGGCGAGACCTTTCCCAAGCTTCTGGTCTTTGACCGACAGGATTACGGGCTCGGCATCGCCGGGTACATAATCCTTGCCATTTTCTATTTTCTGCCCGCCGGGCTGCTTGCGCGTTTTCTGGCGCTGCATCTGGCTGAATTGGAGATTGCTTCGTGAAACTCACCTCCCAAGCCCTGCCGTCCTCGGACGCTTTCAAAGCAAACCAACAGGCCCATCTGGAGGCGCTCGCGCAGATCAATGAAGCTGCTGAGGCTGCAGCCCTTGGTGGCGGAGAGAAATCTCGTGCGCGCCATGAGAGCCGGGGCAAGATGTTGCCGCGAGAACGTGTTGCGAATCTGTTGGATGCGGGTTCCCCCTTTCTGGAGGTCGGCGCTGTGGCGGCGCACGGCATGTATGAGGGTGCCGCCCCTTGCGCGGGTGTCATTGCGGGCATTGGTCGGGTGCAGGGTCAGGAGGTCATGGTCATCTGCAACGATGCGACCGTAAAGGGCGGCACGTACTACCCAATGACCGTCAAGAAGCACCTGCGCGCGCAGGAGATTGCGGAGCAGAACCACTTGCCTTGCGTCTATCTCGTTGATTCCGGCGGCGCGAACCTGCCCAATCAGGACGAGGTTTTCCCCGACCGCGACCATTTTGGCCGCATCTTCTACAATCAGGCGCGGATGAGCGGGAAGGGGATCCCGCAGATTGCGGTGGTCATGGGCTCCTGCACGGCGGGCGGGGCCTATGTGCCGGCCATGTCGGATGTGACGATCATTGTGAAAGAACAGGGGACGATCTTCCTTGCCGGGCCGCCTCTGGTGAAGGCGGCGACGGGGGAAGTCGTTTCTGCCGAAGACCTTGGGGGCGGCGACGTGCACACGCGCCTCTCCGGTGCTGCGGATTATCTGGCGGAGGATGACGCCCACGCGCTGGCTCTGGCGCGGCGCGCGGTCGGGCAATTGAACCGGGCCAAACCGGCAACGGTGGAATGGGCAGCGCCTGAAGAGCCTGCCTTTGATCCTGATGAGATCCTCGGCATTGTCCCAAGCGACCTGCGCACGCCCTACGACATCCGCGAGGTGATTGCCCGGGTGGTCGACGGCTCCCGCTTTGATGAATTCAAGGCGCGTTTTGGGGAGACGCTGGTCACGGGCTTTGCCCATGTCAAAGGCTGCCCCGTCGGGATCATCGCCAACAACGGCGTGCTGTTTTCCGAGGCCGCCCAGAAGGGTGCGCATTTTGTGGAGCTGTGTTCGCAGCGCGACATCCCGCTGGTGTTCCTGCAAAACATCACCGGCTTCATGGTGGGGCGCAAATATGAAAACGAAGGCATCGCGCGGCATGGGGCCAAGATGGTCACGGCGGTGGCCTGTACCGAAGTGCCAAAGATCACAGTGTTGGTAGGCGGATCATTCGGGGCAGGAAATTATGGCATGGCTGGAAGGGCTTACAGCCCGCGCTTCATGTGGACATGGCCCAATTCCCGGATCAGCGTCATGGGCGGCGCGCAGGCTGCGGGCGTTCTGGCCACCGTCAAGCGCGATGCGATTGAACGCGGCGGCGGGGAATGGTCGGCGGAAGAAGAGGCGGCCTTCAAACAGCCCACGATTGACATGTTCGAGGAACAATCCCACCCGCTTTACGCCTCAGCGCGCCTGTGGGACGACGGCATCATAGACCCGCGCAAAACCCGCGACGTGCTGAGCCTGAGCCTCAGCGCCAGCTTGAACGCGCCCATTGAGGAGACACGTTTTGGCGTGTTCCGGATGTGAGTGGTGGTATTGGAACAATTGGAAGAAGTAGGTAGCGGCCAGATGGAAATCCAAGGTGCGCTTGATCGACTTTACGATCAAGCACGACGACATGTAGTTCACGAAGACGACCTAGTTGATCGGCGCTTGAAATGGACGATCACTATCTCGGGCTTTCTTTTCGCCGCTTATGGAGCGACTTGGATCGCATATCCAAAGTCCTTTCCAGTACAGGATACGGAAGTATCGATCAACCTTACCGTTGTTCAGATCGTGCTCTGTATGTTTGGTTTTCTCGCGTCGTTGATATCAGTGCCCAGCATCCACGCTGCGCATCTGGCGATCCGCGCAATCACGCGAAAGTACTCCAATTTTGTGGAGGCGAACGAGCATGCCATAAGAGCGCAGAAAGCTCAGGTATGGAAGTTAATTGGCGATAAAGTCACCCATCTACCAGGGTTCTACTCTTCCCTTTATCTTCCAATACTGCTCGCTTCGATTTGGACAATTGTGATGTCGATCGATGTGTCAATCATCAGCTACATTGTCCTTTCGCAACTCGGAATGAGGTCGGACTTTTACTGCGCAGTCTTCGTTATTGTGTTTGCTACTGCGGGCATCCTGTTCTTGCTGTGGTTGTATTCGTGGAAGTTAAAGCAACGCCTTGAAACCGCAGTAGAGGAGAGCGAGACAGTAAAGAAACTGCGCGCATCTGGAGATCTGAAGAATGTCTCTGTGATCAGCGAAGATACCTTCCAATTCGAGCTTTTCCCTTCAGACGAAAAACCTGTCGATAGTAAAGGACAATCCGATGTTTGACACGGTCCTGATTGCCAACCGGGGCGAGATTGCCTGCCGGGTGATGGAAACGGCGCGCCCCATGGGGGTGCGAACGGTGGCGGTTTATTCGGATGCGGACGCGGCGGCCAAACATGTGGCGATGGCCGATGTTGCCGTTCACATCGGTGGCTCAGCCCCGGCGGAAAGCCATTTGAAGGGTGATGTGATCATTCAGGCGGCCTTGGATACGGGCGCGCAGGCGATCCATCCGGGCTATGGTTTCCTCTCCGAAAATCCGGACTTTGTAGAGGCAGTTGAAGCCGCCGGGCTGACCTTTATCGGGCCATCGGCGGCGGCGATCCGGGCCATGGGCCTCAAGGACGCGGCCAAGAAGGTGATGGAAGAAGCCGGTGTGCCGGTTGTGCCGGGATATCACGGGGCCGATCAGGATGACGGTCTGCTGGCCGCGGAGGCAGCCAAGATCGGCTATCCGGTGTTGATCAAGGCCGTTGCGGGTGGCGGCGGAAAGGGCATGCGGTTGGTGGAGGCTGAGGCGGATTTCCAGTCTGCCTTGGACAGCGCGCGATCAGAGGCGCAGACGGCCTTTGGCAATCCGGATGTGCTGGTTGAGAAGTTCGTGACCAAGCCGCGCCATATTGAGGTGCAAGTGTTTGGCGATGGCACCCGGGCGGTGCACCTGTTTGAGCGGGATTGCTCTCTGCAGCGTCGCCACCAGAAGGTGATTGAGGAGGCCCCCGCGCCGGGCATGACAGAAGAGATGCGCGCGGCTATGGGCGCCGCTGCCGTGCGCGCGGCGGAGGCGATTGGTTATGCGGGTGCTGGCACGGTGGAGTTCATCGTGGACGGGGAAGGGGGGCTAAAGGCCGACGGGTTCTTCTTCATGGAGATGAACACGCGCCTGCAGGTCGAACACCCCGTGACAGAAGCCATTACAGGCGTTGATCTGGTGGCATGGCAGTTGCGCGTGGCCGCAGGAGAGCCTTTGCCCGCAGCGCAAGAAGATCTTGCCATCACCGGCCACGCTTTTGAGGCGCGGCTTTATGCAGAGGACGTGCCAAAAGGGTTTCTGCCCGCCACGGGGACCCTGACGCATCTGGCGTTTACCGATCAGACCCGCGCGGATTCCGGCGTGCGGGCGGGTGACACGATCAGCCCCTATTATGACCCGATGATTGCCAAGGTCATCGTGCATGGCCCCAATCGGGGCGTGGCGCTGTCACGGCTGCGCGCGGCCTTGGCAGGAACGCAGGTGGCCGGAACAGTGACGAATTTGGCGTTTCTGGGTGCGTTGGCCGGGCACGCGGGCTTTGGCAAAGGGGACGTGGATACCGGGCTCATCGCACGCGACATTGACGCGTTGACCACCCCGCCCGAGGTGACCGCGCGCCATTGGGCACAGGCCGGGATGTTGGCACTGGGGTTGGTGGAAACCGGCGATGAGGCGGGCTTTGTCCTGTGGCGTCCGTTGCGGCGGCAGGTGATGTTGGCCCGCGATGGGGAGGAACGGCTGCTCAAGGTACGGGTCATGGGGCCGGATCATCAGCTCTGGCAGGTTGGTGAAACCGAAGTGGAGGCACGGCGCACAGGCGGGTGTTGGACTATTGGGGGCGTGTTGGCCCCCGATCATGCGATGGCGGGCAATCGCATTACGCTCTTTGACAGCTACGGCATCGCGTTTGACTTCATCGACCCACTGGACCGCGCAATTGCGGCGGCGGGCGATGGCAATGTGATCGAAGCGCCCATGCCCGGGCTGTTGCGCGCGATGGAGGCGCAAGTGGGGCAGGCCGTCAGCAAAGGCGACCGTCTCGCGGTGCTGGAGGCCATGAAGATGGAGCATTCCCTATTGGCCGCCCGTGACGGCGTGGTGGCTGAAGTGCTGGCGGGCGAAGGCGATCAGGTAGAGGCCGGGGCGGCGCTGGTCCGGCTCGACGCCGAAGAGGGTGCCGCCGCATGATCACCTTGCACCACTGCCCGCAAACCCGCTCCATGCGCTCCCTTTGGCTGTTGCATGAGTTGGGGGTCGAATTTCAGATTGTGCAACATGCTTTTGATAAGTCATTGCGTGATCCGGGTTATCTGTCGCTTTCCCCTGCTGGCCGGGTTCCGGCGCTGGAGATCGAAGGCGAGCGAATGTTCGAAACCGGGGCGATTACGGAATATCTCTGCGAACGCTTCAGCCCGGATGGTCTGGGCCGCAGTCCCGGCAACCCTGACCGTATGGCCTGGCTGGTCTGGTTGCATTTTGCCGAAACGCTCAGCCAGCACACGGCGGCGTTGACCCAGCAGCATGTCGCCCTGCGTGAGGACCATATGCGCAGTCCCATCGTGATGAAGCTGGAGGCCGCGCGGGTGGGCAAATGCTATGACGCAATTGAAGCGCGACTTAGCACCCCGGTGGAGAACCGCGACTATCTGCTGACCTCCGGGTTCTCTGCTGCCGATGTCTCGGTCGGGCAGGCGGTATACATGTCGCGCTATTTCGTGACGCTGGACCAGCATCCGGCCGGTGCACAGTGGTTTGAACGGCTCAGGGATCGGCCCGCGTTTCAGAAATCCTTGCCCGGGGAGGAGCGTTTGTATCAACGTGACTTCTACGCCCCCTGGCCGCTGGAATAGCGTTTGGGACGGGATTGAGTTTAGGGGAAGGGTGAAAAGGGGAGATGCGCCATGAGCCTTGGGCGATGCGAGATATTTGAGGTGGGGCCCCGGGATGGGTTGCAGAACGAGGCGCGTGAGATCCCTGTGGCGGAAAAGGTCGCTCTGGTCGATCGGTTGAGTGCGGCGGGGTTTTCACGGATCGAGTGCGCCAGTTTCGTCTCGCCCAAGTGGGTGCCGCAGATGGCGGGCTCGGGTGAGGTTCTGGCCGGGATCAACCGGGCGAAGGGCGTGCGCTACGCCGCTTTGACACCAAATATGCGTGGCTATGAGGACGCGGTTGCGGCGGGCGCGGATGAGATTGCGGTCTTTGGTTCGGCTTCCGAGGGGTTTTCGCAAAAGAACATCAATGCTTCGATTGAAGAGTCCTTTGAACGGTTTCAGCCAGTGATCGATGCCGCCCGTGCCGTGGATCTCCCGGTGCGGGGATATGTGTCTTGTGTGGTGGAATGCCCCTATGACGGGGCGGTGGACCCTGCGGCTGTGGCGCGGGTGGCTGATCGGCTGTTTGCCATGGGCTGCTATGAGATCAGCTTGGGCGATACCATTGGCGCGGGCACACCGGACAGCATCGCGCGGATGCTGCTGGCGGTACGCGATGTGGTGCCGGTGGGGCGGCTCGCAGGGCATTATCACGACACGTACGGCCGGGCGCTGAGCAACATCGATGCGTCATTGTCTCTGGGCGTTCGGGTTTTTGATGCGGCAGTCGGGGGTCTGGGCGGTTGCCCCTATGCGCCGGGGGCGGCGGGGAATGTGGCGACGGAGGCCGTTAACGCGCATCTAAGCGCTTTGGGTTATGAGACAGGCCTTGATCAGCAGATCCCGGAGGAGGCGGCGGGGATGGCACGCGCGATGCGGGGGGCGGCGGATGTTTGAAACGATCCGGGTAGAGACGGATGCGCGCGGCGTGGCCACACTGACACTGGACCGTGCGGAAAAGCACAACGCGATGTCCGCGCAGATGTTGGCGGAACTGACCGAGGCGGCGGGCATGCTGGCAGCTGATGAAGCTGTGCGGGTTGTGGTTCTGACCGGGTCCGGGCGCAGTTTTTGCGCCGGCGGTGATCTGGAGTGGATGCGGGCGCAGCGGGATATGGATGCAGCGACTCGGTCCGCCGAAGCGGGCAAGCTGGCGACGATGCTGGGGGCACTTAATACGTTGCCGAAACCCCTGATCGGCCGGGTGCAAGGCAACGCCTTTGGTGGCGGGGTCGGCATGTCTTCGGTCTGTGACGTGGCCATCGGCGTTCATGGTTTGAAAATGGGATTCACTGAGACGCGATTGGGAATCATTCCGGCAACCATCGGGCCCTATGTGCTGGCCCGCATGGGCGAGGGGCGTGCGCGCCGGGTGTTTATGTCTGCACGGCTTTTTGATGCGGCGGAAGCGATTGAACTGGGGTTGCTGGCGCGCGCTGTCTCTGCGGACGACCTTGATGCGGCCATTGAGGCCGAGGTGATCCCTTATCTTGCCTGCGCGCCCGGCGCGGTGGCGGCGGCCAAGAAGCTGGCGCGGGATTTGGGCCCTCGGATTGATGCTGAAGTGGTGGCGATGACCATCGGGGTGCTGGCAGATCGGTGGGAAACCGACGAAGCGGCGGAGGGCATTGGGGCCTTCTTTGACAAGCGTAGGCCTGATTGGGTGAAGGGCTAAGTCCCCGGCTACAGCATCGGGGCTATGCCGTGTGGACCTCAGGTGCTTTGGGGTGTTCACATGCCTGCCAAAACGCATTCAGGTGGTCCAGCATAGCCGCGAATTCATCGCGGTTGTTGGGTTTGACCAGATATCCTGCCGCCTGGTTGCGGTAGGCCTGAGAAATGTCGCGGTCGCTGCTGGATGTGCTCAACACAAAAACGCGCGCATCCGCGATGGCCGGAGACTGGCGCACCTCAGCCAAGAACTCATGACCGTTCATCCCGGGCATGTTTAGATCCAGCAAGACGAAAAAAGGGTAAGACAACACATCGTTGTTCTTTTGTTGGCGCGTGAGCAGGTCAAGCGCTTCTTGTCCGTCCCGCGCATGCACGAGCTCTCCGGTAGCACCCAGCATTTTGAGGGTGCGACGCAGGATTTCGACGTCAATTTCGCTGTCTTCGACAACGATCATGTTCATCGATGTGGCGGTGTCAGGCTGCGGCATGTCCAAAGCCTTGTTTTTGGGGATGAATATCTGCGGCGGGTGGGTGTGGCCAGTCGAACCGGAAAACCGCCCCTTCGCCGGGGGCAGACACAAGCGATACCTGCCCACCGTGCTGTTCGACGATCTTTTTTACGATGGCCAGCCCGATGCCAGTGCTTTCGCTATCTTCGGCGTGGCGAAGTGTTTGAAATACATCGAAAATGCGCCTGTGGTATCTTGGATCAATGCCCGGTCCATTATCCAGAACCGTGAACTCCAGCCGATCGTTCTGCTTCTGAACGATCAGATCGATCCGCAGCGGACGCAGATTGTCATGGTGCTTGATCGCATTGCCCACCAGGTTTTCGAGAACCCGGCGCAGACCAAAGTTGTCATATCGGACTTCGCGGACGTCGGACGTGAGAACAAGAGCTTCTTCGGTAAGACCAAAGTCGGTTCTGATGTCCTCTATCTTTTTGTCGAGCGGAAGCGCCGTATTGATCAGCTCTGCCTCTCCTGACCGTGACAGGTCGATGATGCCCCGAGTCAACTCGTTCATTCGGATGGCGCGTTCTTCGATCCGGTCAAGGTTCTGACGGATTGTAGGGTTCGCAGAGGGATCAGAAAAATATGGCTCCAGATCGTCACGCAGAATTTCTGTAAGGCCAGCTATGCCCCGGATAGGGGTCCTCAGGTCGTGGGATGCGATGTAAGCGAATTGCTCCATCTCCTCCGTGCGCTTGGCCAATTTGCGGCTTTCTTCCTGAAGTGCTTCGGTGACGTTGTTTGCATAGGCAACCGCACGAGTATTTGCCTGCGACATCGTGACGATAAGGGTGATAATCAGCCCTTCGATCACCAGCCCACCAAACAGGATCACCCAAGGCTGGGCGAAGGAATTATTGGCCCGGAACGCAAGAGTGGTGCGCATGTCGATCACCCAGTCGCGCCCGTATAGCGACAGGGTGATTTGCTCTGCATAAAGAGGATCAGGATCGCTGAGCGCGTCGCTGGTCAGGTGTTCGTCATAAATGGTGGCACCCGCATCCGTGATGCTGAAATGCACATCGCGGCGCTCTTTGGCCAAGAGGCCGTCCATCAGATTACGCACCACGAATGGGGCATAAACTGCGCCCGCGGGTTGCGGCCGATCCGCTATCTCAGCGGCTTGTGTCGTGCTTGCCTGAAAGGGTGCATAAAACAGGAACCCGGGCGTGTGGCCACTGTCTTGTACCAGGGTGATTGGCCCGGTAATCCGGGCCCTTCCGCTGTCCCTGCTCGCCAACCCGGCACTGCGCCTGTTGTTTTCATGGGCCACGTCGAGGCCGATCGCCTCCTTATTCGTTCTTTCTGGCACGATGAAGGAAATAGGCATCATCAATTGATGAGGGTGTTGCGGGTAGATGGTGAACTCAGGCCGCTCCGCCCGGCGCTGTGCAAGGTAGGTCGGAAGGTCATCGCGGTCCACGAAGTGGATTATCCCGATGCCATTGATGCCGGGGTACTTCACGTCAATCTGTAAGGTTTCAGCAAATGCGCGCCATTCTTCCAGCGTCATGTCCCCGCCGTGGGATTCGACCGCAGATACGCCCGCCCAAAGCGCGTCTTCATACTTATGCATGCCGTTGTGCAAAAGGTCGATTACGCTGTCTCTCGTGTGTTCAAAACGAGCGAGTGTCCGGGTTTCGATCTGATATCTGGAGAATTGCCACGCGCCCAGGGTCATGATCAGCGACAGTGCGATGATCACGATATGCAAGCCCGATACACGCGCGCCGATGGTCTGCAGCCGTTGGGGCCAAATGCGATCTGTAAGAGTGGCAGGGGACTTCATAGCCTTGATCTATGAGACGGTCCTTAAGAATTGGTTCGCAAAACCCGGTGTATCGTGGAAAAACAGCGTGGATGCCTCACAATCACAGGCCATCCCGTTGACCCTCTGGACGCCCGGGGCTAAACCCCTCGTGATGTCTCAATCAGCCGGTGACCGGGGACATGTGATGGGTCGCCGAAGCCAAAGGAGCCAGCCGTTGGACGACATGCTGCGGGAATACCTGCCGATCCTTGTTTTTCTTGCCGTTGCGGTGGGATTCGGCCTTGTACTGATCCTTGCCGCCGTGGTGATCGCGGTGCGCAATCCGGATCCGGAAAAAGTCAGCGCTTACGAATGCGGTTTCAACGCCTTTGACGACGCCCGGATGAAGTTTGACGTGCGGTTCTACCTCGTCTCGATCCTGTTCATCATTTTTGACCTCGAAATCGCGTTCCTGTTCCCATGGGCGGTGGCCTTCAAGGACATCTCAATGGTCGGGTTCTGGTCGATGATGGTGTTCCTTGCCGTGCTGACCATCGGGTTCGCCTATGAATGGAAGAAGGGCGCGCTAGAGTGGCAGTAGGGTGGCATCAATTTGTGCCCCCACTGTAAGCCTTTGTAAAAATTAAGAATTTACGGCCGTTTTGGCTGCTTCATGATGCGCTTGGGAGAGGTCACTTCCAACCGTTTCCGTGCGTTTGAAAGCAGTTCGTTGGTGGCCGCGACCGCAGCCTCATCAAGCCCAAGTTCGTCCCAACCTGCGGCTACAACTTCTGACGCTTCTTCCAATACAGCCTCTCCGAAAGGTTTAAGGGTCAGCAAGACGCGGCGCTCGTCTTGAGAGTCCCGCATCCGGTCGATCAGCCCGAAGCCGCTCATTTTCTTGACCATAGGAGAGAGGGTATTCGGCTCGACCCCGATCCGGGCAGAGAGGTCGGAGAGCGACAGCGCACCTTCTTCTGACAGCACCTTTAGCACCAGAAATTTCGGGTAAGTGAAGCCCGTCTCACCAAAAGCCGATTGGTAAAATCGGCCGAAGGCGAGGTTCAGCGCATAGACGTTGTAGCATAGCAAAGCATCAAACGTGGAGATCGTTGGTGTCTTGGTCATATGGCAGAGATAGGGAATTTAGCTCGTGCTGGAAAGGATTGACTTTATTTATATCGTATGCGAATAGATCGTATACGAAGCATATATTGGAGAACTGTCATGAAACTTACACGCCGTACTTTCGCCACAGCTCTAGCTGCTGCCCCGGTGGCCGCAGCGTTGCAGACCCCGACAGGGGCCGCCGCCGCCTCTCACGCAGCTGCAGGTTTGCCAGCCCTCTACGGCGCACCTTTGGGCAGCTATCGGATTACCGCCTTGCTGGACGGAATTGCGCCCTTGGGCAGGGGATTCTTTTTCGGGCCGGATGCCGATGCCATCGACCAGGAAATCGCCAGCGCAGGGCTCGGCCCGGACACGCTGCCTGCGCCGGTGTCTGCCTATTTGTTGCAATCGGATGATCGGACCATCCTGATTGACGCAGGTATGGGCGCGCTGGATATCCTTGGCCCCGGCTTCGGGAACCTGCCTGCAGGCATGGCTGCGCTTGGCGTGACGCCGGCCGATATCGACACGCTGATCATCACGCATCTGCACCCTGATCACATCGGCGGTATGCTGGCAGAGGGCGCACCAGCCTTCCCGAATGCAGAGGTTGTGGTGGCAGAAGCGGAAGCCGCCTTCTGGACAGACGAGGGCACAGCGGCACAAGCGCCTGCCGAAGCGCAGGGGCTGTTCCAGTTGGCGAAGGGCACGCTTTCTGCCTACGGCGATGCGGTCACGCAGGTCGCGGATGGATCAGAGGTGGCACCGGGGGTGAAACTGATGGTGTCGCCCGGCCATACGCCTGGCCATTCTGTCCTGCACATTGACGGCGGCGATCGTGACCTGCTGATGCTTGCAGATACGGTGCACAGTGCGGACCTTCACCTCGCTATGCCGGATGTTGGTTTTGGTTTCGACACCGATTCTGCGATGGCGGCCGCCTCCCGCCGCCGTCTCTTTGACATGGCAGCTGCGGACAAGACACTGGTGGCCGGCAGCCACATCCATTTCCCCGGTTTTGGGCGTATCTTAAGCGATGGTGAAGCCTATCGTTTCGCCCCAGCGACCTGGTTGTGAAAAAGTTAGTGATTTACCCGCGTCCTGAGGTCTCAGGGCGCGGGGTCGGCATTGACCCCAAGGGCGCATCCGCGTAGCTACAACGCGGAGAACCAGACGGAGACTTTGCGTCCATGAGTGCCATGGCAGGCGTAAACACGGCAGGGGCCGACCGCGACGTTGCAACCCAGGCCTTGAATGCCGAATTGCAGGACAAGGGGTTCCTTGTCACCTCTTCCGCAGACCTGATCAATTGGGCGCGCACCGGCAGCTTGCATTGGATGACCTTCGGGCTGGCCTGTTGCGCGGTTGAGATGATGCACACCTCCATGCCGCGCTATGACCTGGAACGGTTTGGCACGGCCCCGCGAGCCTCCCCGCGCCAGTCGGACCTGATGATCGTCGCTGGCACGCTCACTAACAAAATGGCCCCCGCGCTGCGCAAGGTTTACGACCAGATGCCCGAGCCGCGCTATGTAATCTCCATGGGCTCTTGCGCGAATGGCGGCGGGTATTACCACTACAGCTATTCCGTGGTGCGCGGCTGCGACCGGATCGTGCCGGTAGACGTCTACGTGCCCGGCTGCCCGCCAACAGCGGAGGCGCTGCTTTATGGCATTCTGCAACTGCAGAAAAAGATGCGCCGTACCGGTACAATCGTCCGCTAAGGGGGCAAGATGAGCGAACAACTTCAAGAACTTGGTGCCTACATCGAAGCCAAACGCGCGGACTGCGTGCTGTCCTGGGAAGTCGCTCAGGGCGAGCTGAACGTGGACGTGGCGCTGGCCAATATCACAGGGTTGGTCGAGTTTCTCAAAAGCGATGCAACCTGCCGGTTCTCGACCCTGGTGGACATCACGGGCGTTGATTATCCGGGCCGGGCCAAGCGGTTCGACGTGGTTTACCACCTGCTCAGCATGTACCAGAACCACCGCATCCGCTTGCGCGTCGCCGTGCGCGAAAAGGACATGGTGCCTTCGCTTTGTGCGGTGCACCCTTCTGCCAATTGGTTCGAGCGCGAGGTGTTCGACATGTTCGGCATCCTCTTCAGCGGCCACCCGGATCTGCGACGTATCCTCACCGACTATGGCTTTCGCGGCTACCCGCTGCGCAAGGATTTCCCAACTACGGGCTATACCGAAGTGCGCTATGATGAAGTCGAAAAGCGCGTGGTCTATGAGCCCGTGAAGCTGGTGCAGGAATACCGACAGTTCGACTTCATGTCGCCTTGGGAAGGGGCGGAGTACATCCTTCCTGGGGATGAGAAAAAGGAAGAGGCCTCCTGATGGTCTGGTGGCTGATCCTGTCGGCCCTGACGGCCGTGCCCATGGTCAAACTGCTGCCGTTCTTCGGCATCAACAAATACTGGGCGGCGATTTGCCTCGTGCCCCTTGGCACCATCGGTCTGCTCTGGTGGATGGGCCTGAAACTGCAAGAGTTGGAGAAGTTGTGATGGAAAAGCTGCTCGAAGCCATCAAGCGCCTCATCGGTGCCACACCCCAGCCCGAACGCCTGCCGGTGCGGGTGCCCAAGAAAGAGCCCGCGTTTTGGGAGCGCAAGGAATGATGGACGGAGCAGGCACGCTTCAGTCTGATTTGCGCGATGTTGCGGTGGCCTATTGCGAGGCCGTCTATTTCGCGCGCGCGGAGGTGTTCGAGGGCCTGTGCCATGAACAATTCCAGATGACGCTGATCGAAGATGGCCAAGCGACGTTCTGGAACAAGGCGTCGTACCTGGAGCGGGTACGGGGGCGAGAGCCGTTCCCGGGATCGGCAGGCTACGAGATTTTGTCGATGGATCAGGCGGGCGACGATATCGCACGCGTGCATCTGACCGTGGACGTGCCACCACTGCGCTATGAGGACCATTTGGGTTTCGTAAACGTAGATGGTGGTTGGAAATTGCTGACCAAGGTGTTCCGCACGGCGGCGCACCTTGACGGAGGAACCTCATGATGGACGGCAGCAAGGGTTTCGAAGACGCCCTCACAGGCGAACAGAAGATCCGCAATTTTAACATCAACTTCGGTCCGCAACACCCTGCGGCACATGGTGTTTTACGGCTGGTGCTTGAACTGGACGGCGAAGTCGTCGAACGCTGCGACCCGCATATCGGCCTGCTGCACCGGGGCACCGAAAAGCTGATGGAAAGCAGGACTTACCTGCAGAACCTACCGTATTTCGACCGGCTGGACTACGTGGCCCCGATGAACCAGGAACACGCCTGGTGTCTGGCCATTGAAAAGCTGACGGGCACGCAAGTGCCGCGCCGCGCCTCTCTGATCCGGGTGCTTTATTCCGAGATCGGGCGCGTTCTGAACCACTTGCTTAACATCACAACGCAGGCGCTGGACGTAGGCGCGCTGACCCCGCCGCTCTGGGGCTTTGAAGAGCGTGAGAAGCTGATGATCTTCTACGAACGGGCCTGCGGGGCGCGTCTTCACGCGGCCTACTTCCGGCCCGGCGGTGTGCATCAAGACCTGCCCGATGATCTGATCGATGACATCGAGACATGGGCGCATGAGTTCCCGCAGATGATCGAGGACATCGACACGCTGCTCACGGACAACCGCATCTTCAAACAGCGCAACGTGGACATCGGTTTGGTGACCGAGGAAGACATCCTTGAATGGGGCTTCTCTGGCGTCATGGTACGAGGATCGGGCCTCGCTTGGGACCTGCGCCGCGCGCAACCTTACGAATGCTACGACGAATTCGACTTCCAGGTGCCGGTGGGTAAGAACGGCGACTGCTTTGACCGCTACCTCTGCCGGATGGAGGAAATGCGCCAGTCGACCTCGATCATTCTGCAGGCCATCGAAAAGCTGCGCGCGCCCGAAGGACAGGGCGACGTGCTGGCCCGAGGAAAGATCACACCGCCCAGCCGGACGGCCATGAAGACGGACATGGAAAGCCTGATTCACCACTTCAAGCTCTACACCGAAGGGTTCCACGTGCCCGAGGGCGAAGTCTATTGCGCTGTCGAGGCACCCAAGGGCGAATTCGGCGTCTATCTTGTGGCAGATGGCTCCAACAAACCCTACCGCTGCAAAATCCGCGCGCCGGGGTACCTGCACCTGCAGGCGATGGACCATATCTCCAAGGGCCATCAACTCGCCGACGTCGCCGCGATCATCGGCACCATGGATGTGGTGTTCGGGGAGATTGATCGGTAATGCACCTGTCACTCTCTCTCTCTTTATGCCCAAAATACTCCCGCCGGAGGCTCCCATGGCTTCCAACAGTGCAAAGGCCTGAATGAATGCTCCGCCGTCTTCACCATGACCAACCAGACACCTTCGCCTTCACGCCCGACAACCAGAAATGGGCCGAGGCGCAGATGACGAAGTTCCCTGAGGGCCGTCAGGCCTCGGCCATTATTCCGCTGCTGTGGCGCGCGCAGGAGCAGGAGGGTTGGCTTAGCCGTCCGGCGATTGAGCATGTGTGTGATATGCTTGATATGGCCCATATTCGGGGGCTGGAGGTCGCGACTTTCTACTTCATGTTCCAGCTGCAACCCACGGGTTCCGTTGCGAATATCCAGATTTGCGGCACCACAACCTGCATGATTTGCGGGGCGGAAGACCTTGTGTCCGTTTGCAAAGAACGCATTGCGGCCCGGCCTCATACGCTGAGCGCGGATGGAAAGTTCACCTGGGAAGAGGTCGAATGCCTCGGAGCCTGCGCCAACGCACCGATGGCCCAGATCGGCAAAGATTATTACGAAGACCTGACCGTCGCGCGGTTCAACGAAATCCTCGATGAGCTCGCGGAAGGCAAAGTGCCCACGCCGGGGCCGCAGAACGGCCGGTTCTCGTCCGAGCCGCTCAAGGGGCTTACCAGCCTCACCGAACACGAAAGCGGCAAGACCCAGTACAATGCCTCTGTCGCGCTGGCCACGGGCATCGGCGATACGGTTAAGCGGATTGACGGCACCGAAGTGCCGCTGATCGCGCCCTGGCAGGGCAAGGCGGCCAATGCCGCTGCCAAGCCCAAGGCAAGTGCTGCCAAGAAACCTGCGGCGGCTAAGCCAAAGGCGAAAGCGGTCGCAACTAAGACCAAGGCAGCACCTGCAAAGAAGTCTGCGGCCAAGGCGGGTAAGAAAGCTGAGGCCAAGGCGTCAGCCTCACCGCAAACCACTTCGGCAGAGGGCGCGGGCACCCAGCCCAAAGGCCTTACGGAAGCGCGCGGGGGCAAGGCGGATGACCTCAAGCTGATCAAAGGCGTGGGCCCTGCACTTGAGCGTTTGTTGCACGAATTGGGTTTCTTCCACTACGATCAGATCGCCGGATGGGGCGCAGAGGAAGTGGCATGGGTCGACCAGAACCTCAAAGGGTTCAAAGGCCGGGTCAGCCGCGACAGCTGGGTCGATCAGGCAGGCAAGCTCGCACGGGGAGAGGAGACGGAATTTTCCCGGCGCGCCGAAGAAGACGGAATGTATGATACCTGAGGAAATCTCGGGACCAGGGGGGAACTAAAGAATGTCTCAGAACACGGATACGCGCAGCTGCACAGTCACAAGTTGGATTGTCGCAGCGGTGCTTGGGTTAATAATTGCAGCCATACTGGTGATGGTTGGTGATTGGCGCATCATTCAGGGGCTCTTTGCCGGGATCGTTGTGGCCGGTATTGTGGGGCTCCTTCTAACCTTCTTTCTCTGCCCCGAAGGGACCGCCAAAGCAGATCTAGAGGACGTTCGCGCGGGCAAGAGAGGCCCGAATGCAACGGGTGCCGGGGCGGCTGCGTCAGGTGCTGCGGCGGCTGCAGCAGGTGCAGCCAGCGCGGGTGCAAGCAGCGGATCAGCAGATGCAGCCGCAGCTGAGGCGGGGGCTGCCGAAGCGGCCTCAGATGCAGCGTCGAACGCCGTGGCCGGGGCAGGCGGTGCTGCAGGTTCAGCAGCTGCAGCAGACGGTGCCAAAGCAGCCTCTTCTGCTGCGTCCGCTGACGCTGGCGCAAAGGTGAAACCGTCCACGGCACTTGCGGGTGAGGCTGACCTGGCTGCGCGCAAAGGCTCTTGGAAGTACGAAGGTGAGGGTGCAGGTGCGTCGGGCGCAGCTGAGAAAAGTGGAACTGGCGGCGACGCTGCCGATGCTGACAGCGCTTCCTCCAAGAGTGCAGACGCAGCTGGCGCAGCAGATGATGCCACCGCCGGCGGCAAGAAAGCAGCGGCTTCGAAGGCCAAGGCCTCAGCAGCAGATGGAGCCAGCGATGCCGGTGCAGAGGCTGAGCCGGAGACGCTCTCCGCACCGCGCGGCACGCCAGATGATCTCAAACGGATCAGCGGCGTCGGGCCAAAGTTGGAAGGTGTGCTGAATGATCTGGGCTTCTACCACTTCTGGCAGATTGCCGCATGGGGCCCGGGCGAGGTCGCCTGGGTGGACAGCCGCTTGAAATTCAAGGGTCGCATCGAACGGGACAATTGGATCGATCAGGCCGCTGAGTTTGCCAAAGAGGGAGACGCCTAAGGCATGAGCGACGCCAGGCAAAAGGCATTCGCCCGCAAAGGCCAGATTGCAGGTCTGGTCATTGCGGGTGCCATGTTGATCTGGCTGGGCGTGCAGCTTTGGGGGCAGGATCTGGGCATCACCGCCCGCTACATGTTCCTGTTCGACTTTGCGGCGCTTGCTGCCTACTTCTGGGCTCTTGTTGTGGCCTGGCAGATGTGGCAGCAGCGGGCGGACGAAAAAGACTAGAAGGCCCCGCTATTCGGGGCACAAGAGGAGGCATCGCGGATGCTTGCAGATCAGGACCGGATTTTCACCAACCTTTACGGGATGGCGGATCGTTCTTTGAAGGGTGCCAAGTCACGTGGCCATTGGGATGGCACGGCGGGCATCATCAAGAAGGGCCGGGACTGGATCATCGAAGAGATGAAAGCCTCTGGCCTGCGCGGCCGGGGTGGTGCGGGTTTTCCGACGGGGTTGAAGTGGTCCTTCATGCCCAAGGAAAGCGACGGGCGGCCTGCTTATCTGGTTGTGAACGCAGACGAATCGGAGCCCGCGACCTGCAAAGACCGCGAGATCATGCGCCACGATCCGCATACGCTGATCGAAGGCTGCCTGATTGCGTCTTTCGCGATGAATGCGCACGCCTGCTACATCTATATCCGCGGCGAATACATCCGTGAGCGCGAGGCGCTGCAAGCCGCGATTGATGAAGCATATGATGCGGGCCTTGTCGGCAAGAACGCCTGCAAATCCGGTTGGGATTTCGACATCTACCTGACCCATGGGGCCGGAGCCTATATCTGTGGTGAGGAAACCGCCCTGTTGGAAAGCCTTGAGGGCAAGAAGGGCATGCCGCGCATGAAGCCGCCGTTCCCGGCGGGCGCGGGGCTTTATGGTTGCCCAACCACGGTGAACAACGTGGAATCGATTGCCGTGGTGCCAACTATCCTGCGGCGCGGGGCGGAGTGGTTTGCAGGATTTGGTCGTCCCAACAACGCGGGCACCAAGCTTTTTGCGATCACCGGCCACGTGAACACGCCCTGTGTGTTTGAAGAAGAGATGTCGCTGTCCGTCCGCGAGCTGATCGAAAAGCACGGCGGCGGGGTCAAAGGGGGCTGGGATAACCTCAAGGCGCTGATCCCCGGCGGTGCGTCCTGTCCTGTGCTGCCTGCGTCGAGCCTTGATGATGCGATCATGGATTTCGACTGGATGCGGGAGAATAAATCCTCCTTCGGCACCGGCTGCATGATCGTGATGGATAAGAACACCGACGTCATCAAGGCGGTCTGGCGTCTGGCGGCATTCTTCAAGCACGAAAGCTGCGGCCAGTGCACGCCCTGCCGCGAAGGCACGGGCTGGATGATGCGGGTGATGGACCGCCTGGTGAAAGGCGAGGCGGAGGTCGAGGAAATCGACATGCTGCTGGACGTCACCAAGCAGGTTGAGGGCCACACGATCTGCGCCCTTGGCGATGCTGCGGCCTGGCCCATTCAGGGCCTGATCCGTCACTTCCGGGACGAGATCGAAGAGCGCATTCAGCACAAAAGGTCCGGCAAAGTGGGCTTGGTCGCGGCGGAGTAACAAGTTTGCTAAAAGGCGATTGGCTCAAGGTACCGCTCCAGATTTTGGGCCGATTTAGCAGACAGATCTTTCAGGGCGATTTCACTACGTTTGAGATCGTGATGATAGCCTCCTGCTTCGGTTTGATCGTTTGACTGTTCGCGATCCAGACAAAGCTGCTTTCTGGAAAACACCGTCCTGATGGGCCTTTGGTTCGTTACGCGTTCGGCGCTTGTGCACTATTGCTCGTGATTTGGCTCATGGTCTTGAGCTTCTATTTTAGTGCGCCGTGAGTCCTTTTCTTTATTGCGATCAGAGGAACCCGGGACTGATCCAAACTTTAACCTATTCCAGTTCTTTCGCCGGTGCTGAAAAGGCGCTGCATTATAACAGTGATGCGCAGGTACGCGTAAGTCGCCATAATTTGGCCTAAACTCTCCATTAACCAAGATGCCGACTCGGGCCGGGGCGGTGCTGTCCTCGGTCTCAATTGACTGGCGTGAAGGCTTTCTTCACCCCTTGCAGGTAGCCGTGGCAGCGCGGCGGATAGGAGCGTGGCATGGAATATGAGAGCGAGAAGAAGTCCTTTGGGCCTTTGGGGCTCGCGGTGGCGGCCTTTGGTCTGGTCTTTGCCTATATGTCCAGCCTGCATAACGCTGCGATTGAGACGCCGAACCTGATTGCCTTTGGCATTTGGGTGGTGATCTTTCTGCTGATTGCGCTTCTGCTGGAGTGGTTTGGCAAGTGGCTGGTGCTGCTGGCGCTGGCCCTGACGGGCTACATGTGGTGGTCAGGCAACCCGACTTTCGAACGTTATGCCAGCAATGCCAAAGACACCCGCAATGTGATCTGCCGCGATGCGGCAGGGGCCTTTCCGGATGCGCCGGTGTCGGATTACCTCTGCCCCTGAGATGTGATAGCCTCGCGTGTTGGATTGCATCGGGCCTGACCCGTTGTGCTATGTGAGTATGCACTGTTGATCCCGCAAATCGGTCCCCGCATATTGGTGCCGATCGGAGATTGCATGTGAAATGGCTCCCCAAACGTTCTTCTGAAGAGGTAACTATTCAGGTTGTCTCTGGGGCGTTTCAGACGCTTGATTTTGTCAGGTCGGTTCGAGTTTCTGGATGAGTTGATCGGCGGTTTTCTGGAGTGTTTCGATTATTGACCAGCCCTGTTTGCGTGCCGTTTCGATCACGGTTCTGAGGGTGCAGAAGTTTTCCGCGCCGGTCAGTGTGCGGAAGCATCCCGAGACCTTGATACGGACCTTGCCCATTCTCAGATCCCTCTCGGCCTCGTTATTTGTGAAGGGAACCTGCAAGTCGGTAAGGAAGCGCAGGACATCGGCCTTGCGGTCACGCAATCGCAGCACGAGATTGTGTCCGGTTCGCCGTTTTGGTCGTCCTCGGGGGGATTTGCCGGGCAGTGCGGGTTTCAGCGGTGGCTGGTTTTCATGTAACGACAGCCCCTGCGCGATGCAGGTGTCGTAGCGCTCATCGATGGCCTTGACCACATGCGCCGCGACATGATCCCGACCGTTTGCCCGGGCGCTGGCGGCCGCCCTTTTCGCGTCCAGCAGGATAGTCTGCATCATCGCAGCCCATGCTTCCTTTTCGATATCGACGAGCGCCTGCAACTCGCGCATGTGATGGGCATTGCAAAGGCCGTGCACGACCTCCTCCATCCTGGCGTAGGATGCCCAGTTGTCATGCACCGCAATCCCCGATACGCCGGACAGCAGATCGCCTCTGCCCGCCCCCATCCGGAAATGGCTCAGGGTCAATGAGCAGATGACATGCTGCCACCGGTTTCGGCCTTCAACCCGCAGACCTGTTTCATCCAGATGTTTCACCGCCACCTGCACACCGCACAAGGCGTCACGTACAGCGTCTGCAAAAGACAGCATGCCCTCCGCCACCTTCGCAATCAGCCGCGCCAGTGTGGCGGCGGAAATGCGCACGCCGAACAGGTCACGAAAGACCTGCGACAGACGGTCATCGGGAATGCAATGGTACGTCTGAAGATAGCTCGCCATGGCCGCAATATGATTGCCGTACTGAACCGGTGCCCTGACCCCTTCCGGGAACGTGCCGCGCACGTGCTTTCCGCAGTTCGGGCATGTGCACTTATGAGCCCGGTGCTCAGTGATCGTGAGGGGTGGCGGCGGCGGCAGGTCGAACACCTGCCGGGCTGCAAACCCCTGCGAGGGGCATTGCGTCAGATCATGATCGCAGTCGGGACAGGCTTGTGGATGATGGTCGACAACCTCGTCGGGGGTGTCCGTCTGCTCCAGGGTCGTGCCCTTGTGCCCCGGCTGACCGCCGGGCTTGCGATCCAGTTGCCCGCGCTGATCCTTCCTGCCCTTCGCCGTCGGCTTCGCAGGGCTGTCACTCGACGGAGGCTTGCTGCTGTTCCGGCTGTTCAACGCAAGGCGACGCTCAAGCCCCTCAATCCGCTGCTCAAGCACAACGATCATCTCTGCCTGTCGCCGGTTCTCCTCGACAAGATACGCAATCGTCTCACGCTGCGTTTCGATCAATTCAATCAGTTGGGACTTCGAGAGTTCAGCAAGTCCGCTGGTATGGGTGGGTTCGCCAGACATGCCCTGATCGACTCATGAAATCCTCAATCAGAAAACCGGAATGTGCTCCCCCGAGTCGATTTGACGCAGCCGAAAAACGCCACCGACAACCTGGGCAGTTACCTGAAGAGAAGAAAGAAGATGTCATGAGCGCGCTCGCAGAGGTGGGCGTCGCGGCTGGCCTGCTTGGGATCGGTTTGCTTATGATCCTTGTGGGCGGCTATTTCGCCCCCACGCAGGATTGGTTGTTCTGGTTGGGCGGCCTGATGGCCTTGATTGGGGGCTTTGGCGTTGGTCAGTCGCTTCTTGGATTGGTGATTGAGGCCAGCGTCGGGATGAACGCCGCAATGGCCCTGCTGTGTGTGGTGATACTAGGGTTTGTTGTGTTTCAAGGGTATGGGGTGCTGGTCGAATGAAACAGCCGCTGGGCCATCATTTGGCGGAGTTCAATTTAGGCGTTCTGAAACATGACTGGGACGATCCGAGAGTTGCGGATTTTGCGGATAACATCGACCGGGTGAATGGGATCGCGCAGCGCGCGCCGGGCTTTGTCTGGATGCTGGATGGTGACGGGATGGAAGCAGAGCAGCTTGACCCCACCGGGCCGCTTGGGGGCAATCCGCGCACCGCCTCGACCCTGTCGGTCTGGGAGGATCTGGCCAGTCTGGAACATTTTGTGTGGAAGACGGTGCACAAGAAATTCTACGACCGCCGCGCAGAATGGTACGACATGGGCGACGTTTTGCGGCTTGTGATGTGGTGGATACCCGTGGGGCACCGACCCGATGTGGCGGAGGCGATGGCGCGGTTTCGACATCTGGAGACCCATGGCGAGAGTGATCATGCCTTCGGTTGGGCCCATCTGAAGCGCGGTTGACGGGGAAATCCGTCGCAAACGTCCCCAGGGGAATCGCTTTTGAAATATTGACTATGCATCACGTCTGATTGGATTCATACGGATTGCGTCATTAGTAAAGGATGCGACCGCGATGGAAGATTTTTCTCATATTTTTGAGGGCGTTGAAGACCCTCGTACGAGCAACGCTACACGGCATGATCTTCATGAGATGCTTATGATCGGCCTGTTGTCGACCATGTGTGGCGGCGAGGGTTGCTGCGACATGGCGCTATTTGGCACGACGAAAGAGCCGTTTTTGCGCACATTCATGACACTGAAGCACGGAATACCGAGCCACGATGCGTTCTCTGACCTGTTCAACGCCCTCGATCCTGGCACGTTTCAGTCAGTGATGCTTCGCCTGACAGAGGGGTTCGCTGACCAGTTGGGCGAGGTGATTGCGGTTGATGGCAAGTCGTTGCGGCGCTCCTTCGACAGGGCGAAGAAGCAGTCGGCGTTACACCTCGTGCAGGCTTTTGCGGCTGAGGCCAGGCTCGTACTCGGGCAGGTCGCTGTTGACGAAAAATCCAACGAGATTACGGCGCTGCCCGCGCTGTTGAACATGCTGTCGTTGAAGGGGCGGATTGTGACGGCGGACGCTATGCACACGCAGCGCACTACAGCCGAGACGGTAACGCAGGCTGGCGGTGATTATGTTCTGGCGCTGAAACGCAATCAGGAGACGCTGCACGAGGATGTGGCACTCTGGCTGGATGATCCTGGAAATGTCGAAAACTGTGAAACTTATCAGAATGTTGACGCAGGACACGGTCGACTGGAGACGCGCAAGGCGTTGATCTCGCATGACGTTGCCTGGCTCGACGAGCGGCATCACTGGCCCGGGCTCAGGGCCATCGGAAAGGTCGTCGCCACCCGCGAAGTCGGCGATAAAACCTCATGCCAAACTCGCTACTTCCTCATCAGCGCGCCGCTCTCTCCCGAGCGTTTCCTGTCCATCACCCGCGCCCATTGGAGTATCGAGAACAGCCTTCACTGGGTGCTCGACGTCTCCATGAACGAGGACGCCGCGCGCAACAGAAAAGACAACGGACCCGAAAATCTCTCTATCCTACGGCGCATCGCTCTCAACCTCGCCCGCTCCGAACCGTCAAAAGGATCAATGCGAGGAAAGCTGAAACGCGCCGGATGGCAGGATACATTCATGCTCGAACTCATCAGAACCGCGACCAAATCTCAAAAGCGATAGCCCTGCAAACGTCCCGCTTGCAGGTTCTGCCGCTGCCATGCAGGGTGCAGCCATGGGATTTTTCAAGAACATCTGGGATGGATTGCTGAGCCTTGGGGCGGCACTTGTCTCACTCGCGATCTTTGCCGTACCGACATGGGCCACGCATCAGGCGATCACATATGGCCTGTTCCCGGCCTGGGGGTATGTGGCTTTGGTCGGGTTGGTCTATGTGGGCGGCAATCTGACCATTGCTTTCCTGCGCAAGGCGCTGGATGGGGTGTCGCCATTGCGGGAACGGCGTCGCAAGTAGGCACGCGTGATCTGATTGCGCGGCTGCGCCGCATTCCATTTTTTCGGTTGCGCTTGCTTGGACTCGGTCTCTTCGGAGGCTGGAGCTGCATGTGATGCTAGGGAAGAGGGGCTTATTGCTCAGGATTCCGGATAGTGAGAGCTTGCCGTTGTTGTTGCATTCGGCGAGGGTGGCAACATGAAAAACATGCACCTTGCTGAGCTGAACGTGGGGCGGCTTGTAGCCCCCACTGATGATCCCCGCGTGGCGGAGTTCATGGCCAATCTCGACCGGATCAATGGCTTGGGCAAGCGGATGCCGGGTTTTGTCTGGATTATGGAAGGTGCGGCTGGGGCCGGGAATACGGAGGCCGCGATTGATGGCGATCCGCGTTATGTTCCCAATCTGACCGTTTGGGAGGATGTGGAAAGCCTGGAGAAATTCGTTTGGGGCACGGTGCACCGGCAGTTCTATGAACGGCGTGCCGAATGGTTCGAGGTTCTGGGCGAGATGCATTTTGTCATGTGGTGGGTTGAACCGGGCCATCAGCCGACGCTGGCGGAGGCGCTGGCGCGGTTGGCACACAGGCGCGCCCATGGCGACAGCGATCACGCTTTTGGCTGGGAGCATCTGCGCGAAGCGGAAATGTACCGGACTCACCAGTGCCAGGGTCATGTTGCCTGAGAACATTTGCGCGATGCTGCGTCACTTGCTAGAGACGTATCAAGGGTAGGGGCCGGTAGAGCTTCCGCCGCTTCAGGAGCAGAGCCATGAAGAAATTTCGTTTCCCCGAGGACGGCGATGTCGCGGCAGACATTCGGGAGCGGTATGGCTTTGACGGCGATCTGCTGGGCATCTACGCGGGCAACGAAGGGGTCAAGGTGCACAAGTGGCATCACTATCTGCCGCTTTATGACCGCTATTTTGCCCGGTATCGCGGCACGCCTGTGAAATTCCTGGAGATTGGCGTGAACAACGGCGGCTCCCTGCAGATGTGGCGGCGCTATTTTGGCGAGGATGCGGTGATCTGCGGCATCGACATCAACCCCGATTGTGCGCAATACGACGGGCAATCGGGCATGGTGCGCATCGGCTCGCAAGACGATCCGGAGTTTCTGGCGGGCGTGGTCGAAGAGATGGGCGGCATCGACGCGGTACTGGACGATGGCAGCCACCGGATGCACCACATCGATGCAAGCCTGCGGCATCTCTATCCCCAGCTTACGCAGGGCGGCACTTACATGATTGAGGACCTGCACACCGCCTATTACCCCCGCTTCGGTGGAGGCTTTCGCGAGAAGGGAAACTTCTTTAACACGGTGCGTGAAATGATTGATGACATGCACAATTGGTACCACGGCAAGAACCGTCTGCGCCTGCCCGAGATGGGTGCGGAGTTCTCAGGGCTACATGTGCATGATTCCATCGTCGTGATCGACAAGGCGCCGCATCTGCGGCCGACACATTCGAGGGTGCAGAAATGATCAGATCGCTTGTCCTGGGGGCCGCTGTATGTGCCGTGTTGGCCGGATGTACGGACAGCCAGAACCGCATTGAGTATGACGGCGAATTCTTCCGGGCGAAAATCAGCAAGGTGGATCGGCAGCGGGACGTCTTTACCGTCACCGTACGGGACCCCGGCAAGTCCCTGACGGGTGCGCGGCTTGCGGCACATCATGAGGCCGTCAGGCATTGCATTGAGAGTTACGGCACATCTGATGTGAAGTGGAACATTGATCCGCTGGATGAAGAGGCGCAGCTGCCAATTATCGATGGGCGGCTGGTTTATCAGGGCCGGTGCCCGCAAGCTCAAAGAATTTAGGCGCTTTTTCGCAACTAAGGCCTTGTTCCATGGGGCTGTTATTGCATATCACGCCGCTCAGACGCCATCTCTGGTGGCGGGTATCTATGCCCGTTGACCGTGAGGAGAGCACCTATGCGCATCATTTTTACAACGGCCTTGTCAGTCGCAATCCTGGCCAGCCCGGTGGCGGCCAAACCCCCGCTTCGGGACGTGCCTGAAATAGACGACGCATTGCTGGACCTTGGAATTGCTGACATCATTCGCAAGCAATGTCCGACGATCTCTGCCCGGATGCTGAAGGCCATCGGATATGTACGCAATCTGAACAACAAAGCCCTTCAAATGGGCTATTCGGAGGCCGAGATTGAGGCCTATACCGACAGTGATGCAGAAAAAGACCGAATGCGTGCCCGCGGGGCTGCTTTTTTCAAAGCAAAAGGGGTCGATACTTCTGATCCGCAAAGCTATTGTGCGCTCGGAAATGCAGAGATTCAAAAGGGCAGCCGCATCGGCTCCCTGCTAAGGGCAAAGTGAACCTATGAGCGACATCCGCAAGATCAACATCGACGGCAAGGAAATCGAGGTGGAGGGCGCGATGACGCTCATCCAGGCCTGCGAGACAGCGGGCATCGAAATTCCCCGGTTTTGCTACCACGAACGGCTGTCGATTGCCGGGAATTGCCGGATGTGTCTTGTGGAAGTCGTGGGCGGCCCGCCCAAGCCTGCCGCGTCCTGCGCGATGCAGGTCCGCGATTTGCGCCCGGGGCCGGAGGGCCAGCCGCCGGTGGTCAAGACGAACTCTCCCATGGTCAAGAAAGCCCGCGAGGGGGTCATGGAGTTTTTGCTGATCAACCACCCGCTTGATTGCCCGATCTGCGATCAGGGTGGTGAATGCGATCTGCAAGATCAGGCGATGGCTTACGGTGTCGATTTCTCTCGTTTCCGCGAACCCAAGCGGGCGACGGAAGATTTGGACCTTGGCCCGCTGGTTGAGACGCACATGACCCGCTGCATTTCCTGCACCCGCTGTGTGCGTTTCACGACCGAGGTCGCGGGCGTGCACAAGATGGGCCAGACGGGCCGTGGTGAGGATGCGGAGATCACCAGCTATCTTGGTGAAACGCTCGACAGCAACATGCAGGGCAACATCATTGATCTTTGCCCGGTGGGGGCGCTGGTGTCCAAGCCTTACGCCTTTACCGCGCGTCCGTGGGAACTGACCAAGACAGAGAGCATCGACGTGATGGATGCGCTGGGCTCCAACATCCGTGTGGACACCAAGGGTCGCGAAGTCATGCGCTTTTTGCCACGCAACCATGACGGCGTGAACGAAGAGTGGATTTCCGACAAGACACGTTTTGTCTGGGACGGGCTGCGCCGCCAGCGGTTGGACAAGCCCTACATCCGCGAGAATGGCAAGTTGCGCCCGGCCGAATGGCCTGAGGCGCTGGCTGCGGCTGCGGCGGCGATGAATGGCAAGAAGGTTGGTGGGTTGATCGGTGATCTGGCCTCCGTTGAGGCGGCCTTTGCCCTCAAGACCCTGATCGAAGGGCAGGGCGGTATCGTGGAATGCCGCACCGATGGGGCCAAGCTGCCCAGCGGCAACCGCTCTGGCTATGTCGGCACGGCGACGGTTGAGGAGCTTGATACGGCAGAGGCCATCATGCTGATCGGCGCGAACCCGGCGATAGAAGCCCCCGTGCTGAACGCCCGTATCCGCAAGGCCTGGACGCGCGGCGCGAGTGTTGGCGTTGTGGGGCCAGCGGTTGATCTGACCTATGAATACAACCACATCGGCGAAAGCCCGGCGATCCTGTCAGAGCTCATGAAGCGTGATCATGCTGAGGTGGGTGACAAGCCTTCCGTGATCATCGTCGGCATGGGCGCTTTGGCCCGTGAGGATGGTGCGGCGGTATTGGCGGAAGCCATGGCGCTGGCAGAAAGCACCAAATCCACCTTCATGGTGCTGCATACGGCTGCTGGTCGTGTGGGCGCGATGGACCTCGGGGCCACTGCAGAAGGTGGCGTGACAGACGTGCTGGGTTCCGAGGTGATCTACAACCTTGGCGCAGATGAAGGCGACATCCCTGAAGGGCCATTTGTAATTTATCAGGGCAGTCACGGCGACCGCGGCGCGCATCGTGCGGACATCATCCTGCCAGGTGCGGCTTATACTGAGGAACCGGGGCTTTTTGTGAACACCGAGGGGCGGCCACAGGTCGCGCAGCGCGCGAGCTTCGCACCGGGACAGGCCAAGGAAAACTGGGCCATCCTGCGCGCCTTGTCGGCAGAGATGGGGGCGACACTGCCGTTTGATTCGATTGCGGTGCTGCGTCAGCAACTGGTGGCTGCCGTTCCGCATCTGGCAGATGTGGATCAGGTTGCCGAAAACGACTGGCAGCCTGAAAAGCGCGGCAAAATCAAAGATGCGGCCTTCCAGCCTGCAATTGCGGATTTCTACCTTTCCAACCCCATCGCCCGCGCCAGCCAGTTGATGGCCGAACTTTCGGCAAATGCGGCGGCCCGCGCAGCAGCGCCCATGGCGGCGGAGTGAGATCGGCAGCACTGATCTTGCCTTTGACCCTGGCCGCCTGTGTTGATCCGGTGCCCACGGCTGAGGATTTTATCCCTGAATACAAGGGGGTAGAGACCGTTCTGCTAGACGGTGATCTGGTGCAATTCAACGTGGCCATGACCAAGGCGCTTAGCACGCAGGATGTAGAAGACTACGCGGAATGCGCCGCCGCGCAGTACACGTTAATCCGGGGTTACGGTTTTGCCCGTCATGTACGCACAAATGTGACCCAAGAGGCTGGAATATTCCGCGGGGATGCTGTTTACACCATCTCACCAAGTCTGCCACGCGGCTTGAAGACAATTGATGCCGAAGTCGTCGCTGCTCAATGCGTCGAACGCGGCATTCCGACGGTATGAGGGACGATGTCTGATTTCTTCACAAACTCGTATCTGGGCATTGGCCTGCTGACCCTGGGGCAGGTTCTGCTGATCCTTCTGCCGCTGCTTCTGGCGCTGGCCTTCCTGATGTACGCCGACCGCAAGATCTGGGCCGCCGTGATGATGCGGCGCGGGCCCAACGTGGTGGGTGTATTCGGGTTACTGCAGAGCTTTGCGGACCTGCTGAAATACGTCTTCAAAGAGGTTGTGGTCCCTGCCGGTGCCGACCGTCCTGTCTATTTCCTAGCCCCCATGATCGCTTTGGTCATGTCGCTGATCGCCTGGGCCGTGATCCCCTTCAACGAAGGCTGGATTCTGGCCGATATCAACGTCGCCATCCTCTATGTCTTTGCGATTTCCTCGCTCGAGGTCTACGGGATCATCATGGGCGGCTGGGCGTCGAACTCCAAGTACCCCTTCCTCGGCTCGCTGCGGTCTGCCGCGCAGATGATTTCTTACGAGGTCTCCATCGGTCTGATCATCATCGGTGTGATCATCTCTGCCGGGTCCATGAACCTGACGACCATCGTGCAAGCGCAAGACGGGGCTGCGGGCATCTTTGCCTGGAACTGGGTGATCCACTTCCCGATGTTGATCCTCTTCTTCGTGAGCGCCCTGGCCGAAACCAACCGCCCGCCGTTTGACCTGCCGGAAGCGGAATCGGAACTGGTAGCGGGCTATCAGGTGGAATATTCCTCCACCCCCTTCCTGCTCTTCATGATCGGCGAATTGGTTGCCGTCGTCCTGATGTGTGCGCTGGTGTCGCTGCTATTCCTGGGTGGCTGGCTGAGCCCCGTGGGCTTCCTGCCAGACGGCTTCTTCTGGATGTTCCTCAAGATGCTGCTGGTCTTCTTCATGTTCTCCATGGTGAAGGCGATCACGCCGCGCTATCGCTATGACCAGTTGATGCGTCTGGGCTGGAAAGTGTTCCTGCCGTTCAGCCTATTCTGGGTGGTTTTCGTGGCCTTCGCGGCCAAGTTCGAATGGTTCTGGGGCGTCTATGCGCGCTGGGGAGTGGGAGGCTGATATGACCCAAATCGACTATTCACGCGCCGCCGGGTACTTCCTGTTCAAGGACTACATCAAAGGCTTCATGATCGGCATGCGGTACTTCTTCAAGCCGAAGGTGACGCTGAACTACCCGCACGAAAAAGGGCCGCTCAGCCCACGCTTCCGCGGCGAACACGCCCTGCGCCGCTATCCCAATGGCGAAGAACGCTGCATCGCCTGCAAGCTTTGTGAGGCGATCTGCCCCGCGCAAGCCATCACGATTGACGCCGAACCGCGCGAAGACGGCTCGCGCCGGACCACGCGCTATGACATCGACATGACCAAGTGCATCTACTGTGGCTTCTGCCAAGAGGCCTGCCCGGTGGACGCGATTGTCGAGGGGCCGAACTTTGAGTTCTCTACCGAGACGCGGGAAGAGCTCTACTACGACAAGGAAAAGCTGTTGGAGAACGGCGAGCGCTGGGAAGCGCAGATCGCGCGCAACCTTGAGATGGATGCGCCCTACCGATGAGCGACAAAAACCCCTTCGAAGCGATGATGCGTCAGGCGCAGGAAATGGCGAAGGCCTTTCCGGGCGTAGAGGCATTCACGCCCAAGGGGTTTGAGGCGATGATGGGTACCATGCCGAAGGACATGATGGACTTCATGTTTGGCGATACGGTCAACAAAGGCGGATTGGACGCCCGCACCCGTCTGCTGCTGACGCTCGCAGGGCTGACCATGCAGGGTGCCCAGAATGACATCGCCCTGCGCCAGACCGTGCGCCATGCGCTGGAGGCCGGGGCCACCAAACAGCACATCACAGAGACCATCGGGCAGATGTCGGTTTTCGCCGGTGTCCCCGCCATGACCCGCGCGCTGGAACTGGCCCAGCAGGTGTTGGACGAAAAAGAGGGTGAGGCATGATTGTCTTTACGTTTTATCTGTTTGCGATCAGCGTGATCGCGGGCGGGCTCTTCACCGTGATCAGCCGCAACCCGGTGCATTCGGTGCTTTGGCTGATCCTGTCCTTCCTCTCTGCCGCAGGGCTTTTTGTGCTGCTGGGGGCGGAGTTCGTCGCGATGCTGCTAATTATCGTCTACGTGGGCGCGGTCGCGGTGCTGTTCCTGTTCGTTGTGATGATGCTCGACGTGGATTTTGCCGAGCTAAAGGCGGAAATGGCGAAATACCTGCCGCTGGGCCTGCTGATTGGCGTTGTGATCCTGATGCAGTTCGTGATGGCCTTCGGGTCCTGGACCGCATCGGAGGCTGCGGAAGGCCTGCGCGCGCAAGTGACGGATCCTGAGAAGTTCAACACGGAATCGCTGGGTCTGATCCTTTATGATGACTACTTTCTGCTGTTCCAGCTTTCGGGTCTGATCCTGCTGGTTGCCATGATCGGTGCCATCGTGCTGACGCTGCGCCACCGCCAGGACGTCAAGCGCCAGTCGCCCGTGGCCCAGATGCTGCGCGATCCAGCGCAGGCGATGGAACTGCGCGATGTGAAGCCGGGGCAGGGGCTTTGAAGGCAGCAGCCGTCATATCGGCTCTTGCGGCATCGCCAGCTGTGGCGCTCGCCCCGCCTTGGGCGGTCTGCGACAACGCGGACGGCACCACGTCTGAGTTCATGACGACCTATGGCGAGGATAGTGTCATGCCTGGCATGACCTACTTTGAAGTTCACGGACGCGGCACGCGACAATGAGAAAGCAATCGAAGTTATCGCTCATTGCGCCAGTGGCAAAGCGATATCGTTCAAACGCGATGCCGATTTCCGCAACATCGACCGGATTTGGGACCTGATCGAAGGCGACCGTCAGTTCACGCTTCGTCAACTCTCACGCGAGATCAAGCAAATGGGGCTGGAGACAACCTACGGACGGCTCGATTCTGGCAATTGCGCATGTAATCCGGCCACTTACCGGAACTCCTTTTAGCGGCAACGCTGGGGGCGAAAGAAAACAAGGGGCATTGCCCCGATCCCGGTGGAAGTCGGGACAAAGGAAGATTAGAAGCCCGGCCAAGGGCAAGAACCGAGGGACGACATGATCGGACTTGAACATTACCTGACGGTGGCGGCGACGCTGTTTGTCATTGGCATCTTCGGGCTGTTTCTAAACCGCAAGAACGTGATCATTTTGCTAATGAGTATCGAACTGATGCTCTTGGCGGTGAACATCAACCTTGTGGCCTTCTCCAGCTTCCTGGGCGATCTGGTGGGGCAGGTCTTTACGCTCTTTGTGTTGACCGTCGCAGCTGCTGAGGCGGCGATTGGTCTGGCGATCCTTGTCTGCTTCTTCCGTAACCGCGGCACCATCGCGGTGGAAGATGTCAACGTGATGAAGGGGTAAGGGCAAATGGAAACCACAATCCTCTTTGCCCCGCTTGTGGGCGCGATCATCTGCGGCTTTGGCTGGAAGATCATTGGCGAGGTGGCCGCACAATGGGTCGCCACGGGTCTGCTTTTCCTCGCGGCGCTGCTCAGCTGGGTCGTCTTCCTGACCTTTGATGGTCCGACCGAGCACATCCAGATCCTGCGCTTCATTGAGTCCGGAACGCTCAGCACCGACTGGTCGATCCGCCTCGACCGTTTGACAGCGATCATGCTGATCGTGGTGACGACGGTTTCCGCGCTCGTGCACCTCTATTCCTTCGGCTACATGGCGCATGACGAGAATTTCCGCGACGACGAAAGCTACCGCCCGCGTTTCTTTGCCTATCTGAGCTTCTTCACCTTCGCGATGTTGATGCTGGTGACGGCGGACAACCTTGTGCAGATGTTCTTTGGTTGGGAAGGCGTGGGTGTCGCATCCTACCTGCTGATTGGGTTTTACTTCCGCAAGCCCTCCGCCAATGCCGCTGCCATCAAGGCCTTTGTGGTCAACCGGGTAGGGGACTTCGGCTTTGCGCTTGGTATCTTCGCGCTCTACCTGATGACCGACAGCATCCGCTTTGATGACATCTTTGCAGCCGCCCCCGATCTGGCGGAGCAGACGATGACCTTCCTCTGGGCCGACTGGAACGCGGCCAATGTGATTGCCTTCCTGCTGTTTGTCGGCGCCATGGGTAAGTCGGCGCAGTTAATCCTGCACACTTGGCTGCCTGACGCGATGGAAGGCCCGACGCCCGTGTCAGCTCTGATCCACGCCGCGACCATGGTGACGGCGGGCGTCTTCCTTGTCTGCCGCATGTCGCCGCTGATGGAATTTGCCCCGGAAGCGATGATGTTCGTTACCGTGCTGGGTGCAACCACTGCTTTCTTTGCCGCGACCGTGGGTCTGGTGCAGACCGACATCAAGCGCGTCATCGCTTATTCCACCTGTTCGCAGCTGGGCTACATGTTCGTGGCCGCTGGCGTGGGCATGTATTCGGCGGCGATGTTCCACCTGTTCACGCACGCGTTCTTTAAGGCGATGCTGTTCCTTGGGGCGGGTTCGGTCATTCATGCGATGCATCACGAGCAGGACATGATGAACTATGGCGGCCTGCGCAAAAAGATCCCCTATACTTTCTGGGCGATGATGCTGGGCACGCTGGCGATTACCGGTGTGGGCATCCCGCTGAGCTATGACATTCTGGGCCATCCCATCGGCTTTGCCGGGTTCGTGTCCAAGGACGCGATCATTGAAAGCGCCTGGGGCGGGGGCTCGATGTATGGCTTCTGGCTGCTGGTGATGGCCGCTGCCATGACCAGTTTTTACAGCTGGCGTCTGATGTTCCTGACGTTCTACGGCAAGCCGCGTGGCGACAAGCATACCCATGAACACGCCCACGAAAGCCCAACCGTCATGCTGATACCGCTGGGGGTTCTGGCGGTGGGTTCGGTGCTGGCCGGGATGCTGTGGTACAGCGACTTCTTCGGCAAGACCAAGTATGTGGCCGCGTTCTATGACATCCCGCTGGCGGTTCATGCCGAGGATGGTGACACCAAAGTTGATGGTGCCTCTGAGGCGAAAGACGATCACGGCGAGGGCAAGGGCGATCACGGCAAGGCGCATGACGAATTTGGCGGTGCGCCGGGTGAGGGAGCGCTTTACTTTGCACCTGACAACCACGTGCTGCACGCGGCCCATGATGCCCCTGTCTGGGTCAAGCTCAGCCCCTTCATCGCGATGCTGGGTGGTCTGATCATGGCGCTGTGGTTCTACATCTGGAACCCGACGCTGCCGGGCCGCTTGGCGGAGCAGCAAAAGCCGCTTTACGACTTCCTGAAGAACAAGTGGTACTTTGATGAAATCTACGATTTCCTCTTTGTTCAGCCTGCAAAAGCGCTGGGTCGCTTCCTGTGGAAGCGCGGCGACGGGAACGTCATTGACGGCACGCTGAACGGCGTGGCGATGGGGATCATCCCCTTCTTTACTCGCCTCGCCGGCCGCCTGCAGTCTGGCTACATCTTCACGTATGCCTTCGCCATGGTGATCGGGATTGCCGTTCTGATCACTTGGATGACGATGAGCGGCGGAGGTGCGAACTGATGCCGACGGAGTATTACATCATCGCCGGCATCTGCTTTGCCGTCATGGCATTTTCGGCCTTTTATCTGGGCGATGAAAACAAGAATACACGCGCCTTTGCGCGGGTCGGGCTGGTCACTGGTGGGACCGGGCTTTTCCTTACGACAATGTACTATGGGGCCATTTTTCTGGCAGTGATGGTGGTTTTCCTGCCAGTCGCTTTGTTCTTGGCCTGGTGGAATGGGGCATTCTGATGGACACACATCTTCTTTCCATTATCACCTTCATGCCCGCCTTTGCGGCGTTGATTCTGGCCGTCTTCCTGCGTGGCGACGATGAGGCGGCGCAACGCAATGCGAAGTGGCTGGCGATGTTTACCACCATCGTGACCTTTGTGGTGTCGCTGTTTGTGCTGTTCGAATTTGACCCCAATGACACGGGCATGCAGTTCGTGGTGGAGACCGAGTGGCTCCTCGGCATGCAATACCGCCTTGGCGTCGATGGCATCAGCGTGCTCTTTGTCATGCTGACTACTTTCATGATGCCCTTGGTGATTGCCGCCAGCTGGGACGTCAGCCACCGGGTCAAGGAATACATGATCGCCTTTCTGCTTTTGGAAACGCTCATGCTGGGTGTGTTCATGGCGCTCGATCTGGTGCTGTTCTACCTGTTCTTCGAGGCGGGCCTCATTCCGATGTTCCTGATCATTGGGATCTGGGGCGGGGCGAACCGCATCTACGCGAGCTTCAAGTTCTTCCTTTATACCTTCCTCGGCTCCGTGCTGATGCTGGTGGCCATGGTTGCGATGTTTGCCGAAACCGGCTCCACCTGTATCGCCGCCTGTCAGGACGGGCAGATTGAGCTTCTGAGCCATACGTTCGCGTCTGAGACGTTCTCCGTCCTCGGGATCACCATCGTGGGGGGCATGCAGACCCTGATGTTCATCGCCTTCTTCGCAAGCTTTGCGGTGAAGATGCCGATGTGGCCTGTGCACACTTGGTTGCCTGACGCGCACGTGCAGGCCCCAACGGCGGGCTCTGTTGTGCTGGCGGCGATCCTTTTGAAGATGGGCGGCTATGGCTTCCTGCGGTTCTCACTTCCGATGTTCCCGGTGGGTTCTGAGGTGATGACCGACTTCATCCTGTGGATTTCGGCGATTGCGATTGTCTACACCTCGCTCGTGGCGCTGGTGCAGGAAGATATGAAAAAGCTGATTGCATATTCATCGGTCGCACACATGGGCTTTGTGACCATGGGCATCTTTGCCGGCAACCAGCAGGGCGTCGACGGCGCGATTTTCCAGATGCTGAGCCACGGCTTCATCTCTGGCGCGCTCTTCCTCTGCGTTGGCGTGATCTATGACCGGATGCACACGCGAGAGATCGACGCTTACGGCGGCCTTGTGAACCGCATGCCAGCCTATGCGCTGATCTTCATGCTGTTCACCATGGCCAACGTCGGCCTGCCGGGCACCTCTGGCTTCGTTGGTGAATTCCTGACGCTGATGGCGACCTTCCAGGTCAACACTTGGGTGGCCGCCGTGGCCACGACCGGCGTGATCTTCTCAGCCGCCTACGCGCTCTGGCTTTATCGCCGAGTGGTCATGGGCGATTTGATCAAGGAAAGCCTGAAGTCCATCACCGACATGACCGCGCGCGAAAAGTGGATTTTTGCCCCGCTGGTCGTCATGACGATCCTACTGGGGGTCTATCCCGCACTGGTGCTCGACCTCATTGGCCCGTCGGTGGCCAACCTCGTTGAAAATTACGACGCAGCGAAGGAGGCGGCGATGGCCGCTGTCCAGACCGCTGACGCATCGAACTAAGGGGGTGGAGAGATGATTTCCGCTGATCTGAACGTCATCCTGCCAGAGATCATCCTCTCAGGGTTCGCCATGCTGGGGCTGATGGCCGCGGTCTATGGGTCCAAGGACAAAATGGCCGGGGCGCTCACCTGGGCGACGGCTGCGCTGTTTGTTGTTTTGGCCGCCTGGATCGGCCTGACGGGCGAGGGCGATCAAACGGCCTTTGGTGGTATGTTCAACGATGATGGGTTCGCGCGTTTTGCCAAGATCACGATCCTGCTGTCGGCTGCTGCCGTGCTTGTGATGTCCGAGGGCTACATGAAGGCGCGCGGCATCCTGAAATTCGAATACCCCATGCTGGTCGCACTGGCGGCTGTAGGCATGATGATGATGGTCAGCGCGGGCGACCTTATGGCGCTTTATATGGGGCTGGAACTGCAATCGCTGGCGCTTTATGTCGTGGCCTCTTTGCGGCGCGATTCTGTGCGCTCGACCGAAGCGGGGCTGAAGTACTTCGTCCTCGGCGCATTGTCCTCTGGCCTGCTGCTTTATGGTGCATCACTGGTCTACGGCTATGCAGGTACGACGCTGTTCTCTGGCATCATCACCACAGCGTCTGAAGGGAAGGTCTCGCTCGGGTTGCTCTTTGGTCTTGTCTTCCTGATCTCTGGGATGGCGTTCAAGGTCTCTGCCGTGCCTTTCCACATGTGGACGCCGGACGTCTATGAAGGGGCCCCCACGCCGATCACCGCCTTCTTTGCCACAGCCCCCAAAGTTGCGGCGATGGGCCTTTTTGCCCGCGTGCTGCATGACGCCTTTGGCAACGCCGTGGGCGACTGGCAACAGATCGTAGCGCTTCTGTCTGTGGCCTCCATGTTCCTTGGTGCTGTGGCGGCGATTGGTCAGACCAATATCAAACGCCTGATGGCGTTTTCCTCTATTGCCCACATGGGTTATGCGCTGATGGGGCTGGCAGCAGGCACTGTGCTGGGGGTACAGGCGATGCTGGTCTACATGGCGATCTATGTGACCATGAACGTCGGTACCTTTGCCTTCATCATGCTGATGCAGAAGGACGGCGCACCGATCACGGACATTGGCTCGCTCAACATGTACTCCAAGGTGCATCCGGGCCGGGCCTTGGCGATGCTGGTTCTGCTCTTTTCGCTGGCGGGTGTGCCACCGATGCTCGGCTTCTTTGGCAAGCTCTATGTGCTGCGCGCAGCCTATGAGGCCGGGTTGGTCTGGCTGGCAGTTTTGGGTGTGATCGCCTCTGTCATCGGTGCCTACTATTACCTGCGGATCGTTTTCTACATGTACTTCGGCGAAGAGAACTCAGACAGCCTCGACAGTGGCGGATCGACCGTTCTGGCGGGTTTCCTGATGGCGTCGGCGTTGATCATGGTCATCGGCGTGGCCGGCATGTTCGGTGTTGAAGGCGCTGCAGCGGCAGCGGCGGCAACACTTGTCAACTGACACCTGGCCAGCGGGCTACGACAGACAGGTCTTTGACAGCCTCGATTCGACGTTGTCAGAGGCCGCGCGGCAAGCCGCGACCCTCTCCGGTCCCACTTGGTTCCTTGCGCTAGAGCAAACCGCGGCGCGCGGCCGGCGGGGGCGCAGCTGGTCCACGCCCCGTGGTAATTTTGCCGGTACCCTGATGATGCGCCGCATCGAAGATCCGGGCACAGCGGCCTTGCGCAGCTTTGTGGCCTCATTGGCGCTGTTTCAGGCGTTCAAGGCCGTCACAGGGCGGCCCGATCACTTTGCTCTGAAATGGCCCAATGACGTACTGATGAAGGGCGGTAAGGTCGCAGGTATCCTGCTGGAAAGCATGGGCGACCATTTGGCGATTGGGATTGGCGTGAACCTGTCTCATGCCCCGTCACCTGAACAGCTGGAGCAGGGTGCCGTAACCCCGGTGCATCTGGGCGGCGTGATCGCCCCGGAGGACTTTCTGACGATCTTGGCCGGAACCTATGCCCCGCTGGAGCACCAGTTCCGTACCCATGGGTTTGCCCCGATCCGCCGCGCCTGGCTGGCCCATGCCGCCAGATTGGGCGAGGTGATCACTGCTCGCACCATGCGGGACGAGGCAACCGGCACGTTCGAGGATGTGGACGCCGAGGGCAATTTGGTCCTAAACACCCCCAAGGGCCGCGTGGCGATCACCGCGGCGGATGTGTTTTTCTGAAAGGGAGCGCCAATGCTTCTTGCCATCGACTGCGGCAACACGAACACCGTTTTCTCGATCTACGAGAACGGCGAACAACTGTGCAGCATGCGCACCTCCACCCACCATGCACGCACGTCTGATGCCTACTACACGTGGTTTCATACGCTTTTACAGCAGCGCGGGGTTGAGGCTGACATCACGGATGTGATCATTTCCTCCACTGTGCCGCGCGTGGTGTTCAACCTGCGGGTCTTCTCGGATCAGTATTTTGGCGTGCGGCCTTATGTGGTCGGCAAGCCTGATTGCCTTCTGCCAGCGGAGCCCCGGGTCGATCAGGGGACTATTGTGGGCCCCGACCGGATCGTAAACGCCACGGGTGCATTTGATCGTCATGGCCCGAACCTGATTGTCGTGGATTTTGGCACCGCCACCACTTTTGACATCGCAGGACGCGACGGGGCCTATGTAGGCGGTGTGATCGCGCCGGGTGTGAACCTGTCGCTTGAGGCCCTGCACATGGCCGCAGCTGCCTTGCCGCATGTGGACATCACCAAACCCCAGCGTGTCGTAGGGACCAATACGGTCGCCTGCATGCAATCGGGGATTTTCTGGGGCTACGTGGGGCTGGTGAAAGAGATTTGCGCCCGGATCAAGGCCGAACGAGACCAAGAGATGAAGATTATCGCGACCGGTGGGCTCGCCCCGCTGTTCGCGCAGACCGTCGATCTGTTTGACGAGATCGAAGATGATTTGACGATGCACGGCCTGACCGTCATCCATAAGTACAACAAGGACAACAATAACTGATATGAGCAGTGATCGTTTGATCTACCTCCCCCTCGGCGGGGCAGGTGAAATTGGCATGAATGCCTACGTCTACGGCTATGGACCCCAAGATGCGGAGCGGCTGATTGTCGTGGACCTAGGCGTGGCCTTCCCCGACATGGACACCTCACCGGGTGTGGACCTCATTATTGCGGATATCGACTGGCTGCGCGAGCGGCGCGACCGGATCGAGGCGGTGTTCATCACCCATGCGCATGAGGACCATATTGGCGGTGTGGCGCACACCTACGACCAATTGGGCGCGCCGATCTACGCGCGCAAGTTCACCTCCAACATCGCGCGGCGCAAAATGGTGGAGCATGGGCACCCGGAGGAGGCCGTGAACGTGACCCAGCCCTGGCCTGAAATGGTACAGGTGGGGCCGTTCAAGGTTGGCTTCCTGCCAATCTCGCATTCGATCCCGGAAAGCTCTGCCATGGTGATCGACACACCAGACGGCCGCGTGATCCATTCCGGTGATTTCAAGATCGACGTAACACCGGGTGTGGGTGAGCCCTTTGACGCGGAACTGTGGGCAGAGGTCTGCAAGGACGGCGTCAAGGCGCTGGCCTGCGATAGCACCAACGTCTTTTCACAGCATCCGGGGCGGTCAGAAGCTTCTGTTGGGCCCGAGATTGAAAAGCTTGTGTCGGGTGCCAAGGGCATGGTCGTTGCCACCACCTTTGCCTCCAACGTCGCCCGTGTGAAATCCCTGGCAGAGGCGGGGCACAGGGCAGGGCGGTCCATCGTGCTGCTTGGCCGTGCGATGCGCCGGATGATTGAAGCGTCGATTGAAACGGGTGTTCTGGATAGCTTTCCAACCGTTGTGCCGCCCGAGGACGCCCGCAGCATCCCGCGCGAAAACCTGATGCTGTTGGTGACCGGGTCACAAGGCGAACGCCGTGCCGCCTCTGCCCAACTGGCGCGGGGCAAGTATCAGGGGATTGAGCTGGCCGAAGGGGACCTGTTCCTGTTCTCCTCCAAGACCATTCCGGGCAACGAAAAGGGCGTCATTCGCATCATCAACCAACTGTCCGAGAAGGGCGTAGATGTGGTGGACGACAGCTCGGGCCTCTATCACGTATCAGGCCATGCCAACCGGCCTGACCTCGAGACGTTGCATGACATCGTCAAACCTCAAATCCTGATCCCGATGCATGGCGAACACCGTCACCTGCGGGAGCATGTGAAGATTGCGGCGGCCAAGGGGCTCAAAGGCGTTCTGGCGGTGAATGGGATGATGATTGACCTGTCGGGCAATGAACCGAAGGTGACGGAATACGTTGAAACAGGCCGCACCTATCTGGATGGCACGGTGCAGATCGGTGCGCTTGATGGCGTTGTGCGGGACCGCATCCGCATGGCGCTGAACGGTCATGTCACCGTGACCGTGATCGTGGATGAAGAGGACGAACCGCTAGGGGACCCCTGGGTTGATCTGATGGGCCTGCCGGAAACGGGGCGGTCGGGGGCTGCGGTGGTTGATGTGCTGGAAGAAGACCTCAGCCAGTTTCTGGGCCGTGCCAAGGCCGCGACGCTTAGGGACGACGACAAGCTCAATGATGAGCTACGCAAGATCGTCCGCCGGTCGGCGCAGGATGAGGTTGGCAAAAAGCCCGAAGTGACCGTGGTGGTCAGCAGGCTCAGCTGATGCAGGTGTTTTGTCGGTTGCTGGGTGATGACTACGAAACGCTGCCGCAGGTGGTGCAGGATTTTCACGACCTCAAGCACACGCATTGGCAGGGGCACGCGTCCTCCAAAGGGTCGAACAATCCGCTGGCACGGGTTTTGCGGCGCATTTTTGGTTTTCCGAAGCTGGGGGAGGAGATGTCAGTGGATGTCTGGCTCTCTAGTGACGGCGGTTGGGATCAATGGCGGCGCAAGTTTGGTGACCGTCGGTTTCAGTCCTCTTTCCATGCCGATGCCACAGGAGTGCTGGACGAGCGCTTTGGCCCGTTTCGGTTCGGATTTCGCCTGCGGGTGGATGGCGACAGGATGTACTGGGACTTCGTGCGCTGGGGGCTTGGACCGCTGCCCTTGCCCCTAATATTGGGCCCCCGGATCATCACCTATGAGACCGCAGCCGCGTCTGGCGCCTACGAATTCTATTCACAGGCCGATTTCCCGCTGATCGGGCGGCTCGTCAATTATCACGGGTTCATCACCCCTGTGGATGACTGACAAGCGACTGTCTGCTCGAAAAATGGACCTGCGGGCGGATACCTATTTGGTGATATGTTTTGGCGACGGGGGGTGCAGGGGGCCTGCATCTTACGAGATGGTGCGTAAGGTGGGCGCGTGGCCCACATACGGCGTCAGGTATCGCGCTCAGCAAAGCTGAGGCCGATGAAGTCAGGCAAGTGATCGCCCAGCCCCACGACCTTGTTGTCGTCCTTGCCACCGCGCCCTTTGCCGCCACGGCTGCGACGCTTGCTTTCGTCTTTCTGCGGCTTCTCTTCCGTTTGCTGTGCCTCCGCCTGCTGCGGCTTGGCGTCTTCGACGGGTTTGTCTTCCGACTTGCGGCTGCGGGACCGGCTGCGCTTGGGCTTTTCTTCCTTGGCCTCCGACGCCTGAGGCTCTTCGGCCTTTCCGCCACCAAGCGGGTTCTCAAGACGCGGGATTTCCTTTTGAACAAGGCTTTCTACGTCCGCGAGGTTTTTTTCGTCGCGTGGCACGCATATCATGATGGCCTTGCCGTCACGTCCGGCACGGCCCGTGCGGCCGATGCGGTGGACGTAGTCCTCAGCATGGCCGGGCACGTCGAAGTTAAAGACATGGGACACCGAGGGCACGTCCAGCCCGCGCGCCGCCACATCAGAGGCCACAAGGAAGCGCAGCTTGCCTTCGCGGAACCCATCCAGCGTGCGTGTCCGCTGGCTCTGATCCAGATCGCCGTGAATGGCTGCGGCGTCATAGCCGTATTTTTTCAGAGACTTGGCCGTGATATCCACATCCGTCTTGCGGTTACAGAAAATCATCGCGTTGGTGCACTTGTCGCCTTCGGCATCGATGAGCGCCCGCAGGACCTTGCGCTTTTCCGAGCCTTCCCGGTCGCGCCGAGAGGCTTTGAACAGTAGCACACCCTGTTCGATATTCTCGCTTGTCGTCGCCTGGCGCGCGACTTCGATGCGTTCGGGGTTCGACAGGAACGTGTTGGTGATCCGCTCGATCTCTGGTGCCATGGTGGCCGAAAAGAACAGCGTCTGGCGGGTGAAGGGCGTGAGGCCAAAGATGCGTTCGATGTCGGGAATGAACCCCATATCCAACATGCGATCTGCTTCGTCTACCACCATGACTTTCACGTCATTCAGGATCAGCTTGCCGCGTTCGAAGTGATCAAGCAGGCGGCCCGGTGTGGCAATCAGCACGTCGACGCCCTTGTCGATCAGGATATCCTGTTCTTTGAAGCTGACGCCGCCGATCAGAAGGGCTTTGGTCAGCTTCACGTGCTTTGAATAGGTATCAAAGTTCTCGGCAACCTGTGCGGCCAGCTCTCGTGTAGGGCAAAGCACCAGAGACCGTGGCATCCGCGCCCGCGCCCGGCCTCGGGCCAGCGCTGTGATCATGGGCAGCGTGAAACTGGCGGTCTTGCCGGTGCCGGTCTGGGCGATCCCCAGAACGTCGCGGCCTTCGAGCGCGGGTGGGATGGCACCGGCCTGAATAGGAGTGGGGGATTCGTATCCCGCCTCGTCAATGGCTTTCAGAACTTTTGGGCTGAGCTTCAGGTCAGAGAATTTTGTCATATGTGTCCGTGGGTTGCGGACACTGTCTTGGCCCGCTGCGTCTGTCATATCGGCCCGCATGGCCCTGGGCGGCTGGCTGGCCGCAATATGTAGGGCTGCGCATAGCAACTTGAGCGTGCGGCGTCAAACTTGTGAGCCTTCAAAGGGTTAGGTTAGGGAAATGTGTGGACAATGGGTTGCGCAATCCAAGATTGGCCTTCCGCAGAAGCCCATGTGCCTCAAGGCGCGCGCGCAGATCGGCGCTGTCCGCGCAAACCTCATCAAAAAAGGCGCGCAAGCCCGTCTCACCGTCATGGTCTTCGATCTGGCGGAAGAGTTCGTGAATGCTCAGACCGCCTTTCTCGCGCGGTCGGTTGGGCGCGAGCTCGGACCGGTAGGAACCCCGCTCCAACCTGAACCGATAATGCGCCAGCCAGTCTTCCCACGTCTTGGCATGACAATGGGCCAGCGCAATGTCGTCCTGTGGCAGGTCGATGCTTTTTATTTCTTCGCCGTTTTGAAAGCCCGAATGGATGCGGAGCTTCACGTTCTCTTGTCCTGTGCGCAGAAAGACCTTACCCGCCAGATGGCTCAGAAAGCCGCCTTTCAGGTAATCGCCGAAGGTCGGGTAGATCATTTGATTAAGCCGCGCACGGTCTGGACCGCCAGGAATGAAGCCTTTGAAGGCCGTGTTGTCACCTGCCAGCGCTTCCATCGGCCGGGCCCGTGCCGCTCGGATCGATGCGGGCAGGGCGGACAGTATGTCAGAGACCGGGCGTTCTGCGACCAGAAACTCGTCGACGTCGATGTGGATAAGCCAATCCACCTCCGCCTTCCGGTTATAGGCGTGGGAGGCGTTCATCGCCTGACGCACCTGATGTTTGTCGGGCCGGCCTTTGCGCTTGTCCCACCAGCAGTCATCGCAGGTGGTGACACGGCATTTCGGGTGGTTTTTCAGGGCCTTGAACGCAGGCGGATTGGGGGCATCAAGGTAGATGTGAACCCGGTGCGCGCCTGCCTCCAGATGGTATGCGGCAAAGGTCAAAAGCTCCTCCGCCGGGGCGAGGATGGTCGCGACGATACCCCATCTATCCGCCATCGCGCGCGTCCTTCTTGATCTGTTGCACACGGCCAAAGATGCTGCGCGGTTCCACCATCACAAGGCGCAGCATGGCAAATCCCAGCGGCCGGATCACCGCGTCGCGTTCACACAGCTGCCAGATGCGCGCCAACATGATCTTGTCCAGATCGCCGCCTTTGAAGGCATAGGCGTCCAGGCCAAAGGGTACCGGAAATTGCCTGCGCCCGGGCTGTGCCTTGAACGGCGTGCGCCCGGGCCTGCCAGAGATGCGGCGCTCGCTGTCGTGCAGCTTCATCATGTCGAACATGATCGACAGCGCCATCCCACAGGCCCTTTGGTCTCCGGTCTGGCCGATATCCGAAAACGTTGTCGCGGCAGAGATCATCCAGCGGGTATTCAACAGCTTGATAAGCGCTGCCCCATGTTCCGCCCAAAGGCGGTGGAAAAGCGTGACAGCAGCTTCCGGAGGGTCGTCCCGCCTTGAAATCGCGATCAGCATGGCGTGCAGGTGCAGGATTTCGGGTTGGCCCTCAAACTCAGCCTGAAGCTCCAACCACTTTTTCCGCGCGCTGAAGCGTGGTGCATCCTCATGGGATGTTGCAGGGGCAGGGGTGATGTTCTCAAACAAGGGGGCCAGATCCAAATCCGCGGCTGGCAAGACATCCGCTGCCCCGTCAAAAGGCCGCTGTCGTTTTTCCTGTCGCCGCAGCAACCCGGCGAAGCCGCCCTTGTAGAGGTCTTCGCCGTCCGTCATTCAGATCATCATTTCCTTGGTCGCGGTCAATCGAACATCCGGATAGTCCCGCTCTACCCGGTCAATATCCCATTGCAACCGGGTCAAATAAACGATGTCGCCATCATGGTCGTGCGCGATGTGCTGCTTGTTGGCATCTGTAAATTTATCAACGGCTTGCTTGTCACCGTTCACCCAGCGGGCAGAGGTGAACTGCGACTGCTCAAACCGCACGGGCAACCCGTATTCCAGCTCAATCCGGCTGGCGAGCACCTCGAATTGCAACTGACCGACAACGCCCACAACAAAGCCCGACCCGATGGACGGTTTGAAGACTTTCGCAGCCCCTTCCTCGGCAAACTGCATCAGCGCCTTCTCAAGGTGTTTGGCCTTCAACGGATCGCCTGCGCGCACCCCCTGCAGCAGTTCCGGGGCGAATGAAGGAATGCCAGTGACGCGCAGCGCCTCGCCTTCGGTCAGCGTGTCGCCAATGCGCAACTGGCCGTGGTTCGGGATGCCGATGATGTCGCCCGCCCAGGCCTCATCCGCCAATTCACGGTCAGCGGCCAGGAACAGCACCGGATTTGTAATGGCCATCGGCTTTTTGGATCGCACATGGGTGAGCTTCATGCCCCGCTCAAAATGGCCTGACGCGAGGCGGACAAAGGCAACCCGGTCGCGGTGCTTGGGATCCATGTTGGCCTGTACTTTGAAGACAAAACCAGCGACCTTCTTTTCTTCGGGTGCGATCTGACGCGGCTCGGCGGTCTGGACTTGTGGTTCAGGCCCGAATTCCGCGATGCCTTTCATCAGTTCCTTCACGCCAAACGAGTTGATGGCAGAGCCAAACCAAATGGGCGTCAGCGAGCCTTCGGCCATCAACGCAGGGTCCAGCGGTGGCATCAATTCGCGCACCATCTCAAGGTCTTCGAGCAGCTTTTCCAAAAGGTGGGCTGGTACGTGTTCGGCGAGCGTGGGATCATCCAAGCCTTCGATTGCAATGCTCTCGGCCACCTTGTTTCGGTCCGCGCGGTCCATCAGCTCCAGCCGGTCGCGCAGGATGTCATAGCAGCCCAGAAAATCGCGGCCCACGCCGATGGGCCAGGACGCAGGGGTCACGTCAATGGCAAGGTTCTCCTGAATTTCGTCAATGATCTCAAAGACGTCGCGGCTTTCGCGGTCCATCTTGTTGCAGAACGTCAAGATCGGCAGGTCGCGCAAGCGGCAGACTTCAAAGAGCTTCTGCGTCTGGCTTTCCACCCCCTTGGCCCCATCGATGACCATCACGGCGGCATCTACTGCCGTGAGCGTCCGGTAGGTATCCTCTGAGAAATCCGAGTGCCCGGGTGTGTCCACAAGGTTGAACCGAAAATCGTTGGTACCATGGGCAAAATCAAACGACATGGCCGAGGCAGAGACGGAAATGCCCCGATCCTTTTCCATCGCCATAAAGTCAGATCGCGTGCGCCGCGCCTCCCCCTTGGCCCGCACCTGACCGGCCATCTGGATCGCACCGCCAAAAAGCAGGAATTTTTCGGTCAGCGTGGTCTTGCCCGCGTCAGGGTGGCTGATGATCGCAAATGTGCGGCGCCGCGCAATTTCAGGGGGCAATTCGGGGCGGTTTGAGGGGGTGTCCAACATGCCTGCCCCTATAGCTGCGGGCAGGCCGCGCGGCAAGCGGGGGAGTATAGGCCCATGTTACGTAAGGTGCGGTTCTACCGCACCCTTCCACAGCACGAGGGCGGAACAAGCCTCCACCTTGCGTAAGGTGGGCGTATCGCCCACCCTCACCGGGTAGAGGCCTTGCGCAACAGCTCTGCCGCATCGGGGCCAAGCAACCCTTCGCTGACATCCAGCCCCGCATGCGGCAGGTCCGAATGGCCAGGGATCACATCGCCCAGTTCTTCTGCCAGTTCATCGGGCAGAACCGCTTTGGTGCGCGTGTCGATCAGCATCGTTTCTGCTGCGATCCCTTCGGCATAGATGATCTGATGGCTGTCAAAAAGCAGCTGAAAGTAATCGACAAATCCGCCATCCATGACCCGCACGGTGGTTCCATTCACAAGATGCCGCGCCTTGACCAGCAATTCAGACCGGCCCGCACCCACTTCATCACTGCGCTGGTAGATGAACAGACGATGGTCCGGGCTGACCAGCAGATTGTTTTCGTTGTTAAGCGTACCCGCGGTGATCAGGATCGGAGCAAATTCTCCCACCGCGCGTGTCGTGCTTTGGCCAATCCAGCGGATCTTTTGCACCCCATCATCGCGCGTCAGGATCCGGTCTCCGATGACCAGATCTTCGATCAGGCGCTGCTCGCCCGAGGCCATGGCGATATGCGTGCCTCGGGTAAATGAAACGCAGGCGACCTCTGCAAAGGTCCTCAACTGATTTTCGGTATCAATCCCAACCAGACGATACTCTGTCTGAGGTTTCATCGCGGCCAGCGGAAGCAGGTAGATGCCTGCAGCATCGCCATCTTCATCGACTTCGACCAGCAGGATCGTGTCCTGCATCTGTCCGTCGGGCGACATGAAGCTGAGCGTCGCATCCAGGAACAGCTGCGCCCCAGGCGTGCCAATTTCTGTGTCTTCTGCCAGGCGAAAGACATTTTCAGCCGTGGGTATCATCGACAGCCGGGCAGGCGAGGCATCGCGCGGCAATTCGTACACGTCGTCCAACACCAGTTCTGACGAAAAGGACAGCGCATCGCCCATGTTCGCCCCGTCCGTCGCGCGCATCTGTGCTGCGGGATAGACCGGGACGCTTTGCGCGGGAGTGTTTCGGGTGCGGGCCATTGGGGTCCTCTGAACGGGCTGCGTCGACAGCGAAGCTGTAGCGTAGAATTGTGGCCCCTATGGGTCAACGCTGCGGTGTTTTGCTGGCATCCCAGGATAGTCGTGATAGGTCTTTGGCAAACGCCAAAAAGGGAGACGGAAAATGGATCTGGGGATCAAGGGCAAGAAGGCACTGGTGTGTGCTTCTTCAAAGGGACTTGGCTTGGGTTGTGCAGAGGCTTTGGCCGAGGCAGGCGTAGACCTTGTCATGAACGCCCGCGGCGCTGATGCGCTTGAGGCGGCGGCCGAGCGTCTGCGTTCTGAATATGGCGTCAACGTCACGACGGTTGCAGCGGACGTGGCGACCCCCGAAGGTCAGGCGGCGGTCATAGAAGCTGGGGAAGGCATTGATATCCTTGTCAATAACGCAGGCGGCCCACCTCCCGGCATGTGGCATGACTGGGACCGGGAAGACTTCATTGCGGCCCTTGACGCCAACATGCTCGCTCCCATTGCGCTCATCAAAGCGCTGGTGCCCGGTATGATGGACCGGGGCTGGGGCCGGGTGGTCAACATCACCTCGCAATCCGTGCGCGCGCCCATCGGTGTGCTGGGACTGTCCAACTCGGCACGCACCGGGCTTACCGGCTACGTTGCCGGCACTTCCCGGCAAGTGGCGGGCTCTGGTGTGACGATCAACAACCTGCTGCCAGGCATCCACGCCACCGACCGTGCGGATGCGCTTGATGGCGGCGTGGTCAAAGCCAAGGGCATCACGATGGATGAAGCTCGTGCTGAACGAGCGGCGACAATCCCCGCTGGCCGCTACGGCACACGGCAGGAGTTCGGGGCTGCCTGCGCGTTCCTGTGCTCGCAACATGCGGGGTTCATTGTGGGTCAGAACCTGCTGCTCGATGGGGGCGGCACCAACCTTACTATGTAAGCCCGGAGGTAGGAATGGCCGAAAAGTTCTCTCTCAAAGATCATCTGTTCAATCCCGAAACCGTCGGGCGTCTGGCGGCGGAATACGCCGCTGGCGTGCCCGGTTTCGATGCAGATCGCTTTGCCAAAGAGGCTCTGAGCGGCTTTGCAGAGCGCGAATTGCTGGCCCGGATGGAATGGATGGCGGATTGTCTGGAGACGCAGCTGGCCAGTGATTTTCCGACTATGGCGGATCAGCTGGAAGCGGCGATGCCGCCGCAGCTGGACCCTAGTCTTAAGGATGACGACTTCGGCCATTTCATCCACGGGCTGCCGGGCATCCTTGCTGTGCGTCACGGGTTGGAGGATCACCGCGATCGCGCGCTTGACTTGCTGCACGAAGCGACACGGCGCTTTTCGATGGAATTCTACATCCGCCCGTTCCTGAACCGCTGGCCTACGGAGACACTGGCGCGGCTGGCGGAGTGGGCGGGCGATGAAAATTATCACGTACGCCGTCTGGTCAGCGAAGGTACGCGGCCCAAGCTGCCATGGGCCAAAGCGGTAACCTTGAGCACGGATCAGACTGTCCCACTGCTCAATAAGCTCTATGCAGATGATACGCGCTATGTCACAAGATCGGTCGCCAACCATCTGAATGATATTGCAAAAAAGGATCCGGAGCTTGTTGTCTCCTTGCTTGCCGATTGGGCGGCTGCCGGCCAGCAAGACGCCAAGGAAATGGGTTGGATCACGCGCCACGCGCTGCGCACCTTGGTCAAGAACGGGCATGCGGGCTCATTGAAGCTGTTGGGATATCGTGGAGACATCGCAGTGAAGGCCGCACTCGATTTGGGGGCAGCAACCTATGCGATCGGCGATCAGCTGCAGGTTGCCGCGACGCTTGAGGCCCCGCAAGACTTGCCGGTCATCGTGGACTATCGCCTGACTTTCGCGCGGCCTGGCGGCAAGAGTGCTGAGAAGGTCTTCAAGCTGAAGGTAGGGCAGATAACCAAGGGCAAACCGCTGGCGCTGAAGAAAGCCCACCGGCTCAAAGGGGACGCGACCACATTCACGCTGCATCCCGGTCCGCATCGCGTGGTGCTGCAGGTCAACGGGAATGATGTGGCTGAAGCCGCGTTTGATCTGGTGGAGGGCTGAACACCTCTGTTCACGTTCGCGCCAGCGCGTGACGGAGCCTCTGGTGCCAGCTGACAGACCGGACTAAGGCTGCTCACCAGACCACCAACTGAAAGACATCTCCATGCAACCTGCTGTTCTTATTGGCGTCTTTGGCGCTGTCATTTTTTTGAGCCTTTTGGCTGCGCCGCGACGTGCCAGCGTCGAAGGGTTCTTTGGTGGCCTTGGTCAAAGCGGGCAAGCGCCGGGGTTGTGGACGCTGGTGCTGAGCCAAGTGACAACATGGATTTTCGCCCGTTCGCTGATGAATGCGGCGATCCTGGGATACTACTACGGCATTGCGGGCACGCTGGCTTACGCGGCCTACTACGGATCGTTCCTGACCGGTGGGTACATCGTGGCGCACCTGCGGGCGCAAGGGGCGCGGTCGATGCAGGACTGTTTGCGTGACAGCTACGGCAGCACCGGCACGACCTGTTATAATCTGGTGATCGCGCTAAGGCTGTTGTCCGAGGTTTTTGCCAACCTTCTGGTGGTGGGCCTGATCGCGGGAGCCGTTATGGGCGGCAGCGGCACCACGGCTGTTGTGATCGTGGCTATCGTGGGCCTTGCCTATTCCGCCTGGGGCGGGCTGAGCGCGGCGTTGCGCACGGATGTGCTCCAAATGGTTGTTTTCATGGCCGTCTTCGGGATCGCCTTTATCGCCTTGCTGGCAAGCCCGGGGTTTGATCTGGGCGCTGTTCTTACTGCACCGGGCGCGTCTGGGGCGTGGAACGGATGGGTGTTGCTGGCCGTCGCAACGCTACAGGTGTTCTCTTACCCGGCACATGACCCGGTGATGATGGATCGCGGGTTTATCGCTGATCCCAAAACCACGCGGGCCTCATTTCTGCATGCCTTCTGGCTTTCGACCCTGTGCATCGTCGGCTTTGGTTTTTTCGGCATTCAGGCCAGCCTGCAGGGTGCGGCCTATGAAAATCAGCTGATCGGCACGTGGGGGCAGATGTTCCCGGCTTGGGTCTTTGTGCTGTTGATGACTTCACTGTTGGTCTCAGCGCTCAGCACGCTCGATTCGGCCCTTGCCTCCGCCGCGCGGCTGGGGGTGGAGGAATTGGGCCTCGCCCCTCGGTCGCTGAACGGGGGGCGCGCCGTGATGGTTGTGTTTATGGTGGGGGGCGCGGCGCTGACACTATGGGGGAATGCCTCGCTCTTTGATGCGGTGGCTGTCTCGGGCACCGCGTCGATGTTTCTGACACCGGTGTTGATTGTCGGTTTGGTTGGGGGGCGCAGCGTGCCGGTCCGGGCCTATCTGGTGGCCTTCGGGGCCGCCATGCTGGGGGCCTTGGCCTACTTCGGCAGGGGGTGGGCGATGTTCGCGGCCGTCTTGCCGGAAGGGCACAAATACGAACAGCTGTTTGTCATCTGTCTGGTTGTGCTGGCGGTAGGCTTTGCCGCGGTGCTTGCGGGGGCGCGGCGGGGCTGATAGGCGATTGCCTGAGTAATTCTATCGGACACCCATGACCGCCGACACCCCCCGCTTGGAAATCCGCAACCTGCATCGCAGCTATGACGGCCGCGCGGTGGTGGATGATGTGTCGCTCAGGATCATGCCGGGCCAGGTGACCTGCCTTCTGGGGCCGTCAGGTTGCGGCAAATCCACGACCTTGCGCATGATCGCGGGGGTGGAGATGCAGGACAGCGGCACCATCCACGTCGATGGCAATCTGATTTGCGATACCGTTTTCCGCGTGCCACCAGAACGGCGCGAGATTGGCCTGATGTTTCAGGACTTTGCGCTGTTTCCCCATCTGAGCGTGGCCGACAATGTGGCCTTTGGACTCAAGTCCGGCACCAAGGCGGAGCGCCGCGCGCGGGTGGAAGAATTGCTGGACCGCGTCGACCTCAAGCGCTTTATCGACGGCTATCCGCATCAGTTGTCGGGGGGTGAACAACAGCGTGTGGCTTTGGCCCGTGCCTTGGCACCACGCCCGCGTATCATGCTGATGGACGAGCCCTTCTCGGGCCTTGACAACCGCTTGCGTGATGGCATCCGGGATGAGACCTTGGCGATCCTCAAAGAGGAAGATACCGCCGTCCTGCTGGTCACCCATGAGCCTGACGAGGCGATGCGCATGGCGGATGAAATCGCCCTGATGCGCAACGGGCGGATTGTGCAGCAGGGTGCGCCGTACAATGTCTATACCCGTCCGATTGACCGGGCGGCGGTTGCGTTTTTCTCGGACGCCAATGTGTTGCGGGCAGAGGTTTCTGGGGCGCTGGCCATGACACCCTTTGGCCGGTTTCTGGCCCCGGGCGTGCCGGATGGCACTGAGGTCGATATCGTCTTTCGCCCCCAACACATGCGCATCGACTTTGACCGAGGCGGCAAGGGGCCTGCGCCCACGCCCAGCGACGGATCGCCCGCGCGCGCCATTGTGGAACGGGCGCGTTTCATGGGCAACGAGAGCCTTGTGGAGTTCCGGATGGACCATGATGGCTCGATCCTCAAAGCCACGGTGCCCAACGTCTTCCTACCGCAACCCGGGGCCGTCATGTGGCTCAAGATCCGGCGGGACCGGTGCTTTGTCTTTCCAGTGAAGGAGCAATGATGCAGACACTTCTGGTCGAATTCGGCATGGGGACCTCGCTGCGGCGCGGTGACTATACCCAGGCTGCAAAACGTGCGGTGCAGGACGCCCTGTGGCACAACTCCATCAATCTGGCGGAGCTTTTTGGTTTTGACAAAACCGATATGCGGATCCGGCTCGATGTGGGGGTGCAACAGCCTGATCAAGTGGACACAAGCGCGTTGGAGGCTGTTTTCCCTTACGGCCATGTCACTGTAAACGTTGGCAAAGGCGGGCTGGATGTGCCGCGCCCCGAAGGGCAGGAGGGGTCTGGCAACCCGACGATCATGGCGAATGTGGCGCTCTCGGTGAGCTTTGACATGGAGCGGGTAGATGGCTGAACGACGCTTGATCATCGAAATGGGCATGGGCAACGATCTGCATGGGCAGGACTACACCAAGGCCGCGGCACGGGCGATTGAGGATGCGTTTCGCCATTCCTCGCTGCCGATCTTTGGGGTGACGGGCATGACCCATGATCAGATGCGCGTGCAGGTCACAGTCGCGGTGCAAGAGCCGGAAAAGCTCGATCTCGACGTGCTCAAGGCCAAGCTGCCGCGTGGGCGGGCAGAGGTCCGAGCCGTTCACGGCGGTCTGAACGTGGACAGCAATGGGGAGACCATTGTAGTGGCCCAGGCGAGCGTTGAGGCGTTTTTGCCGCCACAGACCGATTGGAAGCTGCGCAGCTAGCCCTTTGTCTCAGCTAAGGGTTCATAATCCTCAATCCGCTTGCCGGGTTCATCGGTGAAAAGCGCGGGCAGGGCCTCGGCGCTGTCCATCAAGTCGAGCCGGAAGACGCGGAAGCCATCACGCATCTCGCACCACGCGGTGATCGTCCAGACCTTGCCCCAATACTCCATATGCAGGGGCCGGATAACGCGGCCCGTGACGGCACCGTCCCGCGAGGTATAGGTGATCCGCACCTTTTGACGCGCTTTGATAGCAGAGCGAAGCAGGGGCATATGCGTCAGATTCCGCGTGGCATCTCCGAAAGGGTAGACGGCGAATTTCCACGTATCAGCCTCCGCCACAGTGGTCTCGGGCAGAACGGCGTCGATCTTGTCGGCCAGCGTGCCGGCGGCTTGTTGCAGGTTCTCATCGGCAGCCTGTGCGACTACCGCAAGGCCCAGGTTCAGCGCTTCCAGCTCTGCCGCTGTCAGGTTCAGAGGAGGCAGCGAAATGGCTTCGGTGATCATATACCCCACGCCGCGCTCCCCCCGCACCGGGATGCCGGAGGCGACAAGCGTATCCATGTCGCGCCAGATCGTGCGGGTGGAGACCTCTAACCGCGCGGCGATGTCCTGCGCGCGGTGCAGTTTGCCGTCGCGCAGGATCTGGATGATGTCAAACAGGCGGTCGCTGCGGGCCATATCACTCCATCAGGTATTGGACCCGTGCATGGCGCATCACCACGCTGTCGGGCGCGATCATCTGCATCATCGGAGCAGCGGCGGGGTCGCTCATGATCTGCTCTGCCGCTGTTTTGGCTGCCTCCATGGTGGTCCAGGTGATGTGATCGGTCCAAAGGCCGTCTGCATCGCATGAGAGCGTGCGAGTGATCGCGTCACCGGAGGCGCGCAGCATCGGCTCCAACGCGCGGGCGGCTTTTGCGAAGGCTGCCGCATCTGTCCCCTCATTCAGGCGAAAGGTAACGATTTCGGAAACTGTGGCTTGGGTCTGTGGCATGTCATTCTCCTTTATTTGCATGTCCGGGACCCTGTTAATCGGTATCAACTGACATAAACTTGTCAGTTGAATGCTGCAAGCGCTGAAAAAAACCAATCAGTATCGCCAGATCGCCTCTGATCGCGCGTTGTCCCCTTTTCCCGGGCTCAGTCGCCACGTAGAACCACCGCTGAATTGGCGCACCCCGGATGGGTGCAATCGCTAGGGAGTAAAGACATGGGACTTGGAAACATTGGCCTGCCGGGCATTCTGTTGATTGCCATAGTGGTTCTGGTGCTGTTTGGCCGGGGCAAGATTTCGTCGCTGATGGGTGAAGTCGGCAAAGGCATCACCAGCTTCAAGAAGGGCATCAAGGACGGCGAGAATGAGTTGGCTGACGAGGCCAACACCATCGACGGCGAAGTCGTCACCGAAGACAAAGAGAAAGACAAGGCCTGATCCATGTTCGACCTGGGCTGGGCCGAGCTGCTGATCATTGGCATTGTGGCGCTGATTGTGGTCGGCCCCAAGGACCTGCCTGTCCTGTTCCGCAGGGTCGGGGAGTTTGTGGGCAAGGCCAAGGGCATGGCGCGGGAGTTTTCCTCTGCCATGAACCAGGCGGCAGATGAAAGCGGGGTGCGCGAGGCCACAAGCGGCCTGAACAAGTCGCTCAAAGCGGCCACCAACCCGTTGGGCACGGCGATGGATGAGGTCAAATCTGCCACATCCTCGCTCACCAACCTCGATCCGGACAGCGAGACGGCAAAACTGGCCGCTGAACGGGCGGCTGACGTCAAGAAAATCCAGGCCGCTACCGCGCGTGCCGCAGCAGAGCGCAAGCAGCGCGAAGCGGCAGAGGCGATGAAGCGGGCGGAGGAGATGGAAGCAGAGCTGACACCGCCTGCGACCGCTGAGAAGACCCCAGCCAAGAAGGGTGACGCATGAGCGTGCAAGATGACACGGACGAGGTCGACGCCTCCGCCGCCCCGCTGATCGAACATCTGGCAGAGCTGCGCACGCGGCTTATTCGGTCCGTGCTGGCGTTGCTGGTGACGATCACGATCTTCTTCATCCCGATCAACGGCGATTTCATTGCCGAGCACGTGATGAACTTCCTGCTGGAACCCGTGGTGCAGACCCTGCGTGATCTGGGGGATGAAAACCCGGCGCTGCAGTTCACGGCCCCGCAGGAATACCTCTTTACGCTTTTTCGTGTTTCCATGGTGGGCGGCTTTGCGCTGGCCTTCCCGATCATTGGCTTTCAGATGTGGCGGTTTGTGGCACCGGGGCTTTACCGGCAGGAAAAGAACGCGTTTCTGCCTTTTCTGATTGCCTCGCCGGTCATGTTCCTGCTCGGCGCGTCTTTTGCGCAGTTCGTGGTGACGCCGCTGGCGATGACCTTCCTGCTGGGCTTTGCCGATGCGTCCTCTGTCGTCACCAATATCCTGTCCACGGTGACAGGCGGCGCGATTGAGGCCGTGGAAAAGTCAAGCGGCCCGACCATCACCTTTTTCGGCAAGGTCAACGAAAGCCTTGATATCACGCTGAAATTCATCATGGCCTTTGGATTGTGCTTCCAGCTGCCGGTTCTGCTGACACTGATGGGCAAGGCCGGATTGGTCAGCGGTGAGGGCCTCGCCAATGTGCGCAAATACGCCATGGTTGCCATTCTTGTGCTGGCCGCATTGGTCACGCCGCCGGATGTAATCACCCAGCTGATCCTCTTTGTGGTGGTTTACGGCCTTTACGAAGTTTCCATCTTCCTTGTGAAGCGGGTGGAAACCAAGCGCGAGGCCAAGCTGCGGGAAGAAGGCTACTACGACGACGAAGACGATGAGCTTGTGGCCGAGTTTGACGACGAGGTGGAGAAGTGATCGACGATCCGATGGATCGCATCGCAGCGGCGCTGGAACGGATGTCGCCTGCGCCCTTGCAAGCGCCTGATTTCGATGTGGCCTCCGCCTATGTCTGGCACACCGAGCCTGATCGGTTGGAGCCTGTCGCACAGGTCTCACGGGTGGATCTAGAGCTGCTGGTTGGTGTGGACCGGTCCCGCGACACGTTGCTGGCCAATACACGCCAGTTTGCGGCCGGATTGCCCGCCAACAACGCGCTGTTATGGGGTGCGCGGGGGATGGGTAAATCCAGCCTTGTCAAAGCCGTACACGGCGCAGTTCATGCCGAGAACGACAGCCTTCGCATTGTCGAATTGCAGCGCGAAGACCTGCCGTCGGTGGGTCGTTTGCTGAATCACCTGCGGGGCGCATCGCAAAGGTTCATCCTTTTCTGCGATGATCTGAGCTTTGGTCACGATGATGCGCACTACAAATCACTCAAAGCCGTTCTGGACGGTGGGATAGAAGGGCGCCCCGACAACGTTGTGCTTTATGCCACCTCGAACCGTCGTCACCTGATGCCGCGCGACATGATCGAGAATGAACGTGGGTCGGCCATCAACCCGTCAGAGGCCGTGGAAGAGAAGGTGTCTCTTTCCGACCGCTTTGGCTTGTGGCTGGGCTTCCATGCCTGTGATCAGGACCAATATCTGGCGATGATCCGGGGCTATTGTGACGCCCATGGCGTGCGGATCGACGATGACACGCTCCGGGCAGAAGCCATCGAATGGCAGGCCACGCGAGGGTCTCGGTCGGGCAGGGTGGCCTGGCAGTTCTTTGTTGACCTTGCAGGCCGCAAAGGTGTTGCGCTCAGCTAAGGCAGGCTGCCTCAAAAGACCGGATGCAGGGTGCGGCTTTGGGGCCGTAGCTGTGCAGATCAGGAAACAGCCGCTGGATTTCCTGACGTGCCGCAGGGTTGACGGTTTGCAGTGTCATGTCACCAGGAAACAGGCTCTCGGCCCAGGTGCCTTCGGCCCGGATGAGATGATGGGCGTCCAATAGTACATGGTGATACTGCACCTGCCCGCCGGGACGGCGGAACACACCGTCATGACCCAACAGGTCCACGGCACGGATCAGGATCTGTTCTTCGCCAAAGAACACTTCTGCCCGCCAATCCGACAAAAGCACCGCATGCTGAGGCGACACCACGAGGTCACGGGTGTTCCCGAGCACACCTTTCTTCAACACGATTGGGGCCAAATCCCCAAGCGCAGTAACAACAGTTCGCCCAATCCAACGCACGGGCTGAAATCCGGCGTCACGGGTCAGGACCATATCGCCTTCTGTCAGTTCCTCAATCGGGCGGGGGCCTTTGACCGTCTCAATCAGCGTGCCGTCGGCAAAGCAGACAACTGTGCCGCCAAGGCTGGCGTGAGGCACAGAGGAGGAGTTATCGACAATGCCGCCAGCAGTCAGGTTGGTATCGGCAGGCGGCATCCCGTCCGGGAAGATCAGGAAATAGCCGTCTTCGTTTGCATCGCTCAGGTCATCGTCGTTGTTGAGGTCCACGTCGATGACCGAAACGCGCCAGGTCGTGGTGCCGTCCGTGACCGTGAAGGTGTAGTCATAGATGATCTGGCGCGGCGTGCCGCCAATATCCACAGTCTGCGGAAAGGTCCCTGTCAGTTGTTCCTGCGCGCTGACCTGTTCGTTTGTGGCGTCACCGTTGAAGTTGACCGCGCCATCATTCTCATCAACAACAAAGTAGGTGTCCGGCCCCGTATAGGACCAGGTTGACCCCGACGCTGGTGCGAAATTGTAATTGAACGCGGAGCCGTTGACCGAGCTCTGCGTTCCGAAGATCGCATTTGTATAACCGTAGTGGACTGGCATTTTTGCCTTCTTGCCCGATTTGCCTCAATTTCGTTTTAAGTTTGAAATGAGGCGAAATTGGGGCAATCGCGGCGGGATTGTGGCTAGTCGCCCAATTCTGAGCTGAGCAAGGTCAATTCAAGAACGGTCCCGGATCGACACTGTCAAAGCCTTCGCGGACTTCGAAATGAACGAATGAACTGTTGCCGCTGCGCAGTTTGGCGATGGACTGGCCACGCTTCACGCTGTCGCCTTTGGCCACAGAGACGTCTGTGACATTCGCGTAGACCGTCAACAGATTGCCCTGATGGCGGACTACAACGATGGGCACGCCATCGCCGCTTTTGGTGATCGCAGCAACGGTGCCCGTGTCGGCCGCTTTGACCGGCGCACCGGGCGCGCCTTTGATGTTGATGCCCTCGTTCTTGCCTTTGGAATAGGCGCGAATGATGCTGCCCTGAACAGGGGCAATCATCTTGCCAGAAGAGGCCGGTTTGGTCGTTTTTCCCACATCCGCCACGGGTTCTTTGACCTCTGGCTTGCTGGCGGGGACTGCTGGTTCGTCCTGCGGCAGAGGTTTGACAGCCGAAGGCGGCGTGGGCGTCGGGCTGCCCGCGCCGGGCAGTGTGGTCTCCTCCGCCGGTGCGGGGGAGGCGATGGATGTGCTGCGTTGGGGGGGCGCTTGCTTTGGCACCGGGATCAGCAGGAATTGCCCTTCGCGGATGGCGAAATCCGCCCCCAAGCCATTCCATTCGGCCAGTGATTTTACAGGCACGTCATAAAGGCGCGAGATCGTATAGGCGGTTTCCCCGCGTTCAACCTTGTGGCGCACTGGTTCCTTGCCAGTCTGCGGTTTGCCTGCGGGCAGGGCTTCGGTCTGAACGCCGTTGGTGTCAGGGGCGCGGTCGATGGCGCCTCCGGCCAGCGATGTGATGTCGACAATCGGCCCCGTACCGGCAGCACCGGTCGCAGGCGACGGTTCGGAGACCCTATTGGGCAGTGCAATGATCTCACCCTTGCGCAGCTGGACATCCGGGTCGATGCCATTAAAGTGCGCTGTACTGCCTGCATCCACGCCGACGCGGGCTGCGACATCGCGCAGTGTATCGCCGCGCCGGGCCACGGCCACTTGATAGTTGGGGTAAGAAATCACGCCGCGATCGTCCGGCTTGGGCCGGTCTGCAAGCGGGCCTGTTGCGGCCTCTGCCGTGCTGAACCCGCCATTAATGCCGCGCAGGTCAAAGTCCAGGGGCTGCCCCTCACAGGCGGCAAGCACAAGCGCGCTGCCCCCGGCGATCACCATCAGCCGCATCCGGCGACCGGTCATATTGTCGAGCATCTGCATCATCCTCGTCACTGCCATCCCCTGTTTTCCGGGGTTTGGCGGCACGTTACCTCAAAAATCAGTCTTTGCCCAATCCTTCTAGCAAAGGAACAAAGCGGACGGCGCGCATTTCGTCGTAATCCAGCCCATCGGCGGTTTTCCGCACCCGGATGAGGTGCTGCACGGCATCCGACTGGCCCACCGGGAGAACCATGATGCCGCCTTCCTTGAGCTGCTTCAGCAGAGGACCGGGGGGATCTTCGGCAGCAGCGGTTACGATGATCCGGTCAAAGGGTGCCTGTTCAGGCAACCCATGTGACCCGTCCGCCGTGATGGCCGTGATGTTGGCAAGATCCATTTCCTCAAAGATCGTCCGCGCCTCGCGGACCAGACGGCGGTGGCGGTCGATGGTGTAGACCCGCCGCGCCAGTTTGGAGAGGATCGCAGCCTGATAGCCGGAGCCTGTGCCAATCTCCAACACCTTGTCGCGCGGGGAGACCTCAAGCGCCTGCGTCATCAGCCCCACGACCGAGGGCTGGCTGATCGTCTGGCCGCAGGCAATGGGCAGGGGCATGTCTTCATAAGCGCGTTCGGCGAAAAGGCCGCGAATGAAGGGCCCCCGGTCAATCGCTTCCATCGCGCCCAACACGTTTGCGTCCGTCACACCCTTGGAGCGCAGCGCGTAGAGGAACTGCATCTTGCGTTCGGCGTCTGACATCGCCTCGGCGTTCATGTGGCGATGCCCTTGAGGTTATCGAGCAGGCTGTGGTCGGTTAGGTCTGCCCGCATCGGCGTGACAGAAATATGACCGCTCAGGTTTACATCCGCGTCACTGCCCGGGGTCACAGGACGGCGCTGATCGCCACCTGTGATCCAGAGAAAACGGCGGCCCGAGGGCGCGGTGTGGGGTTGCGTGTGAAATCCGAGGCCCTCACGCATACCCTGCGGCACCACTTGGATGCCTTTGACGTCCGCTGCTGCAACAGGCGGGAAATTCACGTTCCAGAACAGGCGGTAGCCCACGTTTTCAGCAGGCTCGTTGGCCAGAATACGGCGCACGACGTCAGCACCATGCTGGGCTGAGGCCTCAAACGGGTTGTCGAGCCCGGCGTTTGCCGGGCCGTAGTATTGCGACAGGGCGATGGCGGGCAGGCCTTGCAATGCGGCCTCCATCGCAGCCCCGATGGTGCCGGAATAGAGCGTATTTTCGGCAGAATTATTGCCCCGGTTCACGCCTGAGAGCACCAGATCGGGGGGCGCTGCGGTCATAGCGTCATGCAAAGCGGCTAGGACGCAGTCTGCGGGGGAGCCTTCGGCTGCAAAGACGCGGGGGGCCAATTCATTGACCATGAAAGGATGGGTGTAGCTGATGCAATGCCCCACGCCTGATTGCTCAAACGCGGGCGCGCAGGTCCAGACCTCTCCGTCCGGGCCAGCGACCTCTTCGGCGATGGCGCGCAGCACTTTGAGCCCGGGGGCGTTGATGCCGTCGTCGTTGGTGATCAGAATGCGCATGGGACTGCCTTTTTCCCCTTCATAGGAGAGGGGTTTGGCTGCGGCAAGCCAAGGCGTGGTGTCAGCGGGGGGCTTGAGTGCAGAGTTGCGCCAAAACCTCAGGTCAGGCGGGCCGATAGGCGAGGTAACCGCAAGAGACGCGCGATGGGGGGCCTTTGCTGAATGGAACCACGCTAATATCTTCAAAGCCCGCACTATGAAGCAATTCTTGCGCGCGCTCCGGCGTGAAAGCCGCATTGCCCCAGCGCCAGCGGACAAGTGCGGTGCACCAATGCGGGCGCGAAAGGGCCAGGACAAGAAGCCCGCTGGGGGCAAGCTGGTCAAAAACCCAGTCAAGGGCGGCAGGCACATCCGTCAAATGCTCTACCACGTGAGAGCAGAGCACCACATGCTGCGGCGGCACGTCGATAAGCGGTTCGCCCACCGACACAGCATGCGTCGCCGTCGCAGGCAGCCGTGCGGCAGCCGTGGCAAGCATGGCTGGCGATAGATCCGTCAGCGTCAAGGCCTGCGGGGTCCCCTGCTGAGCGATCCAGGCGGTGGCAAAAGCACCCGTGCCGGTGCCAACGTCCATCACCCGGTTGGTCTGAGGGGGTGCTTTGGCTTTGGCCATCAGCTCCGCATAGGCCTGCGGAAAACCAAGCCTGGCAATGCCATCCTGCCAACCGACAGAAGCGGCGTCGTAAAGCCGTCTGAGGGGTGTGGCGGTTGACACCGGTCTTGGGGTTTCAAATCGGTCCAACAGGCTGCGCATGGGGCAGGGAACCACCCGAAAGCGCTGTTTTCAACCCCTGATATTAGCCAGCAACACGGCTGCCTGATTTTTTGGGGTCGCCAATGCCTCACGATCCTCACCGGGATAAAACCGGGCGCGGGTTGCGGTGCCCATAGGCTGTGGGGCCACGATGCGCACGTTTGGGCCGGTCTTTTCTGTCTCAGCCTGCCAGCTGCGCGCCAGCGCCATTTGTGCGGCTTTAGTAGACCCGTATGCCCCGAAGAATTTGCCGGATGCGTTCGGGTCATCGAAGAAAACTGCCGAGCCAGCCGTACCCAGCAAGGGGGCGACATAAGTGATAAGCGTTGCCGTAGCGGTGACATTGCAGGCGACGGATTTAGCCATATCCTTGGGATCAACGTGATCTGCCGGGGCCAGCGGTGCTGCGTGAATGGCCGTATGACACCACAGATCAAGGCTGCCCCAACGGTCGTGGATGCCGCGACAAAGGGTTTGCATCGCTTCGGGTGTGCAGATGTCCATCGGTGCCAGCGTGGCACTGCCGCCCTGGGCCTTGATCCGGTCGTCGAGCTCCTCCAGCGCGCCAGTGGTGCGGGCCACGGCAACAATGTGGTGCGAGGGTGCCAGCGCTTCGGCCAGTGCCGCGCCCAAGCCTCGGGATGCGCCAGTGATCATAGCAAGGGGAGAATTGGCCATCGTCAGGGCCCCATAGGCTGTTGAAAATCAGGGCCGTCTATGGCTGGTTAAGTGCTGAAAGGGAAGGGGGCAATATGGCAGATCCGGACGAAGCGGCACCGCTTTGGCAGTCCTTTGATGCAGCCTATGCCCGATCTGAGGGGTTGGGTCGACCCCGATTGCAGCGGCTTTTTCGTCTGCCCTTGTTGGGCCAGCAGTTCCGGAATGTCTGGCGATTGTTGAACTACCGGCACCGCTATTTTGCCCTGCGCTGTCTTGCTCAAGTCGGTTTCACAAACTGGAGCCTGACCAAATCCTTACTCTCTGCGGTCGTGTTTGGAGGTCTGGCCGTGATGTTCTACAGTTCAGGTCCCTTGCTGGGATATGCTGCGGGCGCAGCCGGCTTTTGGATGGCGCTCTTTGTCATCTTCTGTTTGTTCTTTTTCACCTTGATGGCGATCTTGTCGGTTCTGGATCTCATTCCGATGATCGCGGGCACGATTGACCATGCCCGTGGTCGGATCATCCTGGAAGAAACCAACTTGGCGGACATAGACGATATGGGGCGCAATATCTTTAGCCCCCGGAAGTCTCAGGACTGGGGGAGCTGAAGGACTTTCGTGGTCGACCGTTGGGCGATGACGATACGGTCTTCACCTATCGCCGCGACGATCCCACCTGCAGCTTTGTCCCCCACGGCGACGCGGTCGATCTTGCCATTAGGGCGGCGGATGAGCGCGCGGGGGGCGGCGACCGTGCCAAAAATGCCGATCAGCGCAATGCGGGGTATCTCTGCCTGTTCTGTTGCAAATTCCGCGACCTTTTCGGGTGTGTGAGTGGGATGTGGCGTGGGTGTCATACTGCGCGATGCTCGTCCTAAGAAATGCTGCGGTGCAGCTAGGGTGGTGAGCAAGGACTTGAAAGGGGATGCGCACGACGGTCGCTCTGGTCGGCCAGATACCGCTTAGGACCGGCGGCGTTTCGCCAAATGATAGGTGAAAGTCATCTGTGCCAAATGCATGATGGCTTGCTTCGGCAAGGGTGCGCCAAGGCTGATGCCCAATTGACGCTGGCCGTCGTTTGCTGGCAGATCCGGGTAGTTGTCGCGCATACGCGCTGCCAGGTCCGTCTTGCAATCCACAAAGAGGGACAGCTGGTCAGGACGCGCCGCATCCCAGCCGGCGCGCAGGGTAGAGCCTGTGCGCGGCTTGATCGGACGCCAGGAGGGCTGGCCCCATTTGAGGGTTTCATCCAGACGGCCCACCTCAGTCTCTTCCGCAATCTGATGGAACAGAGCGCGGCACTCCCAGAGGGCGGCGCTGGCTTCTTCCGACCAGGTGGTGATGAGGTTCAAAAGTGGAGCAGGGGCGTGATCAGTCATGCGGCTATTATGACAGGATCAGATGACAGTTTGTGACAGCAGGCGTTATTCCGCTGCCGTCTTCATCTGAAAACCTTCCTGCACTTTGTCCGCAGGTATCACCGGGTATTCACCAGAAAAGCAGGCATCGCAGTACTGGGGACACTTGGTGTCGCGGCCTTTTGTTTCACCCACCGCACGGTACAGCCCGTCAAGTGAGATGAATTTCAGGCTGTCTACCGCGAGATGGTCGCGCATTTCGTCCTCGGACATGGTCGCGGCCAGCAGTTTTTCGCGCTGGGGTGTGTCCACGCCATAGAAACAAGGCCAGGCCGTGGGCGGCGAGGCGATGCGGAAGTGGACTTCCTTGGCCCCGGCATCCAGGATCATTTCCTTGATCTTGCGGCTGGTGGTGCCGCGCACCACGCTGTCGTCCACCAGAATGACGCGCTTGTCCTTGATGAGCGCCCGGTTCACGTTGAGCTTCAGGCGTACACCCATGTTGCGGATCTGCTCTGTCGGCTCAATGAAGGTCCGGCCCATGTATTGGTTGCGGATGATGCCCATTGCGTAGGGAATGCCGGATTCCAGGCTGTAGCCGATGGCCGCAGGGGTGCCTGAATCAGGCACCGGGCAGACCAGATCAGCCTCAACGGGGCTTTCCTTGGCAAGCTCTCGTCCGATGTTTTCGCGGGTCTCATAAACAGAACGCCCGCCCAGAATTGAATCGGGGCGGGAGAAATAGACATGTTCGAAGATGCAGAATTTCGAGGGCTGAGGGCGGAAGGGGAAGTGGCTTTCGACCCCCTTTGAGGTGATGACCACCATCTCGCCAGGCTCGATTTCGCGTTCGAATTCGGCTCCGATAATGTCCAGCGCGCAAGTCTCGGAGCTCAGCGCCCATCCGTCGCCTACTTCGCCCAACACCAGCGGACGCACGCCCATCGGGTCGCGCACACCAATCAGCTTCGTGCGGGTCATGGCCACGACGGAAAAGGCACCTTCCACCCGGCGCAGGGCGTCTTCCATGCGTTCGGGGATCGTGCGCTGCAGCGACCGCGCCATCAGATGGATGATGCATTCGCTGTCTGATGAGCTTTGAAAGATGGAGCCCCGGTCCACCAGCTCCCGCCGCAGGGCGTTGGCGTTGGTGATGTTGCCATTGTGGGCAATCGCGGCCCCGCCCATGGCAAATTCGCCAAAGAACGGCTGCACGTCCCGGATCGCGGTCTGGCCTTTGGATCCGGCGGTGGAATAGCGCACGTGACCAATCGCCAGCTCACCCGGCAGATGTTTCATCACCGTCTGAGAGGTGAAGTTGTCGCGGACGTAACCAAACCTGCGGGCCGACTGGAAGCTGACATCGGGGTCATAGCTGACGATGCCACCGGCCTCTTGCCCACGATGTTGAAGTGCATGCAGGCCAAGGGCCACAAAGTTGGATGCATCGGTGACGCCGACAACGCCAAAGATCCCGCATTCTTCCTTGAGTTTGTCGTCATCGCCTGCGTCCCCCAAAGCGGAGGTGTCAAACGGATGGGCGGGCGGCATGATTTTGGTCGCTTGGGGCACGGTGGGTTGGCAGCTCCGAATCCGTGAAACGCAGATGGAGACTTAGTAAGGCCTAAGGCGGCTGCTGTCACCCCGCTGATCTGCCTGTTGACGCAGAGTTTTGCCGTAATGCTATGCGGCGGGATGCCTGCGGGGCGTGTCGGTTTGGACATGGCTTACTTCCGTGTCCCCAAGCGAGTGCGTCAAGCCAATCCATTGCCCAGGCAACGAAAAGCGCACCACCGCGCCGGGTCCTGAAATCCTGTTGCCTGCGGTCAGTTTGCCGCCTCGGGCCAGCACCATGCGTCGCACGCCCAGCAGCCCATATCCGCTGTCCGTTCTAAAGCGACCGCCATTCAGAAACTCAAGTGCTGCAGTGTCAAAGCCGGCCCCATCATCGGTGAGCACGATGTCCAGCATCCCAGGGGCGCCTTCTGTCAGTGATACGTCGACGTTGAGGCTGTCGCGCCCGCCGTATTTGAGTGCATTGTCGATCAGATTGCGCATGCCGATCTGAAAGGTCGTCCGGTCGCCGGAAATTTCAACGGACGGGTACGTGAACCGATGTTGCCCATGTGGATCGAGCACGTCGCAGATGTCGCGACAGAGTGCCGCAAAATTGAACCCGCACGTGGTGTCTGAAACGTCGACCGCATGGGCGTGGTTCAGCACGTCCGTGATCAGGGCCATAGACTTGGCCGCGACCTCCTCCATCAGGTCGATCAGTTCGGCCTTGCCGTCGCCGTGATCAACAAAATCATCGCGGAGCAGTTGTGCGATTTGAGCCATGTTGCGCATCGGCGCGCGTAGGTCGTGGGCGGCCATGGCGATGAATTGCTCCATCTCGGTTGCTATGGTGTCGAAGGTGACCCGTGCTTCGTGGGTTGAACGTTCCTGCGTCAGATCGATGGAAGTCCCGTACAAAAGGCAACTTTCGCCGTCGTCCGATGGCACAGGCACCAGTGTTGTACGCACCGAGCGTTGTGTCCCCGCCAAGGGCAAATCGATCTCGTAGGTCATGGTGCGCCTCGATGCGGCCACCTCACGATGGCGTTCCCTGGCAGTGCGGCCCAAAGAGCCGCCGTAAATCTCTGCAGCGGTGCGGCCGATGTAGTCCGACAAGGGCCGCCCAGAGATCTGTCGGGCAAACGCGTTAAATGCGACATAACGCGGTTCACCGATCTGATCTGTCTCAAGCACAAAAACGGGGCTTGAAATCTGGTCAAGCTGGCAAAACCTGGGATCGCAGGACAGGGGCGGATCAGCAGCCATAACCGCTTATTGCGGCAAATGTCCTAACGGGTGGCTAACGTGTTCTCTCTTTAGACCGGGTTACGGACCGCAGTTGTCGACCAGTTCTTCGTACTTGCTCTGGAACCAGCCCATCGCCTGTTCCGGGTTCTGATCTTCGATCTTGCCCACAAAGCGTCCAAACACCTGAGCTGAGCGGCTGTCGTCAACCATGGTGATCTCCTGATCGGAGACGACAACGGAGTAGACAAAGAAGGTGATCGCCACGAGCAGGATGCCGCGCGCGACGCCAAAAATGAATCCCAGACCCTGATCAAGCCCGCCAAGAATGGACCGCTGCACAAGCGCAGAGAAAAGCGGTGTAAAGAGCGAAACCACAATCAACGTGATCGCAAGTACCACACCAAAGGCTCCGATCATCGACAGCTCGCAGCTATCTGCCAGGAACTCGCCAATAAAGGGGATCCCGCGCACCAGCGGTTCAACACGCGGCGCAAAAAGGAATGCCAGTACAGCAGCAGCAATCCAGCCCACGATAGCCATTGCCTCGCGCACAAGCCCGCGGCCATAGGCCAGCAGGGCGGACAGGACGATGACCAAAGCCACCACACCATCAATGATCGTGAAACCTTCCATGCCCGACTGCCTTCTTCTACTGCCAGCGCCTAGCCCGCGCCGAATACCTCACCCACAAATCCGGTCAAATCGCCCATTTGATTGAGCGTCATGCCCGTCGCACCAACCGGTTTCCCACCCTTTGGCGCAATGGCTGCGGTAAAACCAAGTTTTTGGGCTTCTTTCAACCTGTTTTCCGTCTGAGAGGCCGGTCTGAGCGCGCCTGAGAGGCTGATCTCGCCAAAAACGACGGTCTCGGCAGGTAGCGCTACATCTTCGCGGGCAGAGAGGATTGCGGCTGCAACCGCAAGATCAGCGGCAGGTTCGGAGATTTTCATGCCGCCTGCGACATTGAGGTAAACGTCCAACCCCGCGAAAGGGATACCGCAGCGTGCCTCGAGCACAGCCAAAATCATCGCAAGCCTGCCACCGTCCCAGCCGACTACCGTGCGGCGGGCCTGAGAATGGGGCGAGGGGGCGACTAGGGCCTGCAGCTCGCACAGCACAGGCCGCGTGCCTTCGATGCCAGCAAAGACGACCGATCCGGCCGAGGGTTGGCCGCGTTCACTCAAGAAAAGGGCAGAGGGGTTCGTGACCTCTTCCAGCCCCCGGCCTGTCATCTCGAACACGCCAATTTCGTCTGCCGGGCCAAAGCGATTCTTGACCGAACGCAGGATGCGGAACTGATGGCCGCGCTCACCTTCGAAGTAGAGCACTGTGTCGACCATATGTTCGACCACACGCGGGCCCGCAATTTGGCCTTCCTTGGTGACGTGGCCCACAAGGATGATGCTGACCCCGCGTCGCTTCGCAAAACTGGTCAGTTCATGCGCTGCGGCACGGACCTGGCTCACGGAGCCGGGCGCGGATTCCACGTTGTCGGCCCACATGGTCTGAATGGAATCGATGATGGCAAGCTGCGGCTTCTCGGCCTCCAGCGTTGTCAGAATGTCCCGCAGGTTGGTTTCTGCCGCCAGTTGCACGGGGCTGTCTGCAAGTCCAAGACGTTGTGCGCGCATGCGGACCTGGGCGGAGGCTTCTTCGCCACTGACATAGATGGTTTTGAGACCCGCACGCGCGAAATGCGCGGCAGCCTGCAACAGCAGCGTGGATTTGCCGATGCCCGGATCGCCGCCGACCAAAACAGCGGAAGCCGGCACCAACCCGCCGCCCAGCACGCGGTCCAGCTCACCAATGCCCGACTGGCTGCGCGGGGGAGGGGCCTCTTCCGTGGTCAGATCCGTCAGCGTGACAGAACTCCCCCGTTTGGTGCCCAAGGATTTGGACGGTGGCCCGGCTGAAATGCCCTGATCTTGCTGGATGGTGTTCCATTCGCCACAGCCGTCGCAGCGGCCCGACCATTTGGTGAAAGAAGAGCCGCACGCCGTGCAGGAATATGTCGTGGTGGATTTTGCCATGGGACTACATCCCGACTTTGGCACCTAAGGTCAAAGGAAATCGAAACCTTGGCGGCAGACATGTTTTCCTGTGAGGAAAACATCAAAATCCTCGCAGGATTTTGGGCCTGGTTGCAGAGCGTTCACTCCGCAGCTTTGGGCGGAATTTCAATAACGGTGTTGTCGATTGCAGTTGGTTCTGCGCCCTCGGCAATAACATCGTCTGCAGTGCGCACCACCTTCTCCAACCCAAGCTCGGGCAGCAATTCCTGCATTTCAGCTTTCAACCGTTCCAGCTGAGCCGCGCAAACGCTTTCCTCCAACTCCACCTCATGCAGCCATTGCTTCATCTCGGTCGAAATCGCCTTGGCCTGATCCAGACGGTTGTTGAAAAGCGCAATCTCCTCCTGGCGTTGCTCCAAGAACCCGCGTGCACGAGCGATCTTATCATCGGAATAGACCTGCGCCAACTCCGCCGAGATATGGCTCATCTGAGCGGCGACCTCCAACAAGGACGGCTCCAACGTGCTTAGATCTGGGTGATCGCGCAGATAAGCCAGACGCTCCCGCACCGCATCAAATTCGGAGCTGAGCTGAAACGTCCGCTGCCGGTCGGCGGCATGCACGGCGGCATAGGCGCGGGCGACATCTTCCATCCCAACGGAGAATCGGCGGTGCGAGTTTTCCAGCTGCATGATGCGGCGGTTGGAGGGCAGAAAGAAACACATCCCGATGGCCAAGACGGTGAGGCCGATCTGGGCGTACATGCCCGCATTCTCAACCGCCACGCCGTCATATCTTAGCGACAAAGATATCCAGGACCACTGCCCAAGCGTCGCCATCACGGTGGCCCCCAGCAGAGCCAAAGCCGCACAAACAAAGACGACCAAAGCCAGCCGCTGCATCAAAAACTGAATCAAATACGCTAACGCGCGAATGGACTTCACAACCATCCCCCCCGGGATTTCGATGTCGGCGAGTTTATGCCGATCCTCAGGATTTTCTACGCTAAAGTTAACGACTGCCTGAAAAAGGGGAGTTTTTTGACAGTTTTCTCATGAACGGAGAACGGATTGTTCGCGTTGCGGTATCAATCCACGCGGGGCTGTGTCGATTGTTCAGTACGCCAGCTGATGAATAGGGATGTCAGGATGCAGAGTGTGAAAAGGTAGAGGCCCCAGGCAACCTCAATGCGGCCCACGCCAATGCCTTTGCTGAGTGTGATGTAGAGCGCGATTAAAAACACATCCGCCATCGCCAGTTTCCCCAAGACGTGCAAGGCAGGCAGCAGACGCGCGCTGGCGAGGTTGAAATGTACCAGCCCCAGCCCGATGGTCTTCAGGTAAGGTGCAAAGAGCGCGAAGGCCGTGACCACAAGCGCCAGAAACACGTCAGACGCCCAAAGGGACTGCAGCCCGGTGATCACTGAAATCTCATCCAACGAGAAAATCGGCAACAAACCTGCCCGCATTAGCGGCGCAAACCAGGCGACAGGGTAGAGGATCAAAAGCGAGAGGTTCAGCAGTTTGAGCGTCATTCGGCAGGAGCCTTGTTGCAGGGAAGTGTCCCTTTCAGATCGCGTTTCAGGAAGCGTTCTGCAAGGTCCAGCGCCTTGGTCCCACGCTCCTTCACCTCGTCAGAGAGCCGCTCTGCTCCCGCATCACAGAGCCGTTCGGTCAGCGAGCGCCGCTCAGTCTGGGTGGTCCAGATCGATGTAGAGCCCAGCAAAATCGCGATGACTAACCCGTATGAGGCCAGGTGGGTCACGATCCCGCTGTGCGTGCCGGGTCCTTCCGCCGCGCGGCCGACGGCAATCGCGCCGCAGACCCCCACGACCAACAGGATCAGAGAGATGATCATGACCCAGCGATTAAAAAGGATCGAAAGCAGATAGGGTCCTGCAGCCCCCGCAACAGCTAGCATCATCGCGACAAACAGGTGCAAGGCTGAAAGCGCAATCAGCCCGTGGAAAAGACGCGTCAGCCCCCGCCCATGCGCGCTGATCCAGCCAGCCGAAAAGACGATGTTCAGCAGCATGACCATGAATTCGACAATTGCCGTGACGATGGCGACAGCCAGATCGGCAAGAGCGTCCAACATGGTCTAGCCTTTCAGGTAGACGCGATCATAGCGCGCCCCAAGGGAAGTCAGGATCTCATACCCGATGGTGCCTGCAAATTCCGCGACCGTGTCGACTGACTGATGTCGGCCAAGCAGTTGCAAGTGCTCGGGCACCTCGCCCAACGTCGTAACATCAATGGTAATCAGGTCCATCGATACACGCCCAATGACGGGAAGGATCACACCATCTGCCGTAAAACGCGCCCTGGGACCCATGGCGCGGATCAGACCGTCGGCATAGCCCGCCGCCACAGTGGCCACCCGGGTGGGCCTTTCTGCCACAAAGGCGTTGCCGTAGCCCACGCTTTCGCCCGGTGCCACGTCACGCACCTGAATGACCGGCACGTCCAAGGAAACGACCGGTGTGGCGTCTACAAAGGGCAACCCGCCGTAAAGGCCCACGCCGGGCCGGGTCAGGTCAAAATGATAGGCCGCTCCCAGCAGCACGCCGCCCGTCGCCGCAAGCGAACGGGGGACGTCAACACCTTCCGTCATCTCATTGAAAACACGCAACTGTTGGGCGTTCATGGCGTGGCCGGGCTCATCCGCACAGGCCAGATGCGACATGATCAGCGTGGGGCCCTGCGACAGGGCAATGTCTCGCACAGCCGACCATTCCGCAGGTTCCATCCCCAGCCGGTTCATGCCGGAATCAAGCTGCAGGCCAAAGGGGCTCCCCGGCAGGTTTTCCACGTGCAGCAGAAGTTGATCGACGGAGTTCACAAGAGGAACCAGGTCGGCCGACCGGATCAAATCCGCATCCCCCGGCATATGTCCGGAAAAGACGGAAATGCGGGGGCCTTCGCCTATGGCGCGGCGCAGGATCACGCCTTCCTCAGCGGCGGCAACGAAGAACTGCCGCGCGCCCGCCGCAGCCAGCGCAGGGCCGACTTTGGCAACCCCCAGCCCATAGGCATCCGCCTTGATCACGGCTGCGGTTTCTACATCTGTCAAACGGTCCAGCGAGCGCCAGTTGGCGGCGATGGCATCGAGGTCAATCGTCAGGGTCGCGGTGCTCATACCTGCCTTTTGACAGGAAGTGTGACAGGGTCAAGCGCTGTGATTTCAGGGGATGTCAAAGAAGCTGCGGTTTTGTTCCCACATCTTTTCACCAACCATGCAATCGTACGGAGCAGGGGCCTGCGCGCGATAAATCCGGGGTTGAGCAGGCATTCCTGCAATTTCAAGAACCAGTTTGCGGCGCACCGCAGCAGGAAATTCCGACCAGCCAAAGACAGGCACCACGAAGGACCCCGGCCCACCGATCACGCATCGCTCATAGTAGGTATCAAGGTCCGGGATGCCCCAGATGTTGCTCAGCGCATCTTCAGTCATCAGCGGCAGGCCATTGATCACAATGCCTTTGCCCAGCACCTCCGCCCGCGCGTCCAGCACGGGGCGGCCTTGATTGTTGGGTCCATCGCCTGAGATATCGATGACCCGTCGCAGCCCGATAAATCCGTTGCCTTCAAAAGCTTTAGCCGCATGATCCAAAGCGCCGGAGATTGAGGTGCGGCGCAGGCTGGGGTCGAAATGCGCAGTGAGCCGGTCGGCAATGCGGCGCGCGTCCTCGGTGCTTTCCACCAGTGTCCAAGGGACCACAACGCGCTGGGCGTGGTTTTCGGCCCATTCGACATAAGTGATCGCGATGCGGCCCAGCAGGCCGCTTTGCAGAGCGCGGGCGACCTCCGGGCTGGTCAGGGCTTCGGCATAGCCGCGCCGCTGGATCTCCAGCTCCTCCCCGGACATGGAGCGGGACACATCAACTGCCAAGAACAGCTCAAGATCCACTTCGACCGATTGCGCACTTGCCCAGAACGGCAGAACACAGAACAAGAAAGCCATGACAGATCGCATGACCCCATTACGGCATATTTCCGCGACCGAGGCCAATCACGTTGCGGCAAGCATGGCCTTGCGGCTTGCGCTTTGGCCTGCGCGGGCTAGGCTCAGATACAACCAAAGGGGGAAATATGCAGATTATCAGAAGTGTCGCCGTTGCGGCCGTGACCATCACAGGAACCATGACCATGGCTGAGAACCGCATCGACGGGCAATTGCCAAGCGCGCCAGCGCTGGCTGCGTACGGAGACTCTGCCATCGGCGTGCGCGAGTTTCAGATGGTGAACCCTGATCAGATCAACATCCTTGCCATTGACCCGCAGGCCGAAAAACCCGCCGAGTGGCCGCGCTATGACCGGCCCCTGACGGTGGAGGTCTGGTATCCCGCTGCGGAAGGGGCGGAAGGCGACACTGCGCTCAAGGCATTTCTCAGGGACAGCACAACGCAAGTGAGCCTGCAAGGGCAGGCGGTGCGAGATGCTGAGGTCGCCGCCACCGATCAACCCTTCCCTCTGGTTTTGATCAGCCATGGCTACCCCGGCAACCGATTTCTGCTGTCGCATCTGGCAGAGAACATCGCCTCCAAGGGCTATGTCGTCGCCTCGATCGACCACACCGACAGCACCTACCGGACGCAGGCCGCCTTTGGCTCCACGCTGGTGAACCGGTCGCTTGACCAGATGTTCGTGCTGGAACAGATGGCGCAGATGGCGGCGGGAGACGGGGACTTTGCCGGGCTGCTGGATGCAGAGAACACAGGGCTGATTGGCTACTCCATGGGCGGCTACGGTGCGATCATATCTGCAGGGGCGGAGTGACAGCGGTATCAGTGGCTTATCCTTGGGGCGGGCCGCACGGCACATTGGGCATCCATCAGGCGGGGTCCGAGAGCCATGAGGCGCTGCCTGACCCGCGCATCAAGACGGCTATCGCCTTTGGCCCTTGGGGCATGAACACGGGCTTTTGGGATGCGGAAGGTCTGGGCGGTATTCGCATTCCAATGCTGTTTTTCGCGGGCTCTCAGGACGATGTCTCACTATACGAAGGCGGCATACGGGCGATCTGGGAAGGGGCGACAGGCGTTGACCGGGCACTGCTGACCTACGTGAATGGCGGCCATAACGCCGGTGCGCCGATGCCTGCGCCGGAAGAGAGCTTTTACTTCAACGAAGACAAGGGCTTCGACATCTCAGAACACTACACTGACCCGGTCTGGGACACGGTGCGCATGAACAACATCGCGCAGCATTTCGTGAGCGCGTGGCTGGATGTGCATCTGAAGGGGGACACCGGAAAGTCCGCTTATCTGGACCTCACCGAGAACTCCAACGATGGCGTCTGGTCGGCTGAAGAAGATGGCACCCTGAAGGACGATCATTCCTATTGGACGGGGTTTTCGAAAGGCACGGCCAAAGGGTTGATGTATGAAACCCGTGCGGCGGGGGAATAGCCACGCCGCACCACGCGGGACCAAAATCCTCCACAGGATTTTGCCATGCGTTTCGCAGAGCTCTTTGGCTGCCGTCGGGACAGGTGTTCTCGGACTTTGCGGGCTGGGGTAGTCTGGCTCGCATGACACGGATAGGTATCATGTCCCGCCACCCCAGCGTGGCCCTGATGGTGGTGGCCTGTGCGGTGGCATTCGCCGTGCTCGCTCTCGTTGGGCCGGGGTGGGTCTGGGCACTGGTGCCTATGGGCATCGCGGCGCAGATGCTGAACGAATACAACCTGCACCGCTTTATCTTCCACCTGCCGCCTCCACGTCAGCAGTGGGCGTTCAATCTGCTCTACCGGGCGCACTACGGGCACCATGACTTTCCCACCAATCGCGGCCTCTTCTTTGTGCCCGTCTGGGTGGCCTTGCCGATGCTGGCATTCAACTTTTTTGCCCTTTGGGGGGTGCTGACCTTGTTTGGTGTCGTTGATGCATTCCGGATTGCCATGGCGGTCGTGCCTGCGGGCGGGGTACTAACCTTTTTGGGGTATGAATGGTTCCACATGACAGCCCATCTGACCCTGCCCAAGACCGCCGTGGAGCGGCACGTTACCCGGCTGCACAACCAGCACCACTTCCGGGATTTCTCCAAATGGTTTCACGTCAGCCCCGGCGGGCAGATCGTTGACCGCATAATGGGCACAGATATCGACCGCGAGAACCTCAAAGCGCAGCAACGGATTGAGTTCATTCGCACTTTGGGCATGGCACCGGATGACCCCCGCCTTGTCGCCGCCCGCAAGCAGTTTGCAAGCAAGTATAGGCTGACAGCGCAGGAAATCGAACGCGCGGCGCTGGGTTAGCAGGTGACGGGCGCGGGGCAGCCTGTGGTCTGAAAGGCGCTGATCAGCCGGGCCAGGTTATCGCTGTATGCGGAAAGGTCCGACTTTTCGCAGATCGCGGCCCCATGCGGGGCGAAGTATTCGGCCATGGTCTGCCCCCAGCTGGGATCCAGCTCTACCACTTGTTCCGCCGTGTAGAGCATGTATTCCACATAGAACGCGTAAGACGTCTGCTGTTTGGCATCACTGCGCAGGGCGCAAATGTCAGGGTCGGCCAGCTCGGGCTTTTGAACCGACAGGGCGACAAACTCACGGTAAATCTCGCGCGCAGACTGCTCTGCCTGAACCTTCTCATTGGCTCTGATTTGCAAAGGCACGGCGATCAGGGCAGCAACGGCCACCAGCGCGGTGATGAGGGCGGCAAGAGCCTCCAGCGGGGCGGCATGACGGGTCAGCCAGTTCATGCAGGCATCTGTTGGGTGGCGCAATGGATGCCGCCCCCGACCTCGCCCAGAGCGTCCACATTCAAGGTCACGATCTCGCGGCCCGGGTAATGGCGGCGCAAAGCGTCCTCAGCGATCTCATCGGTTTCCGCATCCCCAAACTGGGCTGCAATGATGGCGCCGTTGCAGGCGTAGTAGTTGGCATAAGAGGCCACAAAATCAATGGATTGGACGCGGCGAACCTCCGGTTCCGGGATCACCTCAATCCCCAGCCCCGCGGCCTCCAACGCGTCATGGGTATCGAGGGCAGCCATGTGGAATGGGTCGCGCGGGTCCGGATCATCGGGTAGGTTGATCAGCACACGGCCCGGGCCGGTGAAACGCGCCAGACTGTCGATGTGATAGTCCGTGATGTCCTGCCCGTAGACGCCCTTGGTCCAGATCATCCGCCCTGCGCCATAGGCTGTGAGCAGGCGGGATTCGACCTCGGCGCGGCTGAGGCTGGGATTGCGGTTGGGGTTCACCCAGGAACTTTCATGCGCCATCAGCAGACCGTGACCGTCGTGCTCCACACCGTCAGCCTCACCAACCACGCCGCTGTCGACAATCGGCACACCCAACCGTTCTGCCACGCGCTGGGCGACCAACCCGTCGCGGGAATGAACCTGCTTGTCCCCCCAGCCGTTGAATCGGATGTGGCTGACCACCAAATCATCTCCGCGCCAGGCAAAAAGCGGCCCTGCATCCCGGGCCCAGAGGTCCTCGGTCGGCACGTCCCAAAGCTCAACGCGGCCATCCAGCAACCTGCGCGCGGTGCCATGGTCCGCTTTGGCTGCCAGCAGGACGACCGGTTCAAAGTCCACAATGGCATTGGCAATGTCCGCGATCGTGCCTTGCAGATCCTCGAGAAACCCGGCGTCGAGATGCACTGCGCGGTTCACGGGCCACATCATGAATGTGCGGGCGTGCGGATCTTCCTCGGGCGGGACATGCAAGGTTTGGGATTGAGCCATAATCGGGAGAGCGGGGAGAAGCGCTGAGGCCGACAGCCCCGCCAATACCGTGCGTCGGTGCATTAGAACTCCTGCTCGTCCACAGCGTTTTGCTGCCAGGGCTGAACCAAATTTCCGAACCGGGTAAAGCGCCCCTCAAAGCTCAGATCGACGGTGCCGATGGGGCCATGGCGTTGTTTGCCGATAATCACTTCGGCGCGGCCATGGAGGCGCTCCATCTCCTCCTGCCACTTTGCAATGGCCTCCAGGTCGTGATCTCCGGGTTTTTCGCGTTCCTTGTAGTATTCCTCGCGGAACACGAACATCACGACGTCGGCGTCCTGCTCGATGGAGCCTGATTCACGAAGGTCTGAAAGCTGCGGACGTTTGTCTTCCCGGCTTTCCACCTGACGGGAGAGCTGAGAGAGGGCCACGACCGGAATGTCGAGCTCCTTTGCGATGGCCTTGAGTCCCATGGAGATCTCGGAAATCTCGTTCACCCGGTTGTCGTTACGCCCCGTGCCCCGCACTAACTGCAGATAGTCCACAATCAGCAGGTCCAGCCCATGCGTCCGTTTCAATCGGCGTGCACGGGCGGCGAGCTGGCTGATCGGCAGGGCGGGCGTGTCGTCGATGTAAAGCGGGCAGGCCTCCAGCGCCTTGGCGGCATCGACAAAGCGGCGGAACTCGGCCTCTGACATGTCGCCAGACCGGATTTGCTGCGACGGGATCTCTGCCGCCTCGGACAGAATCCGCGCGGCAAGCTGTTCGGCGCTCATTTCGAGGCTATAGAACCCGACGACACCGCCATCCACGGCTCCTTCGGTGCCATCATGGGTGATGCCTTTCTTGTAGGCCTTGGCCACGTTAAAGGCGATGTTGGTGGCCAGCGAGGTCTTGCCCATCGAAGGACGACCCGCGAGGATCAGCAGGTCCGAGCGGTGCAGACCGCCCAGTTTCTTGTCCATGTCAATGAGACCGGTTGAGACGCCAGAGAGGCCGCCATCACGCTGGTAGGCCGCATTGGCAACATTAACAGCGTCCGTTACGGCACTGAGAAAGCTTTGAAATCCGCTTTCCACCTGACCCTGTTCGGCCAGTGAATAAAGCGCCTGTTCAGCCTCAACAATCTGCTCTTTGGGCTCATTTGCCACATCCACGGAGGCGGCCTTGGCCGAAATATCGCGACCTAGCTGGATAAGGTCCCGGCGCACGGCCAGATCATAGATCATCTGCGCATAATCGCGCACCGCAAAGGCAGAAATCGCGGCACCAGCAAGGCGGGCGAGGTAGGCAGGACCGCCAAGTTCCTTCAGCCCCTCGTCGTCCTCCATGAACGCCTTCAGCGTCACCGGAGAGGCGAGGTTGTTCTTGGCAATCCGTTGGCTCGCAATGTCGAAGATGCGGGCGTGGACGGGATCGTAAAAATGCTTCTGACCAATGATCGCAGCCACGCGGTCATAGACGTCGTTATTGGTCAGAATGGCACCCAGAAGCTGCTGTTCGGCCTCAATGGAATGCGGCATCGCCTCTGGCGATTGCACGGCAATATCGTTCGCATTCAGCGATGTTATTTCGTTCATTTTCACTCACCCGTAGACCCCGGACTGTCATAGCCAGCGGGGGCAAAAGGCGCAAATTGTATGTTTTTGTGGGTAACTTGTGGAGAAGCCTGCGCCTACCACATATTGCCCCATGAAGGTACGTCAGGTCAACATAATGTGGACCGGGGCCTCACCCTTTGCGCGCATCCTGCCATTCTTTTGGGGCATTGAGGAAGGCTTCTACTTCGGCGAGTGTCGCATCTGTAAAGGCCTTTTGCGCGCGCGCCTCGGCCAGCACATCCCACCAGGTGCACAGGTGATGCAGGGCAACCCCATGATCGCCAAGTGTCTTTTTGGTTTGGGGAAAGATGTCGTAGTAGAAAATCACTGCCGTATGCCCACAGGTCGCCCCGGTTTCGCGAATCGCGTCCACAAAACTCAGTTTTGATCCGCCGTCAGTGGTCATGTCTTCAACAAGCAAAACGCGTTGGCCTTCGGTCATGACGCCCTCAATGCGGGCATTGCGACCGTAGCCTTTGGGTTTCTTGCGCACATAGGTCATCGGCAAGGCCATGCGTTCGGCGACCATGGCTCCAAAAGGAATGCCGGCCGTTTCGCCGCCCGCGACGTTGTCAAACGCCTCAAAGCCGACGTTGCGCATCACCGTCACGGTCAGAAAGTCCATCAGCGTGGTGCGGATGCGCGGATAAGAGATCAGCTTGCGGCAGTCGACATAGGTGGGCGAGGGCAAGCCGGAGGCGAGCGTGAAGGGCTCATCCGAGTTGAAGTGCACCGCGCCCACTTCCAGCAGCATCCGGGCCGTCAGGCGGGCCATTTCGTCGGCGGAAGGATAGCTGGTGGGGATCATGTCGGGCCTCGTCTTGGTGGAATCGGTTTTGCGACTTCTAACGTGGGTGTGGTCAGCCGTCACCCGTCAGGATCGCCGCGAATTTTGCGGCATCGATGTTGCCGCCACTCAGGATCGCGCCGACGCGCTGGCCTTTGAGCTGATCCTTTTCTTTCATCACCGCGGCCAGGGCCACAGCGCCCGCGCCTTCTGCGATGTTATGCGTGGCGCGGAAGGTCAGGCGGACGGCATCGCGGATTTGGGTCTCGCTGACCTCCACGATCCGGTCGGCACCCGCATTGATCACTTTCACGGCCTCCGGGTTAGGTTCTCGCACGGCGACGCCTTCGGCAAAGGTTGCGGCCACGTTGGTGGGCACGGGGGCCCCTGCAGAAAAGGACAGGGCGTAGGCGTTGGCACCTTCCGCCACCACACCCACCACGCGGGTCTTCAGCCCCAGCATGTCCCGCATGCCGATCACGCCGCAGATACCAGAGCCAAGACCGATAGGGACATAGACGGTATCAAGCTCCCCCGCGGCGCTGAAAAGCTCATGCGCGTAGGTCGCGACACCCTGCACCAGATCACCATGAAAGCTGGGGATCATGTCGAGATTTTCATCCGCCGCCAATTGCCGGGCGTAGGTGACCGCATCGACAAAGTCGGTCCCTGTTTCAATCAGCCGTGCGCCGAGCGCCAGCATGGCGGCGTTCTTTTCGGCTGAATTGTTCTCTGGCACAACCACGGTGGCCTCGATCCCTTCTAGCCGGGCTGCATTGGGGATCGACTGGCCGTGGTTGCCGGTGGAGGCGGTGATCACCCCGTTCAGCTTGCCGGCTTCCTTGCGACGCCGCATATGGACCAACCCGCCGCGCACCTTGAAGGCCCCAAGGGGCGTCTGGTTTTCGTGTTTGAGCCAGACCTCGCAGCCGAGTTCTTCGGCCAGTATGGGCCAGTTGTGCTGCAACGTGGGTTGGAGGTTTTCGTAGACGACCGATGCCGCTGCTTCGAACGCCGCTTGGGTGAACATCACACCACCCGCCAATTCAATTCAAACCCGGGGTCAAAGACCGTGACCGGCCCCTCGGCGGTGTCAATGTGGGATGGATAAGTGACGGGCTGGCGCTCCAGCGTGATCTGATCCTCGTTTGCGGGCAGGCCATAGAAGGCTGGACCGTTGAGAGACGCAAAAGCCTCCAGGCGGTCCAACGCGCCGTCTTCCTCAAACACCTGCGCGAGGATCGACATGGTGTTGGGCGCAGTGAAACAACCCGCGCAGCCGCAGGGCAGCAGCTTGTTGGCGTCTGTATGGGGGGCGCTGTCTGTGCCAAGGAAAAACCGCGCATCGCCAGAGGTGGCCGCAGCCCGCAGGGCCAGACGATGCTCTTCTCGTTTGGCGACAGGCAAGCAATAGTAGTGCGGCCTGATGCCCCCGGCGAGGATGTGGTTGCGGTTGATGACCAGGTGGTGCGTGGTGATCGTGGCCCCGAGGTTGGCATCATTGGCGCGCACGTAGTCAGCGGCGTTGGCGGTCGTGATATGTTCCATCACCACGCGCAGGCCCGCATGACGGCTGCGGATCGGGTCGAGCACACGATCGATGAACACCGCCTCACGGTCAAAGATGTCCACGTCACCATCCACCACCTCACCATGGGTGCAAAGAGGCAAGCCGATCTCTGCCATCTTCTCCAGCACTGGGGCGACTTTGTCGAAATTGGTGACGCCACTTGCAGAGTTGGTGGTGGCCCCGGCAGGGTAGAGCTTTACGGCCGTAACAAGGCCAGAGGCATGGGCAGCGGCCACATCCGCCGGATCGGTGTCTTCGGTCAGATAAAGCGTCATCAGCGGCGTGAAGTCCGCACCCTCAGGTAGGGCTGCCATGATCCGGTCGCGGTAGGCCAGGGCATCCGCGCTTGTCACCACTGGCGGCACGAGGTTCGGCATGATGATCGCCCGGGCGAAATGCGCGGTGGTGTGGGGGAGGACGGCTTGCAACATCGCGCCATCGCGCAGGTGCAGGTGCCAGTCATCGGGGCGGCGGATCGTGAGTGTCTGGGTCATGAATTGGCGCTAACACAGGGCGTGGGTCTTCGCCAGTCTTCCTTGCGAAGGAGGGTGGAGGGGGCCTCCACCTTACGAATTGCCCCCGTAAGGTGGACGCGTCGTCCACCCTCGGTCATACCAGTCAGTCCGTTTCGTAATTCTTGAGCTTACGCGCAAAACGCGGGTCGTGCACGCGCGGGGCCACGTTGTGCAGCAGGGCAAGCACAAGGTTGGAGCGCCCGTCCGCTTCCAGCCGGCTCAGCAGGTTGCGCAGATAGGGGCGATAGTCCCGGCGCGAACGGTAAATCTGCGCAAAACGCGACTCATCCAGCGTGTCATCCGCTGCAGCCAGCAGCAGTGGGCCCAGCTGCACCATCTCCATTAGATCGGTTTGCAACGCGGCCCCCATGTGGGGCATGCGGAACTTGGTCAAGTTGGGCCGGGTAAAGAGGGCGGCATGCATCGCATCCAACGTTTCGCGCGGGTCATATAGCACATAGGCTTGATCCGCGGCCTCCAGCATGTCGGGGCCATAGCCATAACGCGAAGTGAAATCTATCTTGCGCATATCGGCAAAGCGGTCGTCCCATTCGGTTACCCGCGGGTCGAGCGTGGCTTGCGGCTGGATCAGCACCACCTTGGCCGCAGGTGCCGCCACGGAATAGGCACCTGCCGCGTAGGCGCAGGGACCCGCACCATAGAAAACAACGGTCTCGAATTCATCAAAGAACCCGTCATCCACCAGCCTGTCGAAATATCCGTAAACGGCGTCGTCCCGGAACCAGGTATCACCATCGCTTGCCACGCAAAGCGTCGACCAGCCGTGATCATTCAGCATTTCCCAGCCGAAGGGTTGGGCCAGTGGTGACAGGGCGTGTATGCCCTGAATGGTCTCAAAGGTGACAAGCAGTGTCGTGCCTTCTTCGATGAAGGTTGCAAAATGGCGCTTGCCCAGCTGCTGAAAGTACCCGTCGTCATCAGAAATCGTCGACAATGCCTGCAGCCAGTCGGCCTTGGACAGGTCCGCCAGAGAGCTGCTGAGCGTCAGGGTTGCTTCGGTCATCGTCATGGCCTCAGGTTTACAAAGACAGCCTGTGTTCTTGCAATTCACGGGGGCAATAACAGGCCTTTGCGGCAAAAATAGGGACGATTTGTCGAAAATTGTTTCCGTTGAGGCAGGTCAACCTGCCTCATTTGCCCGTCGCGCCAGATTGGCGTGATGCGTCAGGAATCGCGCGGCTTTTGGGGTAACCAGCTGTGAGGGCGGGGCCATTAAGAGCCGGCCAAAGAGAGCGCGGAACGGTTCTTGTTGCATCAAATGGTCAAATCTGGCCTTGCGCCATTGGACAGCAGTAGCGTGTAAGTCGGCCAACACGGTGTCAGATTTCAGCTCGGCCAAAATCCTATCCCGTTCTGGTTTCAGCGCATCAATTGAGGTGTCCGTGTCCGTGTTCCAGTTCCGCTCCACCCAGTAGTCGAGACCCAGCAGATCTTTCGAATGGACGGCCCGCCCTCGGTCAGCCTTGAGCAAGTAGCTTTCCATGGCACCCAACGGGTAGTGGTTCAGCTGCACCAGCCCGTAGTTGTCGCGGCCATAGTTGGAAAAGATGCGCTGTGTCCGGAACTTGTCGTCCAATTCGCGTCCATGCCCGTCAAACCAGCGGCTTTTGGACAGGCGGGCCTTGTCCGGATCACGCGGACGGTGGATGCCCGGTTTTCGGTAGGTGCCATCATTACGGTAGAGCGTTTTGAACATCGCCGCGCGCCAGGGCCAGTACATCTGGGCGGGCGCGCATCTGGTGAAGGTTTCGGTCACCGGTGCGTCTGTGAAGCGGATTTGGGCTGCATTACCGAATAATCGCCATGTCAGCGTAATGGCGTCTGCCTCGGGCAGGGCGCTGTGCAGTGCTGCAAGCGTGTGATCGCCCGCGTGGATGTTGACAAATTCGTCCACGTCCAGAGGCAAAAGCCAGTCCGCGCGTTTGACCATATCCATTTTCGCCGCAGCCTTCATGGCCGTAAACTGGATGCCCCCCTGATCGTAAGGGCCGTCATTGCGCACATGTGTCAGCCAGCCAAGGTCGGCCAACCGGTCCAGCATCGCATCCGTGCCGTCATCGCAATCATTTGAAAAGACGACAAAATCGTTAAATCCCACCGCGCGGTGATGGGCCAACCATTCCAATAGAAACGCCGCCTCGTTGCGAACGCACAAAAGGGCGGTGTGGGTCAATCTACCACTCCGTGCGGAAGCACAGAACCTTGCCGTGAGACCCACGGTGGTAGTAGGCCAGCCCGGCATCCATAAAGGCGCGCATGACGGTGTTGATGCCTTCGGGCCCGATCCATTGGGGATGTGTTTCCAAAATTGCGGCCCGCAGACCTTTCAGTGGCAGTTGTGGGATCAGATCGACCTCCGCCCCTTCGATGTCGCAGATCAGGACGTTGGGTTTGATGTCTTTGAAGACGGTCTTGGCGTTCAGCACGTCCACTTTCACGGAGGGTGGATCGACCTCACCTTCAAGCACCTCCAGTGAGGACCCCAGCATTGGATCGCGCACATAAAAATCTGCTGTGCCTTTGCGGGGCCCCAGGATGGCGTTTGTCACCTTGGCGTTGGTGATACCGTTTACGGCGTGGACTTCTTTGATGTAGGGGATCAGGTGCGGGTTGGCTTCAAAGGAATGCACAGACTTGATGGGCCGTTTCGTGGCAGCAAGCGTGGACATGTAGCCAATGCCGCCCCCCAGTTCGAGCACAACATCGCCTTCGCGCAGCACTCGCATGGCAGCGTAGGTTTCTTTCTGTTCATAGCCGTTGGTGCGGAGAAGTTTGCGGACCCGGCCCCTGATGATATCAGGATTCTTGGGGAACTTCATGCCGTTCGAGCGGATGAACCCGCCCTGAGCTTCGATGGGGCCGTCCATGTTCAACTCTCCATATCAAGCGAGAGCGCATAGGCCACGCGCTCCGTCTCGTTCAGTTTGATCCCCAGGGCCTGGGAATAAAGCTCTGCGAACTCAGGCGTGCCGCGCAGTTCCGCTGCCTTGGCCTTGTGCCAGGCCAGGCCCTCATTGTGATAGCGCCGCAATTCGGCGTCTTCCATCAGCCTATCATATTCTGCGCGGACCCGGGGAATATTGCGCTTGATCGTGATGTCGCGAAAATCCGACCAGTCCATTCGGATCCAATACCCCAACCCAATCGAGCGATCGACATGCAGCGCGCGGCCGCGCTGGCGTTTGATCAGAAAGCTCTCCGCGCTGCGCAGGGCGTAGTGATTGAGCTGTAGCAGGTCGTAGCCCACGTTGGACTTGGAAGACCGCCAGCCGTTGTGGGCGGCGTCCCCGGTCATGTCGCGGCCTGACCCGTTGACCCATTTTACCTTGTTTTCAAAGGCTTCTGAAAGTTTGTTTGGGCGGTGGCAGGAGATCTTTCCATAAGCCCCGATGTTACGGAACAGGGTCTTGTAACCCCAGACCGTATGGGGCTTGGGGCAGAATTTCGGCGCGCAGGTGTCGAACTGATCGATGACAAAATCATCGTTCAACTCCGTCACGCCGTTATGACCAAAGAGCCGCCAAGTCATCGCAAAGTTTGTCGCATCGGGAACGGCGGCGAACAGATCATCCAGCGTGCCATTGCCCGTGCGGATGTTCATGAACTCATCCACGTCGATATGCGCAATCCAATCCGCGTTTTGGATCATCGGCTCTTTGAGCGACTGGTTCAGCGCGTGCTGTTGCGGAGAGTTGCCTTTCCAGTTCTCGTTATCCCGGTGTTGGACGATGCCCATCTGCTGCAAACGGCCCAGGACATCATCGGTCGTGTCAGAGCATCCGTTTGTATAGATTATGAAATTATCGATCCCGATGGTCCGGTGATATGCGACCCATTCAACGATGTAGGGCGCTTCGTCTTTCATGCAGCCGACGATCACGTTCCCCGTTGATCTCGGTTTCAGGACCCGGGCTGGGGTGGGCGCATAGGCAGCCGCGAGCTCCTCCTCGTTCACCGCACCGAGGTTATTGTGCGGACGGAAAGGCGAAGACAGGATCATCCTGTGATTGACCTTGACCCGTTCCAGCAGCTTCCCGCCTGACCCGTCATCCGTAAGCATCTGCTCGAATTTTTGGACGGCTTGCTCCGCCATCACGGCATCTTTCCGCTTTTCAGCCAGTGGCGTGCCAAACTTGCGGATCGCATAGGAATAGGCTGCAAGGTACTGGGTGGGGCGGAAGCCATATTCGGGGTCGGCTTCTTCCCACGCGGTCGTTTTGGCTGGTGCCTTGACCTGAGCAAGCTCGGGAAAACGTTTGATCAGCTTCGCGTTGTCCGCTTTGAAACATGCAGAAATCGCGCTCAAACTGCCCGGATCAATGGGCGCGCCTGTGATGCGCAGGGTTCCCAGCATCTGGGACCACAGGTCGCGCGAAATAGTCAGATCCTTGGCTTTCAGGTACCGGATGAGGACACCGTTGAATGCCCGCATGCGGGCAAGATTCACGGCTGGTTCCGTCATCGGCACACGCCCCGGTTCAACAGGGCCAAGCGGCTTTTTGAGGTCAAGCAGGCTGTCGATCTCTGCCGCGCCCTGTGCTGACATCAAATGAGGAATGTCGAGCGGGCGCAAAACCACATTGCCCTCGCCAAATGCCGCTTCCCAATGCGCGAGCAAGCTTTTGTAATCCAGCCAGAAAGGCGGGTGTTGAACATCATTGTAAAGCCCGAACTCGGGCGCATTCTCTGCCCGCGAGGTCAACGCGGCATCCCACCAGTTCTTGCTTTCGGTGAGGTCCAGTTCCGCTTGAAGGGAGGTCTGGCGTCCTTCCATCACGGCATAGCTGTAGTGAGAGACCAGCAGGTCAGCCTGCGCACCCAAATGGGCGACGATCTGGATGTCCTCAAAATGCGCGCTCAGCAGGGTGTGAAGGCGGGCGAACTCCTCTGGCTTGTTCAGCAAATTACCCAGTTGGGCTGCCGCTAGCACAAAGTGTTTTGCCTTTGTTTCCTTGATCTCGGCTGCAATCTCAGCGTCCAACTCTCGCGCAAGGGTGCGCCCGACTAAGGGGCCATCCATGCCCCGGCGGTGACGCAACACCCCAACGGCATCCGGATCCGCACAGGACACATAGAGCCTGACATGGTTCCAACCCGGCGCGTGAATACCTTGCTTTGACAACTCACGGGACTTCGCTTGAAACATGCCGCGCAAGCGGGCGCAGGCAAGCTCCGTCGGGCCTATGATCAGCGTCAAGCGCATCTAACTGGCCTCCTGCACTGATGGTTTGCCAACGTTACTGCGGCCCCACCATGGCAATTCAAGGCCCAGAAAGTCGGACACCTTTGCCCGCGCGTTGTCGTCCTCGATGTCATACTCAAGGAAGTTCTGGGCACCCTCGAATACCCGCCGGCAGAATGAATAATGGCCCGCAAGCCATTGCTCCAGATGTGAAACATCGCGGCCAAACCCACGGGGCAGGCCTGGGATATCCGCCATGGGCAGGCGCCGTTTGCCGAGGTTGTTCCAGCGCATCATGCTGTCGGCAGTCTTTTTCGGGTCGCGGGTGGTCAAAACGAATTTCACGCTTGGATGGTGCTGCATGATCGCTTGTAACAAACCCCAATCGGTCTGCGGCCAAAGCGAACGGTCATCGCGCACGGCAGACATCTCGTTGATCACGTCAAACTCGCCCAAACGCGCCAGTGGGTCGCCGCTGTCGAAGTAATCTTCGTAGATGATCTTGCCGACGTGCATGCGGAGAATTTCTTTGCGCTGGCTCTGTCCGAGTCTGATTTTCCAGTCGGCCACCGTCAAACCTGCGGCGCGCAGGGCGTCGGTGAGCGTTGTTGTGCCGGTCTTTGGCAGGGCCAGGTTGATGACGCGCAAACGGCTCATACACGCTCCAACTCTGCCAGGACCTGCATTTCCAGTTCCGCATAGGGCGGGGCATTCCGCAACTGCGCGCGCATCTTTTGGTAGGTGTCCTGAGCAAGCAATGCGTCCCGCTTCGAAAGGTGTAGCGCGACGGCTTCGTCATGTAGCGCGCCCACACCAGGCAGTGCTTTCAAGCGGTCCATTTCTGCTCGTAAATCTTCTTCGTACCGCAGGATGCTGTCGTCAAAATAGGCGTTATCGTTGCGTTCACGCCAATAAGTGTCGTCAAAGGCGCGGTGCTCGCGGTTCACGTCGCCTCGGTCATTCTTGACAAGATAGCTGTCGAGCGACCGCAACGCATAGTGGTTGAGCGTGCAGTGCGCGCGCGCGCCTTTTGCAGGGTACGCGCGGATGCGGCGTTTGTTGGCGCGTTTTCGGAAAGGGCCCACGATCGGGCGCCCCGAGCCATCCGTCCAAGCGGGGCTTTCGCGGTCCTCGTCGTGGAAGGGCCGGTGCGCCCCATAATATTCCAGCGGAAAATCCCCGCGCACCAGTGACTTGACCTCAATCGCGGTCTCTGCACACCAGATGTCCGGGTTATGACTGCGCATGAACTGCGTGATAACGGGCGCGTCTACAAACCCCTCAACCCCGTCGTTTGCCATGAACTGAAACGTGGCAGAGATCGCCTTGGGGTTGCCGCAGGCATCGATAAGCGCGGGGATCGTGTGATCGCCCACGTGGATGTTCAAAAACTCGTCAACATCCGCGACCCAGACCCAATCGGTCTTTCTGATCAGCGGATGCCGTCGCGCCGCTTTCAGCGCCTGCATCTGATAGTTTCGGTTCGTCGCAGGGTTGGGCAAATGCGCGACCAGCCCATGCTCTTCCAGCTTGTCCAGCAAACGGTCTGTGGCATCGGTGCAATCGTTTGAATAGAAGAGGAAATCCGTCACGCCGATCACGCGATTGAACGCGATCCATTCCAGCAGGAACGGCCCTTCGTTTTTCACGCAAGTCACAGCGGTGATGCGCATCTTAGCGCCCACCTGTCTGATCAGGGATGTTATACGTCTGTCTCATGTCCGCCTCTGGGCTCAGGGTACAATGCCCTGCAACCTCATATTTATGGGTTAATCTATGGCAGTCAGGGGGAAATGCGTCAATCTTTGCGCCTTTCTCCCGTTGTCTGAGTGACAATTTGGTCATTGCCTGCCTTGACGCGCTGGACCTCAGGTGCAGGTTGGAGCGGACGAAAGGAAGGTACATGGGCGAAATTGAAAGTATCGATGTGGTCCAAGAGATGCTGGATGGCCAGGGCTACGTCTGCGGTCGTGATCTGGCCACGGTGGTGTTTTTGGCCCTGCGGCTGGGGCGGCCGATCTTTCTTGAGGGCGAGGCAGGCGTGGGCAAGACCGAAATCGCCAAAGCGCTTTCTGCGGCTTTGGGGCGCAAGCTCATTCGATTGCAGTGTTACGAGGGATTGGATGCAAACTCCGCCGTCTATGAATGGAATTTCCCCGCGCAGATGGTCGCCATCCGCGCGGCAGAGTCTGCGGGGCAGGCGGCGAACCTCAAGACCGACCTTTTCACGGATGAATTCCTGATTGAACGTCCCTTGCTGGAAGCCATGCGGCCCACCGAGGGCGGCGCGCCGATCCTTCTAATAGACGAACTCGACCGCACCGATGCCCCCTTTGAGGCCTTCCTGCTCGAAGCGCTCAGCGATTTTCAGGTGACGATCCCGGAGATGGGGACCATCGCGGCACCCGAGCCGCCTATTGTGATTCTGACGTCAAATCGCACGCGCGAGGTGCACGACGCGCTGAAGCGGCGTTGCCTTTACCATTGGGTGGACTATCCGGGGTTCGAACGCGAGATGGAGATCCTGGCCGCCCGCGCGCCGGAGGCCTCCGAAGCCCTCAGTCGCGAGGTCGTGGCCTTCGTTCAACATCTGCGCACGGAGGACCTTTTCAAAAAACCCGGCGTCGCCGAAACCATCGACTGGGCCAAATGCCTGCTGGCGCTGGATGTGATCAACCTCAGCCCGGAGGTCATCGCGGATACTCTGGGTGCGGTACTGAAGTACCAGGACGACATCGCCAAACTGCAGGGATCAGAAGCAAAGCGCATACTGGATCAGGCCAAAGCCTCGCTACAGGTCGCTTGATGTCTCTTTACGCCCAAAATACTCCGGGGGTTTGGGGGCTGGCCCCCAATTAGGTCTAGATGGCAGAGCACCTCCCGCTGGAATTGCCGGAAAACCCGAAACTTTCAGGCAACATCACGCACTTTGCGCGTGCGTTGAGGCGCGCAGGGCTGCCCATTGGGCCGGGCCGTGTGATTGACGCCATCCGCGCTGTTGAAGTGGCAGGTTTCACCGAGAAACGAGACTTCTACTGGACCTTGCATGCCTGTTTTGTGAACCGGCCTGAGCACCGGCGCGTGTTTGCGCAGCTTTTCCGGCTCTACTGGCGCGACCCGCGGTATATGGAGCATATGATGGCCGCCATGCTGCCTGCCATCCGTGGCGTACAGGAAGACCGGCCCGCGCAGGCGGCGGAAAAACGTGCGGCCGAGGCCTTGTTGGATGGTGCTGAGGCACCACCGCGCGAGGATGCGCCTGAAGATCAGGATGACACGGTGATAGAGATCGACGCCTCGCTCACCATGTCGCGCACCGAACAGCTCAAGACGTTGGATTTTGAGCAGATGAGCCTTGCCGAGATTGCCGCGGCCAAACGTATGCTGGCCAAGATTAGGCTCCCCGTAAAGCCGCTCCCGTCGCGACGGGGTATGGCTGCACCCCAGGGGCGGATTGATGCCGCGCGTTCGCTGCGGTCGGCGTTGCGGCGCGGCGGAGAGATGGAAAAACTGGCATTCAAACGCCCGCGTCCGCGCTTTCCGAACCTGGTGGTGCTCTGCGATATCTCTGGCTCGATGAGCCAGTATTCCCGCATCATCCTGCATTTCCTGCACACGGTCTCAAACGCCAAGGGGGCGGGCTGGGCGCAGGTGCATGCCTTCACTTTCGGGACGCGGCTCACAAACATCACCCGCCATTTGGCGACGCGGGACGTGGACGCGGCGCTGAAGGCGGCGGGGGCTGAAGCGCAGGATTGGGAGGGGGGCACGCGCATTGGCGATTGCATTGAGGCCTTCAACCGCGACTGGTCGCGGCGGGTCATGGGGCAGGGGGCGGTGGTGCTGTTGATCACCGACGGTCTCGACCGGGGCGATCCGGAAAATCTGACCCGTCAGATGCAGCGTTTGGGTCTGACGGCCCGGCGGTTGATTTGGTTGAACCCTTTGTTGCGTTGGGAAGGTTTTGCCGCCAAAGCTGAGGGCATCAAGGTGATGCTGCCCCATGTCGATAGCTTCCGCGCAGGGCATTCTGTGGCGTCGCTAGAGGAGTTGGCTGCGGTGATTTCGGCCCCAGACGATGTGGGAGAAAAGGCGCGCCTGTTGCAGGCCATAACCTGATTGCGCGGCTGCGCCGCATTTCATTTATTTGGTTGTGCGTGGGGCGGCGTGGTTTCCAAGGAGGCCGTGGCTGCGTACGGGGCGATGGTAGAGGGCGCTGCAGGCTCACCAAAACCAAGGTTTCAGATCCACCTTTGATTGGCTGTGTTCATGGCAGAGTGCCATCCGCTTCCCAAACACAATAGACCGTATCCCCAAAGGGGCCCCTCGGCGATTGTGTTTGGCTATCGGCTGTCCCTCTGCCTTCACAAACCCACGCAAAGGCGGCTCCGAAACCAAGGATCAAGCGAAAGTCTTGGCGAAGGTTGTGCGGTAGGTGTCTGAGAGGTCGGCGAGGTTGGCCGTGGCGGTGCCGAAAGTGATCTTGTCGCCGCCGAAGGTGCCAACGCGGTTGAGGGGCAGTGAGCCTGCTGCTGCTATTAAGGCCTCTGCCTGAGCGGGGATACAGGCAATCAGGTAGCGGGCCTGATCTTCTCCAAAAAGCTGCGCGGTGTCGCCGGTGTCGAGCGTGACACCGAGGCCGGACTTTTCGGCCAGCTCGAAGGCGGCCAGCGCCAAACCGCCGTCGCTGAGGTCCGTGCAGGCGGCGATATTGCTGCTGTTGGCGCGGATAAAGTCGCCGTGGGCTTTTTCGGCTGCGAGGTCTACTGCGGGTGCGTCGCCCTCCGTGCGGCCTTGGCTGGCGAGCAGGGCGGATTGGCCGAGGTGGCCTTTGGTTTCTCCCAAGACCAGCGCCACCATGCCTTCAGAGACGTCTGTGCCGATGATATCATTGGGGTGCTCAATCAGCCCTACAGCGCCGATTGTAGGCGTCGGCAAGATCGCAGCGCCGTCTGTTTCATTGTAGAGCGACACGTTGCCGGAGACGATGGGCATGTCGAGGGCTGAGACGGCCTCCCCAATCCCTTTGATCGCCCCGACAAACTGTCCCATGATCTGTGGTTTTTCGGGGTTGCCGAAGTTCATGTTGTCTGTTGTGGCCAGCGGTTTGGCACCCACAGCGGTGAGGTTGCGGTAGGCTTCTGCAACCGCCTGTTTGCCGCCCTCCACCGGGTTTGCCTTGACGTAGCGTGGGGTCACGTCGGAGGTGAACGCAATCGCCTTGTCCGTGCCGTGCACGCGGATGATGCCAGCGCCGAGGCCCGGCGTGCGGTTGCTGTCGCCCATGACCATCGTGTCGTACTGCTCCCACACCCAGGCCTTGTGGGCGTAGTTCGGATCGGAAATAAGGGCGGTCAGACCTTCGATGGGGTCAACCTGTGGGGCGTCGGTGAGCGCTGGGGCGGCAGGCGTTTCCTCCCACGGGCGGTCGTATTCCGGCGCGGTGGAGGCCAGTTTCGACAGCGGCAGGTCGGCTTTGACCGCCCCATTGTGCATGATCAGAAAGCGGTCCTCTGCGATGGTTTCACCCACGATGGCGAAATCGAGGTCCCACTTTTCGAAGACCGCCCGGGCCTCGGCCTCAAGTTCGGGCTTCAGGACCATCAACATGCGTTCCTGGGATTCGGACAGCATCATCTCGTAAGCGGTCATGTTCTCTTCGCGCTGGGGCACGTCCTCAAGGTTGAGCTTGACGCCCAGACCGCCCTTGTCGCCCATTTCAACGGCAGAACACGTTAGGCCAGCCGCCCCCATGTCCTGAATGGAGATGACAGCGCCGGTGCCCATCAACTCCAGCGTAGCCTCCATGAGGCGCTTTTCCGTGAACGGATCGCCGACCTGCACCGTGGGGCGCTTTTCCTCAATTGTGTCGTCAAATTCGGCCGATGCCATGGTCGCACCGCCCACACCATCACGGCCTGTCTTGGCACCAAGGTAGACCACGGGCATGCCAATGCCGGAGGCGGCGGAGTAGAAGATCTTGTCCGCATCCGCGAGGCCGGCGGCAAAGGCGTTCACCAGGCAATTGCCGTCATAGGCCGCGTCAAAGCGGACCTCGCCACCGGCGCATGGCACGCCGAAGCAATTGCCATACCCGCCGACACCTGCCACCACGCCGTGCACCAGCTGGCGCGTCTTGGGGTGGTCTGGCCTGCCAAATGACAGAGCGTTCATCGATGCAATGGGACGCGCACCCATGGTGAAGACGTCGCGTAGGATGCCACCGACCCCCGTTGCGGCCCCTTGATAGGGTTCAATGTAGGAGGGGTGGTTGTGGCTCTCCATCTTGAAAACCAGCGCCTGACCATCGCCGATGTCCACGACACCTGCGTTTTCACCCGGGCCACAGATCACCTGTGGGCCTTCGGTGGGCAGGGTGCGCAGCCATTTCTTGGAGGACTTGTAGGAACAATGCTCGTTCCACATGGCCGAGAAGATGCCCATCTCGGTGTAGTTCGGGGCGCGGCCCAGAATGTTGTTCACTTCTGCCCATTCGTCCGGCGAAAACCCGTGTGCGGCGATGACGTCTTCGGTGATGGCTGGCTCTGTCATGGCGGTCCCCCGTTTGGGGGTTCTATAGGGCAGGTCACGGAAAGGGGCCAGCCCCGACAGTGGCGCTGCCAGAGAACTTTGGAATTATTGCGCTGGCGTGAGCAGTACCCGAAATGATCGGCCCAAAAAACTGCCTGCGCACAGGCCTATCAGCGCTGAGAAGACAATGCTGAACAAGATCGCTTGTTTGGCCTGAGGGGCAACCGCGTCAAACACGCCACTGGCAAAATTCGACCAGAAAATCACCATCAAGGTGATAAGCGTCAGTGCCTCACCTTTAAGGGTGACACGGCGGGCGGTCTTGTCCAGTTTCAGACGCTTTTGCAGACCAAAGAAGAGTGCTGCCCCAAGTGCAAAGGCGGCAAGGAAGGTGATCCAATTTGCGGGCTGATGGGCGAGCCCTGCAATGGGTCTGAAGGAGAGAAATCCGATAAAGGGCAGGAAATAGAACGGGACGATCGAAATCGTGCGGGTGCGCATCGACAGCAGGCCAAGGGCAACAAGCAAGACCAGAAGCGGCCAAACCCAGACGGGTGCATTTGTCCAAATGCCAGAGATGGTTTCACGCATTGGCTCTCCAAATCAACGAGTTAACCGAGGCAAGGGCATAGTGCTTCCCTTGCCATAGTGTTCATAAAGAGACGTATGGGAGCGTGCTTAGCGATTGTCCTTGGCAGCTGTGTCTTCGGCAGCCTGTTCCTGCGCCGCTTGCGTGGCGGCAGCAGCGATAGCGGCCTTGTCCTCTTCGGTCAGCTCTTCGGTGTTGTCCATCGACGGCAACGCCACGCGCACTTCGCGGCGAGCGAATTCCAGCCCGTTCTCAGCGAACGCCTTGTTCACGCGGTTGTAGATTTCCTTGCGGATCATGAATTGGGTGCCCGGCTTCGCCATGAACTTGCCGCGGATCACCATGCCTACGTCGTCGATCTCCAACACACCTTGTGACTTGAAGGGGGCGAGGAAATCGTCCTTGTATTCCGGCACCTCCAGCATCTCCTGACCGATCTTTTTGAAGATCTTCTTGATCTTGTTGGGGTCGCTATCAAAGGGCACGGTGAAACGCAGTTTCATGATCACCCAGTCGCGCGAGAAGTTCGTGATCTTGGGAATTTCGCCATAAGGGATCGTGTGCACCGGCCCCTTGTGGTGGCGCAGCTGCATGGACCGGATGGAGATTTTCTCTACGGTGCCCATGGTGCCTTCGACCTCAACGTATTCGCCCGTTCGGAAGGCATCGTCGATCAAAAAGAAGATGCCTGAGACCACGTCGGAGACCAGCTTTTGCGCGCCAAAACCGATGGCCAGACCCACGATGCCAGCACCTGCCAGCAGGGGGGTGGTGTCGATGCCGATCTGTCCAAGGGCCAGAAGCAGAAAGATCACGACGATGGTTGAGCGGCAAACCAGCAAGATCAGCGGCAACACAGTCGACAGGCGCGACCCGCCCGCACCACCGCCATCGCCGCCTACTTCCTGCGTTTCGGGGTCAAACCCGCTGGCGGTCATTTCAGCCGCGAGCTTGCGGTTGATCAAAAGCGAGACGATCTCGTAGATGACATAGCCGATCGACAGAACAATCAGGAATTCGATGATTGCGGCGGCCAATTGCGCGCCAACCCCTGCCGTTGCAATGGATTGCGGCGACATGCCCCAGAAGTCGGCGATCAAGATCAGCTCCAGTCCAAAGACGACAACGCGGCCGATACGGACATAAGACTTCTTGGTTGCGTTGTAGGCCCTTTCGGCAACCGCCCCTTCGCCTGTCATGGCTGGCATGGAGTGACGCACGGCACCGCGGATCGCGGTATCGATGATCGGTGCAAACAGCAGCAAGGTCATGGTCTTGTATTGCGGGTTGGTCCCCAGCAATTCGAAGTTGCCGTAGCTCACCACCATGTTCACAACCCACCACATCACAACCACGACAAAGATCGAGAAGTAGGGGTAGATACGGGCAACGCGCTCTTCGCCTGGCGTGACATCGGGTTCATAGCCGCGCATCATGTTGGTCATTGAATCACGGTATTTCCAGATGACCGCCGCAAGGTAGACGTGCAACGAAAGGCTCAACCAAAAGCCCAACCGCGTCTCCCCCAAAGGTACGCCGTTGTTCCGGTTGAAGATGAGGATCGCTGCCGAAAAGCCGAGCAGCACGCCAATCCAGAACGAATGGAAACACCAGGCGCGCGCTTCTTCACGTGTGACGTTGAGAAGGCGGTATTCGGGGTTCATGGGCGCAAACACAAAGAACGACCAGGCCAGCATCATACGGGGTAGACCGATCAGATAGATGCCGATCAGTTGAACAACCGGGAGAAAGTTATCCGGCAGAATGTTTTGCCCTACAGTTCGCGCAACCAGAACAAAAATAACAACTGCGACAACCTGCGTGGTCAGGCGCATCGTCAGCAATTGCAGCGTTTCGCGCAGGTCGAGGTTTTCAGGGTCGGCAGGGGCAAGATGCGCCAGCCGCTGGTGAGGCGACGAAAAATCATCTCTGCCACCGCAGCGATCCCAAAGGTGACGATCATGTATCCCAAAAGGCTGAGCAACCCGGACCAGCCCCCGATCTTATCAAAGAAGTTCGTGAACGCCCTGGCCTGGCCGCTGAAGAGGTTTGACAGGCGTTCAATCGGTACTGTGACGGAACTCCAGGCTCCAGCCGTCGCATGATAGAGAAATTCCGACTCCGCCTCGCTCGCGCTTGTGTCTTGCGCAACCGCTTGGGTGTTCAACTGGTCCAGCAACAAGGCGCGGACCTCGGTGTCAGACAGGCGTGAAATGAGCGCATTGGCTGCATCTGGTGTCAAAGGGTCCGGCAATGTGACGCTTGGATCGTCTGATCCCGATGTGGAGGTTGGCAAGCCAACTTGCGCCCCAGCAGGGGCAGCGGCGAAGCCAAGAGACAGAATGAGCAGGTAAGCCGCCTGCCGTAACCAATTGAAAACGTTATGCATCCTACCCCGAAACTCCCTAGATCGTTAGAGCGGAGAGTAGGTGCAGCCGTCGCAGCGGGTCAAGCGGTCATTCTTCTGTGACCATGCAGGACGAGGGGGCAAAAAAAATGGCCGAGCATTCCGCTCGGCCAAGTCCAACAGGGAGGTATGAAGCGACGCGCCCGATGGGCTGTCCTCTTCATGATTGTCAGGTAGGAGGTCACTCCTCAGGGTTCAAGACAATTTGGCTAAATTCCTAACATGGCCGCTATGCAATCAGTGCATGGCTCAGGAATTACTGTTTTCTTTCAATTGCCTGCGGTATGAGATGATCTCATCCTGCACAAAGTTCTTGAAGGCCTCAACCCGCTTGGATTGCCGTAATTCTTCTGGATAAGCCAGAAACACGGGGACTTCAGCCGACTCAACATCCGGCAATACGCGCACCAACTCCGGGAAATCCTGGGTCACATAGTCGGGCAGCACACCGATTCCCAGATCGTGCAGGACACCTTGCAGCACTCCGAAGTAATTGTTCACCGTCAGCAGCGACCGCACATCGTTAAGCAACAGCTGCTGTACCAGGTTCAGGCCAGCGCCGACCTGGTCGCTATCGGTGTTCTGGCAGATCAGACGGTGGTTGGACATGTCTTCCAGTCGATCCGGTGTGCCATTTGCGGCCAGGTAGGTGGGGCTCGCGTAAAGGCACATGCGCACCGTCATCAGACGCTTGCGGATGAGGTCGGCCTGGCTGGGCTCTTTCAGCCGGATCGCGACATCTGCCTCGCGCATCGGCAGGTCAAGCACGCGTTCTTCCAGCATCAAGTCGACTTTGAGGTCGGGGTATTGCTCATAAAGCTTCGACAGGCGCGGGGCCAGCCAAAGCGTCCCGAACCCCGTCGTTGTTGTGACGCGCAACTCACCAAAGACCTCTTCTTCGCTATCGCGGATGCGCGCGGCGGCGGCATCAAGCCGTTTGGTCATGGCAGAGGTCGCATCAAACAGCAGTTCGCCCTGCTCAGTGAGGATCAGCCCGCGCGCATGGCGGTGAAAGAGGTTGGTGTTGAGCTGTTCTTCCAACCCTCTGATCTGGCGGCTGACGGCGGATTGGCTCAGGTTCAGCTTGTCACCGGCATGGGTCAGGCTGCCCACATCGGCCACCGCGTGAAATATCCTCAGTTTGTCCCAATCCATGCCTGCGCCTTTCTGTTGCCCATAGTCCTACCCCAAAAGTGACCGATTGACAGCGTAGACTGACGGGCGTCTCAAAATTTCAATTGAAAGGTCAGTAATTGTGACCTATATGAGTGACCAGATATGCACTATCTTCAACGGCAGGGGAGGCCATTGATGACCACGCAGAAAATCTCGCTCAATGACCGTTTTGATTTGGACAAGAGCCCAGTGCTTCTGAACGGCACGCAGGCGCTGGTTCGGATAACGATGATGCAGGCGGCGCGGGACAGGGCTGCGGGATTGAACACAGCCGGGTACGTCACAGGCTATCGTGGCTCCCCCCTGGGCGCGGTCGACTTGCAGATGAGCCGCGCGGAAAAGCTGCTGTCGGACTACAACGTCAAATTCCAGCCGGGCCTGAACGAAGACCTTGCTGCGACCGCCCTTTGGGGCGCGCAACAGGCGGAGCTTCGGGGCGAGGGCAAATACGATGGGGTCTTTGGTCTGTGGTACGGCAAGGGCCCGGGCATAGACCGCTCAGGCGACGTGATGCGGCATGCCAATATGGCGGGTACGTCCAGGCATGGTGGCGTGCTGATGGCCATGGGCGATGACCATACGGGCGAAAGCTCCACCGTGTTGCACCAGTCAGACTGGGCCATGGTTGATGCCTATATGCCGGTGATCAGCCCGGCGGGCGTACAGGAGATACTGGACTACGGCATCTATGGCTGGGCACTTTCGCGGTTTTCCGGCCTGTGGGTCGGATTGAAGACCATGAAGGACACCATCGAGGTAACCAGCGTGGTGGATGGCGATCCGAACCGCATGCAGCTTGTCGTACCAGAGTTCGACATGCCGGATGGGGGCCTCAACATACGTCTTGTGGATGATCGCCACCTGCAAGAAGCACGCCTTATTGACCACAAGCGCTTTGCGGCGGAGGCGTTTTCCCACGCCAACAAGATGGACAAACGGGTCTGGGGCAAGCGCGGGGCCAAGATCGGCTTTGTTGCTGCGGGCAAAAACTGGCTGGACCTGCAGCATGCCCTGTCTTTGCTGAACATCGATGCAGACGAAGCCGAGCGTCTTGGCATCACTACCTACAAAGTGGGTCAGGTCTGGCCGCTGGACATGGCAGGTTTTCACGACTGGGCTGAGGGGCTCGATCTGGTGGTTGTGGTCGAAGAAAAGCGAAAGTTGATCGAGGTGCAGATCAAAGAGGCCTTGTTCTCTGACACCCACCGCCGGGTCTATGGCTGGTACAAGGGGGGCGGCGCGGGGCTGGAACATGGCGAAGAGCTTTTCCCCACACGCGGTGACCTCAACCCAATCCTGATCGCCGAAAAGCTTGGTGCCATTCTGCTGGAAGAAGGTCGCGACACTGACGCCATTCGGGCCGGTCTTGCCGCACTGGACGAAGCGCAGCGGGCTGACAATGCCGAGGATATCGCGGCCCGTTTGCCCTACTTCTGCTCAGGCTGCCCGCACAATTCTTCCACCAAACTGCCTGAAGGTGCGCGTGCCTATGCGGGTATTGGATGTCACTTCATGGTCCAGTGGATGGATCGCGAGACCCTTGGGTTCACCCATATGGGAGGGGAGGGGGCCAACTGGATTGGCGAAGCGCCGTTCTCAAAAAGGGCGCATGTCTTTCAGAACCTGGGCGATGGCACGTATAATCATTCCGGCGTGCAGGCCATTCGTGCAGCACTGGCGGCTGGGACGACCATCACCTTCAAGATCCTTTACAACGACGCCGTGGCCATGACCGGGGGGCAGGGCAACGAAGGTGATCTTGACGCGCCACGCATCACGGCAGAGCTCAAGGCCATGGGGGTCAAGCACCTCGCTGTTGTATACGACGACAAGGAAGATGTGGACCCCGCCGCCTTCAAGGGTGTTCGGATGCACGAACGTGCTGAACTGATGAAAGTGCAGGAGGAATTCGAACAGATCGAGGGCGTATCCGCCATTGTCTACATCCAGACCTGCGCTGCTGAAAAACGTCGCCGCCGCAAGCGGGGGCTGTTCCCTGACCCGGACAAGCGGGTGTTTATCAACGAAGAGGTTTGCGAAGGCTGCGGTGACTGCGGGATGCAATCCAATTGCGTGTCGATTGTGCCCAAAGACACAGAACTCGGGCGCAAGAGGGCAATTGACCAATCCTCCTGCAACAAGGATTTTTCCTGCGTGAAGGGCTTTTGCCCCAGCTTTGTAACGCTTGAGGGCGCAAAAATCCGCAAGGAAGCGACAGCGAAACTGGATATCCCCGACCTGCCCATGCCCGAACTGCCAAGCATTGATGGCACGCATAACGTGGTGATCACCGGTGTTGGCGGCACGGGCGTCGTGACCATTGGCGCGCTATTGGCGCAGGCCGCACAGCTTGATGGCAAAGGGGCAGGCATGATGGAGATGGCGGGCCTCGCTCAAAAGGGTGGTGCGGTGCACATCCATTGCCGGATTGCGGAGCGGCCCGAGGATATCTCTGCCATTCGTGTGGCAACGGGAGAGGCGCATGCGCTGATTGGTGGTGATCTCGTGGTCTCTGCCGGGCACAAGACGCTGGGGCTGACCAAACACGGGCAGACCGGGGCCGTCGTGAACTCCCACCAGATCATCACCGGGGATTTCACCCGCGATACCGAGTTTCAGATGCCTTACGACCGGCTGGAGCTCGCCCTGCAGGCGCGCCTGCAAGAAGATGTGGCACTGTTTGATGCCTCAGATTTGGCCAAAGCGGCGCTGGGCGATTCCATCTTTTCGAACATGATGGTGCTGGGCGGGGCCTGGCAGAAAGGCTTGCTGCCCCTGACGTTGGAGGCAATGGAAGAAGCCATCCGCATCAACGGGGCAGCGGTAGAGCGCAATCTGCGGGCCTTTGAGATCGGGCGCTGGGCGGTACTTTACCCCGCGGATGCAGGGCGTGTTTCGGCCCCTAAGGTCGTAGAACTGCCCAAGTCCCTTAAGGACAAGATCGCCTATCGTGCGGAACACCTGACAGCGTATCATGGCAAACGACTGGCCAAACGCTTTACCCGGCTGGTGGATGGCATCGCAGATGAAGGGGTCAAGGAAGCGGTCGCCTACGGCTACCACAAGCTACTGGCCTACAAGGACGAATACGAAGTCGCCCGGTTGTTGCTCAAAAGCCGGGAGAAAGCGGTTGCGGAGTTCGATGGTGATTTCAAGATGACCTATCACATGGCCCCACCGGTTTTGTCACGCAAGGGGCCAGATGGCAGGCCTGCCAAGCGGGAGTTCGGACCTTGGATTGAAGGGCCGTTGCGCGTGATGGCCAGGATGAAACGCTTGCGCGGAACGCCGCTTGATGTCTTTGGATACACGGCCGAACGCAAGATGGAGCGCGCGCTGATAAAGCAGTATGAGGCGGATATGGCGGAAGTGCTGCCGAAGCTGTCGGATCAGACACGCGACGCGGTTGTCGCCCTTGCGGAGTTGCCGTTGCAGATCCGGGGTTTTGGCCCGGTGAAACAGGCGAACGAAGCAAAGGCTGCGAAGCGCCGCGAAGAACTGCTGAGTGTGATCCGGGCAGGAGGCACGGAAACGGCGAAAGCGGCGGAATAGGGCTGCTTCGCCCAAGATGTCACAAAAGAGTAGCGTTGCGCTGGCATCGTCGCGGTAGGAAACGCCCGTGAGGCTTCGAAGCAATGGCCCGAACAGCAGTCCGCTCCGCCAGAGACATCTCATATGCATGGTCCGCCCGGACCCGAGGTGGGCGTGCGATGATCCGCTTCATGGAAAATACGACCGGGCGTATGCAATTGATAAAACGCGCCCGGGGATATGAGAACGAGTTGGGCGCAGGGCGAAGCTTTTTCGACGTGATGGCCGAACGCTATGGGCTCAGCCTTGATGTGCTTGGCGGGTCGCTGGCACAGGTGCCACGTGACGGACCCCTCATTGTAATAGCCAACCATCCATACGGCATTCTGGACGGGTTGATGTTGGGGCATCTGATGTCTCAAACTCGCGCGGGCGACTTCCGCATCATGGCAAATTCGGTTTTCACCAAGGCACCGGACCTCAACCGTCATCTGTTGCCGGTCAGCTTTGGCGAAGACAAGGAGGCGCTGGCCCTGAACCTTAAAACCCGCAAGACCGCTTTGGCGTATTTGGCGCAGGGTGGGGCTGTAGGCGTCTTTCCTGGTGGTACTGTCAGCACCTCCGCAACGCCGTTTTCACACCCGCTGGACCCTGCATGGCGCAGTTTCACCGCGCGGATGATCGCCAAGTCCCGCGCGACGGTGCTGCCCGTCTTTTTCCACGGGCATACGAGCCGCACTTTTCAGATTGCGAGCCATCTACACTCCACGCTGCGCATGGGGCTGTTGATCAAGGAGTTTCGCAAGCGGGTCGACACACCCGTGCAAATCTCTGTCGGAGCGCCGATCGGACGTGATCAGTTGGACCCTCTTGCCGCAGATACAAAAGGGATGATGGATTTCCTGCGCAAAGCCACCTATGAGTTGTCCCCAAGGCCCATATCGCCATGTGCGCTGGGTTTTGAGTTCGAAGAAAGATACCGCACCGCAAGGTGAGTGGGGACAATGGCTGTAGGTATATTCGATTCTGGGCTAGGAGGGCTCACAGTGCTGGACGCTGTGCAAAAGCGGCTGCCTGATGTCGATTTTGTCTATCTCGCGGACAGTGAAAATGCGCCCTATGGCGTGCGCACGGCTGACAACATCTACGACCTGACGGTTGCAGCAACCAAAAGGCTGTTCGATGCCGGCTGCGATCTGGTGATTCTGGCGTGCAACACGGCCTCTGCTGCGGCTTTGCGCCGGATGCAGGAAGGCTGGGTGCCGTCAGACAAGCGGGTGCTGGGCGTCTTTGTACCACTGATTGAGGCCATGACTGAACGGCAGTGGGGCGATAATTCGCCACCGCGCGAGGTTGCAGTGCAACATGTGGCGCTTTTTGCGACGCCTGCCACGGTTGCGAGCCGCGCGTTCCAACGGGAGCTGGCGTTCCGCGCCATCGGCGTGGATGTCGAAGCGCAGGCCTGTGGCGGCGTTGTGGACGCAATTGAGGATGGCGATTTTATCCTCGCTGAGGCGCTTGTGCGGTCCCACGTTGACGCGCTGAAGCGCAAGATGCCACAGCCTGAAGCTGCCATCCTTGGCTGTACTCATTATCCGCTGATGCAAGACGCGTTTCAGGACGCTTTGGGCGCGGACGTGCAGGTGTTCAGCCAGGCGGGGCTCGTGGCCGAAAGCCTTGCCGACTATCTGGAGCGGCACCCAAATATACTGGGCACGGGTGAGGCTGCGCATCTGACAACCGGCGACCCAAGCACGGTCAGCACCCGCGCTACACAGTTTCTCCGACGACAGATCACCTTTTCTGCCGCTTGAAACTGAAAAAATACTGACGTTAAACCAACGTCACACCGACGGAACACTGACATGACACATGATATCGCCATTCTGGGCGCTTCTGGCTACACGGGCGCTGAGCTAATCCGGCTGATTGCCGGGCATTCCTCCATGCAGATCAAGGCTTTGGGGGGGAACTCCAAAGCCGGGCAAAGCATGGCGCAGGTCTTTCCCCACCTGCGGCATCTCGACCTGCCTGATCTGGTTACCATGGATCAGATCGACTTTTCCGATATCGATCTTTGCTTTTGCGCTTTGCCGCACAAGACCTCGCAAGAGGTGATCTCCAAACTGCCGAAAACCTTGAAAATCGTCGACCTTTCGGCGGATTTCCGGCTTCGGGACCCGGAGGAATATGAGCGCTGGTACGGCAATCCGCACAGCGCGTTGGAGCAGCAGGCCGAGGCTGTTTATGGCCTGACGGAGTTCTACCGGGAAGAGATCAGGAACGCGCGCTTGGTGGCGGGCACGGGGTGCAACGCCGCAACCGGGCAATTTGCGCTGAGGCCGCTGATCGAAAAGGAATTGATTGATCTCGATGACATCATTCTCGATCTCAAATGTGCGGTCTCTGGCGCTGGACGTGCGCTGAAGGAAAACCTGCTGCATGCGGAGTTGTCAGAAGGCTATCACGCCTATGCGCTGGGCGGCACGCACCGGCATCTGGGGGAGTTTGATCAGGAATTCTCCGCCATCGCGGGGCGGCCCATAAAGGTGCAGTTCACGCCGCATCTGGTGCCTGCGAACAGGGGGATTCTGGCGACGTGCTACGTCAAAGGTGACGCGCAAACCCTTCATGATGCTTTGAAAAACTCCTACGCAGAAGAGCCCTTCATCGAAGTGCTGCCTTTTGGCGGGGCCCCCAGCACACGGCACATTCGTGGGTCGAACTTCTGCCACATCGGCGTTTGCGGGGATCGTATCCCGGGTCGGGCGATGGTGATTGCAGCGCTTGATAACCTCACCAAAGGGTCAAGCGGGCAGGCCTTGCAGAATGCCAATCTGATGTTAGGTATCGAAGAGACTGAGGGCCTGTTGATGGCTCCGCTATTTCCATGAGCCGATGAAAAGCCTCAAGAAACAAAGACGTATCCAGATCATTGCGGTGGCGGTTGTAGCGTTGACCCTGTCCACCGCCTTGATTGGCTATGCTTTGCGAGATGGCATCAATTTTTTCCGCGCGCCCAGTCAGATCATCGCAGAACCGCCCGCGCCGTCAGAGACGTTTCGCATTGGTGGTTTGGTTGAAGAAGGCTCGCTGAAGCGCGGCGAAGGCCAAACGATCCGGTTTTCGGTAACGGATGGCGGCGCGTCAGTGCCTGTCACTTTCACCGGCGTGCTGCCGGACCTGTTCGAAGAAAATCAGGGCATGGTGGGCACCGGAAAATACATTGACGGCGTCTTTGAAGCCTCTGAAATCCTTGCAAAACATGATGAGACTTATATGCCAGCTGAGGTCGTGGACGCGCTGAAAGAGCAGGGCGTTTATAAACCCAGCGACAGCTAGCACCGTACGGTCAGGTTTCCATCCGTTAACCATTTTCTGACCAGTCTGACCCCGCAACGGTCAGGAGCAGTGCCATGCAGACGGTCAGAGAGATTGCCACCGAAATCGTGGCCCGTGAGGGCGGCTATGTGAACGATCCGGACGATCCGGGTGGGGCCACCAAATACGGTGTCACCATCCACACCATGCGCCGCCTCAAGCTGGATCTGACAGGCGACGGGCAAGTGGATGTGCGCGACGTGAAGAGCCTCACGCGGAAACAGGCCACGGATATATTTATCAAACACTACTTCGAGCGCCCGCTGATTGCGGAGCTGCCACCGCCGCTGCAGGCCACTGTCTTTGACATGTATGTCAACGCGGGCGGCAATGCGGTGAAGATCCTGCAGCGTCTGTTGCGCGAGATGGGCTATGACATCGCCGTGGACGGCGCGCTTGGGCCGCGCAGTCTGGCTGCCGTGCGCTCGGCGATGGAGAAATCACCCGATCACTTTGTTGATGCTTACGGAATTGCGCGGCGGAACTACTATTTCCGCCTTGCCGACCGCCGCACGGCCAGCCGAAAGTATGCGCGGACGCGGGCAGGCGGCAAAGGCGGCTGGATCCGCCGGGCGGAGGAGTTCATCTCCCCCCGCTATCACTTGAGCACACAGGAATTTCAAAAGAGGGTCGCGGCATGGGGTTGATTGTGCAATTGTTTGGGCTGCTATTTGGCAGCGAACGGAATGTGGTCAAGGAAACGGCGGAAGTGTTCCGCGAGAATGCGGAAGCGAGTGCGGCGCGTTCGGCACATGTGCAGGGGCAAGCGATGACCCAATACGGGGCGGAGTTTGCGGTGCCGCGTAAGGGGGGATTTGACCAGTTCATGGATGGCGTGAACCGCCTGCCGCGCCCGATGTTGGCATTGGGGACCATGGGGCTTTTCATCACGGCGATGGTGGACCCATTGTGGTTTTCCGAGCGTATGCAGGGCATCGCGCTTGTACCGGAACCGCTGTGGTGGCTGCTGGGCGTGATTGTCAGCTTCTATTTCGGTGCCCGCCATCAGGTCAAAGCGCAGGAATTCCAGCGCGAGATCGTGGGCACCATGGCGCATGTGCCGCAGGTGTTGGAGAATATTCAGGCCATTCGCAAGTTGCGCCATGACAGCGTGCGTGTCGCAGACACTGGTGATGATTCGCGCCTGACGGCGGCCTCTTTGGTGCCAGCAGTCAACCCGGCGCTTGATGCGTGGCGACGCGCCGCAGCCTGAGCCGCTAAAATGTGACCGCGCAGGCATGGCGAAGGCCCAATCAGCGGCCTATAGTCAGCCGCATGATCAATGAACTTGGACATTTCGCGCTGATCCTCGCCTTTGGCGTGGCCATTGTGCAGACCATCGTGCCTCTGATCGGGGCGCACAAGCGCTGGCCCGGATGGATGGCTGTGGCAGAGCCCGCGGCAAGTGCGCAGTTTGCCCTAACGGCGCTGTCCTTTGGCGCGCTCACCTGGGCGTTCATCCAGTCCGATTTCTCTGTTCGGATCGTGGCGACCAACTCCCATTCATTGAAGCCGATGCTCTACAAGATCAGCGGGACATGGGGGAACCACGAAGGCTCCATGCTGCTTTGGGTGCTAATTGTCACGCTCTTTGGTGCCATGGCCGCGTGGTTCGGGGGACAACTGCCGCCGACGTTGCGCGCGCGGGTGCTGAGTGTACAGGCGGCCATTGCGGTGGCCTTCTTTGCGTTCATTCTCTTTACGTCAAATCCCTTTGACCGCTTGCCTGTCCCTCCTTTTGACGGGCGCGATCTGAACCCGTTGTTGCAGGACCCCGGCTTGGCGTTTCATCCGCCATTTTTGTATCTCGGCTATGTCGGGCTGAGCATGACCTTCAGCTTCGCCGTTGCCGCCCTGATCGAAGGTCGCGTGGACGCGGCTTGGGGGCGTTGGGTGCGGCCCTGGACGTTGGCGGCATGGGTCTTTCTGACCATCGGCATCGCGCTGGGGTCATGGTGGGCCTATTACGAGCTTGGCTGGGGTGGGTTCTGGTTCTGGGATCCGGTGGAGAATGCATCCTTCATGCCGTGGCTGCTGGCTGCCGCCTTGTTGCACTCGGCCATCGTGGTGGAGAAGCGGGAAGCGCTGAAAAGCTGGACGATCTTGCTGGCAATCCTCGCCTTTGGGTTCTCGCTGATCGGGACGTTCATCGTGCGTTCAGGTCTGCTGACATCTGTCCACGCCTTTGCCAATGATCCCGAACGCGGGGTATTCATCTTGATGATCCTGGCGTTCTTCATGGGGGGCGCATTGGTGCTTTTCACCCTGCGCGCGGGCGTGATGGAGGCGAAGGGCGTCTTTGGGCTGGTGAGCCGGGAAAGCGCGCTGGTTGTGAACAACCTGTTGCTGGCTGTCAGCTGTTTCGTCGTATTCGTCGGCACCATGTGGCCGCTGGTGGCTGAGATGTTCTTTGACCGCAAGCTGAGTGTTGGCCCGCCGTTCTTCAATGCAGCCTTCACACCCTTCATGGTGGCCTTGGGGCTGATCCTGCCGATTGGGTCGACCATGCCGTGGAAGCGCGCGCGTGTGGTGCGGGCAGCCTGGCCGTTGCGTTACGTCTTTGTGCTGGCCGTGGCAGTGGCCGGATTAACCTTTGCGATGCAGACTGGGCGCAGCTTGCTTGGACCGATGGGGATGTTCCTGGGGGCGTGGCTCGTGGCCGGGACAGTTGTTGAACTGGCCGGACGCGCGCGCTGGTCATTGGGCCGTTTGGGGCGCTTGCCTCGCGCCGATTTGGGCAAGGCCACGGCCCATGCTGGGCTTGGCGTGACGATGGCCGGTGTCGCTGGCCTGACATCATGGACCGTTGATGACATCCGCGTGGCGCAGGTGGGCGAAAGCTTTGAGGTGGGGGCCTACACGCTGACCCTGAATGGGGTCGAGGACGTGCAGGGACCGAATTACCTTTCGACCATGGCCAATCTGACGCTGACCAAGGCAGGGGCCCGAATTGCAGAGCTTTCCCCTGAGAAACGGTTTTATCCCGTGGCGCAGATGCCGACGACGGAGGCCGCGATCGACTACAACCTCGCTCGGGACGTCTATGTGGTGATTGGCGATCAGCAGGACGACGGCGGCTGGGTCGTGCGGACCTATATCAAGCCGTTGACCAACTGGATCTGGATTGGCTGTGCGCTGATGGCTCTGGGCGGCGTTCTGAGCCTGACCGACAGGCGTTTCCGTGTGGCGGCAGGGGCGCGCAAGTTGCCGGCTGGGGTGCCTGCGGAATGAAGCGGCTTGCGCTCTTCCTGATGCTGCTGGCCGCCCCGTTGGCGGCAGTACAGCCCGATGAGGTCTTGGACGATCCGGTCCTGGAAGAACGCGCGCGCGAGATCTCCAAAGGGCTACGATGCCTTGTCTGTCAGAATGAGAGCATTGACGAGAGCGAGGCCAGTCTGGCGCGTGATCTGCGCATCCTGCTGCGGGAACGGCTGGTGGCTGGCGATACGGACCAGCAGGCGGTCGATTTTATCGTAGCGCGCTATGGCGAATATGTGCTGCTGCGCCCCGACACCCGCGGGGCCAATTGGCTGTTGTGGGGGGCGGGCCCACTGATGTTGTTGATTGCGGGGGGCATGGGGCTCATTTACGTGCGCAACCGGGCCAGCCAGACGTCTGCCGCAGAGGTTCCGCTCAGCGCAGAAGAACAAGCCCGTCTGAAGGACATTCTTGATCCCTGACGTCCGGTTTCGCTGGCCCCGCGTGTGCGCTTTGGTATGAAAGGTCCAAAGGGCCGCAAAGGAGCGTTTCATGGACTACCAGACCATTCTTTATGAGCTGAGCGACGGGGTGTGCGTGGTCACGCTGAACCGCGCGGACAAGATGAACGCGCTGACCACTCAAATGCGGGCGGAAGTGGCCCATGCGGTCAAGCAAGGCGGCAAAGAAGCGCGGGTTGTGGTGATCACCGGGGCGGGCCGTGCGTTTTGCTCAGGTCAGGATCTGGGGGATCGCGCAACGGCGGCCTCTGTCGATCTGGAGCGGACCTTGCGGGATGAATACCAACCGATGCTGCGCGCCATTGTGGATTGCCCGGTCCCAACGATTGCGGCGGTGAACGGCGCGGCAGCCGGGGCGGGGGCCAATCTGGCGTTGGCGTGCGATGTGGTTTTTGCAGCTGAAAGCGCCTATTTCCTGCAGGCCTTTGCGCGGATTGGTCTCATCCCGGATGCAGGCGGAACCTATGCGCTGCCCCGCACCATGGGCACAGCAAAAGCCATGGGAGCAGCCCTTTTTGCCGACAAGATCAGTGCAGCTCAGGCCGATGACTGGGGCATGATCTGGCAAGCGGTCCCAGATGCGGAATTTGATGCCTTGTGGAGAGAGCGTGCCGCTCATCTCGCGGCCGGTCCGACGGCGGCATATGCGGCGGCCAAGCAGGTGATCCGGGGGTCCTGGAACAACACGCTGGAAGATCAGCTGACCCTGGAAGCGCGTGAGCAGGGCAAATGCGGCAAGAGCCGGGACTTCAAAGAAGGTGTGCTGGCCTTTACCGAAAAACGTAAGCCCACGTTTGAAGGCCGTTGACGGCTAGGGTGCACCTTACGGGGTTCGTTGTCAGTTATTCTCAGAGATTTCTGGTGGTGCAGCAGGGCTGCACCTTACTGCGCGAAAGTGCGCGTTAGCCTCATAGCGCGCGTTCCACCAAAAGGACATCATCCACGCGCGGAGCGGGGCCGTTGGCACTTGCCACGACAGCCACGGCGACCCCATTCGCAAAGACAGTATGTACGCTGCCAGAGACTTCGTGGATGGTGATTTCGGGCGGGGTATCGCCTTTGTCATAGACCACGGCGATATGATCGTTGTCTTCCACGCTGTCAGGAACCAATGCACATTGCGGCCCGTCCTGAGGATCCCTGGCACAGGGCAGGAGGCCATAGGCCTCCATCCAGTCGCGTGGGGAAGGGCGGGAAGGCAGTGCTGTGGCCATGGTCGTCACTTTCGTCAACGCGCGGATCGCAGGCATGCGTGGCAGCACCTTTGACCCGTCTGGTGGTCCGGCTTTCGCGCATCTCCCGGCGCGGAACCCTTGATTTCAGGACCCCGGTGAACTCCCCCACCACATCCTTCGGCAAACGCTAACTTTTTGAACAAAGAGCGGTCAAGGACGCGGTGCTTATTGTCCTAGCGCCAGAAACAATGCCTCATTTCCGCCATTTTTTGCGGTGGGCTGTTTCCGATGATCAACCGGTGCTTGAAACAGAATGGCGCGTCTGGCCGGATTATCCAGCTTCGGGCTGACGGTACGGCAAGCAATTGCGAATCGCGCTGAACAAAAAAGCGCCCCGGCAAGGACCGAGGCGCTTTGTCTTGTTGACCTGTTGTTAGCGGTTTTCGATGTCCACGTAGTCGCGCATCGTTTCGCCCTGATAGAGCTGCCGGGGACGGCCAATTCTGAGTTGTGGGTCGCTGATCTGTTCCTTCCACTGCGAAATCCAACCCACGGTGCGCGCCAGCGCGAAGATCGGGGTGAACATCGAGGTGGGGAAACCCATCGCCTCCAGAATGATGCCGGAATAGAAGTCCACGTTCGGGAAGAGCTTCTTTTCGGCGAAGTAAGGGTCTTGCAGCGCCTGCTTCTCAAGCTCCTTCGCAACCTGCAGGATCGGGTTGTTTTCCACGCCCAGCAGTTCCAGCACCTCGTCGGCGCTTTCTTTCATCACCGTCGCACGGGGGTCGAAGTTCTTGTAGACCCGGTGGCCAAAGCCCATCAGGCGGAAGGGGTCTTCCTTGTCCTTTGCGCGTGCAATGAACTCCGGAATGCGATCAGGGGTGCCGATTTCCTTGAGCATTTCGAGGCAGGCCTGGTTGGCGCCACCATGTGCGGGGCCCCAGAGGCAGGCGATGCCAGCAGCAATACAGGCGAACGGGTTGGCCCCGGAAGAGGACGCAAGACGCACCGTGGAGGTCGAGGCATTCTGCTCGTGATCCGCGTGCAGCGTAAAGATGCGGTCCATCGCGCGGCTGAGGATCGGGTTGACCTCGTAGTCCTCCGCAGGGACGGCAAAACACATGCGCAAGAAATTCGACGCATAGTCCAGATCATTGCGCGGATACACGAACGGTTGGCCAATGGTGTACTTGTAGGCCATTGCAGCAATCGTTGGCATCTTGGCAATCAGACGGATGGTGGCGACCTCGCGCTGGTGCGGGTCATTCACATCCGTGGAGTCGTGGTAAAACGCCGACATTGCGCCCACCACACCGACCATGATGGCCATCGGGTGCGCATCCCGGCGGAATCCGCGGAAGAAGTTCATCATCTGCTCGTGCAGCATGGTGTGGTTGGTCACCAGGCTTTCAAATTCTTCCAGCTGGGCGGGGGAGGGCAGCTCACCATAAAGCAGCAGATAGCAGACCTCCAGATAGTGGGATTTGCTGGCCAGCTGATCGATCGGATAGCCACGATGCAGCAGTTCGCCCTTGCCGCCATCGATAAAGGTGATGGTGCTGTCGCAGGCCGCAGTGGAGGTGAAGCCGGGGTCATAGGTGAAGACACCTGCTTGACCATAAAGCTTGCGAATGTCCAAAACATCAGGACCCGCACTTGGGGAATAGATGGGAAGTTCGTACTCCTCGTCGCCAATTGTCAGTTTTGCGGATTTTGTGTTCTCAGCCATAACGTCCCTTCCCATGTGGCTGCGGGGCATGCGCCCCGCGTTCTGAAAACCGACCCGTTGATCGGCTTCAGCTGTGTTAGTGCTGCAGTGTTGCGAAGGTATTAACCATCTATTGCTGCCGCATCGTTGAGCCGCGCGAGCGTTTCATCACGTCCCAACACGAGCATCATGTCAAAAACAGATGGGGTCACTGCGCGCCCTGCTAAGGCCGCCCTGAGCGGCCCGGCGAGTTTGCCAAACTTGGTTTCTTTCGCGGTCGCAAAACCGTTCAGAACCTCCTCCAGCGTCTCGCGGTCCCAGCTACCACTTTGCAGATGCGGCGTCAATTCCGACAGTATACCACGGGATACCGTATCAAGATGTTTTGACGCTTTGTCATCCGGTGTGATTGGGCGGTCGGTGAGAATAAAGTGTCCTTTTTCAAGGAGTTCCGGGAGTATCTTTGCCCTATCTTTGAGATAATACATTGCCCGCTCCAAACCGTCACCTTTTTCTGGCGCAAGCGTTTGTTCGCCGCTTGCTGCCAGAAACGAGTCTATTTCTTGCCGCAGCGCGGCATCATCCGCCGCCGCGATGTGCTGGCCACAGATGTTTTCCAGCTTTTTGAGGTCAAATTGCGCCGGGCTTTTGCGGATGCCATCCAGGTCAAACCACTCCTGCGCCTGCGCATCGGTAAAGAACTCGTCGTCCCCGTGGCTCCACCCCAGGCGCGCCAGATAATTGCGCATGCCTGCTGCCGGATAGCCCATTGTCTGGTATTCCTGCGCCCCCAGCGCGCCGTGGCGTTTGGAGAGTTTCTTGCCATCAGGCCCGTGGATCAGCGGGATATGCGCCCAGACGGGCACGTCCCAGCCCATCGCCTGATAGATCATCATTTGCCGCGCGGCATTGTTGAGGTGGTCATCGCCCCGGATCACATGGGTCACGCCCATGTCGTGGTCATCGACCACAACGGCAAGCATGTATACAGGCGTGCCGTCAGAGCGCAGGATGATCATGTCATCCAGCTGATCATTGCGGATCGTGACGTCGCCTTGCACTTGATCGCGGATGACCGTCTCGCCGTCTTGCGGAGCTTTGATACGAATAGCAAACGGCGCGTCAGGATGCGTCGCGGTATCCGTATCGCGCCACGGCGAGCGGAAAAGTGTACTGCGCCCGGCGGCGCGGGCCTCTTCGCGGAAGGCCGCGATTTCGTCCTGGGTTGAGAAACACTTGTAGGCCTTGCCGGCAGCAAGCAGTTCTTGCGCCACTTCGGCGTGACGGGGGGCGTTGTCAAACTGGCTGACGATTTCTCCGTCATGATCCAGACCGAGCCAGGCCATGCCTTGCAGGATGGCTTGCGTCGCCTCAGGCGTGGACCGCGCGCGATCGGTGTCCTCAATCCGAAGCAGGAATTTGCCGCCACGGCCCCGGGCATAGAGCCAGTTAAAGAGCGCGGTGCGGGCACCGCCGATGTGCAGGAAACCAGTCGGAGAAGGGGCAAAGCGGGTGACAGGCGCGGACATGGATGCAGTTCCTTGAGGGTTCGGGGCCGGTGTGAGGGGGCGGCGTTAACAACTTGCTAACCATGATGCGGCTAGGCTTTTGCGTCTGTCTATCCAGTGCGGGGAACGGGGGCAAGCATGGGGCGCACCGCCCGGCTCACAAGGCTGATTGAGGCCGTCCTGCTGGCACAGCGCGGCAACTTGCTGTGTTGGATACCGGTGTGTCTTGCTGCGGGCATCGGCTGCTATTTTTCGCTGCTATGGGAACCTTCGGTGCCGCTGCTCGCGGGTCTGGCCGTCGCTGCCGTCTTGCTGCTCGCACTCTCGCGCATGTTGCCGGAGGCCGTATCTCCCTTAAGCATTGCCCTGGCGTTTGTGATCGCAGGTGTTTTGATTGCCGGTTTGCGCGCGCATTCGGTGGCAGGCCCGGTCTTGGGGTGGCGTTACTACGGCCCCATAGAAGGGCGCATCGTCAATATTGACCGCAGCCAGTCCGATGCGCTGCGGCTGACGCTGGATCAGGTCAGGCTGGACCGCGTCCCTCCCGACAAAACACCCCAGCGGGTGCGCATTTCGTTGCATGGTTCCGGCACGACAGGCATCGCGCCTGAACCGGGGTTGCGGGTCATGACAACGGGCCACCTGTCGCCCCCTTCGGGGCCTGTCGAACCCGGCGGTTTCGACTTTCAACGCCACGCCTGGTTCGCGCAACTGGGGGCTGTTGGATATACACGGGTGCCATTGATGGGGGCTGTCCCTGCCGTGGAAGGCCAGGCGGGATTGGCCGTGTTCCGCACTCGAATGGCGGCCTCTGCGCATATCGTGGGTATTCTGCCCGGCGATGTGGGTGGTTTTGCTGCTGCGGTGACAACCGGCGACCGTAGTGCCATTTCGCAGGACGGTCTGGACAATTTGCGCGCCAGCAATCTGGCGCACCTGTTGGCCATCTCAGGATTGCACATGGGCTTGCTGACAGCTGTGGTCTTTGGTGCATTGCGGGTTCTGCTTGCAGCCGTTCCTTACACGGCCCTGCGGTGGCCGACCAAATCCATCGCCGCCTTCGGAGCGCTGGTGGCGGCATCGGGGTATCTGGCGCTTTCCGGAGGGAATGTAGCGACTGAACGGGCGTTTATCATGGTCGCGGTAGCCTTGGGCGCGCTGATGATCGGGCGACGGGCCTTGTCCTTGCGTGCTGTGGCCGTTGCCGCCTCCATTGTCCTACTGCTGCGGCCCGAAGCCTTGATGGGGCCAGGGTTTCAGATGTCCTTTGCGGCGACGACGGCGCTGGTCGCAGTGTTCGGATGGTTGCGCAATGTAGAGATGTATTGGATGCCGCGTTGGCTGAAACCGGCCTTTTCGGTCTTTGTGTCCTCTGCCGTGGCGGGGCTGGCAACCGCGCCCATCGCAGCGGCGCATTTCAATGCCATCGCCCATTATGGGCTTATCGCCAACCTGCTGTCCGTCCCGTTGATGGGGGTCCTGGTCATACCCGCTGCGGTGGTTGCGCTGGTGCTCGCCCCCATTGGGCTTGATTGGATCGCGCTCTGGGCCATGGGCCTTGGTCTGCGCTGGATCTTGGGCGTGGCGGACTGGGTGGCGCATTTGGAAGGCGCGCGCGGTTATGTGCATGGGCCGAATGGTCTGGTGCTGCCGCTGCTGGCGCTGGGGTTTCTTTGGCTGCTGCTCTGGCAGGGCCGGATGCGGTGGGTTGGGTTGCCTGCCATGGCTGCCGCTTTTGTGGTGTGGCAAGGGGTTGAGCGCCCGGCGATCCTTGTGGCGGACACCGGCACGCTGGTGGGTTTCATGACGGCAGAGGGCAGGGCGCTCAGCAAAGAACGCGGCGCTGGGTTTGTCGCGCGCAACTGGCTGGAAAATGACGGTGACGGGACGTCACAAAAGACAGCAGCGGCGCGATGGCGGGACATTGGGATTGTTCACCTGTCCGGAAAACGTGCTGTTGCTGCTTTCGAGGGCTGCAAGCCAGACCAGATCGTTGTCGCTTCTGCTCCGTTTGAACGCCCGGTGGAAGAAAACTGCCTTTTGATGGACCCTGAAAAGCTGAAGCAAACGGGTGCAATTGCCTTAACGCGTTCAAATGACGGGTGGCGTTTGATCACGGCCCGGCAGCGGACTGGAGATCGTCTGTGGACGCGCTGGCCTGACACGGCCAACGCAGTTTTTGAAAATCAGTACGTGCGGATCAACCCGACAAGCCGACCCTGAACCTTGACCTTGTCTGAGGGGAACACCCGCGTCTCATACGCCGGGTTCGCGGCCTCCAGCGCGACAGAGCTGCCTTTGCGCTTGAAGGTCTTCAGCGTGGCTTCGTTGTCTTCGACCAAAGCCACCACAATGTCCCCATCATCAGCGACGGAGGTTTCGCGGATCACAACGACATCCCCATCGTTGATACCGGCCTCGATCATCGAATCGCCTTTGACTTCCAATGCGTAATGCTCGCCCGAGCCTACAATCATGCCGCCCGGGACGGCGACGGTATGGCTGACTTCACTGATCGCCTCAATCGGGACACCTGCTGCGATGCGGCCCATGACGGGCAGTTCCATCGCCTCGACCGAGACGGCCTGCGCGGCAGGCGGTGGCGGCGCGTCGGGGCGGTCGCCGTCGATCACGCGAGGTGTAAAGCCGCCACTGGGCGCACCACCAAGGCTTTCGGGCAGCTTCACAATCTCAATGGCCCGGGCGCGGTGGGCCAGCCGGCGGATGAAGCCGCGTTCTTCCAGCGCTGTAATAAGCCGATGGATCCCTGATTTGGAGCGCAGATCCAGCGCCAGCTTCATCTCATCAAAGCTGGGCGGCACGCCATCGCGCTGTACGCGCTTGTGGATGAATGCCAGCAGATCCAGCTGCTTTTTCGTCAACATCTCGCAATCCCTCTGCCCGTTGGTTTGGGTTTGTTCTAGAGATGTTCCCGTTTTGTGTCAACCTTTTCAGAGGGGCAGGTATTTCACCGGCTCTCCTGCATCACGTTCGGGGTCATGGGGATCACGCACCATCAGCACGTTTGCCTCCGCCAGGACCGTCAGTAACGAGCTGTCCTGGCTGGCAGCGGGGATGATGCCATCCGGCCCCAGCGTTGCCCGCATGTAATGCGCGCGCGGGCCATTGGCGGGCAGGGGTGAGGCAAGAGGTGCTGTGGGCATTGCGGGATGCAGATCGGTCTGACCCAGCATTTTGCGCAAAAGCTGCATGACAAAGACCTGGCCGCAGACCATGGCAGAGACCGGGTTGCCGGGCAGGCCAATCATGGCCGCCTGACCCATCCGCCCTGCCATTAACGGTTTGCCGGGGCGCATGGCCACTTTGTAAAAGCTCTGCTGCATCCCCATTTCAGCGGCCACCGGGGCGACAAGGTCGTGATCGCCAACCGAGGCCCCGCCGATGGTGATCAGCAGGTCGGCCCCTCGGGCGAGGGTAAAGGCCTGTTTCAGCGAGGCCGTGTTGTCCTTGGCAATCGGCAGCATCCGCACATTGCAGCCCAATCCTTCGATCATTGCAGCCAGGCCATAGCTGTTGGAGGCAATGATCTGATCAGAGCCGGGGGCCTCTCCGGGTTGCACCAATTCGTCCCCGGTGGCGAGGATGGCGACTGCGGGTTTGCGTGTGACGGGCACCTCAGCGATGTTCATTGCAGCGAGCAAGGCGATGTCCACAGGGCGCAAAACGCGAGGCGCGGTGAGCGCTTGGCCTTCGACAAAATCCCCGCCTGCGGGGCGAATGTTGTCCTTGGGGCCGATGGCATGGCCAAGGGTGATCAGATCGCCCCGGCGGGTGACATCTTCTTGAATAACAACAAAATCCGCACCCTCTGGCACGGGCGCCCCGGTGAAGATGCGCACCGCCTGGCCCGGTTTGACCGCGCCTTCAAAACGGTGTCCGGCTGCGGCCTCTCCGATTACCTTGAACAGTGCGTCGGGCTCAACCTCTGCCGCGCGCAGGGCATAGCCGTCCATCGAGGAGGCTGCAAAAGGGGGCTGTGTGCGGGTGGCTTTGACAGTGCGGGCGAGGGTGCGGCCTGCCGCCTGACGCAAGGGCACGTCTTCGGCACCCAAAGGCTCGGCCAAGGCCAGAACCTGCGCCAGCGCCTCTGCGACCGGGATCATTGCGCCTCGTAGCGGCCGGATTTGCCGCCGTCCTTGAGCACAACGCGCAGGCCGCCGATCTCCATGCCCTTATCTACGGCTTTGGTCATGTCATAGACCGTCAACGCTGCGACGGAGGCGGCAGTGAGCGCCTCCATCTCTACCCCGGTCTGGCCGGTTGTCTTGACCGTGGCGGTGATGCGGATGCCCGGCAGGTCGGCGTCCGGTTCCAGTTCCACCGATACCTTGGTGATGGGCAGGGGATGGCACAGTGGGATAAGGTCAGCCGTGCGTTTCGCCGCCATGATCCCGGCCAGACGCGCGACACCCAGAACGTCACCTTTCTTGGCGCGGCCTTCGGTAATGATATCAAATGTTTCGCGCGCCATCTTCACGTGATTTTCAGCCACGGCGATCCGGTCGGTCACGTCCTTGGCGGAGACATCGACCATATGCGCATCACCCTTGCCATCGAAGTGCGTGAGGCTCATCTCATATGCCCCCGGGGATCAGCGGGTTGGCCAGCAGCGACCGCGTAGCGCCCGCCACATCTTCCTGCCGCATCAGGCTTTCGCCTATAAGGAATACCCGCGCGCCGTAGCGCGCCATGTCGGACAGATCATCAGGCGTGAAAAGCCCGCTTTCGCAGACGGTCATGCGGTCGGAAGGGACGTGCTTGCTCAGCTGCCGGGTGGTGTCGAGCGTTGTCTCAAAGGTCTTTAGATTACGGTTGTTGATGCCGATCATGCGGCTTTTGAGGTGCGACGCGCGCTCCAGCTCTTCGGCGTCATGCACTTCGATCAGGGCGTCCATGCCCCATTCGGTAGCTGCCGCCTCCAGCTCGGCCGCTTGGGCGTCGCTGACTGAGGCCATGATGATCAGGATGCAGTCCGCCCCCAAAGCCCGCGCTTCGGCCACCTGATAGGTGTCGTACATGAAGTCCTTGCGCAGCGCGGGCAGGTCACAAGCCGCGCGGGCCTCTGTCAGAAAGGACTTGGCCCCCTGAAAGCTGGGGGTGTCCGTCAGCACCGAAAGACACGTCGCACCGCCCGCGGCATAGGCTGCTGCGAGGGTGGCTGGATCGAAGTCTTCGCGGATCAACCCCTTGGAAGGGCTGGCTTTCTTGATTTCAGCGATCAGGCCATAACCTTCGCGGCTGGCGTTGTGCAACGCATCGGCGAAGGGGCGCACGGGGGAGGCCGCGCGCGCGGCATCTTCCACGTCGCTCAGCGGAACAGCCGCCTTATCCGCGGCCACTTCTTCCAGCTTGTAGGCCTTGATTTTATCGAGAACGGTTGTCGTCATGTGTCTACTCCGGGTCGCCCCAGTTTATGGGGGCTTGGCCAATGCTGCGCAACCACGCATTGGTCTGGCTGAACGGGCGCGCGCCGAAAAAGCCGCGATGCACCGACAGGGGCGAAGGGTGGGCGGTTTCGATCTTGAGGTTTGTGGCCGGGTCCACGTCTTTCGCGGCCTTTTGTGCCGGATTGCCCCAGAGCAGATAGGCGCGGGGGGCTTGCGACAGGTGATCCAGTACTTCCGCCACAAGATGCTGCCAGCCGAGTTTTGCATGCGCCTTCGCTTTGCCCTGCGGGACGGTCAGCGCGGTGTTCAGGAGCAGCACGCCCTGATCCGCCCAGTCGCCCAACTCGGTGCGCGTCCGTTCAACGCCCAGGTCGCTTTCGATTTCCTTCAAGATGTTCCCCAGACTGTCGAGCCGCCCGCCAAACCCCTGCGGGATGGAAAACGCCAATCCGTCCGCCTTGCCGGGCGTGTGGTAGGGGTCCTGACCCAGGATCACGACGCGGGTGTTTTCGGGTTGCGTGCGTTCGAGGGCCGCGAAAATGCGAGGGACCGGCGGGAAAACCGGCCCGTCTTCATCCGCCAATTTGCTTTCGATCCCCGGCAGGTGGTCGTCAAAGAACGCGAGATCAGCCCAGCCGCCCAGCCGGGACAGGTCGAGCTTCATGTGCTCTGACTGACAGCGGCCACTTTGGCGATCTTATCTTTGGCGGCACCTGAATCGATGCTTTCGCGGGCCATCTCGACGCCTGCCTTCAGGTCTGCTGCCTTATCCGCGACCACGAGAGCGGCAGCGGCGTTCAGCAACACGGCGTCGCGGTAGGCAGAGGGTGTGCCCTCCAGCAGAGCCTTGAAGTCGCGCGCGTTTTCTTCTGGCGTGCCGCCGACGATGTCCTCAAACGGTTGTACAGGCAGGCCGGCGTCTTCGGGGTGGATTTCAAATTCGGTCACAGCCCCTTCTGCAAGCCCTGCAACCCAGCTGACACCAGTGATTGTCAGCTCATCCGTGCCGTCAGATCCATGCACCAGCCAGGCCTTGTCAGACCCCAGCTTTTGCAGTGTCGCGGCCATATCGGCGATCAGGTCGCGCGAGAAAGCCCCTGTCAGTTGCCGTTTTACACCCGCCGGGTTGGTCAAAGGCCCCAGTATGTTGAAGATCGTGCGCGTGCCCAGTTCGGCGCGCGTCGGCATCACATGGGCAATCGCCGGGTGGTGCATGGGGGCCATCATGAAGCCGATCCCGGCCTCGGCCAATTCACGTTCCACCACATCGGGGCCGACCATGACGTTGATGCCCATCTGACCCAGAGCGTCCGCAGCGCCCGATTTTGAACTGAGGTTGCGGTTGCCGTGCTTGGCGACGGTCACGCCTGCGCCTGCCACGACAAAAGCCGTGGCGGTGGAGATGTTGAGCGTGCCCTTGCCATCGCCCCCGGTGCCGACGATGTCCATCGCGCCTTGAGGTGCTTTGACAGCGTTGCACTTGGCGCGCATCACGGAGGCGGCGGCGGCGTATTCATCGACCGTCTCGCCGCGCGTACGCAGAGCCATCAGCAGACCGCCAATTTGGCTGGGCGTGGCCTCTCCGTCAAAGAGGATCTGAAATGCTGCCTCCGCCTGAGCGGGCGTCAACGGGCCATTGGCGGCGGCATCGATAAGGGGTTTGAGCGCGTCACTCATGCGGGGACTTTCATTTCATTCAGGAAGTTTTGCAGCAGGGCGTGGCCATGCTCAGAACGAATGGACTCAGGGTGAAACTGCACGCCGTGCAGCGGCAATTTGCGGTGTTGCAGGCCCATGATCATGCCGTTTTGCAAGCTGGCAGTGATCTCAAGGCAATCGGGCAGGGTGTCACGGTCCACGATCAGCGAATGATAGCGCGTGGCCGCAATCGGGTTGGGCAGACCGGCAAAGACGCCTTTGCCCGTGTGATGCATCTGACCCAGCTTGCCGTGCACGATTTCACCTGCACGCACGACCTTGCCTCCAAAGGCCTGACCCAACGTCTGATGGCCCAGACAAACGCCCAACAGCGGGATGCGATTGTCGGCCGCAGCCTGCGTCAGCTCCAGACAGATGCCCGCCTGATCGGGGTCACATGGACCGGGAGACAAAAGGATACCTGCAGGCTTCATCGCCAGCGCGTCGGCGACACTCAGCCGGTCATTGCGGTGCACGGACACATCCGCCCCCAGCTCGCCGAGGTAGTGTACAAGGTTGTAGGTAAAGCTGTCGTAGTTATCGATAAGCAGCAACACGGGCGCACTCTTTGTCCAGATAGGGGCATTAGGGCTAGAGAAATCCCGCCAGAGCGGGGTATAGTTCGGCGCATACATGTTCAGGCTTGTAAGCGCACGTCAAGGGCGCAACAGGGCTGAGTGTCGAGGAGGCTGGCCGCGCGGCAAACGCGGTCACGGCAGAGAGCGGAGTTGGCGATATGGCACGCGGGTTTCTGAGCGGCGTTCTTTGGGGCGGTGTGGTTGGCGTTACAGTCAGCGGTGCTGCCTCTGTTCTGGCACCTTTGCCGCCCTCGCCGGATGTAGCGGATGCGGCACCCGGCGCGGCGGAGGCGCCTGAGCGTATCTCTGATGCGTCCAGCGGAGAAAGTGGCAGCGAGAGTGACCGCACGGTTGTTACAGGGCAGGTGGCCCCGCAGGCCCCGCCACCGGATCCCGATACATTGAATACTCTGGGGGCAGGGGCCACGGAAACCGCTGCACTGCCTGAAACAGGGCAGGCCGCAGATCTGGCAGACCCCGTTGCAACAGCTGATAACAGCGGTGTGGACGTCGGCGCAGAGGCTCCGGTCTTGCCAAACCCGCAGGCCCTTGCACCGATGGCACCTCAGGAAGCGGATGATCTGTCCATCAGCACCGAACCTGCCCAACCTCCTGCGCCTGAAGCGCCGGAAACCGAGACAGCCTTTGATGCGCCTGAGCAGCCTGAAGCCCCCGAGGTAGACGAAGACACTGAGCTGGCCGCGTCTGAACCCGCCGCGCAACCTGAGCAGACCGCCGAAGCAGAAGTGGCTGAGGAAGAACCCGCAGCCCCTGCGTCCGAGCCAGTAACGGCGGAGACCGAAGAGGTCACTGAGGACACCGAGGTGGCGGCATTGGAGCCTGAAAGCGAACCCGCACCCGTTGATCCGCCTGCCGCCGTGACGGAAGAAGCGTCTGAGACTGAAGCTGAGACGGAACCCCAGTCAGAGGAACCTGCAGACCCGTCGCGGCCCCAGATTGGGCAGCTTGCCGGAACGCTGACCGACCGGGATAACGGTGTCGCAATCCGGCGACCCGGCGTGGCGACGCTGGGCCAGGTGGATGACGGAGATGCGGCTCAATCCGTGGATGACGGGGCAGTGGCAGATGCGGACCCCCGTCCCATCGCGCGCTTTGCCGAAAGCTATGACGATCCCGAAGGCAAGCCGTTGATGAGCATTGTGCTGATCGACAATGGACGGTCCCCGGTCGCGGGATCAGCCGGGATCGCCGCCCTTCAGAGCTTCCCCTATCCCCTCAGCTTTGCAGTGGATTCGCGGTTGCCAGATGCCGCTGACCGGGTGGCAACCTATCGCAAGGCCGGTTTTGAAGTGCTTGCCATGATTGACCTGCCCGATGGGGCGCGCCCCGGTGATGCGGAAACCGCCCTGGGGGCGATCTTGCCGCAAATGCCCGAAGTCGTGGGCGTGCTGGAAGGCACAGACGGCGGATTGCAGCCCGCGCGGGATGTGTCTGATCAGGTGACCTCGATCCTGAAAGAGACGGGCCATGGTCTGCTCACCCAGAACCGGGGTCTGAACACGATGCCCAAACTGGCCCGCAAGGAAGGGGTCCCGGCAGAACCTGTGTTCCGCGACTTTGACAGCAAGGATCAGACCGCTCAGGTGATCCGCCGTTTCCTTGATCAGGCGGCATTCAAGGCCGGTCAGGAAGGCGCCGTGGTGATGCTGGGCCGGTTACGGCCCGACACGATCTCGGCCCTGCTGCTATGGGGCTTGCAGGACCGGGCGGGGTCGGTCGCGTTGACACCGGTTTCAGCGGTGCTGCTGCGCGAAGAGGGTTAGGACGTACAGGTTGCCAATTGAAGCGTTGCCTGGGCTGAGGTGTCGAAAGTGCCGCTTGTTTCGGTTGCGCCAAAGCTGGCGCGGATTGTCGCACCGGCTATTTCGGATCCGTCCACAATGATCTGCGCGCCGCTGCCGGTGTCATCCACGTCGATGGTGAAAGCGATGGCGTCACCTGGCGCGAGGCTGTTGATTGGCAGGCGGATGGCCTGATCCCCGTCTACGACTTGCGGTAGTGTCGCCAGGTTCTGGCCGCCAGCCACCAGCTCAAACGGCTGGAAAACCTCAACGCCTGCGCCGGTAGCTGTTACGTCAAAGATCAGACCGGCAGGGGCAGTGCCGATGTCGATGGTGATCGCGCCAGTAGGCAGGGGGCAGTCACCTGTGTTGATCACCTCAAACCGGTCCTTGGGCGCGCCTTCGATGAAACGGGCCGTTACGTCTGCATGGGCAGTACTCGCGGCAAAGAACAGTGCTGTTGTGATCAGAATGCGCATAGGAACCTCCTTGTTTACAGGGAGGTAGCCGGGCGGCTCAGTAGGTCAATGGCGGTCAGATGATTTCGTCTTCATCAAAAAGCGGATCGCGCTCAAGCTGGTTTGCGAGGTCCTCTACAGTGTCCTCTTCAGCCTTGGGGCTGAGGCGGGCTAGGTGAAAAACCGCATCACCTTCGTTCACCACAGGCAATATCGCACGTCCGATCAGGATGCCGGGTTCGGGTGCCAGCAGGTTGGTCTCTTCCGCGCCAAAGGGGTCAGAGACACTGGCCAACAACTCGCCTCTTTCGACTGTTTCACCCTCTGCCCGGAAGGTGCGCAAGAGGCCGCCGGCCGGGGCGCGTAGCCAGGAGGACGACGTGCACAGATGTGGTGCGACCTTGGGTTTTGCGATGCCTTTGGCGGGCAGCATGTCCGCAGCGCGCAAGACACGCAGGATGCCAGCCACACCAGCGCGCACGGCAAGTTCGTCAAACCGCAGCCCTTCGCCCGCTTCATAAAGCAGCACAGGCGTGCCGTGGTCAGCGGCCACCGCGCGCAGCGACCCGTCGCGCAGGGGCGAGGTCAGGATCACCGGCGCGCCAAAGGCCCGTGCGCGCTCTAGTGTGGCCTTGTCGTCGGGGGAGACGCGGACCTGCGGCAGGTTGGTGCGGTGGATGGCGGCTGAGTGCAGATCGATGCCAAAGTCGCAGCGCAGCACCACGTCCTGCAAGAAGATGTGCGCGAGCCGTGAACCCAACGACCCTGACGGAGAGCCGGGAAAGCACCGGTTCAGGTCGCGGCGGTCCGGCAGATAGCGGGAGCGGTTGAGAAATCCAAAGGAGTTCACAACAGGGATCACCAGCAGCGTCCCGCGCAGGGACTTCAGTTGGGGCGTGCGCAACAAGCGGCGAACGATCTCCACGCCAATCACCTCGTCCCCGTGCACGGCAGCAGAAACAAAGACAGTTGGTCCCGCGCGCCGCCCATGGATCACCTCAACGGACAGGTTCACCGGCGTATGGTCGGGGAGGGTGGAGACGGGCAAATCGACATTGGCGCGGGTGCCTGGGGCGATGGTCTGACCCGCGATTTCAAAGGCGGCGCGGGGCATTTAGTTGCCTTTGCCCTCAAACCGGGCTGCATCTGCGGCCGCGCGCCGGATGGCGTTGGATTTGTGCACGGTTTCCATGTACTCGGCCTCGGCATCGCTGTCATAGACCACGCCACCGCCTGCTTGGATGTAGAGCGTTTCGTCTTTCACCACCGCCGTGCGCAGGGCGATGCACATGTCCATGTCACCACCCGCTGAGAAGTAGCCGACCCCACCGCCATAGACGCCGCGCTTTTCGGGCTCCAATTCGTCAATGATCTCCATCGCGCGGACCTTGGGTGCGCCTGAAACGGTTCCGGCGGGCATGCCGGCAAAGAAGGCATCCAGTGCATCTTTGTCCTCGTGCAGCTCGCCCACCACGTTGGAGACGATGTGCATGACGTGGCTGTAGCGTTCTACGATGAACTCTTCTGTGGGGCGCACAGTGCCGATCTTGGCCACACGTCCCACGTCGTTGCGGCCCAAATCGAGCAGCATGAGGTGTTCGGCGAGTTCTTTTTCGTCGGCCAGCAGCTCGGCTTCCAACGCGCGGTCTTCTTCCGGTGTCTCGCCGCGCCGCCGCGTCCCTGCAATGGGGCGGATGGTGACTTCGTTGCCAAAGACCCGGACGAGGATTTCGGGGGAGGCCCCCACCACATGGAAACCACCAAAGTTGAAGTAGAACATGAAGGGCGACGGGTTTGTACGCCGCAAACTACGGTAGAGCGTGAAGGGCGGTTGGGTGAACCCTTGCGCCCAGCGTTGGCTTGGGACCACCTGAAAGATATCGCCTGCCACGATGTATTCGCGGGCTTTCTCTACGGCAGATTTGTAGTCTTCTCGGGTGAAGTTGCTGACGGGCTCAGACGCCTCTTTCGCCTCTCCCAGATCGCGTGTGGCGGCGGGCATGGCCCGTTCCAGATCGCGCACCGCGTCCATGACACGCTCAGCGGCTTGGGCATAGGCGGCACGTGCCGATTGCCCTTCGGAGACCCAGGCGGGGGAGACAATGGTGACTTCGCCTTTGACCCCATCCAGCACGGCCACCACGGAGGGCCGCAGCATCAAAGCATCGGGCAGGCCCAGCGGGTCGGGGTTCACGTCCGGAAGGTGTTCTACCAGACGGATCATGTCATAGCCGAGGTATCCAAAAAGGCCTGCAGCGGCTTGCGGCAGATCGTCCGGGATGTCGACTTTACTTTCGGCGATCACCGCCCGAAGGGTATCCAGCGGGTTGCCCGGCACGTCCTCGAACGCATCCGCGTCATAACGCGCCGCGCGGTTGATGGCTGAGGTTTCGCCTCGGCAGCGCCAAATCAGATCGGGCTTCATGCCGATGATGGAATAGCGCCCGCGCACTTCGCCACCCGTGACGGATTCCAACACAAAGGCATTCTCTGCCGCACCGGTCAGCTTCAGCATCAGGGACACCGGTGTGTCGAGGTCAGCGGCCAGCCGGGTATAGACGATCTGGTTGCGGCCTTCGCCATAGGCCGCCTCGAAGGCGGAGTATTCAGGGGTCAATGACATCTGAGATCAGGGGAAGTTGACGTGCACGGCTTGCACGGCGCGCAAATCGATTTCCTGCCCTGCATCGCGCAGGATGTCATCGTTGTAGATGTTGAACAGATCCTGGGCCAGCGCGCTGTTCATGTCGGTCTCCAACCGGGCCCGCAAGGCGTTGCTTTCGTCGCTGGCACTGGCGGGTGTGATGGCATCAAGACGCACGATCACGACGGATTCGTCATGCGGCAGGACCGTCACATCGCCTTCCGCCATGTCAAAAACCTGCGTCAGGAAATCCGCCGGAACGTCGCTGATAAAGGCTCGGCGGGTCTGGTCGGTCTCGATGATGGCATCAAGACCTGCGGCCTCAAACGCGCCCTCAGCACCAAGTGTGGGTACCAGCGCTGTTGCCTTGGCTGTCAGGGCCTCGACCGTGCGTTCGGCTTGGAGCGCTGCGGTCACATCATCGGTTGCCTCTTCAAAAGTGGCGAGCCGCTCCTCCTGGCTTTCGTCAAGCCGGACGGCGAAAATGCTGCCGTCGTCTAACTGCGCGATCTGCGGGAAGTCATCCGCTGTCAGCGTTGCGGCGGCTTCGCGGAAACCGGCATAGGCGGCGAGGCCTTCGTCGGTCTCAGCCGTCCAATCAATCGTGCCAAGCTCCATCTCGGTTTCTTCGGCAATCTGTTCCAGCGTCACACCGCCAGCAAGCTGATCGTCATATTCCTGCGCGCGTGCCTCAACGGCACGTACGGCCGCGTCCGAGGCCATTTCCTCGCGCAATGTCTGTGCGGCGTCTTCGAAAGAGACGCTTTGCGCCCCCAAAACCCCGTTTACACGGAACAGCGCCGGGCCCAGCTCACTTGGCAGGGGGCCAACAACCTCACCGGCTTCGGCGTTGAAAACAGCCTCACCCGCTGCATCAAGTTCAAGACGGTTGACGTCGCCGAGGTCGATATCAGACAGTTCCAAACCACGTTCATCAACCAAGGCCTCAAAAGTGGTGCCTTGCACTTCAAGCGTTGCGGCTGCCTGATCTGCGGAGTCCTGATCGGCAAAGACAAGACGTTCGACCAAACGCCGCTCCGGCTGTACAAATTGATCAATCCGGGCATCATATTCAGCCCGCAACTGTTCTTGAGGAATCTCGATCGTGTCGAGCAGATTATCAGGGGACAGAACCACATAAGTGATGCGCTTGGTTGCTGGCAGCATGAAGAGCGCGCTGTTTTCCTCGTAGTAGGTGGTCAGCGCCTCTGCGGATGGGGCTTCCAACGGCGCGTCCAGTGCTTCGGCATCCAGCGTTGACCAGGTGAAGCTGCGCTGCTCGCCGACAAAATTGACCAGTGTTTCAGCATAGGCGGGCGGCATGGTGATCCCGCCCAAAATGGCGCTTTGCAACAGCGCGCGTGAGGCTTCTTCGCGCAGGGTGACTTCAAATTCGGCTTCCGTCAGACCGCTTTGGCGCAAGGCCGATGCATAGCCCTCACGGTCAAACGATCCGTCGAGACCCTGAAAGGATCCGATTTCGAGGATTTCTTCGCGCAGGGCGACATCCCCGATGGAAAGGCCGATCTGACTGCTTTCATGATCCAGCGCTCGTGCGCGGACGATCCGCTGCAACACGGCACGATCCAACCCAATGGCTTGGACCTGCGTGAAGGGCAGCTGCTGGCCGGTTTGCTGTTCGATGGCGCGAATTTCCTGCGCCAGCTGGCGTGCGTACTGATCGACCGACACGCTCTTGTCGCCCACGGTACCAATGCTGCGGATGTTGCCGCTGAGATTGACGGCACCAAAGCCCGCCAGGCCAAGGATCAGCAGACCCATCAGGATCCACATTGCCGTTCTTGAAATGCCCTTGCCCATGCCGCGCGCCTCTGTGTTTCGGGAAGACTGAGTTCGTTAGGTTTTGCGCTGTCTAAGCCTTTGCTGGCAGCGCTGCAAGGCGGTCAAAGAGGCCCGCGATGCCGTCTGCATCAAGGTTGGCAAAAGCAATGCGGACCTGTTGCGCGCCGGACGGGTCATCGGCAGGGCAGAACATGGTGCCAGGCAGGCAAAGAATGCCTGCGTCTTTGACCATTCGGGGCGCAAGATCAGCAGAGCTTTCGTCGTAGGGATGCTCCATATAGGCGAAATAACCACCAAGCCCCAAAAGCCGCCAACCCTTTGCTTCCAGCTTGGGCAGGTTTTGCGTGATCGCTGCGCGCCGGGCAAGGATTTCGTCCCGCTCGCCTGCCAGCCACTGTTTGAGGTTGCGCATGCCCCAAAGGGCTGCGTGCTGACCGATCTGGCCGGGGCAGATGGCGACCGTATCCAGGAACTTTTCCGCCTCTGACAGCCGTGCGGCACTGGTGGCCATGGCCCCCACACGGTGGCCGGTCAGGCGGTATGCTTTGGAGAAGGAATAGAGGTGAATGAGCGTGTCGGCCCAGTCCGCGTCCTGAAACAGCGCATGCGGCGGGCCAGAGCGGCTGTCAAAGTCGCGGTAGGTTTCATCCACGATCAGCGCGATGCCCTGTGCGCGGGCCAGATCAAAGAAGCCCTGCACCAGTTCTGCAGGGTATTCGACGCCTCCCGGGTTGTTGGGTGTCACAAGTGCGATGGCGCGGGTGCGCTCGGTGATACGCGCTGCGGCTTTCTCCGGATCGGGCAACAGATCGGCCTCGGTTGGCAGGGCCACAGCGCTAACCCCGGCCATATCGAGCCACATTTTATGGTTGAAATACCAGGGGGTTGGCAGGATAACCTCATCCCCTTCGCTGCACAGCATGGCGATGGACGCGGCGAAGGCCTGGTTGCAGCCTGACGTGATCGCCACCTGATCGGCTTGCACGTCGCCAGCATAGTGGTTTGAGATTTCCGCCGCCAACTCCGCGCGTAGATCGGGCAGTCCCAGAACGGGGCCATAGAGATGTGCGTCATCCCGGGTAAGCGTGACATCGGCCATCGCCTGACGCAGCGCGGGTGGCGGCGGGTCAACGGGCGCGGCCTGGCTGACGTTGATCAGCGGGCGGTCGGCAGGAAAGGTCGCCTCCGCAATCCAGCGGCGCGCCTCCATGACGGGGGGTGGAAAGGTTGTGGCGGTGCGGGAAAGGGTCAAACGGTGTTCTCCTTGGCGGGTGCGGGAGCCTCCGGCGGGGATATTTCGGGCCAGAAAGAGGAAAGGGGTTTAGTCTTTGCCGCGGTAGGGTTCGACGTATTGCAGGGCCATGTCCCATGGAAAGAAGATCCAGGTGTCCTGGCTGACACCGGTGATGAAGGTATCGACCTGCGGCTCGCCTTCGGGTTTGGCATAGACGGTGGCGAAATGCGCTTTTGGATAGAGGCTGCGCACCAGTTCCAGCGTTTTGCCGCTGTCCACCAGATCATCCACGATCAGGACGCCTGTGCCGTCGCCCATCATTTCAGTGTCAGGCGATTTCAAAACCTTGGCTTCGCGCCGCTGATCGGCTTTGCCGCCGCCGGAGTGGTAGGACATCACGGAAATCGTGTCGACCGTGCGAATGTCGAGCTCTCGCGCGACGATCATGGCAGGGGCCATGCCGCCCCGCGTGATTGCCACCACAGCGCGCCACGCGCCCATCGTCGGGTCCGCGCCCGTCCAGCCGCCAGGCCAGTGCGCGGCTGTCCCGGTGAATCTGGTCCCATGAGATGTGAAAGCCCTTTTCATGGGGCAGGCGTGTGTCTGACATGGCTATTTCTCCAGCAGCAGGCGCAGGCCAAGCACACCCAAAATGGTGCCCGCTGCGCGGTCGAGAAGGGGTTTGAAGGCAAGGTAGCGATTCCGGATGGCCGGTGTCGCCAGCAAAAGGGCGAGGCTCGGCTGCACAATCAGTTCCACGCAGAGGTGGTTGAGGAAGATCAGTGCTTTGTCCGGGCCCGTCAGTCCTGCCGGGAAGATCACGACAATGACGGCTGCGGAAAAGAACACGGATTTGGGGTTCGCGAGGTTGACCAAGAGGCCCGCAAGGAAGTTGCGCTGGTCTGCGGGAGGTGCGTCAGAGCGGTCAAGGGTCGCAGAGGCGTGCCGCCACATCTGGACGGCGAGGTATATGAGATAAAGTGCACCGATTACCTTGAGCGTGACATAGGCCCATGGAAAAAACGTAAAGAGCGTCTGCAACCCCAGCAATGCGGCCAGCGTCCAGAGAGCGGCCATGGCTGCCAAGCCAAAGGCAGTCGTAATGCCCGCCCGACGTCCATGGGTCAGAGTCTGCCGTGTGAGGAACAGCAGTGACGGCCCAGGACTGAGGATGGCCAGCAAAAGGGCGGCGTTAAAAGCCAGCAGATGGGCGAGGGTCAGGGTGACCATCACTCCTTGGCCATGTCCGGCGCATCGACCGCCTTCATGCCGACCACATGATAGCCAGCGTCGACATGTAGATTCTCTCCGGTGGTGCCTGACCCCAGGTCACTCAGCAAGAACAACGCTGCCTTGCCCACATCCTCGATGGTGACGTTGCGGCGCAGTGGAGAGTTGTATTCGTTCCACTTCATAATATAGCGGAAGTCGCCAATGCCCGAAGCGGCGAGCGTCTTGATCGGCCCGGCAGAGATCGCGTTGACGCGGATGTTGTCCTTGCCGAGGTCCTCAGCAAGGTATTGAACGGAGGCTTCAAGTGCTGCTTTGGCCACACCCATGACGTTGTAATGCGGCATGACTTTTTCGCGCCGTAGTACGTCAGCGTCAAGGCTGATCCGCCGTTCTTCATCATCTTCTCCGCCCGTTGCATCACGGCCGTAAAGGAGTAAACGGAGATGTCCATGGACATCGCGAAATTCGCGCGGCTGGTGTCGACATAGCGGCCACGCAGCTCATTTTTGTCAGAAAATCCAATGGCATGAACGATGAAGTCGAGGTTGTCCCAACGCTCTTCAAGGCAGCAAACAACGCGTCAACAGAGGCCTCGTCCCCCACATCGCAGGGCAGAACAATATCGCTGCCTAACTGACCGGCCAGCGGATCGACCCGTTTTTTCAGCGCCTCACCCTGGTAGGAAAATGCAAGCTCAGCGCCAGCATCGGCCAGCGTGCGTGCCACGCCCCAGGCGATGGATTTGTCATTGGCCAAGCCCATGATCAATCCACGTTTGCCCCGCATCAGATCATTTGCCATGCCACGTCCCAACCCTTTGATCCCTTAAGTGTCGCTGGTTTAGGCCAAACCGCTGACGCCATCAAGATGACAGGTGCATCACCGATTTCTGTGCACTGCCGCAGGGGTGACACAAAATTTGTGCAATGTTGCTCTTGCGGGAACCGTGTGGTTCTGATTGCTGACGTCTGCCGACCTTCTGGCCGGTAATTTGCCCCTAGGTCTGGGCGGATGGTTGAATATTGAAAGGCATCTGAATGTCAGAGCGCAGTGGGATTTTTGAAGGGGACGATCCGTTTGTGATCGTGCGCCGTTGGATGGAGGAAGCCACCGAGGCCGAGCTTAATGATCCCAATGCGATCGCCTTGTCCACTGTAGACGCGACAGGGCTGCCAAATGCGCGTATGGTACTGCTAAAAGAGGTGGAAGACGGTGCATTCGTCTTTTACACAAACTACGGTAGCGCCAAGGCACAGGAGTTGGGACAGTGCGGGCAAGGCCGCGTTTGTGATGCACTGGAAATCGCTGCGGCGTCAGGTGCGCGTGCGTGGTACAGTCAGCCGCGAGGACGGCCCGCAAGCAGACGCCTATTATGAGAGCCGCTCGCTCAAAAGCAGGCTCGGGGCCTGGGCGTCGAACCAGTCGCAGCCTCTTGCAAGTCGGGGGGCACTAATGGCAGAGGTGGCTAAGGTCACTGCCAAACATGGGGTGAATCCAAAACGCCCGCCTTTCTGGGGCGGGTTTCGGATCACGCCGGTAGAGATCGAATTCTGGGCAGACGGTGCTGCGCGTCTGCACGACAGGTTCCAGTGGTGCCGGGAAGACCCAGGCGACGACTGGAAAGTTACACGGTTGAACCCCTGACATCAGGGGTGATGTTCGGAGGCCCGGGTATGTGGGCGTCCTGTCCAACCGGTGGAGCAGTTGCCACACCGGCAAAAGAACTGACCAAGGTACGAACGTGTCTGACAACGATAACAACAACACTGAGGCTCAAGGGGCTGAGCCAACCGGACCGCGCCTCTCTGGGGTGGTCAAATGGTTTGACCCAGTAAAGGGATTTGGTTTCGTCGTGGCCGACACCGGCGGGCCTGACATTCTGTTGCATGTGAATGTCTTGCGGAACTTCGGCCAAAGCTCTGTCGCCGACGGCGCGCGAATTGAACTCTATGCCCAGGAAACGGCGCGCGGCGTGCAGGCCACTGCTGTTGCAGCCATTCAGCCCCCCGAAGGTGCGCAAGCTGCCGCACTTGCCGATATCGTCGGGCTTGATGAGGCCGCTGTGGCTGCCGCACCGCTGGAGCCTGCGCGGGTGAAGTGGTTTGATAAATCCAAGGGCTTTGGGTTTGCCAACGTCTTTGGAAAGCGCGAAGATGTATTCCTGCATATCGAAGTGCTGCGCCAGTCAGGTCTGTCTGATCTTTCGCCGGGTGAAGCACTGGCAATGCGGGTTATTCAGGGTAAACGCGGCAACATGGCCGCAGAGGTACAGGCATGGGAAACCGCACTTTCGGTCGAGGATGGGGCCGACAGCTAGCGCTGGTCCTTCTTTTTGTTTTGGGCGCGGGTGCCGCAATGGCACAACAGGTGTGCCGCGATGACGCGGTTCATCTGCGCGGCGACTGGGGGTCTGCCCGTTTCAGCATTGAGATCGCCGATGACGACGCAGAGCGCGCCCGTGGGCTGATGCATCGCGAAAGCATGGCCAGAAGCGCGGGCATGCTGTTTGTTTATGACCGCCCGCAACCTCTGAGTTTCTGGATGCGCAATACACTGATCCCGCTCGACATGATCTTTATCGACGCGCGCGGAGAGGTGAAGCACATTCATCATCAGGCGATCCCCCTTGATGAAACGCCGATCTTTGGGGGTGACAACCTGACCACCGTTCTTGAAATCAACGGCGGCCTGGCGCGTGCGATGGGGATCACCGTGGGCAGCGAAGTGCGCCATCCTTCCTTTGGTCAGGAAAATGCTGTCTGGCCTTGCTGAGTTTGGGCTTTTCAAGCGGGCAAGGACCGACTAAGAGGACCTCGTCGGAGCGTGGCGCAGCCTGGTAGCGCACCTGTTTTGGGTACAGGGGGTCGGAGGTTCGAATCCTCTCGCTCCGACCACTTCCAAATCATCATACGCATATGTGGTGACCTTTTGGGTCAAGCCAGCGCTGTGCCTTCGACTGCACGGTTCACCACTATATGTGGTATTCGACCGCCGACCCCGTTCTGTCTGTTGTGGTTTCAAACGCGATTCGAGCATCGATTCGGTCTTCTGTGTTGCAGAAATGTGAATTCCTGCATCGTTTCCCGGCTTGATTGATCGCGTTAATACTCATTAACGGATCATCTCACTTTATCGCATTAAGGGTGTGGACAAATTGAAGCGATGCCTCAGACAAGGGGCCTAAACCTGCCGGGTTTCTGGATTATTTGAACCGGGCTGTTGTTCGCGGTGTTGAGGGTAAACCTGGGGATGAGACCGGGGTGAATCAGCGGTGTGCCTGACCATGCAACTTCACTGGATTCCGTCAACCGAAACTTTCTATAAAATCTGTAAAAAAGCCGTTGACCCGATGGGGCCACATACGTCAGTTTGTGCAGGCCGAAGATGACGCCACAAGATGTAGTGGTTAACGCTCGAAGGGCGCATCTGGGGTACAGGGCAGGTTAAACGACCAGAAATCGTAGTCTGTAAGCCGCTATCTACCGGAATTCTCCGGACAGCTTTTTGCGGCCCTGTGACACCTATTTCGGCGAGAGACGGGGTGGAGTCGGCCTGCAATGACGGGTTCAGACTCTGGAACAGTAATGCTGGATATGAGGCAGCGACAATGAAGATTGAACGGAAATTCACCAAGGCCGGACAGGACGCTTACGCGGAGTTGGATTTTGTCACCACGGTATCTGAAATCCGAAATCCGGATGGGTCCGTTGTCTTCAAACTGGATGATGTCGAAGTGCCCTCCAGCTGGAGCCAGGTCGCCTCTGACGTCATCGCGCAGAAGTACTTCCGTAAAGCAGGCGTGCCGTCCAAGCTGAAGAAGGTCAAAGAAAAAGGCGTTCCGGAATTCCTGTGGCGGTCCGTACCCGCTGATGGGGCTGAAATGGGCGGAGAGACGTCTTCCAAGCAGGTCTTTGACCGTTTGGCGGGCGCATGGGCCTACTGGGGCTGGAAGGGCGGTTACTTTACCACCGAAGAGGACGCGCAAGCCTACTATGACGAAATGCGCCACATGTTGGCCTCGCAGCGCGCCGCACCGAACTCTCCGCAGTGGTTCAACACCGGCCTGCACTGGGCTTACGGCATCGATGGGCCAGCGCAGGGCCACTATTATGTCGATTACAAGACCGGCAAGCTGACCCGCTCCAAATCCTCTTATGAGCACCCGCAGCCTCACGCCTGCTTTATTCAGTCTGTCGCGGACGATCTGGTGGGCGACGGCGGAATCATGGACCTCTGGGTTCGCGAGGCGCGTCTGTTCAAATACGGCTCCGGTACGGGCACCAACTTCTCCTCCCTGCGGGGGGAAGGCGAGCGTCTGTCAGGCGGCGGCAAATCCTCTGGCCTGATGGGTTTCCTCAAGATCGGTGACCGCGCAGCAGGCGCGATCAAGTCCGGCGGCACCACGCGCCGCGCGGCCAAGATGGTGATCGTGGATGCGGACCACCCGGACATCGAGGACTTCATCAACTGGAAGGTGCTCGAAGAGCAGAAAGTGGCGAGCATCGTCGCCGGCTCCAAGATGCATGAAGAAAAGCTGAACGCGATCTTCAAGGCGATCAATGGCTGGGATGGGGCAGAGGCGGATGCCTATGATCCTAGCAAAAACAACCAGTTGAAAGACGCAATTCGCGCTGCCAAGAAAGTCGCGATCCCTGAGACGTACGTGAAACGCGTGTTGGATTACGCCAAGCAGGGCCACACCAGCATCGAGTTCCCGACATACGATACGGACTGGGACTCGGAGGCCTACAATTCTGTCTCTGGACAGAACTCCAACAACTCCATCCGCGTGACCAACGCCTTCCTGACCGCTGTGGAAAAGGACGCGGATTGGGAGCTGATCGACCGTGTGGACGGCAAGGTCGCCAAGACCGTGCGCGCCCGCGATCTGTGGGAGAAGGTCGGCCATGCAGCCTGGGCCTGTGCTGATCCCGGCATCCAGTACCATGACACGGTCAATGATTGGCACACCTGCCCGGAAGACGGCCAGATCCGTGGATCCAACCCGTGCTCGGAGTACATGTTCCTGGACGACACCGCCTGTAACCTGGCGTCGATGAACCTGCTGACTTTCCTCAAGGACGGTGAGTTCCAGGTCGAAGACTACATGCATGCCTCGCGTCTGTGGACAGTCACGCTGGAAATCTCCGTGATGATGGCGCAGTTCCCGTCCAAAGAAATCGCACAGCGTTCTTATGACTTCCGCACTCTGGGTCTGGGCTATGCCAACATCGGCGGTCTGCTGATGAACATGGGGTATTCCTACGACTCAGACGAGGGCCGGGCGCTCTGTGGTGCGCTGACCGCGATCATGACGGGCGTGTCCTACGCCACTTCGGCCGAGATGTCGGGTGAGCTGGGTCCATTTCCGGGCTATGAAAAGAACGCGGACCACATGCTGCGTGTCATGCGCAACCACCGCAATGCGGCTTATGGCAAGACAACTGGCTACGAAAAGCTGGAAGTGAAGCCCGTCGCCCTTGATCACAAAAACTGCCCGCAGCCGGGGCTGGTCGATGTGGCCATGTCCTGCTGGGACGAGGCGCTCAAGCTGGGCGAAGCACACGGCTACCGCAACGCGCAGGCCACCGTGATTGCCCCCACCGGCACCATTGGTCTGGTGATGGATTGTGACACCACGGGGATCGAGCCCGACTTTGCGCTGGTGAAATTCAAGAAGCTCGCCGGTGGCGGTTACTTCAAGATCATCAACCAGTCGGTCCCGGCGGCCTTGGAAAAATTAGGCTACGGCAGCGCGCAGATCGAGGAGATCGTCAGCTACGCGGTCGGCCACAAGACGCTGGGTAATGCACCAGCGATCAATCCGACCTCGCTGATGGGCCACGGCTTTGGCCCGGCAGAGCTGGAAAAGGTCGAAGGCGCGCTGGCGCAAGCCTTTGATATTCGGTTTGTTTTCAACCAGTGGACGCTGGGTGAAGAATTCTGCACCGGCGTGCTGGGTATCCCTGCGGAGAAGCTGAACGATCCGACGTTCGATCTGCTGCGCTCGCTGGGTTTCTCCAAGGCAGACATCGACGCGGCCAACGACCACGTATGCGGGACCATGACGCTGGAAGGGGCGCCGCACCTGCAGGAAGAGCACTACGCCGTCTTCGACTGCGCCAACCCCTGCGGCAAGAAGGGCAAGCGCTTCCTCAGCGTGAACAGCCACATCACCATGATGGCGGCGGCTCAGTCGTTCATCTCCGGCGCGATCTCCAAAACGATCAACATGCCGAACGATGCGACGATCGAAGACTGCCAGAAGGCCTATGAGTTCAGTTGGTCGCTGGGGATCAAGGCCAATGCGCTTTACCGGGACGGATCCAAGCTGTCCCAGCCATTGGCAGCCGCACTGGTCGAAGACGATGACGAAGCGGCCGAAGTACTGGAAAGCGGGTCCATTCAGGAGAAAGCCGCCGTGCTGGCTGAGAAAGTCATCGAGAAGGTGGTCGTCAAGGAAGTCATCCGTCAGGGCCGCGACAAAATGCCGGAGCGGCGCAAGGGCTACACTCAGAAAGCCATCGTTGGGGGCCACAAGGTTTACCTGCGCACCGGCGAGTATGAAGACGGCAAGCTGGGCGAAATCTTCCTGGACATGCACAAGGAAGGTGCCGGGTTCCGCGCGATGATGAACAACTTCGCCATCGCTGTGTCGGTCGGCCTGCAATACGGCGTGCCGCTGGAAGAGTTCGTGGACGCCTTCACCTTCACCAAGTTTGAGCCTGCGGGCATGGTGCAGGGCAACGACAGCATCAAGAACGCGACCTCGATCCTGGACTACATCTTCCGTGAATTGGCTGTGTCCTACCTCGACCGCACCGATCTGGCGCATGTGAAGCCGGAAGGGGCCACGTTCGACGATCTGGGGCAAGGCGAGGAAGAAAACCTCGGCAATGTGTCTGAGCTTTCCGACACAGCGGCCAGCAAGTCCTTGGAAGTGCTGAAGCAAATCAGCTCAACCGGTTATCTGCGCAACCGTCCGCCGCAAGGGCTGGTGGTCATGAACGGCGGGCTGGACGCAGGCACGGCGATGGAGGCTGTCGCGGCATCTGGCGCAGGCGCGGCTCAGTTGACGATGACTACAACAGCGGTGTCGGCAGGGGACCTGGCCCCAATGGACGCGCGCACGAAGGCCAAGATGCAGGGCTACGAAGGCGAAGCCTGCGGCGAATGTGGCAACTACACGTTGGTCCGCAACGGGACATGCATGAAATGCAATACCTGCGGCGCGACATCTGGGTGTAGCTAAACAAGATCGCGTTCCCGGGGGGAGCGTGTAGGGGCAGGGCGCTGGGCGCCCGCCCCGACGACCAGAAGCCCGGAAGGGTGGAGGGTCACCAAGAGATAGGGTGGGGCGGACGATAGCTCCTCCCACCTTTACACGGGGCGGGTGCGCTCGCCCTGGACGACGTTCAGGCCGCAGGCAGAAAAACACCGAGCGGTTAACATATTGAGCTTGAACGGCGAAACTCAGGGAGGACTTCGGTCCTCCCTTTCTTCTTTCTGAGAGCGTTGAAACGGCGGACTCCGGACCTTTTGTGCCAAAAGGCCTCTGTCCTTGGAGTGTGCGTTTGCTGCGCAAAACGCCCACGGAACGGCGAAACTATGAGGAGGGCTTCGGCTCTCCTCTTTTTCTTTTCAGGAGGATAAGAGCTGACTACGGCCTCGCGGGGCGATGCCTCTGTCAGGCGAGTGAGTGACAAGCACTCACGTGAACGGCGAAACCCAGGGGGAACTTCGGTTCCCCCTTTCTTCTTGCGGGATCAATTTTAGGGCTGCGTCCGGCTTTGAGATCGAGACCTTTGTCAGAAGAGTGTGCCTTTGCTGCGCAAGGGCCCGCGTGAAGGGCGAAACCCAGGGGAAACTTCAATTGCTCCTCTACTTTCCTTTGGGAAGGGCGGGCGACACGCCCGCCTTACGAGGGCTGCCGGTCACTCCCGTAAGGCGGGCCGTGTCGCCCGCCCACGCTTACATCAAATCGAGCACTGAGCCGTCCAACTGCATGTCACTGCGCAGCCGCGCCCGGGCCCGTGCCAACCGCGACATAACGGTGCCGACGGGCAGGCCCGTGCGATCCGCGATCACTCGGGGACTGTGCTCGCCTGCCAGCAATTCCTCCATCACGCAGACCTGTTCCGCTGGCAGGCGCGCGATGGCGCGTTGCAGATCGGCGCAGGCCAGACGCGCCGGGGCCTCGGGCGGGGTCTGGGCCATATCTTCTTCCAGTTCCTCCGTCGGGCGGCGTTGGCGCCAGCGCTGTCGCACAAGGTTGTGCAACATGATCATCGCGTAACGGTCGGGGTTTTCGATCTCTCCTCTGTCCGCCAGCACCTGCCAAAGCCGCAGGGCTGTTTCCTGAGCGATGTCCTCGGCCTCCTCTGCCGTGCGGCAAAGCCGCCGGGCGCGCGTGCGCAGGCGGGGCATTAGGGCTTCGAATGGGTCGGTCAACGTATCAGTGCTCATGGGTTTGCCTCGTTTTTGGTTTTCCTCAGCATGCCCAAAAATCGCCATACAACCAGTGAGGGAATTACCGCCGATCCAGAAAAAGGGGGCTTTTTGGGCGGACCGTTGCCGACCGGGGAATCCGCAATAGGCAGGCTCCCGCGTGTTTGGCTGGGGCCGGGATGCAACCAGCGGCTGATGCATCTGACAGGGTGAAGGCAGCAACATCGCCTTCGAAACTCAATAACCTGGATGGGAGTATCCAAATGACCCGACTGACCAAAATGACAGCCCTGGCCGTTTCCGTGCTTTGCCTGCCTGCTTATGCGATGGGTGATGGCGCGGCAGAGCTTGATGCCAATGGTGACGGTCTGCTGAGCGTGAGCGAAGTGCAGGCGGTCTACCCGGATGTCACGGCAGAGCAGTTTTAGGCCATGGATCTGAACGCGGACGGCGCGCTTGATGACGCAGAAGTTGTCGCTGCACAGGAAGCAGGCGTGATGCCGATCGCGCCGACCGACGGTTAAGTTAACCGACGGATGAGCTAACAGTGCGCAAGTGCGGGGCGCGGCAGCATACAGGTTGATCCATACCTCTCAACCTGCCCCGCGCGTACTGCAGAGGCCCGGCAGCCCCAGCGCCGGGCCTCTTTTTTTTGCAAAGGGTGCAGGAGGCCTGCACCTTACACCTGTAAGGTGGGCGCATCGCCCGCCCGCCGTTCAGTTTGGCAGGTGGATGGCGAATTTTTCGCGAATGGCGCGGTCCAGATCATCAGAGAACTTCGCGGCAGGCGGGTTTGCGAGGATCTCTTCTTTCCGCGCGATGGCCTTTTGCACCAGATCAGGTTTGCCATTCTCGGCCCATTCCTTGGGCGAGGTGCGGTCCCCAAAAGTCGGGTATACATGGTCCGTTTGCATCCGTGCCATGGTCTGATCGGTGCCCAAATAGTGGCCGGGGCCGCCCATGCAGACCGCTTTGATCTGATCCAGCGCCAGGGTCTCGTCGTTGACCTCAATCCCACGCACGCAGCGCAGGGCCTGGCCAATGATGTCATCGCCCAGGATCAGGCTTTCGTGGCAGAACCCCAGCAGCGAGGCATGCATGCCCGCCGCCTCATAGACCATGTTCACCCCTGAAAGCCCTGCCATGACGTTGGAGCACATCTGCTCCCACCCCGCCTGCATGTCGGGCATTTTCGCATCTGAGGCTCCGGCGGCAGCCCCACCTGGAAGGTCATAGAACTGATGCATCTGGGCACAGCCCGCCGTCAGCAGTGCCTGTTCGCCTGATCCGATGGACATCGCCCCGGTGCGCAGGTCCAACCCGAAAGGCCAGGTGCCAAAGATCGCCGGATGCCCTGGTTTCACGGCGTTCACGTAGACCAGACCTGCCAGACACTCCGCCGTGGCCTGAGTGATTGCCCCTGCGATGGTGGAAGGGGCGGTGGCCCCGGCCATGCCAGCGGACAGCAGCAAGACGGGCATGCCGCCCTTGATGCATTCCTCCATCACTTGGCAGCTTTCTGTCGCGAACTTCATCGGCGGCACGACGAAGCAGTTGGAATTACTGAGAAAAGGCCGTTCGCGCCATTTGTCTTCACCACCTGCGATCATGTGCAGCATCTCAAGTGCGGGTTTCACGAAATCGGGTTCTGTGAAGGAGGTGCCGATGTGCTTGGTCGTCCCTGACGTGCTGGCGTAGATGGTGTTGAGATCCATCTCGCAATTGTCGGTGATGTCGCGGGCGACAATTGGGCGCTGCAGAAAGTGGATGTTGTCAAGCACATCGCAAATACGCGCCGCATCGTGCAGGTCCTGAATGCCGCTTTCGCGGTAGCTGTTGCCGTCCACGTCGACCATATGCACCGCCGCACCTGCCGTGCCGTAGTGGACCCGGGTGCCGGTCAGTTCCAAATCGTTCTTGCCGTCGCGGCTGCATAGCGTAATCGACCGGTTCGCCTGTGCGATCGCATCTTCGACCAAAGCACGGGGAAAGCGGATGCGGCCATCATCGCCCTGGATGGCACCGGCATCCGTCAGATAGGCCACGCCGCTTTCGGGCGCATCGGCAAGGCCGATTTCTTCTAATGCGGTCAAGGCTGCGCGGTGGATGTTCTCAATGTCTGTCTGGGAGAGGGGCTTGTACGCGCCACCTTCGAGGCCGGCGCGTACCGGGCGCATGTGGTCGGGCAGGGCAGAAGCGCGGGCGGCACGGCGCGCAGCGCGGCCACCGGAACGTGAAGGGGATTGGTCTGTCATCGTGAGATCCTGAATTGCAAGCGGAATGGGTGGGCGTCAGGCCGCCACGGGTCGTCCCCTCGCTGCGCGGCCCCGTTCCGCACCGATGGTGCGTATGTGCCGCGCGATGATGCATCTGTCAGTGTGCATTGCTACTCCGTTTTTCACGCAAATGCTGATGAAAGGGCCGGGTGCATTCTGTTCTGTTTGCGACGTCGAAGCCTGTTAACGACAGAACCCTTTTGCGTCCGAACATCATGGAACTGCGCGGCTTTTGGCCAATTGCCCATTTGCGGGTTCGCGACATGCCGCGCAGGCAGATTTCTGGGGGTGCAGATCAAAAAAGGCTCTCTAGGTTGAAGGATACGACGCACGAAACCGTCCATTCCGGATGGTTCAGGACACGTAAGGAGCGCAAAGATGAAGACCTCTCTGAGACTGACCGCGACAACCACTGTTTTCCTGAGCTTGGCCAGCGGAGCCCTCCTTGCGGGCACGCTGGAGCCAGCCCCCGCCCTAACGCCCGTGGCACCGCCGCCTGCGTTCTTGCCGTCAACGGATTGGACAGGTGGCTATGTGGGCCTCCAGTTGGGGTACGCCGACGCTGACGGGGACGGCGGCTTGTCGGGCGACGACAGCACATTTGGCCTGCACGCCGGGTATGACTGGGACTTTGGCAACTACGTGCTTGGGGCTGAGTTCGACTATGACAACACGGACATAGACCTCAATGCCGGTGCAGCAGAGATCGACGATGTGTTCCGGCTGAAGTTCCGGGGCGGGTACGATCTGGGCGACACGCTGATCTATGCGACAGCTGGTGCTGCGCGTGCTGATACCTCCGTTGGCAATGAGACCGGACCGTTTGTGGGCGTTGGCATCGCGTATCGCATCAACGACAGCTACACGGTTGGTGCCGAATTGCTGGAGCACCGTTTTGATGACGTGGGTGGCACAGCGGGTGCTGATGTGGATGTGACCACGTTCAACCTTCGGGCCTCTTTCCGCTTCTGACCCCAACAGGAAGGGCCCGAATGGGCCGGGGCGCTACCGCGTCCCGGCCTTTTCCTCGGCAAATCGGACAAGCGTTTTCAGAGCCGCCTCAAAAGCGCTGTCCTCAATCGTCATCGCAACCCGCAAGTGGCCCGCTGCCGAGTTGCCAAAGCTCTCTCCAGGCATGACGGCGATCTGGTGGGTGTCGAGAAGCGCATTGGCGAAGTCTTCGCCGGACATGCCAGTACTGCGGATATCCAGCATCAGATACATCGCGCCTTGCGAGGGGACGAGGCCAATCGCGTTTTGATCCCGCAACAGGGCCTGCGCTATCGCGCGGCGACGGCGGAAGGGGGCTGCGATCTCCTCTTCCAGTTCAGTGCCCTGATCCAGCGCGAACACAGAGGCATCCTGAATAAACCCCGGTACACCGTAAGTGGTATGCGTGGCGAGGTTAATGAGCCCCTCGATGACCTCTGCCGGACCAACCACCCAACCACAACGGGACCCGGTCATGGCGTGGCTTTTGGACATTGATCCGACAACCAACGTGCGGTCCTGCATACCCGGCAGGGCGCGGGGCGAGATGTGTTCGCCTTCCCACACTTGCGTGTCGTAGACCTCATCCGAAATGAGCCAGAGGTTATGAGTGCGGCAGGCCCCTGCAATGCCCTCCAGCGTGGCGTGTGAATAGACCACGCCGGTGGGGTTGTTGGGCGAGTTGATCAGCAAGCTTTTGGCACCCAGGGCTGCTGCCGCGATGTCTGTCGCGCGGGGCTGGAAGGCGTCCTCGGCCCGCGTTTCAACCCTGCGGGGGAGGGCGGACACCCCCCGGATGGTGCCGGGGTAGGTGGCATAGAAGGGATCAAGGTAAAGCGCCGTATCACCGGGGTCACAGGCGGCCGCGTGCGCGGCAAAAAGGGCGGATTGCCCGCCGGGCGTGATGACCACATTGTCGCGGGTTGTGGGCACGCCAGTGCGCTGGGTGACGCGCTTTGCCACCGTGTCGCGCAGGGCATTCGTACCGGGCACGCTGGCATATCCGGTATGGCCTGCCATCGCGGCACGGTGCATGTCCTGCAGGATCGGGCCCGCTGTGCGGATGTCGTGTTCGCCAATGGTAAGCTCGGTCACGGGGGTGCCATCGGCGATCATCTGGCGCGCGCGGTTGAAAACGCCCCAGCCGTCTGACCCGCCGCCCAAAAGGCCTGTGATGCGATCGGAAATGTTCATTTCCGCAGGGGCGCAGAGGTGGTGCGATTCGTCAAACGGATAGGCAAGGCGCGGGGGCGGGATTTGAGTATTTTAGGCATAATGAGAATGGGTAAGGTGCCAAGAGGCTTGGCGTCGTGCGGATCGGATGTTATCAGACCCTCATGACCACGATGATTTGCATTTGCTGCTGCATTACCTGCTGAGTTTTCTCGCGGGCGTGTTCTGTTTCCATTTTGAGAGATATGTGGCACCCCCGCGCCATACCTGCGTGAGGACGCCATGACGGATATCAAGCTCTACAACACCGCGACCCGGTCGAAGGAGGTTTTCACCCCCATCGATTCGACAAACGTGCGGATGTATGTCTGTGGCCCCACGGTCTATGACCGCGCGCATCTGGGCAACGCGCGCCCTGTTCTGGTGTTTGATGTGCTGAACCGGTTGTTGCGCCACGTTTACGGTGAGGAATATGTGACCTATGTGCGCAATTTCACGGATGTGGATGACCGGATTAACGAGACAGCACAGAAACGCAAGGCAGCGGGAGCCTCTGGGTCGCTCGAAGAGCTGATTGCCAGCCGCGCAGATGAAACCATCCGCTGGTATCACGAGGACATGGACGCGCTGGGGGCGATGCGCCCGGACCATGAGCCGCGTGCCACAGGCTATATCGCGCAGATGATCGCGCTGATTGAGCAGTTGATTGCGGATGGATTTGCCTATGCACGTGACGGCCATGCGTTGTTCCGCGTCCGCAAGTATGCCGACTATGGCAAGCTGTCGGGCCGGTCGGTCGATGACATGATCGCAGGCGCGCGGGTGGAGGTTGCTCCCTACAAGGAAGACCCCATGGATTTTGTCCTGTGGAAGCCGTCGGATGATGACCTGCCGGGGTGGGACAGCCCTTGGGGGAGGGGTCGTCCGGGGTGGCATATCGAATGCTCTGCCATGGCGGCGGAGTTGCTTGGCGAGGCGTTCGACATCCACGGCGGCGGCAACGATCTGCAGTTCCCGCATCATGAGAACGAAATCGCTCAGTCGAAATGCGCGGGCCATGGCTTTGCCCGTTACTGGATGCACAACGAGATGTTGCAGGTCGAGGGCAAGAAGATGTCCAAGTCCTTAGGCAACTTCTTTACCGTGCGGGATCTTTTGGATCAGGGTGTACCAGGGGAGGTGATCCGGTTTGTTATGCTGAGCACGCATTACCGCAAGCCGATGGACTGGACGGAGAAGAAGCGGGAGGAGGCGGAGAAGACGCTGCGGAAGTGGTATGCTCTGCTTGACGGATTTGAACCAAGCGATGAGCCACATTGGCATGTACTTGAGCCTCTGCTGGACGACCTAAACACGCCTGGGGCACTTTCAAATCTCCACACGGTCTACAAGTCAGCCGAAATCGGTGGCCACAACCTGTCTCGTTTTAAGGGAAGCCTGAGACTTTTGGGGCTGATGTCTGACACCGTTCCGAGTTGGGCCAAGTCTAGCGCAGTCGATCTTTCCAAGTTTGAAACACTCCTTTCGGAAGAGCGGAGCAAGGCGATGGAAACGAAGGATTTTGCGGCTTTGGATGCTTTGAAGACGACGCTTATTGAGGCCGGAGTGGAAGTGCGGATGAGCAAAGAGTCTATTGAGCTTGTCGCTGGATCCGGTTTTGACCCCTCCAAATTGGAGGCGCTGCAATGACTGAATTGCGCAACCGGCGCGCATGCGCCAAGCCCGACCTCCCCCCCGGGAGGGCTTTCCACGCGGTTCTGAGCCACAAGTGGGAGGTCACGGTTATGGGAGGGAGTGCCAACCGCAAAGGTCGTTTTCGCCCACCCGAGGTCGGGCTTGGCGCATGCGCGCCTCGGCCGGCGTGGGGTACGCTGGCATGACCAGAGAACGCCTCTACCTTTTTGACACCACACTGCGGGATGGCCAGCAGACCCAGGGGGTCCAGTTCTCCACCGAGGAAAAACGCGCCATCGCCGAGGCGCTGGATGCGCTCGGCGTCGACTACATCGAAGGAGGCTGGCCAGGGGCGAACCCGACGGACTCGGCTTTCTTTGACGCCGCCCCTAAAACCCGTGCCAAGATGACCGCGTTTGGCATGACCAAGCGGCCTGGAATGTCAGCGGCCAATGACGATGTTCTGGCCGCCGTCACCAATGCGGGTACCGCCACCGTTTGTCTGGTGGGCAAGACGCATGACTTTCACGTGGAAAAAGCGCTCGGGATTTCGCTGGGGGAAAACCTGAGCCTTCTCAGCGACAGCATCGCACACTTGGTCGCAGAAGGTCGCGAGGCGGTCTTTGATTCGGAGCATTTCTTTGACGGCTACAAATCCAACCCAGATTATGCGCTAAAGTGCCTGCATGCGGTGAAGGACGCAGGCGCGCGTTGGATTGCGCTTTGTGACACCAATGGCGGCACGCTGCCGGATGAAGTAGGGCGCATCACGGCAGAGGTGATTGCAGCAGGCGTTCCGGGGGATCATCTGGGTATTCACACCCACAATGACACTGAAAACGCGGTGGCCTGTTCATTGGCTGCGGTGGACGCAGGCGCGCGGCAGATTCAGGGCACGCTCAATGGCTTGGGCGAACGTTGCGGCAATGCGAACCTGACGGCGATCATTCCGATCCTGCTGCTGAAAGAACCCTACGCCAGCCGGTTTGAGACTGGTGTGACCGCAGAGGCGCTAGAAGGGCTGACGCGGACCAGCCGGATGCTGGATGAAATCCTCAACCGTGTGCCGATGAAACAGGCAGGCTTTGTGGGTTCCAGCGCATTCGCCCATAAGGCGGGGCTCCACGCCAGTGCCATCGCCAAGGATCCCACGACCTATGAGCACATTGACCCCGCTCTCGTCGGCAACGCGCGTATCGTGCCGATGTCCAATCAGGCGGGCCAATCAAACCTGCGCAAACGGCTGAGCGAAGCGGGGCTGAGTGTTGAGAAAGGCGACCCGGCGTTGGGGCTGATCCTCGATCAGGTCAAGGCGCGGGAGGCGGAAGGGTATTCCTATGACACCGCGCAGGCGAGTTTCGAGCTGCTCGCGCGCGAAGCTCTGGGCCGGATGCCCGACCTTTTTGAGATCAAGCGCTACCGGGTGACGGTCGAGCGGCGCAAGAACAAATACGACCAGATGGTCAGCTTGTCGGAGGCCGTGGTGGTTGTGAAAGTCGACGGCGAAAAACGCCACTCTGTAAGCGAATCCATGGATGAAACGGGCTCCGACCGAGGCCCGGTGAACGCGCTGAGCAAGGCGTTGGTCAAGGACCTTGGCAAGTATTCAGCCATGTTGGACGATTGGCGGCTCGTGGACTTCAAGGTGCGTATCACGCAAGGCGGGACAGAAGCCGTGACCCGCGTGATCATCGACAGCGAAGACGCAGACGGGCAGCGCTGGTCCACCGTGGGCGTCAGCGCGAACATCGTTGATGCCTCGTTTGAGGCGCTGCTGGATGCGATCCGGTGGAAGATCATCCGCGATTTGAAGGGCTGAGCTGATGTTAAGCAAAATCGCCGTTTTCGCCGCTATTTCGCTGGGCATCACGCTGGCCATCGCATTGGGCCTGATTGCCTCTCAGCCGACGTCCGAAATGACTGGTGAGGGGGGGCTCGATTTTGACAATACTCTCGCGGCAGGGGCCCCCGACGCGCCGGCCACGCATGCAGTGCCAATGAGGGATGGGTATGAGTTGCAAGTGCGCCGCTATGCGGGTCCTTCGCCGGATGCACCTTTGCTGGTGCTGGTCCATGGCTCTGGCTGGCACGGGTTGCAGTTTGATGGCCTGGCTAAAGCGCTATCATCGCAGGTTGAGGTTCTGGTGCCCGATCTGCGCGGACATGGTGCGGCCCCGGGACGGCGAGGGGATGTAGACTACATTGGTCAGTTTGAGGACGATCTGGCAGATCTGATCAACGCCTCAGCCCCCGAAGGGCGCAGCATCATTATGGGCGGCCATTCGTCGGGCGGTGGTTTGGTCATCCGCTTTGCGGGCGGCACCCATGGCGCGATGATGGACAAGGCCGTTTTGCTGGCCCCGTTCCTCAAGCACAACGCGCCCACCATGCGGCCTAATTCAGGTAGTTGGACACAAGCGCTCACCCGGCGGATCATCGGGTTGAGCATGCTCAACGCTTTGCGGATTCGCGCGTTGAACCATCTGACAATCATTCAGTTCAACATGCCCCGCGCGGTGCTGGAGGGGCCATTGGGGGACACAGCGACCACCGCCTATTCCTACCGGCTCAATACCTCCTTTGCGCCGCGCGGGGATTACCTCAAGGATATCGCGGCTTTGCCGCCGTTCCTGCTGGTCGCCGGGACCGCGGATGAGGCTTTCGACGCGGCCAGGTATGAACCCACGATGGCAGCGGTTAGCTCCAAAGGGCAGTACCTGCTGGTTGGGGGCGTCGGTCATCTTGATATCGTAATGGCCGATGAAACCCTGGGCGCGATGCAGGAGTTTCTGGGAGATGAGTGACAACATGGACGCCTTTTTCCAACTACACCGCGATCTGGTCCGTGAAGGGCCGGGGGAGGCTGCGGATGTGCGTTGGGCAACCGGGCTGGCTGGGCTGAAACCCAACGCCCAGATCGTCGATATCGCCTGTGGAGCGGGCGCCGATACGGCCAGCCTGCTGGAGGCCGCGCCCAAAGGCCATCTGACCGCGCTCGACCTGACGCCGCATTTTGTGGAGACCGTTCGTGCCGCATGGGCCGACGACCCCCGCGTGACCGTCCTGCGGGCGGATATGGCACGCATTGCCAATACCTATGATTTCATCTGGTGCGCCGGGGCGGCCTATATCATCGGGGTCGATCAGGCCCTCGCCAATTGGCGCAAGGCGCTGCGTCCTGGCGGTACGATTGCCTTTTCTGATGCGGTTTGGTTCACGTCCGACCGCTCCCCCCGGGCGGAGGCTTTGTGGGCGGACTATCCCGCAATGGTGGATGAAGCGGGGTTGAACGCAAAGATCGCGCAGGCCGGGTATGAAATTCTGGGCCAGCGGCGGGTGTCGGATCAGGGGTGGGAAAATTACTATGGCCCACTGGACAAACGCATCGCAGCACTGCGGCCGGGGGCAGATGCAGCTTTGACGGCTGTGCTGGATGAGGCGGAGGAAGAGGCCGCTTGCTGGCGTGCGCACCGTGATGAGTTTGGGTATGTATTGTCGGTCATTCGGCCACGATGAGCTTTGACGCAGACCTCAATGCCTGCGCGGCTCTGGTGGAACGGGGCGACCCGATGCGGTTTCGCGCTGTTATGGCGGCCCCGGTCGCGGCGCGCCGCGTGCTCTTTTCGCTTTATGCCTTCAACGTTGAGGTCGCCCGCGCGCCTTGGGTCACGCAGGAGCCCATGATTGCCGAGATGCGACTTCAATGGTGGCGGGACGTCTGTGAAGAGATCATCAAGGGTGGTCCAGTGCGCCGGCATGAGGTTGCCACCCCTCTGGGGGCTGTAATTGATGCGGATCAGGCCCAGTTTCTAGATGAACTTGTGGCGGCAAGGCGTTGGGATATATACAAAGAAGCCTTCGAAAATGTCGGTCATTTTGAGCGCTATATTGATCAGACGTCTGGCAATTTGACCTGGGTTGCAGCGCGGGTTTTGGGACAGGCGGACGAAAGTGTTGTACGGGATGCCGCCTTTGCCTCAGGCATCGCAACGTGGCTGCGGGCGATTCCAGAGCTTGAAGCCAAAGGTCGCATTCCGTTGGTCGATGGGACGCCCGACGCCGTGCGCTCTTTGGCACAAGACGCGATGACGCGTCTTTCAAAAGCGCGCAAAAGCAGGGCCAAGGTATCCCGGCCCGCCCGGGCAGCGATGCTGCATGTGGGGCAGGCTGATCACGTGTTGCAGGCCGCTATTGCGGATCCTTCAGCTGTGGGGGACGTTCGCCTGCCGGATCCGGAACAATCCGATCGCCGATGGCTGGCGTGGCGGGCGCTGACGGGGAGGTGGTGAGGCTTTAGGCCGTGGCCGTTTTTGGGCGCAGCAGCAGCCAAATCAACGACCCGCCCGCAAGCACGAGGAAGGGCACCATCGCCATGTTGACCGCGGCCCAACCATCCACCGGGTTGCCGCCTGAACAGTTCATCAACCCGCCCGAGGCCAGCGACGCCAGCGTCACACCGCCAAAGACAATCAGGTCGTTCAGCCCTTGCATCCGCCCGCGTTCTTCAGGCGTATGAGAGGCTGCAAGCATTGAAGTGGCTCCAATGAAGCCAAAGTTCCAACCGAGGCCTAGCAAAATCAACGCGATATAGAAATTCTCAACGTTCACACCCATCAGGGCGACAACGCCCGCGGCCGCCAGAATGGCGAGGCCCAGGCCCATGATCCGCTCCACCCCGAACCGCGCGATCAGGTGGCCGGTAAAGAACGAAGGCGCGAACATGGCCAGCACGTGGCCGGTGACGACGTTGGAGGCGATGTCGAGGAAGTGCTTCTCCTGCTCGGCGACACCCATCCCATCAAGCGCACCCGCAGGCAGCAGATCACCGGACAGGCCGCAGCCGACAACGGCCAGCGGGGTGGAGGTCATCACGAGGTTCATCAGCGCGTAGGATACCGTGCCGCAGATGACGGCCACGGCAATGCGCGGCGTGGTGATCAGTTCGCGCCGCGTGCGACCTTTGGGGGCGTTTTGGGCGGGTTTTTCCGGTGTGGGGATGTCCAGCAGCAGGAAGAGCAGGCTGCCCACGACGTTGACGCCAATGACCGCGAAATAGGTGCCGATGAAGGGAACGACATAGGCATCTGCCGTAAGTTTCACGATCTGCGGACCAATGATTGCCGACAGCAAGCCGCCCGCCATGACATAGGAAATCGCCTTGGGGCGGAAGTCATCTGACGCGGTGTCGGCAGCGGCAAAGCGGTAAAAGCCGTGTGCTGACATGTAGATACCGGTCAAAAGCGAGCCCAGCAGAAACAGCGGGAAAGAGGCCACATAGAGCGCGTAAGCTCCAACTGCACCCCCAGCCGCGCCGCCAAGCGCGCCCAGCATGAAACCGGCGCGACGGCCAAAACGCTGCATGATGGCAGAGACCGGTGTGGCCGATAGCATCGAGCTGAGAACGATCATCGAAATCGGCAGCGTGGCAAAACAAATGTTGGACGCCAGCGATTGCCCCGCCAGCCCGGCCACCACAAAAAGCATTGGCATCTGCGCGCCCAGAAAGGCTTGCGCGGCCACCAGCACCCAGACATTTCGCACAGCGCGGGAGTTGTTTGTCATGAAAATGATCCTCTGAGCCAAGGCCTACGCCCGGCTCGGGTTAAGAGCAACCCCTTGCGGTCGGGGCAAGGAGGGATAGTCTGCGCGGCTTGTGGGGGACGGTGTGTGCTCCTTTCTGGCGTGGGGCTCTAAAGCCGATGGAAAAGGTCCTTTCGACCATCAAAGATGCGGATGATCTGGCGATCGGTGCTGACTGGCTGGCCGCGGCCGAGCCGCGCTTTGCCGCGATCATGGATCAGGTGTCACCCTTGCCCCTGCGACTGCGGGCAGATGGGTTCTGGGGCCTGTTGGATATCATTGTGTCCCAGCAAGTCTCCACGGCCTCTGCCGCTGCGATCCGGGAAAGGCTGTCGGCGGCGGGGCTGACCACGGAGGCGGCGGTGCTAGCTGCGGGAGATGAAGGCCTGCGCGCGGCTGGGTTGAGCCGCCCCAAGGCGCGCTATGCGCTGGGACTGGCTGGGGCAGACGTTGACTACGATGCACTGCAGGTGATGCCGGATGCGGACGTGATCGAGAGACTTTGCGCGCTCAAAGGGATCGGGCCCTGGACCGCGCAAATCTACGTCATGTTCTGTCTGGGGCGGGCTGATGCCTTTCCGCCGGGCGATTTGGCCCTGCAGGAAGCCACCGGGGTGCTTTTCGATCTGCCCGCACGACCCACGGCAGAGGAACTGGAGGCGCTGTCCGAGGCCTGGTCCCCCTGGCGGTCGGTTGCGGCGCGGGCGCTCTTTGCGTACTACCGGGTGATTAAGTCCAGGGAAGGTATTTGATGACACGGGTTTTGACGGCAGGGCGCAAGGCGCCGGTTTCGGGGACAGTGCGGTCTGTTGTGGTGTTCCTGCATGGCTACGGGGCCAATGGCGCGGACCTTTTGGGGCTGGCAGATCCCTTGAGCGAGCATCTGCCCGACACGCTGTTTGTGGCCCCGGATGCACCTGAAATGGTGCCGGGGATGCCCAATGGCTATCAGTGGTTTCCGATCCCGTGGATTGACGGGTCTTCTGAAGAGGAATCCGAACGCGGCATGCGGGCTGCGGTTGAGGATCTCAACGCCTTTCTGGACGCTTTGATGGTGGATGAAGACGTGCTGCCGGAGCAGGTGGTGCTGTTCGGCTTTTCGCAAGGCACGATGATGGCGCTGCACGTGGCGCCCCGCCGCGAGGACGAGGTTGCGGGCATTGTGGCCTTCTCTGGCCGGTTGCTGTCGCCAGAGACGCTCGCCGACGAGGTGGTCGTGCGCCCGCCGGTGCTGCTGGTGCATGGCGATATGGACGACGTGGTGCCGCCGCAGTCCTTGCCTGCCGCCGCTGAGGCGTTGCAGGAGGCCGGTTGGCAAGACGTCTATGCCCATGTGATGAAAGGCACGGCACATGGCATCGCGCCTGACGGCCTGAGCGTGGCCCTGGCGTTCATGCGCGACAAGCTGGGGCTTTGATGCGGGCCCCTTTTGGGGCCGTCACGCAGCTGTCATCTTTCTGTGCCAAAACAACCGCGACATCTTGTGGCCAAGCTGGGCCTTGCGTGATGCAAACCACGAGATATAGTCGGGTAAAAGGCAGGCAGGACTCTCAGGATGGACGCTGACTTCAGAACAGAATTTGTGCGTGCGCCCGCAGCGCTGAAGCACCGGCCTGCCCTGGTGCTCAATGCCGACTACAGGCCGCTGAGTTACTATCCGCTGTCGCTCTGGCCCTGGCAGGATGCCATCAAGGCGAAATGGCTCGATCGTGTGGACATTGTCGCGGAATACGAAGAAGTGGTCAGGAGCCCTTCGACGGAGATCAGGATACCGTCGGTTGTTGTCCTGAAAGACTATGTCAAACCTCAAAAGCGCGTGGCCTTCACGCGCTTTAATTTATTTCTGAGGGACGAATTTCGCTGCCAGTACTGCGGTGCGCGGGGTGAGTTGACCTTTGACCACGTGGTGCCGCGTGCCAGCGGTGGGGTAACGTCCTGGCAGAATGTGGTCGCTGCATGCGCACCGTGCAATCTGCGCAAGGGGTCAAAAGCGCTGCACCGGACGGGGTTGTCTCTGCGCAAGACGCCGCGTCAGCCGGGGGCTGAGGAACTGCGCAATCTGGGCCGCAAGTTCCCGCCCAACTACATGCACGAAAGTTGGATGGATTTCCTTTATTGGGACGCAGAGCTGGAAGCGTGATCTGAAGGCGCGGCTGCGCCGCATTACATTGATTTGGAAGCGCTTTGGGCTTTGGTGCGGTCCGCAATCGGGCTTGGTCGCTTGGCTGCTCAGAGATCCAGATCAACCCAAACCGGTACATGATCAGATGGTTTTTCCCGCCCACGCACGTCTTTGTCGATCTGGCAATCGCGCAGCATGTCAGCGCAGGCCGGGCTCAGCAGGAAATGGTCGATCCGGATGCCGTTGTTTCGGTCCCATGCGCCGGCCTGGTAGTCCCAGAAACTATAGTGACCAGGTCCGGGGGTGCGGGTGCGGAAGGCCTCTGTCAGGCCGAGGTTCAAGAGCCTGCGCCAGGCGGTACGGGATTCGAGCTTGAAAAGCGCATCTTCGCGCCAGCTGTCGGGCTTTGCGGCGTCCTCTGCCTGAGGGATGATGTTATAATCACCTGTCATCAGGAAGGGCGTTTCTTCCGCCATCAAGGCTTTGGCGCGGTCCAGCAGCCGGTTCATCCAGGCCAGTTTGTAGTCATACTTGGGGCCTGGGGTTGGGTTGCCGTTGGGCAGATAGAGGCCGCACACCCGTAGCGCTTCCGTTTCGCCCATCACTGTTGCTTCGATCCAGCGGGCCTGTTCGTCTTCTGTGTCACCTGGCAGGCCGCGAGATACGTCTTCCAGAGGATGTTTGGACAAGATGGCCACGCCGTTGAAGGACTTCTGACCGTGAGTTTCCACATGATACCCGCGATCTTCGAAGAGCTCGCGGGGAAAAGCGTCGTCGACGGACTTGATCTCTTGCAGAAGGACCACGTCGGGCTGCGCTTCGTCCAGCCAGTCGGGCAGGGCCGCAGCCCGGGCTTTGATGCCGTTGATGTTGAATGTTGCGATCTTCATGACGGTCCCCGTTTGCCCCTGATGAAAGCTATCCCGCAATCGACCGTCCGGGGCAAGGGGGAGCGAAAATTCTGGCTATGCGTGATTCGCAATTCAGCGATCACGCTTAGGTTGAGCTAGGGAATTGACTGGGATTTGGCGCGATTCCGGGGCTGTGCATAAGAAATCTGCGCTCTGGGGATAATTTTGGCAAACGAATGGCTCCGGAACTTTTGGCGCATTTTGCTGATGTGGATAAAGTTGTCCCCACAACCTTGGGCAGAATAAAACGCTTTTCTAATCGCCTTAAACGAGCAACCGTGAAGGGGCTGCAATCGCAGCGAGAAACATCATGGAAAGGGGTATTGGAATGACCACGAACCTGAAGATCAAAGAAACCGAAAGCACGCAGGGCGTTTGGGACGAAACCTCCATTTTGGATGGCGCAGGAGTGGATACGTTCACGTCCGGTTCTGTGTCCGTTGGCAGCCAGATGCTGACGGGTGACGCGGTGGAGATGTTCACCACCAGCTGCATCGAAGCGCCGCAGAGCTTGTCGGCCAGCGCAGGCGAGGGTGTGCAGATGTTCACCACCAGCTGCATCACAGCAAGCAGTGATCAGACACGTGGCGAAATGGTTGAGCTTTTCACCACAAGCTGCTGATTAACCAAGATACATGGGGTTTGCCGGGGTCAGCCGGCAGACCCCTAAACCTGCCATCAGGGCAAGGAGTTCAAGCGCCATGTCCAATGTGATTCAATTTAGATCCCGCCCACAAGACACGCCTGAGACCCAAAAGGCTCAGCTGATCGATGGGATCGTGTCGGGGCGCAGGCAACAAGACGATGTGTTCTGGCTGAAAGAAGTAGCCGAATTGCTGGGTATGCTGAAGGCCACCCAGGCTGAACTGGTGCCGGATGCGTTGGAACCTCTCAGACCATTCTACCGCGAGATTGAAGAACGTCTTCGCTTCTTCCCGCAGTACTATCGGTTTTTGCTTTCAATCTGTCTGGATCTGGAAGACTTGGGGATGGCGGGTCAAAGGGGCGAGAGGGCAGCGCATTGGGTGGCCTCCGAAGGGTTGGCCGAGGCGGAGCTGTCTGATCTGCAACGCGCCGAAGCCCGGCGTTTGTTGGCGCGCCGTGGCGCGGATATCAAATGCACACGCGGGTTGGATGCGCGGTTGCATGACTTCATCAATCGCTCTGAAACCTTTGCGCTTCCGAACAAAAAAGCTGCTTACGAGCTGACACATATCGTCTTTTATCTGTCGGAATATGGGTTGCGTGACCCTCGGATTTCGCGTGCGGCACGCACCAGCCTGACCTATTGCGGGCTTATGGCTTTCATTGACCAGAACGCTGATCTGCTTGCGGAGGTTTGCACCGCTATGCGTTTTGCAGGTGCCACACCAAGCCCCATTTGGGAAGCGGCAGTGGCGCAGGCGCATGATGCCATTGGTATCGACCAATCCGCAGAGTCGACGTTGCAGGACTCATATCATGAGTATCTGGTCACGGGCTGGTCGTTACATGTGGCGGGCGCTCAGGCCTTTACTGCCGAAGTGCCGGGCCCAAATCCCCGTTTTTATAAGAAATTTGCGGCACATGGGGCGCTGCGGGCCCTTTCGCAGTGCATGTTCGACTTGGGAAACCAACGCAGTGGAGATTGGGCGCGGATGCGGCCGAAGGTTCTGCTGGGGGTCGGGGAAGAGGGTCACGCGGTGCTGAAGGCCGCTGAAGAATCGAGTGAGCTGTTCGAGCCGTTCTTTGCAAATTTTGCGCGAGCGGGTCAAACGCCGCACATCTCCCGTCTACATTGAAAAGGACGTGCCGCAGCCGCAGGATGACGTGGCATTGGGGTTATCGATGACAAACCGCGCGCCAATCAGTTCTTCCGAGAAATCGATGACCGCATTTGCCAGAAACGGCAGCGAAACGGAGTCGACCACAACTTTTTGCCCGTCACCTTCCAGGACCAGATCGTCTGTGCGCGGTTCATCCAGCGCGATTTCATACTGAAAGCCCGAACATCCGCCGCCTTCGACAGCCACACGCAGGGCCTTGCCATCGCTGGCCGCACCAATTTCCGACAACCGTTCGAAGGCGCGAGGGGTGACTTTGGGGGGCAGGTTCATGAGGGCGCTCCGCCGGTTTCAATCCTGAGACACGCGTAATATAGAAACCCAACAGACAGGCCACAAGGACCCCGCTTATGCGCGCGCCCTACGCCTCTGATCCGATGCGCGCCAGGGGACGGCGCGTGGCGGAGGAGGAGAGTGCGTTTCGTTCCTGTTTTCAACGGGATCGGGACCGGATCATTCACGCCAGCGCCTTTCGGCGGCTCAAGCACAAGACGCAAGTTTTTGTGGAGCATGAAGGCGACTACTACCGCACGCGGCTTACCCATTCGATTGAGGTGGCGCAGGTGGCGCGCACGATCTCTGGCGCGCTGCGGCTGAATGAGGAACTGACGGAGGCGGTCGCTCTGGCCCATGATCTGGGTCACACCCCGTTCGGGCACACAGGCGAAGATGCCCTGCATGCCTTGATGGCCCCTTATGGCGGGTTCGATCACAATGCGCAGACCATTCGCATCGTCACTTCGTTGGAGCGGCACTATGCCGAGTTTGACGGGCTCAACCTGACCTGGGATACGCTTGAAGGGATTGCCAAGCACAACGGCCCGTTGACCGGGGCGCTGCCTTACGCTTTGGCGGAATACAACGCGCTGCATGATCTGGAACTGCATACCCATGCCAGTGCAGAGGCGCAGGTGGCAGCCCTGTCTGACGACATCGCGTATAACAACCACGATCTGCAGGATGGTTTGCGGGCAAAGCTCTTTACAGAAGAAGACATTCAAGCCCTGCCTTTGATTGGTCCGGCCTATGCGCAGGTCGACGCACAATACCCTGATATTGACAGCTACCGCAGGCGGCACGAGGCGTTGCGTCGGGTTTTTGGAATGATGGTTGCGGATGTGATTGAGACGTCTCGCGCCATTCTCGAAGAAGCCCGCCTGACCGACGTGGAGGCGCTGCGCCTCCATGGGGCACCCGTGATCCGCTTTTCAGATATGATGTGGCAGGACCTTCGGCAAATCCGCGATTTTCTGTTCCAGCGCATGTACCGTGCGCCCAGCGTGATGGACAAGCGGGCCGAGGTTACCCAAGTGGTCGAGGATCTTTTCCCGCTTTTTCTCGACGCGCCGCATCTGATGCCGCGCCATTGGTCGGCGCGGATCAAGGCAGCGGGCAGGGATCGGACGATGTTGGCGCGCATGGTAGCGGACTACATCGCCGGTATGACCGACCGATTTGCCTTGCAAGAACACCAAAGATTGGTGTGAGCCACGCCGTAGCGGATTGACCGATGCGGAAGCATTAACATTTGCCCGCGCGTCTGGCATGCTGATTATCGGTCGAACTAAAGTTGGTTTCCCAGTGTCAGATCAATCTATTGAGCGTACCCCCACCGTGATCTTGATCGGGGCGGCCCAAAACCCCGGACCAGAATTAGCCAAGGCATTCGCTGCCTCAGGGGCAAAGGTCATCGCAATTGACGAAGACGAACGCCAGCTGGATCACCTCGCTGCGGCTGATCCGTCAAGGATTGACGTGCTTTGGGCAGACGGGTTCAAGGCCGATACGCTTCAGGTCCTAAAAGACGCATGGGGCAGCGAACCTATTGATCTTGTCGTCAATTTAATGCCGTTGCGGCAGCGTGCCGATATCTCTAACCACATGCGATTGCTGTCGATGATCTTGCGCACGATGATCCGGGGGATGATCGCGGGGCAGGGCGCTGTATTGAACATTGTGCCGCGTCCGCAGGATTATCTGGCCCTGCCGGCACAGGGATTGTGGGGCGCAATGACAGGTGCCAGCGCAGCTCTGGGCCGGGAATTACGTTCCAAAAACCTGCGCGTTCATGTGGTCGGCGTCCCCGCCGATGCGCCGGACCGGGCGGTTGACGTTGCGACCTATCTGGGAAGCGCAGCGGCCAAAACGCTCGAAAGCACCGTTTTTGAAGTGCGCTGAAACGGACCGTGCGTGTTGACTGACGGACCTCGCATGATAGGTCAGGCGCAACCGGAAAGCGCCGCATGAACCTATTCTCTGACATCCGACAGCACGTCCTGACTGCGCTTTCGCAGATGGCTAAGGCCGGGCAATTGCCTGAGGATTTGCCGCTGGACCAAATCACCGTTGAGCCGCCCAGAGATCCCGCACACGGCGAAATGACCACAAATGCCGCAATGGCGCTGGCCAGCATCGCAGGCCGACCCGCGCGCGCGATTGCCGAGGATTTGGGTCACGCCTTGGCGGGCCAGGGGGGTGTCGAACAGGCGGACGTGGCGGGCCCTGGATTTTTGAACCTGCGCCTGGCGACAACGCGGTGGCACGACGTTGCCCGCGCGGCGCACTCGGCGAAAGAGGTGTTTGGCCAAACAGATTTGGGTGCTGGGCGCAGTGTGAATGTCGAATTCGTCTCCGCCAATCCCACGGGGCCATTGCAGGTGGCGCATCTGCGGGGGGCCATTTACGGGGATGCGCTTGCGCGACTGTTGTCCTTTACCGGGCACCGCGTCACCCGGGAATACTACGTCAACGATGGCGGCGCGCAGGGGGATGTGCTGGCCCGCTCCGTCTATCTTCGCTACATTGAAGCGCACGGCAGCGCCGTCGATTTTCCCGAAGGTACCATTCCTGCGGACAATCTGCGTCCGCTGGGCGTTGCGTTAAAGGATAAGGTGGGCACCGCCTATCTGGACCAGCCCGAGCATGTCTGGCTGTCGGATGTGCGCGCATTCAGCCTTGAGCAGATGATGGCTATCATCCGCGAGGACCTTGCCGCACTTGGCATCGATATGGATGTCTTCTTTTTTGAGAGCGATCTGTTGTCTTCGGGCCGGATCGATGCCGCCCTAGCTGGGCTGGAGGCGCGGGGCTTGATCTATGAAGGCGTGCTGGAACCTGCGGGCGGCAAAGCGCAGCCCGGCTGGCAGCCGCGCAGCCAGACGTTGTTCCGTTCGACCACCCATGGTGATGATCAGGACCGTCCGGTGAGAAAATCGGACGGCAGCTGGGCTTATTTCGCGCCCGACATTGCATATCATTATGACAAGCTGCAGCGCGGCTTTGATGCCATTGTCGATGTTCTGGGTGCGGATCATGGTGGCTACGTCAAGCGTTTACGCGCTGTCGTTTCTGCCCTGTCGGGAGGGCAGGTGCCGATAGATGTCAAACTGCTGCATCTCACCCGCCTCAGCCCGCGCAGCATGGAAACCGATGGTAATCGCACGCTCCGCGAATTGGTGAGCGAAGTGGGGCCGGACCTTCTACGCCTGGCCGTTTTGGCACGCCGGAACGATGCCCCGCTAGTGCTTGATCCCGACAGCATCCGCGCGCAGACCCGCGAAAACGCGACATTCTGGGTGCAATACGCCCACGTACAGGCGGTGCAGATGCAGGGGGCAGCCCTATCCGAGGAGGGCGGTGACCTGCTGAGTGACCCGGCAAGCATGGCGTTGCTGCGCAAGGTTGCCGAATGGCCCGCCGTGGTCGCGCGCGCTGCAGAAACCCGTGAACCCCAACGCATTGCGCTCTACCTCGTTGCTCTTGCAGATGAATTTGAACGCTGGCGACAGCACATACGCAAGCAAGACAATGCGCAGGCATCCGCAAAAAGTGATCTGGCCGGGGCCGTTGCAATTGTAATTGCAGCAGGGCTTGGTATTCTTGGTATCGAACCAGCGCTTGAGATGCGATAACGCACGACCCGCGCTGGAGCAGGCACATTCAAGATCAGAATTGACGGGGCAATGTACCCTGTCAGCAGCGAGGCGCAGATGGCAGAATTTACACCTTCCTCCCAGGGCGGAGATCAGGCGTATTACACGCACCCCGAAAAAACATCAACGTCGTCCGGCAATGCGTTGACAACGATGACAAATGTGGCCGGTGCTGCGTTGTCGCTGGCGTTGCTGGTAGGTGTTGGTGTCTGGGGGTACAACCTGCTGGCCCGCGATGTCAGTGGCATCCCAGTTGTCCGCGCGGCAGAGGGCGAAATGCGCGTGCGGCCTGACGATCCGGGCGGGCAGTTGGCGCAGCACACGGGCCTGTCGGTCAACGCGGTTGCTGCCGAAGGTGCCGCGGCCCAGCCTGCGGATGAGCTGCGCTTGGCCCCGCAGCCCGTTGATCTGGAAGAAGAAGACCAAGTGATGGCCGAAACAATGGTTGCAGCAGAGCCACAGACTGAGGAGGCACCATCGGCGACGCCAGACGTCGCGGCAGCGCTGGAGGCGGGGGATGTCGAGGCACTGGTTGCGCAGTTGACCGATGGTGTCGCGCCACTGACCGAGACCACTGCCGAAGTCCAAGAGGTCGTGGCCACCATCACCGACGCAGTTGTGCAAGATCAGACAGAGGCACAAGAGGTCCGTGTCGCGGCCGCAGCGCCGACGGGTCCGGGCTTGCACCAGTCTCTGCGCCCCCGCAAACGTCCCAGCCGCGAGGCCGTAGTCACGCCTGCCTCTTTACCAGCGGCTGAAGCGCCGAATGTGGATGTAGACGCCGCAAGCCTGCCTGCCGGCACCCGGTTGGCTCAGCTTGGTGCCTTTGACAGCGAAGAGGTCGCGCGTGAGCAGTGGGACGAAATGAGCCGCCGTTTTGACGACTATATGCGTGACAAGAAGCGCATCATCCAGAAGGCGACCAGCGGAGGGCGGGTCTTCTACCGCCTGCGCGCCATGGGGTTCGAAGACATCGCAGATGCGCGGCGTTTCTGTTCTGCCTTGGTCGCGCAAAACGCGGATTGTATCCCGGTGGTGACCCGCTGATGCAGCCCTTTGGGGCGACGATCCTAGATGCGGATGGATTGCGGCTAAGCCCTGACGAGAAAGCATTTTTTCGCGATGCCGACCCCTTTGGATTTATCCTCTTTGCGCGCAACATCGACACGCCGGACCAGACCCGCGCGCTTTGTGCCGAGATGCGCGAGGCCGTGGGGCGCGACGCGCTGATCACCATCGATCAGGAGGGGGGCCGCGTACAGCGGATGCGCAGTCCCCATTGGCGAGAATGGCTGCCGCCGCTGGATGTTGTCGCGCGGGCCGGAGAGGAGGCCGAACGCGCGCTTAGCCTAATGTACCGCGTGATCGCGCATGAACTGCGCGCGGCGGGCGTCGACAGCAATTGCGCGCCCATGGTTGATGTGGCGCGGGCAGAGACCCATGCCTTCCTGCGCAACCGCTGTTACAGTGACGACCCCGCCCGGGTTGCCGCACTTGGACGCGCCGTCGCAAATGGGTTGCTGGAGGGCGGGGTGGTGCCGGTGGTCAAGCACATGCCGGGCCATGGTCGCACCCTGCTTGATACCCATTTCGATCTGCCTCTCGTCCCAACCTCCCGCGACGAACTGGATGTGGTCGATTTTGCCCCTTTCAAGGCGCTGAACGACCTGCCGATGGGCATGACCGCGCATCTGGTGTTCTCCGAGATAGACAACCGCCCGTCGACTCTGAGCCCCGTGATGATGGAGATCATCCGCGAGGACATCGGCTTTAATGGGCTGGTCATGACCGATGATATCTCCATGAAAGCGCTGAAAGGGACGCCTGCGCAAAGCACCCAAGCGGCTTTGGCCGCAGGGGTGGACGTGGCGCTTTACTGCAACGCGCCGCTGGCGGATCGGATCACCGTGGCAGAGGCCGCAGGGACCATGTCAGAGGCCAGCATGGCCCGCGCCAACAGCGCCCTTGAATCGCGCAAAACCCCTGTAGATGTTGACATTCCTGCCCTCTGCGCCGAATTTGACGCAATTCTGGGCGGGGCGTCAGATGGCTGAAACCACATTCGAGGAAGACCCCGTATCGGTCGCGGACAGGCTTGCTGCTGAAGCACTGATTGTCGATGTCGACGGATTTGAGGGGCCTCTGGATGTGCTCCTGACCCTCAGCCGCACCCAGAAGGTGGATCTGCGCAAAATTTCCGTCCTGCAGCTGGCGCAGCAGTATCTGGCTTTTGTCGAAAAAGCCAAGCAACTGCGGCTTGAGCTGGCGGCAGACTATCTGGTGATGGCCGCCTGGCTGGCCTTCCTGAAATCGCGGCTCTTGCTGCCGCCAGACCCCACGGAAGAGGGGCCATCAGGCGAGGAACTGGCTGCGCATCTGGCCTTTCAGCTGGAACGCTTGCAGGCCATGCGCGACGTGGCTGCACGGCTGATGGCGCGGGACCAGCTGGGGCGTGATTTCTTTGCCCGTGGCCAGACGCAGGACATCACGCGGGTCCGCAAGGTGACCTATACCGCAACGCTGCTGGACCTGATGCAAGGCTACGCGCGCATCCGCACCCGCGATGAATTCCTCCCCTTCGTGATGGACCGCGATGCGGTCTTTACAATGGAACAGGCGCTGGACCGGATGCGCGGGCTGATCGGTTATGCGGGCGAATGGGGCGATTTGATGAGCTTTCTGCCAGAAGGCTGGGAAAGCGACCCGGTCAAGCGTCGCTCCGCCACGGCAGCGACATTCGCGGCCTCGCTGGAACTGGTGAAAGAGGGCCATCTTGAGATCAGGCAGTCAGAGACCTTTGCCCCGATCCAGCTGCGCAAGAAAGATTAGGATCATGTCGGAAGATATTGAAGAACATGAAGAAAGCCTGTTTGAAGCGCCACCCATGGCCGAACAGGAGCGCATGATCGAAGCGGTGCTCTTTGCGATGTCCGATCCGGTGACCCTGAAGGAGCTGGAATCGCGCATGCCCCACGGCTGTGACGCGGGCGAAGCGATGGTACATCTGCGCAAGCGCTATGAAGGGCGCGGCGTGCATGTGGTGCGGGTGGGCGACGGCTATGCCATGCGTACGGCCCCCGATTTGGGGTTTCTGATGCAGAAGGAAACGGTGGAAGTCCGCAAGCTCAGCCGGGCTGCGATCGAAACACTGGCCATCATCGCCTACCATCAGCCCGTGACGCGGGCGGAGATCGAGGAAATCCGCGGCGTCTCCGTTTCCCGCGGTACGGTCGATCAGCTTCTTGAGCTTGAGTGGATCCGCTTTGGACGCCGCAAGATGACGCCCGGGCGGCCTGTGACCTTTGTCGTAACCCAGGGGTTCCTTGACCACTTTGGCCTTGAAAACGCACGGGATTTGCCGGGCCTCAAAGAGTTGCGCTCTGCCGGGTTGCTCGAAAACCGGCCGCCGCCGGGCACGGTGCCTTTGCCGGGTGAAGGCGAGGAAGAGGACGAGAGCGTTAATCAGTCCGAGATGTTCGAAGAGTAAGCTCCGGATTTCCGCTCAATTCGCTGCAATGCCTGAAAATTGCCGCAATAGGTGCTATATTGCGCTTTGAGGCAGAGCGAAGGGGTAACCCATGAACTTGAACCACATCATCAATATCATCATCCGCCAGGTGATGGGCCAATTGATCAATCGCGGTATGCGCGCGGGTTTTGACAAGGCGGGAAGGATGGCGGACCAGCGCAAGGCCGCACGAGGTGAGCCGGTGCCGGACGCCGCTGAGATGACACCGCAGGAACGTCGCCAACGTCGCCGCGAACGTCAGCAAGCGCGCGAGATGCGGCAAAAGATGAATGCGGGACGGAAGATCGGGCGGTTCTAGAGGGTTTTCGAACCAAACTGAATTGGTTCGATCGGAAATGTCCTGAAAATGCCGCAGGCATGGCCGGGTAATTCCGCTGAAACGCGTTCAAAAACTGCTCTAAAGCGCTTCCTTGTAGGCAACCACGCGGCAGTGGATGTAGTCCATCGCGTGGCCCTTGGGATCGTCTGCCACCAGATCCTCATAGGACTGATAAAACTGGTTGATGATCGGCGTGATCTTTTCCGGGGTGCGGGTCTGTGCAAGGCCTGCCACAAACGTGGGCTCTGACCAACTGCGTAAAGTCAGGATGTAGCTCTTCGCAAAGTCGCGTGCGCTCATCCCGCCCGCCGCAAAGGCTTCTTCAAAGGGGCAGCGGGTGTGCAGTGTTCCGATGTCCTCTAACCGCAAACCTGCTGCGTGCACCGGGCTGTTTTCATCTTTGAAGGGGGCGGCAAATTCCTCCACCGTGCGGTAGGCTTGGGGAAAGTTCGTTGCGCGGAACTCCTCCTGCGTGATGGTGACATCCTCGGCCAATGCTAGCCAAAGCTTGGCGAAGTTATCAAACATCGAAACCCCGCCCGTATGGCCCAGATAGCGGCCTTCTTCGTCGATGCCAAAGTTGTAAAGCACCAGCCGCCCGCCGGGCGCGAGTTCTGTCGCGCGGGCCAGCAGGAAAGCCTCCCAATCCCGGGCGCCCTGCGCCTGAAATGCGGCGCGGACGTCTCCAGTGGCGCCAACCATGTGAACGTGATCGAGGATTTGTGTCGGTGTTTCAGACACATAGTGACTGGCCGTGGCCGAAAACCCGAGGTGTAAAGTGCCAGGGGGCACAATCGGGTGATGAAATGATGTGCCGGAAGCCATGAGGTAGACGTTGTCGATGTCCGGTGCCACGGCGGGCAGATCCGTTTGCCCATGCACGATGCGGAACAGCTGGCTGAAATCATTGCGCGGCAGGTCTGTGTAGACCAGTTGTAGCGCGCGGTCGGGCAGGGCGGCGCGCAATTCGCTCAGCACCGTGTTCCACATGGCAATCGATGTGCCGCCATCTGCGCAGCCCATGTCGGTCATTGTCACGGGAGTGGCACCGTCGGTCAGTTCTTGCGCGGCAAGGGCGGCCTGCACAACCGGCGTCGCGGCAGTGATCACATTGCGCGCGCCAACGGTGGCTTGACTGTAGTAGCCCGCGCCTTTCATTGCCATGAAGCGGCTGGTGTCGTCTGCCATTCTGGTCCTCCCCGTGAGGGCCGGCGGATCAGCCCGCGCGAAAATGCTTGCTGAGCTTCAGGCCCTGTCCCTGATAGTTCGATGCGATATCGGCACCGTAAAGCTGTGTGGGTATTTCGGCCATCTGTTCGTAGACGAGCCTGCCCACGACCTGACCATGTTCCAGCACAAAAGGTGCTTCGTGGCAGCGGACCTCCAGCACCCCGCGCGAGCCTGCGCCGCCAGCAGAGGCATGGCCGAAACCGGGGTCGAAGAAGCCCGCGTAATGCACCCGAAACTCACCTACCATTGCCAAGAAGGGTGCCATTTCAGCGGCATAGGCGGGCGGGATCGTCACTGCTTCACGGCTCACAAGGATGTAGAAAGCGCCTGGATCGAGGATGATTTGCCCGTTGCTGGCGTGCACGTCTTCCCAGTATTCGCCCGGATCGTAGTAGCCGATGTTATCCAGGTCGATCACCCCCGTATGCGGCTTGGCGCGGTAGCCCACCAGCGTGGTACCGGGCAGCTTGAGGTCGACGGAAAAGCCCAAACCCTCGTCAATCACCGCCTCGCCGTCTACCAGCGGCGTTTCGGCGTGCAGGGTGCGCAAGGCGGCGTCATCAAGCACCGCATCCCCCCGTGAGAACCGCATCTGGTTCAAACGCATGCCGGGCCGCACAAGGACGGAGAAACTACGCGGGCAAATCTCTGCGTAAAGCGGCCCATTATAGCCCGGGGCCACGCGGTCAAATTCGGTGCCGCCGTCAATGATCGTGCGGGTCAGCAGGTCCAGCCGCCCGGTGGAACTTTTGGCATTGGCCACAGCGGACAGATCATCGGGCAGGGCGAGGCTTTCCATCAATGGCACGACGTAGACGCAGCCTTTTTCCAGCACCGCGCCCTGGCTCAGATCAACCTCATGCATCTGGAATTCCGCCAGACGGTCGGCCACGGATTTGCCTTGTCCGGCAAGGAACGACGCGCGCACGCGGTAGGCCACGTTGCCAAGGCGCAGATCAAGGCTGGCGGGCTGGATCTGTTCGGGGATAACCGAAGGCGTGGCCGTTATGGCTCCAGCCTCAATCATCGCCGAGATATGCTGGTTCGGGATTACACCGCGCATGATTTTGCCCCCTTCAGACAGACAAACGCCCGCAGCACGGATGCCGCGGGCGGTTTGATCATGGTCGGGCTAGCAGGACTCGAACCTGCGACCTTCCGTCCCCCAGACGGACGCGCTACCAGGCTGCGCCATAGCCCGACTTGATTGTTTGCGGGAAAATTCCCGGAACGATCTAAGGGCGGTACATAACCAATCCTGCCTCTGGCGCAAGAGGGAAATGCCGTGGGGGTCATGCTTTGCCCGTCTCAGGAAGGCGGCGCACTGGCATAGCGGCGCTGCGCGTTCATGTTGTCCCGCAAGGTGGTCAGACGGTCGATCAACGGCGTGATCTGACGCGCGCGGTCGGTGCCCATGCGCTTGGTGCGGTACACGGCGGACAGTTCTGCCGGTGCGGCGTCAAAGTCTGCTTCGGCCGTGAATGGAGCGATCTCAACCACACGTGGTTTGGGTGACGGGGCAGGTGCAGGCTCTGGCTCGACAACAGGTTCAGGGTCTGAGGCAACGGAGGTTGCAGTGGGCTCAGCAGGTGGTTCAGGGTCTGCGGCTGGTTCACCCAGCGGTCGGCGCAGAAACGCGGGCAGGGCGTTAGAAGGTTCTTCTGTCGCCGCAGGCTCTTCTGGTTCAACTGCTTCCGGCTCGGGCGATGGCTCAGGCTCCGCCGGGCGGCGCATGAAGGATGGCACCACTGGGGTATCAGCGGCAGGTTCTTCCGGGGCCGCTGCAACCGGTTCGGGTTCTGCAGGGGCTTTTGCAATCGGCTCGTGTTCTGCGGGAGCTTCTGCAGTCGGCTCCGGCTTTGGCGGGTATTCCGGTTCGGCGGGGGCGGCGGCATCCACGGGGGCAGGGGGGGCAATCGGTTCCGGCTCAGTAGGGGGCGCCTCTACAGGTTCTGCCGCGGCGGGTGCGTCTACTTCTTCCGCAGTGGGTTCCTCTGCCGCGATGGGCGTTTCTTCAGGCGCATCGAGATTTTCGGCGACCGGCTCCTCCGGTGCGGGGGCCGGAACTTCTTCCGGCAAGAACGCGGATTGTGGTTCCGCTGGCGCGCTGTCTTCTTCCTGGTCCCGCGCTTCGAAGTTCAGGACAACGCCCTTTTCTTCCTCGGGCTCTGCTACGGGAAGTTCAGCGACCGGGGGATCGGCAGGCATGTCATCCAGCTGATCCAAAGTCGTGTCGTCCAGCGCCTGGGACATATCGGCGACATGGCTCATGCCTTCTTCACGCAGGATTTTCTGCACACCTTTGATGGTCAGGCCATCGTCATGCAGCAGTTTCTTGATCCCACCGATCAGCAGCATGTCCGTCGGGCGATAGTACCTGCGTCCACCTGCGCGTTTGATTGGTTTGACCTGACTGAACTTGCTTTCCCAAAAGCGCAGCACATGGGCTTGAACGCCCAACCAATCAGCGACTTCGGAAATGGTGCGGAAAGCGTCTGGCGACTTTGCCATGCTTACTTCTTGTTGCCGCTTGCCACGCGGTCCTTCATCAGATGAGACGGACGGAAAGTCAGCACACGGCGGGGATTAATCGGAACTTCTTCGCCGGTCTTGGGATTGCGGCCTACGCGGGCAGTCTTATCCCTTACCGAAAAGGTCCCAAAAGATGAAATCTTGACCTGTTCACCAGCCACAAGCGCATCGGACATATGGTCCAGTACCGATTCAACCAGCTGCGCACTTTCATTGCGCGACAGGCCCACTTCGCGAAATACCGCTTCGCTCAGGTCCATGCGCGTCAAAGTCTTACTTGACATAACGTCCCCCATGTTTGGACCAACATAGGCTGGCATTTTTTCAGAGTCAATAACATAGGGCTGCAACCTCAGGGCTATCGCTTTTGAGATTTGGTCGCGGTTCTGATGAGTTCGAGCATGAATGTATCCTGCCATCCGGCGCGTTTCAGCTTTCCTCGCATTGATCCTTTTGACGGTTCGGAGCGGGCGAGGTTGAGAGCGATGCGCCGTAGGATAGAGAGATTTTCGGGTCCGTTGTCTTTTCTGTTGCGCGCGGCGTCCTCGTTCATGGAGACGTCGAGCACCCAGTGAAGGCTGTTCTCGATACTCCAATGGGCGCGGGTGATGGACAGGAAACGCTCGGGAGAGAGCGGCGCGCTGATGAGGAAGTAGCGAGTTTGGCATGAGGTTTTATCGCCGACTTCGCGGGTGGCGACGACCTTTCCGATGGCCCTGAGCCCGGGCCAGTGATGCCGCTCGTCGAGCCAGGCAACGTCATGCGAGATCAACGCCTTGCGCGTCTCCAGTCGACCGTGTCCTGCGTCAACATTCTGATAAGTTTCACAGTTTTCGACATTTCCAGGATCATCCAGCCAGAGTGCCACATCCTCGTGCAGCGTCTCCTGATTGCGTTTCAGCGCCAGAACATAATCACCGCCAGCCTGCGTTACCGTCTCGGCTGTAGTGCGCTGCGTGTGCATAGCGTCCGCCGTCACAATCCGCCCCTTCAACGACAGCATGTTCAACAGCGCGGGCAGCGCCGTAATCTCGTTGGATTTTTCGTCAACAGCGACCTGCCCGAGTACGAGCCTGGCCTCAGCCGCAAAAGCCTGCACGAGGTGTAACGCCGACTGCTTCTTCGCCCTGTCGAAGGAGCGCCGCAACGACTTGCCATCAACCGCAATCACCTCGCCCAACTGGTCAGCGAACCCCTCTGTCAGGCGAAGCATCACTGACTGAAACGTGCCAGGATCGAGGGCGTTGAACAGGTCAGAGAACGCATCGTGGCTCGGTATTCCGTGCTTCAGTGTCATGAATGTGCGCAAAAACGGCTCTTTCGTCGTGCCAAATAGCGCCATGTCGCAGCAACCCTCGCCGCCACACATGGTCGACAACAGGCCGATCATAAGCATCTCATGAAGATCATGCCGTGTAGCGTTGCTCGTACGAGGGTCTTCAACGCCCTCAAAAATATGAGAAAAATCTTCCATCGCGGTCGCATCCTTTGCTAATGACGCAATCCGTATGAATCCAATCAGACGTGATGCATAGTCAATATTTCAAAAGCGATTCCCCTGGCTGCAACCTACGGTTTAAGTTGCACTTTATTGCCTACCAGCGCAGCACCACCGCACCCCACGCGAGACCGCCGCCGATGGCTTCTGTGACGACCAGATCGCCATCCTTGATCTGGCCGCGACTGCGGCCAACGGACATTGCAAGCGGGATGGAGGCTGCTGAAGTATTGCCGTGGTCCTGAACAGTCACGACCACTTGCTCCATCGGCATGTTCAGCTTCTTTGCCGTGCCCTGGATAATGCGGATGTTTGCTTGATGCGGGACGACCCAATCGACCTGATCGGCGGTCACGCCTGCGCGGTCCATCGCCGTATTGGCGGTCGCGGCGAGCTTCTCTACCGCGTGGCGGAACACCTGATTGCCCTGCATGCGCAGATACCCGGTGGTCCCGGTGCTGACCCCGCCATCGACATAAAGCAGTTCGCGGTAACGCCCGTCAGAGTTGAGGTCAGTGGCCAGAATGCCGCGATCCTCGGGCGTGCCCTGGCCCTCCTGCGCTTCGAGCAGCAGAGCGCCCGCGCCATCGCCAAAAAGCACGCAGGTGGCGCGGTCGGTCCAGTCCATGATCCGGCTGAAGGTTTCGGCACCGATCAGCAGCACCCGCTTGGCCTGACCGGAGGCAATCAGCGCATTGGCGTTGCTAAGCGCAAAGACAAAGCCAGCGCAAACCGCCTGTACATCAAAGGCAAAACCGCTGTTCATGCCCAACTGGGCCTGCACCATGGTGGCCGCTGAAGGGAAGGTCAGATCAGGCGTTGAGGTTGCCAGCACTATCGCGTCGACATCATCTGGCGTAAGGCCTGCGTCGTCCAGCGCGTGTCGGGCGGCAATCGTCGCCATTTGAGAGGTCGTTTCGCCCTCAGCCGCAAAATGACGCCGTTCAATCCCTGAACGAGACCTGATCCAGGCATCGTCTGTGTCGAGCGTTTTTTCAAACTCCGCGTTTTCCACGATGCGTTCAGGCAGATAATGCCCACAGCCTACAACGACGGCTCTGGTGGTCATGATGCGGGCTCCTCAGTGGGCATGACGGTGGCGACACGTGCGGCCAGTTTGTCGTTGAAGCGATTCTCAGCCAGCTGTGCGGCCAGTTTGATGGCGGCAGAGACCCCAGTGGCATCCGCAGAGCCATGGGATTTCACCACTGTGCCGTTCAGCCCCAGAAAGATACCGCCGTTCACGCGGCGGGGATCGATGCGGATGCGCAGGCGTTGAAGCGAGGTATAGGCGAGCAGGGATGCAAGCCGGGACAGCAGCGAATACTTGAACGCCTCGCGCAGGCGTGTGCCGATCAGGCTTGCCGTGCCTTCGCCGGTCTTGATCGCGACATTGCCGGTAAACCCGTCCGTGACAATCACATCCGCCTTGTCGCCAGACAGGTCGCCGCCTTCGACGAATCCCACAAATTCGAATCCCGCCTGTTCGTGCTGTTCGCCGATCAGGTCGAAGGCTTCTTTGAGCTCCGTGCGGCCTTTGTGTTCTTCTGTGCCCACGTTCAGCAGACCCACGCGCGGACGGGGCAGGTCCATACCGTTGCGCGCATAAGACGTGCCCATCAGGGCAAATCGCAGCAGGTCATCCGCATCTGCACGCACATCTGCGCCCACATCCAGAAGGACGTTGAAACCCTGCACGTTGGAGGACGGATAAAGCACAGCAATTGCGGGGCGGCTGACACCGGGCATCTTGCGGAGGCGGATCATGGAGATCGCCATAAGCGCACCCGTATTGCCGCAAGACACAGCCACGTCAGCCTCGCCACTGCGCACGGCCTCAATCGCCGACCACATGGAAGTTTCCTTGCCAGTACGCACAACCTGGCTGGGCTTGTCTTCCATCGACACAACCTCGGCCGCGTGACGGATTTCGCAGCGACCGGACAGTTCCGTGCGACGCTCCACCAAAGCGTTCAACTCACCCTCATTGCCGTGCAGGATGAACGCAATGTCCGGATTGGCCTTTGCAGACAAAGAACACCCGGCAACCACGGCTGCCGGGCCCTGATCCCCACCCATACCATCCACCGAGATGAGGGTGCGTCGGTCTGATCTGCTGGTCTGGTCGGAGAGCGTCGTCATCGGTGCGACTGCCTCATAAGCTGCGGAGTTCGTCCGGTCAGCTTATGCCGCGTCGTCCTCGAGGTCGATCTCTTCTGTCAGCGCGACGAC
>OY728614.2:0-70901 GCA_963422245.2 uncultured Sulfitobacter sp. | reverse complement strand
AAGGACGGGGCCAGCCATCGCCGGCCCCGTCAAGGTCAGGAAAAGGCGCTTAGGCCTTGGTCATCAGATGCGGCAGCAACGCGCCGGAGCGGTGCGGCGTCACCTTGATCTGGGAACTGTGCAGGATCGGCTGCACATATTGCAGCAGCGGAATCACCTCAGCGTTCTCGGCAATGCGCTTATCGACGGCCTTCCAGCCCTCGATGCGCTTGGCCTCATCCCGTTCTCCCCAGAGAGGCAGGATCGCGTTAAACGTATCCTCGCCGTCCCAGACGGAGTGGGGGGAGGGGCCGAACATCGCAAAACCGGGTGGAGGTGGTCGGATCCCCAACCGAGTTGCCCCAGTTGTAGAAAGCCGCCGGGGCCAGCTGATCGGCTGCGCGTAGCTCAAAGTGCTTGGCGATCTCGTAAACCTCAATCTCTGCCTCGATCCCCACACGGCGCCAGAGGCCGACGATGGCCTGGATCATCTCGAAATCCTTGGCTTTGAAACCCTTGGTGGACTGGATCTTGAACTTCACCGGGTTGTCGGGGCCATAGCCGGAAGCGGCCAGCAGTTCTTTGGCTTTTTCGGGGTCATACGGCACCTTGATGGAGGCGTCATAGGCTGCGTAGTCGGGCGTTTGCAGCGTGTCGATGGGCACGCCGTAGCCCGACAGCAGACGATCGATAATGGTCTGCTTGTCGATGGCATGGGCGGCGGCTTTGCGCACGTTGGGGTCGGTCATGACTTCGATGTCATTGAGGAAGATCATGCCAATGTCTGACACCGGCTCTGCTACACCATCGATGCCATCCTTGGCTTTCAGGCGGTCGAATTCTTCATACGGCACCTCAAGCGTTACGTGAGAATTGCCGGACTCAATCTCCGCCACGCGGGACGCTGCGTCGGTCACAAACTTGATCGTCACCGTCTTGAACTCCGGCGCGCCACCCCAGTAGTTTTCGTTGGCTTTCAGCCGGACGAAGGCGTTGCGCTCAAACTTGTCCACCATGTAGGGGCCGGAGCCCACGGGTGCGGCCTCAAAACCCTCTGCGCCCACTTCCTCGTAGTATTTCTTGGGCATGACATAGCCTGTGAGGAAGGACATCCACTTGAAGAACGTCGGCTCATACTCCGGCATATCCGCCGTCACGCGGTTCCCTTCGGCCTTGATGTTGGTGATCTTGCCCCAGATGAACTGAATGGGGGACCCGGTGTCAGGGTTGGCGACACGTGCAAGGCTCCATGCCACGTCCTCTGCCGTCAAAGGATCGCCGTTGTGCCAGGTGACACCCTCGCGCACGTCCATCCAGATCGCGGTGCCATCGTCATTCCAACCGTAGTCGGTGATGATGCCGGAGCCAAAAGACAAGTCAGGGTTCTGCGGGATGTAGAGGTCAAAAACCGACTGATAGAAACCCTGAATGGTGGGGTTCACAGCGCTCAGCCCCACGGTGGGGTCCCAGGAGGGCAGGTTGACGTTGTAGGCAATCACCAGCTCGTCAATGTCCTGCGCGAAGGAGGGCAGGGCGACGGTGCTCATCGCAGCCGAAGCTGCGCTCATCATCAACAGTGTGCGTCTGTTCAGTTTCATGTCTTTCTCCCTTTATAGTGTCTATTTTCCGGCCAGTTTCTTGGCCAATAACGTCCCCGGTCCTGCGCCCGTACCACCGCCCGGCCAGACGGCGGCCCCGGTGTGGTACAAGTTGCGAATGGTGGTGGTGCCATCGGCATAACCCCGTGCGGGGCGGTTCATGAAATGCTGGTGCAAATGGTGGCTGCCGCAGACCTGATCGCCGCCGATGAGGTTGGGATTGTCGGCCTCCAACATGTCAGGCGTGACGATGTGTTTGGCGAGGATGCTTTTGCGCGTGCCGGGGGCATACCCTTCGAGGATGTCCAGCGCGCGTTTGGCGAAGGGGGCGGCAGCGTCCTCCCAGTTGGTTGCCTTGATCTTACCCGCCGCGTCGCCCTTGATCTGGCCGGGTGCCATGCGGACTTGCAGCCAAAGCACATGCTTGCCTTCCGGCGCGCGGGAGGGGTCGACGACCGTGGGCTGACCCACGACGATCACAGGTTCATCCGGCAGCATGCCGCCTTTGGCTTGGGCATAGGTCCGGGCCATCTGGTCCATGCTTGGCGCGAGATGGACATAGGCAAAGCGTTTCAGCTCTGGTGCGGGCCAGTTGGGCAGATCCTTCATTGCCAGATGGATCATCATGGTCCCCGGCGCGTGTTGGAAACGGTGCATCTTGGCTTCGTGCTGCACGTCGCCGGTGCCGCCGGTCAGTTGCACCAAAGCGCGAGGGGACACGTTGGCAATCACCGCCTTCTCAGCCTTGGCAAAGCGGCCATCAGCCAGAGTGATCCCAGTCGCGCGGCCCGCTGCGGACTCGATTTTTGTCACCTCTGCGTTCAGGTGCAGCTCACCTCCGTGGGCTTCGAGCATCCTGACCAAAGCCTTGGTCATCGTGTCCGCACCGCCTTGACCCAAGACCATGCCGAACGCCTGGCCTGCCATGGCTTCGAGGTAAGGGAACAGTGCCCCGCCCGCGATGTCAGGCGCGAAATCCAAGTGCATGCCCCAGGCGGCGAGGGTTGCTTTGACGTGATCGCTTTCAAACGTTTCATCCAGCCAGGCGCGGGGCGACTTCATCAGAAATTGCGCCAGATCGGCGGTGTCTCCGACCCCGCGTTTGCGCAGCAGCTTCCAGCCTAAAGATGAAAGTGCACGTAAATTCATCGGGCTGCCCAGCAAGGCAAAGATGCTCTCAGCCTCGCTAGGGAAGTCCACGGTCAGCGCGTCCCAGGCTTCGGCGTCTTTGGTCGAGAACCCCGCGATACGGGCGCGGTTGATGGCCGCATCGTTGGAGATGCCGAGCCATCGGCCATCAGGAAAGAGTGTGGAGAATGGATTGCCCGTCGGCGCAAAGGCCAGCCCATGTTCGGCCAGTTCTGCGGCATTTTCGGTGTGAAACGCAGATCCCGCGAAAAGCGACAAGTTCATCGCGGCCCAGTCGTGGCGGAAGCCGGGCTTGGTATATTCGCCTGTTTTGACTGCCCCGCCGGGCTCTGACGCTTGCTCATAGACCGCCACCTTCCAGCCGCGCTTGGCCAGATGGCAGGCGCAGGTCAGGCTGTTGTGGCCCGATCCGATGATGATGGCGTCCAGGTCTGAGGACATGAGCAGCAGGTCTCCCCTGCACAAGATAATTGCAAACGCATGTAATCTTGTCTAGCATTGAATCAGCAACCAGAGCGCGAGATGCGCCGCATATCATCAGGGAGAAATTGGGATGTCTGCACAGGACGTAGTCAGCAATCTGGGGGCCATGTTGGCCTCTGGCGGGGTGGAAGTGGTCGATTGTTCGGGCGTGCTGGGGCCGGATACGCCGATCCTGCAACTGCCGCCGGATTTTGCGAAGAACACGCCGAAGGTCGAGATTCACAAGATCAGTGAGTATGACAGCGACGGTCCGTTCTTTGCCTGGAACTGGATGGTGTTGGGTGAGCACTCCGGCACACATTTCGACGCGCCGCACCACTGGATCACCGGTAAGGACTATGAAGACGGCTATACCGACAGCCTCGACGTCCAGCGCCTGATTGCGCCGGTCAACGTGATCGACTGTGCGGCGCAGTCGGCGGAGAATGAGGATTTCCTGCTGACCGCCGACGGTGTGAAGGCCTGGGAGGCTGAGCATGGTGAGATCGGCAAAGGCGAGTGGGTTGTTATGCGCACCGATTGGGACAAGCGTGTGGGCGACGAGGCGAAGTTTCTGAACGCGGATGAGACCGGACCTCACAGCCCGGGGCCTACGCCTGATTGCATCGAATACCTGCTTTCCAAAGGCATCGTCGGTTGGGGTACCCAGTGCATTGGCACGGACGCGGGGCAAGCGGGTGGCATGGAACCACCATTCCCCGCGCACAACCTGCTGCACCGGGACAACTGCTTTGGTCTGGCCTCGCTTGCCAACCTCGACAAGCTGCCGGCCAAGGGGGCCATCCTGATCGCCGCGCCCCTGAAGATTGCGCGGGGCACGGGTTCACCCATCCGCGCGCTGGCGCTTGTGCCCAAGGGCTAAGTCCCGGTGGCGAAATTCGACCATGTGATCATCGGGTCGGGCATCAATGCGTTGGTGTCCGCCGCGATGCTGTCGCGCGCAGGCGACAAGGTGCTGGTGATCGAACGCGAGGACCGCATTGGCGGCTGTATGTACACCGACGAGGTGACAGCGCCCGGGTTTCATCACGATGTCATGGCTGCGACCTTTGTGTTGTTCCTGACGGGGCCTGCCCATGGCGCATTGGGTGAGGATCTGGCGAAGCATGGGTTGGAGTTCTGCCACACTCCCCATCCCACCGGCGTGTTGCGCCCGGATGGGTCATCGCTGGTCTTGCAGATGGATCGGGAGGCGAACCGCGCGGCGTTCAATGCCATGGCGGCAGGCGACGGGGATCAGCATGTGACCGATGTAGGCAGCATTGAGCAGGAAGCGGAGTTTCTGTTTTCCCTGCTTGGGCAGCCGCTTTGGTCAAAACAGATGGTCTCATTGCTCAGCAAACAGGCCTGGAAGAAGGGGTTCAACGGCCTCAAGACTTGGTTTGGCGAATGCATGGAGCCGTCGCGCGGCTGGCTGGAAACGCGGTATTCCAGCGCCGAGGTTCAGGCGCTTTGGGCGCCGTGGTGCCTGCATGTCGGCCTGACCCCGGAAGCGACCTATGGCGGCCAGATGGCCCGCGTGATTGCCTTTGCTTTGGAAGCAGCAGGCGCGCCTGTCGTCAAAGGCGGGGCAGGGCAGGCGGCGGAGGCGTTCCGCAAGCTGATTGAGGCCAACGGGAGTGTCGTGCGCACGGGCGTTGAGGCCCGCGAGATTATGGTGGATGGCGGCCGCGTGCACGGGGTGATCACCTCGGATGAGGAACAGATCTATGCCGACAGCGTGATCGCCAGCACCGCGCCGGGGCAGCTTTATGATCAGCTCTTGCCCAAGGAGAACCAGCCGGAAACCGCCAAGAAGTACCGCCACGGGCGTGGCAATTTTCAGCTGCACTATGCGTTGGATGGGCCTGTGGCGTGGAAGACGGAAGGTTTGGATCAGGTGGCCCTGCTGCACCTCGCGGATGGAGTCGATTCAGTCTCTAAATCAAGCAATGAAGCCGAACGTGGCATGTTGCCTGCTGTACCGACCATCTGCGTCGGCCAGCCTCATGTGATGGATCCCAGCCGCTTTCCGGAGGGCAAGTCGGTGCTGTGGCTGCAAATCCCTGACGCGCCGTCGGTGATCAAAGGCGATGCCGCGGGCAAGATCAAAGAGACGGGCACCTGGACGGACGAGCTGCGTGAAGCCTTCGCCGACCGGATCGAAGCCATCCTCAAGAAGCACATCAAGGGCTTCGACAAACTCAAGCTCGCGCGCCGCGCCTGCTCCCCCGCCGATCTGGAAGCCATGAATGTCAACCTTGTGGGCGGCGACCCCTATGGCGGGGCCTGCGCGCTCGATCAGTTCTTTGTCTGGCGGCCCCATGCGGGGCAGGTCAACAATGGAACGCCGATCAAGGGACTGCACCATATTGGCACCTCGACCCATCCGGGGCCGGGCCTTGGCGGCGGGTCCGGGTTCAACGTGGCAAACCAGATCATCGAAGGCCGCGAAAGCCGGATGAAAAAGGCCAAGGACTTCCTTGGGATCAAGTCATGAAGGAGGGCAAGGTCATGACCCCAGCCGCGCAGCGGTTGGGCGAAATGGGATTGGAGAACTTTGCCCCCTACCTGATGAACCGGATCATGGGGCGCTACAACGCGGCCCTGTCGGCTGAGATGAGCGCACTTGGGCTGACGACACCGCAGATGCGCTCGCTTGCGGTGCTGAGCGTGATTGACGGCATCCTGATCCGCGAACTGGCGGTTTATGCGGTGGTCCAGCAATCCACGCTCAGCCGTGCGCTGGATGCTTTGGCCAAGGATGGTCTGATCCGGCGCGAGACGGATGCTGAGGACAGCCGCGCGACGCGGGTCTTTCTGACCGACGCGGGCCGCGAGGCGTATGAGCGCATGTGGCCGCATATGGCGGATGCCTACGAGTCCATGTTCGTGGGCATCGGTGAGGACGAAAAGCGTGCCTTTGTCGGGACGCTCAAGACCATGCTGCGCAACATTCGCAAACACGACTTCTGAGGGGGAACCATGGCGGAACGGTCGTTCAAGGCGGAAGTGGAGCACCTGCGTAAAGGTGACGGGGATACGTTCACGGGTGAGGGGATCCTGGCGCTGACCAAGGCGCTGTTGGAAAACGGTGTGGGCTATGTTGGAGGCTATCAGGGCGCGCCGATTTCGCACCTGATGGATGTGCTGGCGGATGCTGAAGAGTTGATGAGTGAGCTTGGCGTGCGGTTTGAGGCGAATGCGTCTGAGGCTGCGGCGGCGGCGATGCTGGCGGCCTCCGTGCATTACCCCATTCGCGGGGCGGTGACCTTCAAGGGGCCGGTGGGGGTCAATGTGGCCTCTGATGCTTTGGCGAACCTGTCATCTTCCGGCGTGACCGGCGGCGCGCTGGTGATCGTGGGGGAGGACTACGGCGAAGGCTCCTCCATCATGCAGGAACGCTCCCACGGGTTCGCGATGAAGTCGCAGTTCTGGATGCTCGACCCGCGCCCGAACCTGCCGTCGATTGTAAAGGCGGTAAAGGATGGGTTTGAGCTGTCGGAGGCGTCGAACACGCCCGTCATGCTGATGGTCCGCATCCGGTCCTGCCATGTGACCGGCAGTTTTGAGACAAAGGACAACGTCCCGCCGCCGCTGAGCGTGAAAGAGGCCATTGCTAACCCGCAGTCCGACTTTAAGCGCGTTGTGCTGCCGCCGTGGTCTTACGTGCACGAACAGCACAAGGTGACGGAACGCTGGCCCGCGGCTGAAAAGTTCATCGTTGAGAACAAACTGAATGAGATCATGGGGCCGGAAAGGGCCAAGATTGGCATCGTGGTGCAGGGCGGGATGTACAACGGCGTCATTCGCGCGCTGCAGCGCCTTGGGCTGGCAGACATCTACGGCAACACGGATGTGCCGCTTTATGTGCTGAACGTCACTTACCCTTTGGTTAGAGACGAATTTGACGCCTTCTGCAAAGGCAAGGACCACGTGCTGGTGGTTGAAGAAGGCCAGCCCGAGCACATCGAACAGCACCTCGGGTCGTTCCTGTTCAAGGCAGGTGCCAAGCTGAAACTCTACGGCAAAGATGTGTTACCGATGGCCGGGGAATACACCGGGCAGGTGATGCTGGACGGCATGACGGCATTCTTGAAAAAGGCAGCGCCAGAGATGCTGCCGGGGCATGTGAGGGCGCCTAACCGCGATGCGCCTGCAATCCCTGATCTGTCCAAGACGGTGCCTGTCCGGCCGCCGGGTTTCTGCACCGGCTGTCCCGAACGCCCGATCTTTGCGGGCATGAAACTGGTGGAGCAGGAGCTGGGCAAGCACCAGATCTCTGGCGATATCGGCTGTCACCTCTTTGGCTCGTTGCCCCCGTTTGAGATTGGCGGGGCGACCATGGGCTACGGCCTCGGGCCTGCCGCAAACGGGGCTTTTGATGGCGGCGGAGAGCGGCGCGCGATCTCCATGCTGGGGGACGGGGGGTTCTGGCACAACGGGCTCTCATCCTCGATCGGGAACATGGTTTACAACAAGTCGGACAACGTCGTGGTGATCGTCGACAATTACTATTCGGCAGCGACCGGGGGGCAGGACTTGCTCAGCTCCCGCGCGGACAGTGAGACGAAGAAGACCGGCAATCCCATTCAGGCCGCTTTGAAAGGCGTAGGCGTCGAATGGATCCGCACCATCGACCGGACCTATGACGTGGGCAAGGTGCGCGACACGGTGCGGGAGGCGCTGACGACCGACTTCAAGGGGCCGAAGGTGATTGTCGCCTCTTCAGAATGTATGCTGAACAAGCAGCGCCGGGAGAAGCCGTTGCGCCAGAAGGCGATCAAAGAGGGCCGCCGCGTGGATGTGCCGCGCTTTGGGGTGGATGAGGACATCTGCACCGGCGATCACGCCTGTATTCGGCTATCCGGGTGCCCTTCGTTGTCGCTGAAACGGTTGGATGATCCGCTGCGGGACGATCCGATTGCTCATATCGACCAGACCTGCGTGGGTTGCGGCAATTGCGGGGAAGTGGCGGATGCAGCAGTGCTGTGCCCGTCGTTCTACCGCGCGGATGTGGTGCATAACCCCTCGGGTGCGGAACGCTGGTGGGCCACCAAACGCACCAGCATGATCCGCTGGCTGCAAAAGCGGCGCGATGCCAATCGGCTGAGGATGTCGGCATGAATATGCAGCTGCGCCAGGGGACAGATACGGCCACGGGGGAGATCCTGAAGCTCGCCATCATGGCCGTGGGCGGGCAGGGCGGCGGTGTGCTGACCAACTGGATCGAAAGCCTTGCGCGGTCTCAGGGCTACGACGCGCAGGCGACCTCTGTGGCGGGTGTCAGCCAACGGACCGGGGCCACGATCTACTACATCGAAATGACGCCTAGCGCCGGGCAGCAGCCGATCTTTGCATTGGCTCCGGCGGCAGGCGACGTGGACGTGCTGATCGCAGCGGAGATGATGGAGGTCGGGCGGTCCATCATGCGCGGCTTTGTGACGCCGGACAAGACCACGCTCATTGGCTCCACCCATCGGCAGTTGGCGGTCAGCGAAAAATCCATCCCCGGTGACGGGATTGCGGATGCGGATGAGGTGCGTTCAGCGGCAGAGATTGCGGCGCAAAGGTTGATCCTGGCGGATATGGACCGGCTGGCCGTGGCGCAGGGTTCGGTGATTTCCGCGTCGCTGTTCGGGGCCTTGGCAGGCTCGCGCGCGCTGCCTTTCCCGCGCTCCGCTTATGAGGATGCGATCCGCGCAGGCGGTAAGGGGGTGGAGGCATCCTTGCGGGCCTTTGCAGCTGGGTTTGACTTGGCCGAAAACGGCGAAGAGGTCGCGGAGGCCGTCGCCCCGGATGCTGCGCACATGATCGGCCCCAATGACCGGATGCAGGCCTATGAGAAGCTGCTGGCGCGGATTGGGATGATGCCTGAACCCCTGCGGAACATGCTGCACGCAGGCCTGAACAAGGTGGTCGATTTTCAGGATGCGATCTATGGCGCGGCGTATCTGGCTCACATCGAAGCTGTTATGGCGCAAGACAGTGAGGCACAGGGGTGGCAGCTGACGCTTGAGGCCGCCAAATACGTTGCCAACGCCATGGCCTATGACGACATCATCAAGGTTGCGGATCTGAAGACCCGGGCCAGCCGTTTTGATCGTATCCACGACCAGATGGGTACCGATGACAGCCAGCTGTTGCAGCTGACGGAGTTCTTCCACCCCCGGGCGGAGGAAATCGCCGGGCTGATGCCGGCGAAAATGGGCGCACGCTGGGAGGCGTCAGAGGCGCGGATGGTCTGGCTGAACCGTTGGTTCGGGAAAGGGCGGCGGCTGCGGACGGATACGCTGCGGTCCTTTCTGATGCTGCACTTTCTGGGGGGCCTGCGGCACTACCGCCTGAAAACGCGTCGCCACGCAGTAGAGGTCGCGCATCTGGAGGGCTGGCTGAAAGCCTGCACCGACATGGCCGCGCAGGACTATGCGCTTGCGATGGAGCTGCTGCGCAACAGACGGCTGATCAAAGGCTACTCAGACACCCACGCGCGAGGCTTGTCGAAGTTCGACAGGGTTATGGGGGCAGCGGATCTGCTCAAGGGCCGTGAGGATGCCGCCGCGTGGATGGCCCGTATCCGCGAGGCCGCGTTGCAGGACTCGGAAGGCGAGGCGCTGGAAGGGGCCATTGAAACCGTGCGGAGCTTCGTCTGAACCTCTGCACTCCACATCAGAAAGGACAGGCGATGAGCGTGACACGCATCAATCCTGAGACCATGTACAACAGTCTGCAGTTCGGATTCTCCCATGCCAGCGTTTCGGAAGGCGGCAGACTGTTGCACCTTGCGGGCCAAGTGGCTTGGGACGGCGACGGCAAACTGGTCGGCGAGGATGATCTGGCCGCCCAAGCGCGGCAGTGTTTCGCCAACCTCAAGGCGGTGCTGGCCGATCAGGGGGCGACCCCGGCCGATCTGGTGCGCATTCGGACCTATGTTGTGAACCACGATCCATCCAAGATGGAACCCGTTGGTGCAGCGATCATGGAATTCTACGGTGATGCGATGCCGGCCCCTAACACCTGGCTCAGTGTGCCGGGCCTCGCGCTGCCGGAGTTTCTGATTGAGGTAGAGGGGACTGCGCGGCTGCCGGGGTAGAGACCTCAGGTCACTCTGCCACCAACTGCTGACCTTCCAACATCCGGAACGGTGTGGGGGGCGTTGATTTGGACACCCAGTAATACGCGCCTGCGTATTCCATCACGAACCAGCCTTCCCAATCGGCATCCCTTGGCCAGATGCTCTGATATTCTTGCGCGTCATCGTCTACCCGCCATTCTCCGCGTGTGGAGCGGGTGCCTTCCTGTGCGTAGATCGTCACGCCGTCTGCACCAAAGAACTGACGGTACCTCGCACCTTCCCAGCGCCCGGCTGCGGTATTGCCTGTCAGCAGAGCGCGAATTTCGTCACCCGTGAGCTTCACCGATTGTGCTTGAGCGACATTGGCAATGGCGGACAGCGCAAAGGCCAGCGACATGACGACAAGTCTCATCTCAATTCCCCTGAGGCTCGGTTGCGCAAGACTACCGCATGTTGGACGAGCGTGTGCAAGAGCGCTGAACCTCAATCGCTTGTTAGTTACAAAAGTAACCATTATACGATTCGCTATTGTCAGGGGAGGCTCTCACCATGGTTGACGTGCGGTATGACATCGCGTTCCGGCTTTATCCTTATGAGAAAGTTGCAGCCCAGGAGGCCCCCGCGCAGCGCCATCCGGTTGTGATTGTGGGCGGCGGCCCCATCGGAATGGCGGCAGCGCTTGATCTGGGGCGCAAGGGCACGCCGGTGCTGGTTCTGGATGACCATGAAGGCGTAGGGCAAGGCAGCCGTGCCATTTGTTTTGCCAAGCGCACGTTGGAGATCGCGGATCGGTTAGGCGCAGGTGACGCCATGGTCGAAAAGGGCGTGCAGTGGAACGTGGGCAAGGTGTTTCACGGTGACGCGCGGGTCTTTGAGTTCAACCTGCTGCCAGAGCCGGGACACAAGCGCCCGGCCTTCATCAACCTGCAGCAGCCCTACTTTGAAAAGTTTCTGGTGGACGAGGTCCGCCGGGCTCAGGCCGAGGGCGCGCCCATCGAAATTCGTGGTCAGAACGCGGTCACGGCGATGGAGCGGCACGACGGTTATGTCGCACTTGATATCGACACGCCGGACGGCCCCTACAAGCTGGAAGCCGATTGGCTGATCGCCTGTGATGGCGCGCGGTCGGCCATTCGGGACATGATGGGTCTCAGCTTTGATGGCCGTGTGTTTGAGGACAATTTCCTGATTGCAGATGTCCATATGACTGCTGACTTCCCGACGGAGCGCTGGTTCTGGTTTGAACCGACGTTTGAGGGGGCGGGGCAGTCGGCTTTGCTGCACAAGCAGCCGGATGACATCTGGCGGATTGATTTTCAGCTGGGCTGGGATATTGATCGCGAGAAGGAGCTTGACCCCGCCAATATCCGGGCCCGCGTGGACGCGATGCTGGGGCCTGATGTGCCGTATGAGCTGGAGTGGACGTCGATCTACACCTTCCAGTGTCGCCGCATGAAAGAGTTCCGCCATGGCAATGTGATCTTTGCCGGCGACAGCGCGCACCAAGTGTCGCCGTTCGGCGCGCGCGGGGCGAACTCGGGCATTCAGGATGCGGACAATCTGGCGTGGAAGCTGGATCTGGTGATCAAGGGGCTGGCCCCGGAGAGCCTATTGGACAGCTACTCGGTTGAGCGGGCGCATGGGGCTGATGAGAACATCCTCAACTCCACCCGCGCCACGGACTTCCTGACGCCCAAGTCGGAGATCAGCAAGATCTTCCGCAACGCCGTGCTTGATCTGGCAGGACAACACGCCTTTGCCCGGCCTTTGGTGAACTCTGGGCGTTTGTCGGTGCCCTGTGTTTACGACGACATGCCGCTCAATGGGCCGGACGAGGTGAAGGGTGTGGCCCGCACTCGCCCTGGATCACCGTGTCTGGATGCGCCGCTGAGCGAAGGATTCCTGCTGGACCGTTTGCCGGGGCAAGTCACCGTCTTGGCGATCAACTGCACGGCCCCTGAGGTGAGCGAAGTGGATGGCGTGCCGGTGGGTAAGTTGGAACTGACCACATCGGCGAATGATCCCTCCGGGGCCTTGGCGGAACGGTATCTGGGCGCGGCTACAAGCGCTGTTTATGTGATCCGCCCGGATCAGCATGTGGCCGCGCGGTGGGAGGCTGCATCGGGGGAGGATGTGCGCAACGCCGTCCTGCAGGCCTGCGGCAAGGAGGCTGGCACATGGCATTGACGCTGACACCAAACATCCCCGACCCGGATGATTTCTACGACGAGCTGCTGGGCGCACATGAAGGCAAGTCCAAGGATGAAAGCGATGCCTATAACGCGCGGCTGATCCTTGTGCTGGCCAATCACATTGGCGACCGTGAGGTCCTGTCAGCGGCGCTGGCGGCCGCGCAGAAGGGCTGACAGAGCGCCGGTTCATTATTGACACCACTGTTGTTGAATGAGACCTTTGTGCCACGTTGCAGGGGGTCCGCATGAAGACTGTCGACAAGGCATTCACCGTACTTGACCAATTCTCGGCTGAGCGGACCGAGGTGGGCTTGAGCGAACTCGCCCGGCTTGCTGATCTGGACAAGGCGGCGACCCGGCGCCTTTTGGTCGCGCTTTCCAAGCACGGGTTTATCGAACAATCGGCAGAGACACGGAAGTACCGTTTGGGGCAAGGTTTTTTGCGGCTGGCGCGGATCAGGGAGGCGACCGTGCCCATGGCACAGGCCGCGCAGTCGGTTGTGGATTGGCTGGTCGAAGAAGTGGATGAAACCGTGCATGTGAGCGTGCCGGCAGGGGCGGCGATGTCGACCATTGCCTTCCGACTGCCCAGGCGGGGCAATGTGATCAACCTCGTGCCAGCCGATGCGCTGCTCTATCACGCGACGGCGACGGGCTACGCCTTTATGGCACATGCGACGCAAGGCACGCTCACCCGTGTTCTGGCGCTCAAACGCGAAGCAACGGCTGCTGGGACGCTGACCGCAAAGGCGGATGTCATGGCCAAGATCGAAGAGACCCGGGCGCAAGGCTACGCGCGCACCCGCAACAGCTTTGAGGACGGGGTGAGCAGTGTGGCCATGCCGTTCTACTTTGATCAGCCGGACCCGGCGGGTGCCATTTCGATTGCTCTGCCAGAGGCGCGCATGACTGACGAGCGCTGTGCGGAGCTGTTGCCGTTTTTGCGCGAGGCCATAGCGCGGTTGGAGAAAGCGCTGACCGGCGGCGTGCATTGATCTGTCGGGGGTGGAGGAGGGCTCCTCCCTACGAGGTGTCGCGTTAGGTGGAGGCCGCCTCCGCCCTTCGCATCGCCTGCATTGCGGCGGCGATGAACCTTGCGTTCCGCGTTGGCCCGTCCTGCTCCGCCATCCGGCTGATGTTCCAGCCCACATAGGTGCAGGCGCGCAGTGCCTCGAAAAGGGGCAGGTGGGTCAGATCCAGCTGTCGTTTGCTGCAGTAGCCTTTTGTCGCCGCTTCTGCCAATGCGCCCGCCGGATCGGTTCGGCGGCTGCGGAAGGTGATGGTAGCGAGGTCAAAGAGCCGGTGGCCCCAACCCCCGTCATCAAAGTCGATGGGGGACAAGGCAGAACCGTCCATCAGCACGTTGTCGGGCACGAGGTCAGCGTGAATCAGGCCCCAATCGGCTTCTTTGAGGCTGTCTAGTGTCTCCATCGCGTCCTGCCGAAAGGCCTCAAACACCCTTTTCTCTTTCGCCGTCAGCGCCGGATTGTCCCAAAACCTGTCCCAGGTCGGCGCGTCATCCAAGAAAGTCCAGGTAGGCCGCGTGAACCCATTGGGCGGGGTCCAACTGTCGGCAAGATCGTGCATCTGCGCGGTCAACTGGCCGAGAGCGTGATAGGTTTCTTCTGTCACCTCACAAGCACTCATTGGTGCGCCGTCGAGCCATGTCAGCATGTCGATGGCCTGGCCTTTGGCTTTCAGCAGCGTTGAACCGTCACTGGCAGGGATCGGCTTTGGTACTGTCAGACCGTCCTCTGCCAGCATCGCCATCCAGTCCAGTTCTGACTGCAATTCGGCATCCGTTCGGTACCCCGGACGGTGCAGGCGCAACGCGGCAGGCCCGGTTTGCGCCTCCACCCGGTAGACCGCGTTTTCGCGGGCGGCGATCAGGGTGCATTCCGCATTGCCCAGCCCCCAATGCGCGCAGGCGGCGGCGAGGGCGGCTTTAGTCACGGGCCGGGCCAAGATCGGTCAGAACACCGTCCAGCGTGTCGAGCATCAGGTCTGCGTGCTCAGTCGAAAACGGCATTGGCGGGCGGATCTTGAGCGTGTTGTAGTGGATGCCCAGCTTGTTCATCAGCACGCCGCGCTGGCGCATTTCGTTGGCCGCTTTGATCGCGAAGTTGGAGGCGGGGGCTTTGGTCATGCGGTCCGTCACGAGCTCCGCCCCGAAGAACAGCCCGTAGCCGCGGATATCACCGATGCATTCGTGTTTTTCGGCCAGTTTGACCAACCCCTCCCGCGCGTGTTGACCCACCCGCCGCGCGTTTTCCTGCAGGCCTTCGTCCTCGATTACCTCCAGCACGGCCATTGCAGCGGCGCAGCTGACCGGGTTGCCGCCGAAAGTGTTGAAGTAGCGAAAGCTCTGCCGGAAGGCGGCCATGATGTCGGGGGTCGTCGCCACAGCAGCGACCGGGTGGCCGTTGCCCATGGGTTTGCCCATGGTCACGATGTCGGGCTTGGCATTGATGCGTTGGTGGCCCCAGAAGGCCTCCCCATTTCGGGCGAAGCCCGGTTGCACTTCGTCCGCGATGAAAAGCCCGCCCGCCTTGCGCACGACCTCAAGCGTGGGGTCGAGCCAGCCAGGTTCCAGCAGCGGGAAGCCTTCGTTCAGGAACGCGGGACAGATCAACAGGGTGGAGAAGCCCACGCCGCTGTCTTCCAGATCGTCAATCGCTTCTTGGACTTTGGAGGCAAAGGCACGGGCGTGGGCCACGCCACCCTCACCGCCCAGCGGGCGATAGCTGTCGGGCGCCGGCACCTGCCGCACGTGGCTGCCGTCCCCCGTGGCGGGCGGGTTGGTGGCAGAGAGTTGGGAGACCACGGTTGTGTTGCCGTGATAGGTATGGTCGGTCGCGATGACGCCGCGCTTGCCGGTCACGGCCTCGGCCATGCGGAGCGCGATGTCGTTCGCCTCTGACCCTGTGCAGGTCATGATCGCGGTGGTGATGTCGCTGCCAAAGGTCGCGGTCAGCCGTTCGACATAGTCGAGGATGCCTTCGTGCAAGTAGCGTGTATGGGTGTTGAGCATTCCGGCTTGCCGCGTGATCGCCTCCACCACATGGGGGTGGCAGTGGCCCACGTGCGGCACGTTGTTGTAGCAATCAAGGTAGCGATTGCCGTCCGCATCCCAGACCCAGACGCCCTCACCCCGCACCAGATGCACGGGGTTGTCGTAGAAGGTGGAGACATTGGGCCCCAGTAGTTTGGCGCGCCGAGCCATGAGGGTCGCGGTGTTGCTCATAGCTTGATCCACGCTGTTTTGAGGTCGAGATACTTGTCAAAGGCGTGCAGGGATTTGTCCGCCCCGTTGCCTGACTGTTTGGCCCCGGCCAGCGGCACCGTTACGTCCGGGCCGCCGTAGGTGTTCACATGGACAACCCCGGTGCGCATGGCGCGGATCAAGCGGTGGGCGCGGCCCAGGTCGGCGGTCCAGAGGCCACCTGCGAGGCCATAATCCGTGCTATTGGCGAGCTGCATGGCGTGGTCTTCGTTGTCAAAGCGGGTCACGGCGAGCACGGGGCCAAAGACCTCCCGTTGCGCGATCGTATGGTTTTCGGCCACGCCAGTGATGATCGTCGGCTCCATGTAATAACCGCCGGTGTTTTTCAGGATCTGGTGGCCGCCTTGCATGATTGTGCCGCCCTCGGCCTGCGCGGTTTCGACAAATGAGAGGTTCTGTTCCAGTTGCGTGGCGTTGTTGATGGCCCCGGCTTGGGTGGTCAGGTCGAGGGGGTCGCCGACGGACATTTGCGCGGTCGCGCGGGCGAGGGCTTCGACAAAAGTGTCGTGGATGCTGCGTTCGACAAGCAGGCGGGATCCTGCGACGCAGACCTGGCCAGAGTTACGGAAGATGCCAGCGGCAGAAACAGCAGCGGCCTGCGCGAGGTCTGGGGCGTCGGCAAAGACCACATTGGCCGACTTGCCGCCAAGCTCAAGATAGCAACGCTTCATGTTGGATTGCGCGCTGGCCATCATCAGCTTGCGGCCCGTCGCGCCCGAGCCGGTGAAGGCAATCACGTCCACATCCATGGATTCCGACAGGGCGGCGCCTACGGTTGCGCCCTCGCCGGTGACCACGTTCAGCACGCCCGGCGGCAGGCCTGCCTCCAGCGCCAGTTCGGCCATGCGGATGAGGGTCAGGGAGGCGGTCTCAGACGGTTTCAGCACCACCGAGTTGCCCGCAGCCAGTGCGGGCCCCAGCTTCCACGCGCCGATCATCAGGGGGAAGTTCCACGGGATGATGGCGGCGACAACGCCTACTGGTTCGCGGTGGATGAGACCCAGATGGTCGGGTGCGGTGGGGGCGATTTCGCCGTAAATCTTGTCAAGGGCCTCGGCATACCAGCGGATCGTGGCGACGGCGGAGCCGGGCTCGGCTTTGAGCGCCATGCCAATCTCTGTCCCGTTGTCGCGTACGCCCATGACGGCAAGGTCCAGTGCTTCGGCCTCAATCAGGTCAGCCCATTTCAGCATGACCTTCTTGCGCGCGGCGGGTGGCTGGTTGCGCCAGTGGCCGTCTTCGAAAGCCGCGCGGGCGGCGGCGATGGCGCGGGTGGCGTCTTCGGCGGTGCCCGCGGCAGTGGTTGTCAGGACGGAGCCGTCGAGGGGGGAGATCACATCCATAGTGCCGCCGTCAGAGGCAGGCACGGTTTGCCCATCGATCAGCAGTCTTTGTGGTGGGATGGGTTTGGCGCGCAGGGCGTCGATGGCGGATTGGTCGGTCATACAGCGGTCCTTATGTGCTCCAGCGCGGAATCAAGGCGAAGCCGCCGCGCATCGCCGGACCGGCCCAACGGTCTGGCGATTTGGTTGGTCTTGGTGCCCCCTCGGAGGGAGCGGGGTGTTTGGCCACCATAAAGTGCCCCGAACTTCTGTAGCGTCGCCAGCCCCCGGTCCGGCGATGCGCGGCTAGCGTTGTTGTGTATCGTGCATGTCGTGGTCGGTTTCGCCCTCGGCCAGACGTGTGCGGTGTTCTTTGACCAGCGTGCGGATGTGCAGGACGATCACCAGCACGATCATGCAGGCGAGGATGGCCGCGATGGGGCGGTCCACGAAATCGAGCGGTGTCTTCACGCGGATGAGCGACGTGCGCAGCTTCACCTCCATGATACCGCCCAGCACCATGCCGAGGATGATCGGCACAATCGGCAGGTTCAGGCGTTTCAGGATCAGCCCGAGGATACCAAATCCGCTGGCCACGGCGCAGTCGGTGATCGAGTTGCGCAGCGAATAGACCCCTACAAAGCTGAGCGTGAGGATGATCATCCCCAGAAACCGCGTGGGGATCTGGATCACCTTGGTCAGCAGGTTGGTGGAGAAGATCAGGAAGACGATCACGATCACATTGAGGATCAGCATCGCCATATAAAGCGCATAGATGAAGTCGAGGCTGTTCTGGAACAGTTGCGGCCCGGGGATCACGTTGTGCACGTAAAAGACCGACAGCATCATCGCCGTCAACGCTTCACCCGGCACGCCAAGCGCCAGCAGGGGGATCATGGCGGCGGCAGGCACGGCGTTGTTTGCGGCCTCGGAGGAGATCAGCCCTTCGGGCGCGCCGTTGCCGAATTCTTCGGGTGTGGCTGAGGTCTTGCGGGCGTAGGTGTAGCTGAGGAACTGAGCAGTGAATTCTCCCACACCGGGGATCATGCCCATCAGCACGCCAAAGCCGCCCGCGACCGTGGCGACGCGTTTATATAGCCATAGTTCTTTCATTCCGGAGAAGAGCGAACCTTTGACAGGCTGGGGCTGCGGGGCGCTGTCTTTGTCTGTCAGCAGCAGGAAGGCCTGCGACAGCGCGAAAAGGCCTAGCACCACGACGATCAGGTCAAAACCGCCTGTCATCCAGGTTTGTTCGTAGGTCATACGCTGGTTGTATTTGATGTCGAGCCCCACGGTGTTCAGCAGCAGGCCAAAGGCCGCGAGCATGCCTGCAGCGAAGGTCTGACCCCGGTGGGCCAGGACGACGAGGATGATGCCGAGTAAAGCGGCAAGGGAGATTTCCCGGCTGCCGAAATGCGGGGCGATAAGCGCGAGCAGGGGCGACAGGAAGATGAGGCAGAGGATGCCAAAGACCCCGCCCCAGAAAGACGCGGAATAGGCCAGCGAAAGCGCGCGGCGGGCCTGACCCCGCTTGGTCATCGGATAGCCGTCGTAGGTGGTCAGCGCGTTCACAGCCGTGCCGGGCGTGTTGATCAGCACAGCGGGCAGCGCGCCGCCGTACATGGAGGACCCGTAGATGCCCAAGAGCATCGTCAGACCCACCAAGGGTTCCAGCGAAAAGGTCGCGGGCAACAGAATGGCGATGGCCACCGCCGCGCCCACGCCGGGGATCGCGCCGATTACGACACCGCCAACAGAGCCAATGAGCAGCGCCAAAGCGACGTCCCAGCGCATCAGCATTTCAACGCCTGAGAGGAAAGTCTCCATCGGTTGCGCCCCTTAGAAATACGTCAGCATTAAGGACCGCAGCGCGGTCGGGAGGTATTCGTAAGCCGCGCCGCCCGGCACCTTCACCTGCAGGAACGTTTTGAACAGCAGTACTACGGCGATGCCAAAGACCACAGCGGACAACAGAATGCGCGGGCTGCGGTAGCCCAGCCGCCACGACAGCGCGGGCGCAAAGATCATGGACGCGGGCAGATAGCCCAGACGCGGCACCAGCCAGACGTAGGCCATGAACCAGACGACAAATTCCAAAGCGCGAAACCAGAAGGCGACCTCAAGCCAGCGCCCTTCGATCTTGGGCGAAAGAAGCGAGGATGCCAGGTGCAGCCCGGAGAAGAACACCATGCAGATGACGGCAATCCAGGGCACCACGGCGGGTTCTGCCAGCAGCTTGCCGGTGCCCCATTTCACCTGTCCGTCCACGGTGGCCAGCAGGAACAGCGAGAAGGCAAAGAACACGACCGCAAAGACCAGATCACCCGGCCTGCGGTAGCGTTTGAAAAGGTCCTGCAGTGTCTTGGCTTTGATCATGCCATCCCCCGTTTAATCAAATGGCCGAAGCTTGATGCTCCGGCCATTCGGTGTCGTATGAGCGCCGGGTTACTCCAGCATGCCGTTAGCAACGGCCATCACAGCCTTGTTGCTTTCAATCCGAGCGTTGGTCTCATCCGGACCCTGCCAGTAAACCGCACCGCCGGTATCCGCCGCCAGCTTCTGGGCACGGTCAGAGGCCATGGTTTCCTTGGCCACGTCAATGATCTTCTGCCGCACGTCCGCAGGCGTGTCCTTGTGGATGAAGAGGCCATTCCACAGGTCCATGTCGAGCTCTGGCACCAGTTCAACCACGGTCGGCGCGTCCGGAGTCAGCGTGATGCGGTCTGCTGTGACTGAAGCCAGCACCTTGATGTCATCCAGACACGGCAGAACCAGCTGCAGCGTGGTGTTCATGACGTCCACGTCGCCAGAGGCCAGCGTGTTGCAGTCGAGGTTATCGAATGCCGCGTCAGAGCCCCAGGAGAAGCCCTTGGCCTTGGCCATTGCCATGGTCACCTTGGTTGGCACCAGCGGCGCGCCAAAGTGGCCGAGCACCACGTCATTGTCAGCAGCATGCGCGGCGAGCCCGTCGATGTCGTCATAAGGCGCGTTGCCGCCTGCCACGATCACGAAGGGATAGGTGACAAACGCACCCAGCGGTTCAAACGGGAAGGGGTTCAGTTCTGGAATGCCGATGTTCGGACCCACGACCGGAACACCCATCACAAAGGACCCAACGGTGTAACCATCAGCAGGGGCTGCTGCCGCTTCGATGGCACCGGGGAAGGGGCCGCCACCGCCGCCGGGCTTGTTCACCACAGCTGCTGGCACGCCGTACTTGGCAGAGAAATCTTCAGCGATCATCCGCGTCAGCACGTCTTCCAGATCACCCGGAGGCCACGGCACGATGAACTCAACGGGCTTCTCTGGGTATTCCGCAACCAAGGCTGCAGGCATCATTGCGGCGAGCGCTGCTGCACCCGCGAGTAGGACTTTTTTCATGTGTGTCTCCCTGTTGTCGCTGGAGTGGTTCACTATTGTCACCAGCGTTGCAAATATATTGCGGCGTTTCTTGGATTCTGTCAACGATGGTGTTGCAGCGGGCCGCGGGCCTGTCACGAAGTTCGAAAGGGATCGCCATGAAGGACGACAACTTCCTCAAGGAAAACAACGCGCGCCACATGTGGCACCCCATGGGGCATCCCGCCGATAGCCTGGCCAATCCGCCGCGAATCATCACCGGCGCAAGCGGTGTCCGGATCACGGATATTGACGGGAACGAGGTCATCGACGCCGTGGGCGGCCTGTGGAACGTGAACCTCGGCTATTCCTGCGCGCCCATCAAAAAGGCCATCGCGGACCAGCTGGACGCGCTGCCGTATTATTCAACCTTCCGGGGCACCTCCAACGACGCTGTGATTGAGCTGAGCTGGATGTTGAAGGAGTTCTTTGCGCCTGACGGTCTTAGCCGCGCTTTCTTTACCTCAGGCGGCAGCGATTCAGTTGAAATCGCGCTGCGTCTGGCGCGCCAGTATCACAAGGTGAAGGGCGAAGCGGGGCGGGTGAAGTATCTCAGCCTCAAGAAGGGCTATCACGGCACCCATGTGGGCGGGGCATCCGTCAACGGCAACGCGAACTTCCGCGCGCAGTATGAGCCGATGTTGCCCGGGTGCCACCACATCCCGGCCCCCTATACCTATCGTAATCCGTTTAACGAAAGCGACCCGGAGAAGCTGGCGCAGCTGTGCCTTGCGGCTCTGGAGGATGAAATCGCTTTCCAGGGCGCGGGCACCATTGCCGCCTTTATCATGGAACCGATCCTGGGCGCCGGTGGGGTGATTGTCCCGCATAAATCCTTCATGCCCGGCGTGCGGGAAATTTGCTCAAGGCATGGCATCCTGCTGATCGCGGATGAGGTGGTCACCGCCTTTGGCCGCACCGGATCATGGTCAGGCTCGCGCCATTGGGGCGTGAAGCCCGACATGATGGCGACCGCCAAGGCGATCACCAATGGGTATTTCCCGTTTGGGGCCTGCATGATCTCGGACGAGGTCGCCGAGGTGTTTGAAAACGACACGACGGGAAAGGCCAACATAGGAACGGGCTATACCTATTCCGGCCACCCCACAGGGGCCGCAGCGGCGGTGGCCTGTCTGACCGAAACCCAGCGGCTCAACGTGCCGGAAAACGCCGCGGCGCGGGGCACGCAGCTTTATCAGGGGTTGCTGGTGCTCAAGGACAAATATGATGTGATCGGCGACCTGCGGGGGGGCGAAGGGCTGATGTGCGGCATCGAATACGTGGCCGACCGCACCACCAAGCAGCCCATAGATGGGGCCACCGCCACACGCCTTCAGGATGCGATCTGGGACGATGGCGTGATGGCCCGCATTTCCGGCCCCAACATGATCCTGTCGCCGCCGTTGGTTATCTCGGAAGATGAGATCGCAAAGGTGATCTCTGCCATTGAGACGGGCCTGAAGGCCATCTGAGGATGACCAAGCCGCTGCCAGGTTCGGCCCCCGTAGTGATCATCGGCGGGGGGATCACGGGGGTTTCGACCCTCTATCACCTCGCCCATCGCGGTGTGCAGGCGGTGCTGGTGGAGCGCAAGAAGATCGCCTCTGGCACCACGTGGCATGCTGCCGGGATCGTGGGGCAGTTGCGAGATTCCGCAGCGCAGACGGAGTTGGGCAAATACACAGCGCGTCTGTTTCGCGATCTGGAGGAGGAGACCGGGCAGGCCACCGGTTACAAGCAGAACGGCACGATCAACATCGCATTGTCTGACGTGCGACACGAGCAGCTGTTGCGCAGCAGAGATCACGCCACCCGGGTCGGCATCGAAAGCCACATCATGACGCCGCAGGAAGTGCGGGAATACTGGCCGAACCTTGTGGTGGACGATGTGCTGTCCGGTTTCCACGTGCCTACTAACGGGCAGGTGAACCCGCTGGATGTGACGGTCGCTTTGGCCAAAGGCGCACGTCAGCTGGGCGCGAAGGTGTTTGAAGACACCATTGTGGAGCGGCTGGAAATCCGCGACGGACGTGTGGTGGGTGTGGCCACCGACAAGGGCACTATCGCTTGTGACAAGGTTGTGATTGCTGGCGGGATGTGGAGCCATCTCTTTGGCAAATCCCACGGCATCACGGTTCCGCTGCACGCGGCGGAGCATTTCTATATCGTCACTGAACCTGTTGAGGGCCTGCCGAGCGATCAGCCGATCCTGAACATCGCCGAAGAACGCACCTATTGGAAAGAAGACGCAGGCAAGCTGCTGATTGGTGGGTTTGAGGCGCAGGGTAAGCCCTGGGGGCAGGGCGGTATCCCCGAGAACTTTGAGTTTGACGAACTGCCCTTTGACATGGAGCATGTGAGCCCTGAATTGGAACGCATGTTCGCCCGCATGCCCTCGCTTGAGACGATGGGCATTCAAACATTCTTTAACGGTCCCGAAAGTTTCACGCCGGATGGCCGCCCCTATCTGGGTCCTGCGCCGGAAGTTGAGGGGGTGTTTCTGGCCACCGGCATGAACTCCAACGGCATCCTCAATTCCGGCGGTGTGGGGCTGACGATGGCCGAATGGCTGACCGATGGTGCGCCGTCGCGGTCGATGGGGCCATTGCTGGCGAGCCGCGCGCAGCCTTTCCAGCGCAACACGGCGTATAATGCCGAACGGGCGGCCGAGGCTGTCGGATTTCACTATGGTCTGCATTGGGCCGGGCGACAGGTCACCTCTGCGCGCGGCGTACGGCGGGTGCCGCTACATTCAGAGTTGAAGGCTGCAGGGGCCATGATGGCCGAGCGCATCGGCTGGGAAGTCCCGATGTACTTTGGCGAACCTGAGGCTGCGTGGCCCGAGGAGGCCTCACTGCGGTGGAAGCCCTGGTCGGCCCAGGTGCAGGCCGAATGTGAGGCCGCGCGCGATGCGGCGGTGCTGCTGGATCAGAGCATGTACGCCAAGTTGCAGGTGCAGGGGCCGGATGCGGTGCAAGCGCTGAACCGTGTGTGCGGCGCGCAGATGGACGTGGCGGTGGGCACCTCGGTCTATACGCAATTCCTGAACGCCAAAGGCGGGATTGAGGCGGATGTGACGGTGACGCGCACCGCGCCTCAGACCTTTATGGTGGTCACAGGCCACCCCAGCCAGCAGCGCGACGCGGCCTATATCCGGCAGCACGCCGATCCGGCATGGCGGTTTGAGGTCTTTGACGCAACCTCTGCCCTGTCTTTGCTAACCATCCATGGTCCCAAGGCGCGGGGTATCCTTCAGGCCCTATCGGGCGACGACCTGAGCAAGGCGGCCTTCCCCTTTGGGGCCGCGCGCGAGGTTGATCTGGCCCACGCCCGTGCCTGGGTGATCCGTCGCTCGTTCCTGGGTGAGGTGGGCTTTGAGATCATGGTGCCTACAGAATTCACCTCACACATCTACGAGGCCATCCGCGAGACCGGTGACCCCCAGGGGCTGCGCCACATGGGCATGTTCGCGATGAACGCCTGCCGGATTGAGAAAGCGTTCCGCCACTTCGGCCATGACATTGGCGAGGATGATACGCCCTATGAGACCGGGCTGGGCTTTGCCGTGGACCTCGGCAAGCCCGACTTTCTGGGCAAGGACATGCTGGCGGCGCAAAAGGCCGGTGGCCCAACACACTACCGCACGGTCAGCCTACGAGTGCCAGCGCTGACGGCTGAAGGCCCGTACCTCATCCACAATGAACCGATCTGGCGGGATGGCGCGATTGTGGGCCATTTGACCAGCGGCGATTGGGGGTTCCGGGCGCAAGCCATGCTCGGGTTGGCGAGCCTTGAGCGTGAGGGCGGGGTCAGCAAGGCCTGGATCGACGAAGGCGGTTTTGAAGTCCAGATCGCCGGGCAGATGTATCGCTGCGATGTGCAGCTGGGTCCGTTCTACGACCCGAAGGGAGAGATCATGCGCGGATAGTCCGTGCGGGAGGGAAATATGACCGATAAAACCATCCTGATCGTAGGCACCTACGACACCAAGAACGACGAGTTGGAATACATGGCAGAGCGCGTCACCGCGCAGGGTGGCGGTGTGCTGACCATGGATATCTCCGTTCTGGGCGACCCGGAAAAGCCGACAGATATCTCCAAACATCAGGTGGCGGAGGCTGGCGACCAGACCATTCAAGCGCTGATTGATCAAGGTGAGGAAAGTGTCGCCATGCAGGCCATGGCTGACGGGGCGAGCGCCCTGGCGGCTGATATGCAAGCAGCGGGCAAGTTCGACGGCGTGGTGATCCTCGGGGGGACGATGGGCACGGATGCGGCACTTGATATATGCAAGGCACTGCCTTTGGGGTTGCCGAAGTACGTGGTCTCCACCGTCAGCTTTTCGCCGCTGATCCCGCCGGAAAGGCTGAGCGCGGACATTCAGATGATCCTCTGGGCGGGCGGGCTTTATGGCCTGAACTCGGTTTGCAAAGCGTCCTTGTCACAGGCCGCAGGCGCGGTTCTGGGGGCTGCGCGCGCGGTGGAGCCGCCGACGAACGACAGGCCCATGGTGGGCATGACGTCTTTGGGCTCAAGCTGCCTGAAGTACATGAAACTTCTCAAACCTGCGCTGGAAGAACGCGGCTTTGACGTCGCCATCTTCCACGCCACCGGCATGGGCGGCATGGCTTACGAGAGCATTGCGCGGGACGGCGGGTTTGCCTGCGTGATGGACTTCGCCTTGCCCGAGTTGGGCAATCTATTGGCGGGCTCGGTTGTCAACGGCGGCGCCGACCGGATGCTGAACGCAGGCCGTGCGTGCATTCCGCAGATTGTGGCACCGGGGTGTCTGGACCTGATCGACTTCGCGGGCTGGCAGGAGATCCCCGAACGCTATCAGGATCGCCCGTTCCACCCGCACAACCGGCTAATCGTGTCCTCTGGCCTCAACGCGCAGGAACGCCGCGAGAGCGCTCAGGAAATCGCCAAGCGGCTGAAGCAATCCGACACGCCCGCCCATGTGATCCTGACCAATCAGGGGATCGAAGAATGGGACAAACCCGGCGGCCCGGCCCATGATCCGGAGGCCTTTGACGCCTTCTGCGACGAGATGCGCAAGGTGATGACGGATCCTATTCAGTTCACCGAACTCGACGCGCATATCAACGACCAGGCGTTTGCGGACAAGGCGTTGGAAATTTTCGACGCCTGGGTGGCCGATGGGACGATCAAGACGTGAGCCGTGCTGTCGACTGTCCGCGGGGAGGCGATCCGACGCAGGTTCTCTGCCACTTTATTCCGGCGTGCATGGCGCGACCCGGTGATGAACCACCAAGACGCGCCGAATCGCCTGCCCGTTCGGGCGGACAGGCGATAGCACGGCGGCTACGCCTTGATTCCGTGCTGGGTGCACCACTCGAAGAGAGACGCATATGACCCGTGACCCCCGCTACGACATCCTGTTCGAACCCGTCCAGATCGGCCCGATCACAGCGCCGAACCGCTTCTACGCCGTCCCCCATGCCACGGGGCACAGCCCGCTAATGCCAAACGGCTCCATTGGCATGCGCGCGATGAAAGCCGAAGGCGGCTGGGGCACGGTCTGCATGCAGTTGGCGGAGATTGACCCGACCTCTGACATCTCCAACCTGCCGATGGAGCGGTTCTGGGATGACACAGACGTCAAATCCCATGCGCTGATGGTCGAACGGGTGAAGGAACACGGGGCGATCACGGCCATCGAGCTGGGCCACACCGGCATGCGCGCGCGGAACATGGACAGCGGGACCCCAGTGCTGGGGCCCTCTTCGTTGCGGGTGCTCAAGGCTTCGTTGCCGTTTCAATGCAAGGCCGCTGACAAGGACGACATCAAGGCCTTCCGCACCTCCCATCGCAACGCCGTTAAACGCGCCAAGCAGGCGGGCTATGACATGGTCTATGTCTATGCCGCCCATGACGCCGCGCTGATCTGGCACTTCCTGAACCCCGCCTACAACCAGCGCACGGATGAATATGGCGGCTCTTTCCAGAACCGCCTGCGCCTGATGCGTGAAGTGCTGGAAGACACAATGGAAGAAGCCGCAGGTGAAGTCGCCGTCGCCGTCCGTTTCCCCGCGCATCACTTCAAATCTGACGTGATGACCTGCGATGGCGAATGCCGCGCGGTGATCGAGGAACTGGCCGAAGTGCCCGACCTTTGGGACGTGAACGTGGCCAGCTGGCCGAGGGATTCCGGAACATCTCGGTTTGATGGGGAAGGACATCAGGAGGACTACATCGGCTATGTCAAAGGACTGACGTCCAAGCCCGTTGTGGGCGTGGGCCGCTATACTTCGCCCGACCATATGGTGGGTCTGATCAAACGCGGCGTGATGGATTTCATCGGTGCCTCGCGCCCCTCCATCGCGGACCCTTTCCTGCCCAACAAGATCAAGGAAGGCCGGATCGAGGACATCCGCGAATGCATTGGCTGCAATGTCTGCGTGGCCTCGGACGCCTATTCCATCCCTCTTCAATGCACGCAGAACCCCACCATCAGCCAGGAATGGCGGCGCGGTTGGCATCCGGAGGTGATCCCGGCGGCCAAGGCTGAGAAGACCTTGATCATCGGCTCCGGTCCTGCCGGGCTGGAGTGTGCGCTGACGCTGGCGCGGGCAGGGCATGAGGTTACGATTGCCGAAAATGCCTCCGATTTCGGCGGCCGCGTAAGGCTGGAATCCGCACTCAAAGGGCTGTCAGCCTGGGGCCGGGTAAAGGACTATCGCCTCTATCAACTGCAACAAATGGCGAATGTCTCGCTTTATGCGGAAAGCGAGTTTGGCGCGGGCGACGTCGCGGATTTTGAGGCCGACAATATCGTCGTTGCCACCGGCGCGTGCTGGCGCAACGATGGGGTAGGTGCCTCAAACCATTCCGGCCTGCCAGGGTTCGGCGGCAACGTTCTGACCCCCGACGACATCATGGCAGGGAACATGCCGAAGGGTCCCGTGGTGATCTATGACGACGATCACTACTACATGGGTAACGTGCTGGCCGGGCATCTGGCTGCACGGGGGGTCTCGGTACATCTGGTCAGCCCGCTGCCGTCGATTGCCGAATGGATGGGCTATACGCTGGAACAGCCGCGCGTGCTGGAGCAGATGGTGGAACTGGGGGTGGACATGCACCCCGATACGACCGCTCTGGAATGGACGGGCAATGCTCTGCGCGTGGCCCGCAGTGATACAGGCGCTGAAAAGCCCGCGATTGAGGCCACAACCCTGATCATGGTCGGTGCACGCGCGCCACAGGATGCCCTGCTTACCACGCTCAAATCCGATCCCGCTCTGAGTACAAAAGTCACGGGCATCGGAGACTGCATCGCCCCCAACACCATCCAGGCCGCGGTCTTTGCAGGACACAAACACGCACGACTCCTCATCGGAGACGCCCGTGCCGACCACCTCTACAAGCGCGAAACACCTGTGTTATTCTGAACGCCCCGTAAGGTGGGCCTGTGGCCCACCCTCCCTGTCGGATTGCCGCTAAGGCAATTCGAAATCCTGCATCACCCGGTCATAGATCCGTGCCGCCCATTCACGGTAGACCACCGGCCCCGGATGAAACCCGTCGCGGGCCATGAGGGCGGGATCAAACGGCAAATCAAAGGGCAGGTGTACTGCGCCAGCCGCCGCCGCGACCTCCTGCAACGCAGCGTCAAACCGCGACGCGCGTTTACCCAACACGCGACGCAATGGGTTTGGCAACAGCGGAAATTCTCCAACAGGTGGCAAGCCGGATACAATCACCCGCCGCGCCCCGGCGTCAGAGAGGTCCTGCACCAACCGCCCGTAGTTCCTGCGCCACGCGCCGAGCGAGACACCGTTCTTGGTGTCGTTCACCCCCAAAGCCAATACGGCGAGGTCACACGGCCCGGGCATATCTCCCTGCCAATCGACCAAAGTGCTTGCTGTCGTCGCCCCTGAGGTCGCCCGGACCTGCCATGACACCTCAAAATGTGCTGAAAACCGCTCTGCCAACTGCATGCCCAGGGCGTCCTTTTGGTGATCAACGCCAACGCCTGCAGCGGAACTATCCCCCAGAACCAACAGCCGAAACGGAGGACCGTCCCCCATGATGCCGGCGCGCGGGCCCTCAGGCTCCTCCATACGGATCGCCCGGGACGCAGTGTAAAGCCCCTGGGTCAGAAGCAAGGGCCACAAAATCAATGGCTCAATACGTGTGAACATGCGCGGGACTTAGCATCGCACCCCTGCATGACAAGTTCACCCCAAAGCTCGACAGTTCATTCAGTATCGCTTCGTGGCAATCGCTCCGGGTCTCAAGGCTCACCGCATTGGTATCAAGTTGTTTCAACCTGCACCCAAATCAGTAAGCGAAAGTCAATGTCCGTGTTTTATGAAAACGCGGCCTGGATGAAGCACCGGGTGTCCCAGCAGGGCCAATGACGACCACGCAAAGCAAGGTCGGCCCGGCAGTGATTCCTGAGCCAAGGCAGCCCCGCGACTTGCCCAACGCTCCCGTCGAAGACGGATCAATCCTCCAATTGGGTGGGCTTTACATGCCGACAATGAATTCAAACCTTGGTGGCCCAGAGGGCTACGGTGAAAACGTCTATTCCACGTCATCCAAAGTTGCGGGGAACAATGACGATGGCAGCATCGAGATTGATGTCACCCCCATATTCGGAACGGACGGGATCAACTTTTTCGGCGAGAATTACACGTCTCTTTATCTCAATTCGAACGGTCTGATCACTTTTGACGGACCACAGACCTCCTACACCCCAGTCGGGATCACGGGCCTTGGGGAACCTGCGATCTCACCCTTCTGGTCTGACGTAGACGTCACCAAGGGCGGCGAAATCTACTGGGATGTTGACGAAGAAAGCGGCCAGATCACCATCACCTGGGCCAATGTTGCCCCCTATTTGGGCGCGAGCAGCGGTGCCACCAACTCGTTCCAGGTTGTCCTCACCGACAATGGAAACGGCGATTTCGCCGTCGAGTTCATCTACGAGGACATCGAGTGGACCAATGGCTATACCGGCACCGCAACCGTTGGGGTCACCGATGGCGCCGATCAGGACTTTGAGCTGGAAGGCTCAGGGTTGGGGTCCATTCTGGATGATTTCTCCGAAACGGATTTTGGCGTTGGACTGGATGATGGGATCTGGAGCTTCAGCGTCCGCGACGGCCTGCCAGACTATCGGGACTACATTGTAGAAGGCACAGATGGCGACGATGTCATCGACGCCAGCTTCATTGATGAAGACGGCGATATTGTCGATTTCCTTGATTTCTTCGATGGCAGCAACGTGGATGTGATCCAGGCGGGGGACGGGAATGACCTGGTCTATGCGGGTCTCGGCAATGACACCGTCAGCGGCGAAGGCGGTGACGACACGATCTTTGGTGATGCTGGCGATGACAGCATCTCTGGCGGCATCGGTAACGATTCCATCCTGGGCGGCATCGGCGGAGACACGATTTCAGGCGGCGACGGCGATGACTACATCGATGGCGGCGACGGCGACGACTACCTGACCACGGGGATTGGCAACGACACCCTGATCGGCGGGGCAGGCAATGACACGCTGCGCAACTCAAGCGGCGACGACAGCCTTGTGGGCGGCACTGGCGACGACCAGATCATCGCAACCGAGGGCGACGATACGCTCGAAGGTGGCGAAGGCCAGGACACGCTTGTGGGTGGTGCCGATAACGACAGCCTTGATGGCGGTTCAGGCAATGACGACCTGTCAGGGGATTCCGGCAACGACGAGCTGGACGGCGGGGACGGCCAGGACACCCTCTCGGGCGGCGAAGGCGACGACACGCTCCGCGGTGGTGCGGGCGACGATACGCTCAGCGGTGGCGAAGGCGACGACGTCCTTTACGGTGGCGAGGGCAACGATGTCATGACCACCGGCACCGGTGATGACACGCTCTACGGCGGTGAAGGCGACGACACGCTGTCCAATTCCTCCGGCGATGACAGCCTGGACGGGGGGGAAGGCAACGACAGCATCACCGCAACTGGCGGCCGCGATACCCTTGATGGCGGGGAGGGCGATGACTGGATGCATGGCGGCGAAGACGCCGATACATTCATCGTCCGCGACAACTTTGGCAATGATACGATCATCGGGGGTGAAACCACCTCCGAAGGCGGCCAGGACTACGACACGATTGACCTCTCGCAGATGACCGGCCCGGTCACCGTGACCTACACGGCCGACGAAGCAGGCACCATCACCGACGGCACGCACACGATCCAGTTCAGTGAGATCGAGCACATCATCGGCACCGATCAGGCCGACGTCTTTGACGCAACAGGCCAAACCGGAACGACCGGCATCAGCGTTGATGCGGCAGGCGGTGACGACACCGTTCTGGGCAGCGACAATGACGACACCGTTGAAGGGGGCACGGGCAACGACAGCCTGGAGGGCGGGGAAGGCGATGACGACCTGTCCGGTGGTACCGGCAGCGATGTGCTTGACGGTGGAGACGGCGACGACACCCTTTCTGGCGGCGAAGGCGACGACAGCCTGACCGGTGGCGAAGGGGACGACAGCCTGACCGGTGGCGAAGGGGACGACACGTTTACCTATAACGTGGGCGATGGCCACGACACGATCACTGACTTCAATACCGGCAACTCTGGTGACTTGGGAGACGGCGACAGCTCTAACAACGACTTCATCGATCTGTCGCAGTACTACGACAACCTGACAGAGCTCAGGGCCGACTTTGACGACGACGGGGTACTCAACCAATCAAACAGCACCGAAAACGGCGGCACGGTAGATTATTCGGACAATGCACAGTTTGAAGAGTCTGACAGCCTGACTTTCGAAGGTTCTGACCGGTCGAGCTTTACTCAGGACAACACCGGCGTCGTGTGCTTCACCAAAGGCACCCAAATCCGAACCCTCACCGGCAATATTCCTGTGGAACAGCTACGGGTCGGCGATCTGGTTCAGACGACGGACAACGGGCTACAGCCCATCAGGTGGATCGGGCGGCGCAGGGTCGGGCGCGTGGAACTGACCCGCAATCCGCACCTCAAGCCAATTCACATTGGTTCAAACGTGCTGGGCTCTCAAGCGCCTTTGGTCGTCTCGCCCCAACACGGCGTCCTGGCCCGTGTCGAAGGAGAGGAAGTGCTGGTCCGCGCAAAGCACCTCGCAGGTTTGCGCGGCGGACAGGCCCGCGTCGCTCGCGGCAAACGCGAGGTGGTCTACTACCACCTCCTGTTTGACGCCCACCAGATCATCCTTGCAAACGACAGCCCAACCGAGAGCTTCTATCCCGGCCCCGAAGCCATCCGCGCGCTGAACCCCAAGTCACACGCAACGCTGTCAGGAATATTGCCGGATCTGGGATTGAGGGAGGTAGCGCTCAGCTACGGCCCCACAGCCCGCCCCTTTGTGAAACGCCAAGCCTTGCCGGATGGGCTGTTGCTGAGTGAGGAAGCGTTCTTGGTGTGATGAAAAATGGCCGCATTCTATGCAAAGCGGTGGTTTAACTTTCAAACGAAGACGTCTGCTTGAGGCACATTCTGCAACTGATTTATGCACCGCCATCTGGCCTTCAAAATCTGATAGGCAAGAGAGCGTGCATAAGTCATGCAAACTGTGTGGAAACTCCTCCTTTCACCGCGTGTGATTGAGACTTGGGTTACTGAGCACTTGCAGCTCGAACGCCGATCCTTGGGCTATCTCGCCGTTCTCGGGTTGTAGCGATCCATCTTTCAGCGCCAGAGCTGCATCATTCGACGATTGAGGGGTCAATGGGGTGCTCTACACGGTCAATCACATCGCCTGTGACAAGGTTTATCCGTTCCATTCGGGTGAGCGGGAGCAACCTCAAAATAGCCTCTCCCAACGATGACAAGACATCACGCGACATACGATTTTCTTTTGGAAAGTTAGAATGCACGCTCAAGGTAACGGTTGCGAGTGCTATGGCTTCAGGCATCCCGCGCTCACCAGGAACGAAAAACGTACGCCCCAAATCTTTTTCAGCTTGGCGCTTCAGACTTGTGCAATTTGTAGCCGGATATTGCCAAATTGTGCAGTTGATCCCGATCAGAATCTGATCTCGCTTCGGAAGGACGCCGAAATCAGGATCAATGTTTATCTCCGCCAGACCAGAGGGACCGTTTATCAGCCAAATGCTCGAATAGTCGGCCCGCTCTGGAGAGATCTCTTCAAGACGCTCGAGCTTGTAGGCCTTGTTCAAGACGGGCCTCACCAATAGCGCGCCGGGCAGGATCGAGCGTGCCTCCCGGAGAATCCGGCGTGACGTCTCAATGGTGACCTGACGAAGATAGCCTTCCCAATAGGTCGTTTGCCCTGTCAGGTCACCATTGCGACGGGCATCTGGGTCGGTCTCGTCTGGAATGATCCCGTTTACGGTTACGCCGAAGTTCGTGCAGAACTGTGTTAGCGATATCGTCCCGTCATACGTCGTCCCGATCTGTGTCTCGAGGTTGCAATGCCCGTCGCGTAACGCGTCATCTCCTGGCTGTTTTCCGACGTCAACGCGCAGTGTACCGCCACGATACCGCACATAGAAGTTCTGGCCATCGCGGGTCTCCCCATAGAATTGGGACGACAAGACCCGCCACCCCGAAGCTTGGCGAGATCAAGACCAAGGGGCTCGGGAAGCTCCTGTGTATGGAAATCGATCATCTTCATTGCTTGATGTCCGACGATCCGCCTATCTGGGCCATTGCTTTGTAGACGGTGCTTCGAGCGACGCCCATGTCGCGGGCGATGTCTATGGGTCGTTCACCGTCTGACAGGCGGCGTTTGATAGCATCAAAGTCGATCTTGGCTGGGCGGCCTTTGTAGACACCTTTGGTTTTGGCGGCAGCGATACCTTCGGCTTGGCGTTCGCGGCGCAGGTTGGCTTCGAATTCGGCGAAGACGCCCAGCATATCGAAGAAGGCCTTTCCGCTGCGGTCGAGGTATCGACTGGCTGTTCTATGGCAATAAGTTGTGCGCCTTTCTGCTTGAGCCGGTCCACGATGATCTGGAGACCACGCATAGAACGAGCGAGCTGGTCGATCCAGGTCAGGACTAGGGTTTCACCGTCCCGTATGAAGTCGAGGATTGTGGTCAGCTCACGCCGATCTTCAAGACGCGTGCCGGACTTCTGTTCGGAGCGGACCATGGTGCACCCCGCTGCCTTGAGCGCTGTAGTCTGGGCGTCGAGGTTTTACTCTACCGTTGATGTGCGCGCATAGCCGATCCGGGCGGGTGTGTTCATTTAGGGTGTGCCTGTATTCGTTTCGCTCTATTCGCATATCGTATTGATGCTTATGCCACCCATGGCGCTGGCGAGGCATTGCCTTGGCGTAGGCTCCCGCTGCAGCACAATGAGATGGAACCATCTCAAATAGCTGGCAAGGTATTTTGTGGCGATCCCCCGGCGGCTTGCAATGAAGCCTTTCAGGCGTGAGTGACGGTTGTTGACGTTTTGGATATGCAGTTCGCCATCTACGCGTTCACCTGCCGACAGACTTAACGCCTTGTGGCTCACGCCCAAGGCCACCGCGCAGGTCGGATAACTTGTCCCACCGTCTGTCACCAAAAGAGCGTCCTTATCCATGACGGGTTCGAGGGCCTCCGACAGAGCCTCGGCGTTGAGCGCAGGCAGGACTGTACTGACGGTCGTGCCGGAACGGTCCGCCGCGATCAGGACGGGCACCTGTTCACTCGACAGCCCGCGTTTTGTTGCCTTTCCCCCGCGTTTGCGGGCCTTGCGCTCTGGTTGTTCTTCTGAGGATTTCCCTTCCACGGCCCGTGTCCAAATGCGATCACCTTTACGGCTTTCAAGGAAAAAGGTCTCGTCAGCTTCAACAATGCCCGTCAGCTTTTGGGATGTGGTACTGATGCCTGCAAGGAAGCGATGTCGCCAGCGAAAAGCAGTACTCAAAGCAATACCGCACCGCTTGGCCGCAACAGCCACCGTGTCTCCATTGGCGAGGCATTCAGCGAATGTGAGCCAGAGATCTTTGTGATGCAGGCCGCTCAATGATGTGCCCGTTACCGCCCCAAAGGTGCGATTGCAGGATTGGCAACGATAGCGCTGCAGGCCGCGAGATTTACCATTGGCTACCGCTCCATGTGTGCCGCAATGCGGGCAAGTCCGATCTTCTCCGACACACGTTTCAACCGCGGCAACAGAGGCTTCGCCCGCTGGACGACCAGCCAGAACCTCCCCCACTTCAGACTTCTGCGCTTCGCTCAACCTATCGATCTCTGACAACCAGGCCAAAAAAGCTTCTCGCTCCATAACACCGATCTCCTTAAATCGTTGGCCAATCGTAGCACATCAATACGATTCACGAATAGAGCCATTCGTTTCTGTCCAGATTCTCACAAACCACCCAAAATGGACAAAAAAAATCGGCTTTCTAGGGTCCGCGCTGTGGGGCGAATTGGGCATACCCAAAATGGCTTTCTGGATTCCCCAGCCCTAGACGGAGTGCTGTGATCAGTCATGCGAACGATCACCGGCACCAACCGCTCCCAAACCTTGCTTCTGCCCGCTGCCGTCGAGGATTATGTCAGACCGGACAATCCCGTCCGGTTCATCGACGCCTTTGTCGATCAGCTTAATCTGGCGGAGCTTGGCTTTGTTCGCGCCAACCCGGAACGGACGGGGACAGGCAAGGGCGCCGCTCGTCAGGCACGCCGTGATGGCATGGTTCCGGGGATTGTATTTGGTGGCGACAAAGACCCGCTGCCGATCAACATCCCGTTCAACAAGCTGCTGAAAATGCTCAAAGCAGGGCGGTTCAAGTCCACGCTGTTCAACATGAAAGTCGAAGGTCACGAGGACGTTCGCGTCATCTGCCGCGACGTGCAGCGCCATGTGGTCAAGGACCTGCCAACGCACGTCGACTTCATGCGTCTGCGCCGCACCACCAAGGTGAACCTGTTCATCAACGTGGAAGTGGCGGGCGAAGAAGACTGCCCCGGCCTGCGCAAGGGCGGTGTGTTGACGCTGGTGCGCCCCGAAGTCGAGCTGGTCGTGACGGCCGCTGACATCCCCGAAAGCATCACCGTGGACATCTCTGCGCTGGAGATTGGCGACAACGCGACCATCGCGAACGTCGACCTGCCCGCGGGTGCCAAGCCGGTCATCGACCGCGACTTCGTGATCGCTCAGATCTCAGCACCTTCCGCGCTCAAGAGCTCGGACGATGAAGAGGGTGACGAGGACGTCGCAGCGGACGAAGTGCCAACCGCAGGCGATGATGCTGCCGAGGGTGGCGAAGAATAAGCGGTCCGTAAAGGACCGCTACAAAACGGGGTCGCAAACGCGGCCCCGTTTTTTGTTGCGATGTAGGTATTCCAAAGGTCAGCTATGCGCTCACTTGCGCCGATGCTGCGCTGCGCTCGAATGTCCGGTCTTTGAGCGACGGCCAAAACACAACAAAGCCAAACTGATTTCTGCCAATAGTTTATGGCAGAAGATTTCTCAACGAGTTTGGCAAGAACTCACGAAGGGACAGAATGGACCGTTTTTGGTGCGAACGGTGAATGGGTCCGAAAATTACTTGTTTCTATACAGAACGGTAGTTCTCACCCTGCGAACGTCCGTGCCTACGTGAAGTTCTTTCTACGCCCGATCATTTGCACTCAGAACCACAGAACGCGTCCATAGTCGACCATCGCAAAAGTCCATTGAACGAGCTTTGCTGGGGCGATCCGCTCATCAACCTGGCGTTGATATTGGCCCGGCTGTCAACTAAAGTGGACACGCAAAGTTGGCGTTCGCTGGGATAGGGGGCTCTGTTGTGTCGACCAGGCTCACTGATGAACAGGTGCAAGAAGCGCTAGACGATTGCGCTGCTGAACCCATCCATATTCCTGGCTTAGTGCAACCTTACGGCGCGCTGATTGCCTTTAGCCCGCAAAGTGAAGAAATCCTATTCGCGAGCGAGAATAGCGAAGCTGTCATTGGGCGGGCAGCATCAACGCTACTCTCTGCGTCATTCGCAGAGGAGTTCGGTCGTGAGATTATTCACGCAGTGCGAAACGTTGCAGGAAATCCGTACTTCACAAAGCAAAGCCTGCCGCTGGGTGCGTTCGAGTTCAACGGTAGGCTGCTCGAACTGCATGCCTTCGGCAACGAAGCAAACTTTATCGTAGAATTCGAAGCAGAACGCGACGTCGAATTTGGGACCGCGCAAGCCTTGGATGCGATTGGTTTGATGATCGAAACACTCAAGGAGTGTAAGTCTCAAGACGAACTCTTTGACCTGACCGTGGGCTTGCTGCGCCACCTCACGGGCTATGACCGTGTGATGATCTATAAATTCGACCAGGACTATAACGGCGAAGTCGTATCAGAAGAAAAGCGGGCTAGGATGGAATCCTTAATGGGGCTACGCTTTCCAAGTTTTGACATCCCACCGCAAGCGCGCGCGATTATGGCAAAACTACCCGTTCGCTTCATTGAAGATGTAGAACAGGAACCCGCGCGTCTGTTGGCTGCCTATTAGGGGTTGCCGCCACTCGACATTTCCCTTGCTGCAACGCGAGGCGTGTCACCTGTTCACATGGAATATCTGCGAAATATGGAGGTCAGATCAACGTTGACGCTCTCCATCGTTGTAAAAGACGAATTGTGGGGTATCGTCTCTCTTCATCACAGACTGCCGCGTGTACCGTCCGCCAAACTGCGACATGTTCTGCGAAAGTTCGTACCCATCTTCACCTCGAAGTTAGAGAACCTTATTCAAAGCGACTTACTTCACCAGATCAAAAACGTAGACCAAATCAAGGATCGGCTACTATTGGAGATCGATGAAGATACGGAAATGGACGCGTTTCTTCCAAGCATCGCGCCGACTGTGGCAAAGGTGCTTAAAGCCCAAGGCGTGTCGGCGGTCGTTGGATCACAAAGCCGGAATTACGGTAAGGTACCGGGACAGAGCGTCTTGAATAAGCTGCTGTGTCTCGCTCACGAAGACAGGACTCGTGTCGTTACGATTGAAAGTCTTAGCGAGACATTCCCAGACTTGAAGACCGATTTGAACGGGGTGGCCGGGGCACTTGCCTATGCCATCGATCCAGGCCGTGCCATTTGCTTTTTTCGGCGAGAGATCGAACAAAGCATCTCATGGGCAGGAAATCCTGAGAAGATCCTTGAAACCGTGTCGGGCCGCACACGACTTATGCCGCGCGGATCTTTCATGACATATATGCAGCAAGTCTCCGGTCGGAGTGAGCCCTGGACAGATCAGGATCTATTTTTTACTCACCGGATTTGGGCAATCATCAACTCTGCCGAGCGACGCGCCTTGCTTAACACACTCAACCGCCAGCAGGCACTGATGATCAACGAGTTGAACCATCGCGTGCGCAATATCCTGGCCTTGGTGCGGTCAGTCTCTTCTCAAGCGCGCCGTCGATACGGCTCACTGAACTCCTATTCCAAGTCCTTAGAGGCGCGTATCCAAGCGCTGGCGACGGCCCATGACATTGCATCTGGTACATCCGCAAATGCGATCGGCTTACAACAGCTCATCCGAACCGAACTTGCGCCCTATGAACAGGCGGATCATCCTCAGATAACCGTGACAGGTGAAAACCCAAGGATGCGCGCTGATATCGCCCCCATATTCTCATTGGTCGTCCATGAACTTACAACCAACGCGGCCAAGTACGGGGCGCTCTCTGTTGCGGGTGGCTCTGTTGCAGTTTCGATCGACCGGGGTGATAGGGGGTATGAGCTTTATTGGCGGGAACTCAATGGTCCGAAGGTCTCCGAACCGGAAGAGGTGGGTTTTGGATCGACGCTGATCAAAGAAGCTGTGCCTCACGAGATGGGCGGACGCGCATCGCTGACATTTGGGGAAGACGGTATACACTCAGAGTTGTTTCTACCGGATGACATGTTCGACCTCAGCAAAGCTGATGCCCTGTTTGAGGACCAGAAAGAGCCGGAAGAAAGGCATCTCAGCTTGACAGAAAAAATGGGCCTCCCTTCAACCTCGTTGGAGGGGACAGCGCTCATCTTGGAAGACAATTTCGTGATCGCCAAAGAGATGGGCGATCAGATGAGCGATCTGGGTTTCAGTGACGTAATCAAGTTTTCAAGCGTCCAAAATGCCATCGCATTTATTGAAAACGAAACACCAACCGTTGCCGTGCTGGATGTCAACCTCGGCGGTGGTCAAACCAGCGAGGCTGTTGCGCAGCGCTTGTTTGAACTAAATGTCGCCTTCGTTTTTGTCACGGGATACGGAGAGAAAGCTCAGCTTAGCAATGAGCTCAGGCAGATTCCACGCTTGACTAAACCCGTCGATGAGACTGAGCTCAAGAATGCCTTAGCAATTCAATTGAGTCGGGGATGAATGGTGGAATGGAGGTCAATGACGCCGCGGAGGCAACCCAATTCTCCCAGAACCGTGACTTTCTGAAACATGTAACGGGGGCAGCTCATGCGACTGCTGAGAAGAGTTGGTTCTCCTCCAGCGCATTTGCTTCGCGTGTTGCATACTCTGATTGGCTCAGTGCGCTTTTTGAGGCACATGCAACCCTCGGCGCGGCGGCGACCAAGAGCTCGGCACTCAAGAGTTACCGTAACGCGGAGGAAAGACGCAGACGGGCAATCGCGCTTGATCTGGGATTTCAATCGATGGCTGAGCGTTCAACTTGCGTACCTTCTCAGAGCTGGTCATGGGGTGTGCTCTATGCGCTGAACGGCTCAGCGCTAGGTGCATCGATCCTACTTAAGACCGGTGTATTGAACCCGCAGTGGCCCAAAAGCTACCTTAACGAAATGAGACTTTTTGCGACGTCCGGTCAACTCAAATACTTCTTTGAGCACCTCAATGAGGAGGAGTTAGACCGTGAGGCAATGGCGGATGGCGCAATTGCCGTTTTTGATCTAATTGCTTCAAGCAAGTGAGTAGATAAACCTCTGTTTGCTCAATCCGTTCGCTGTCTGCCAAAACCTGCCAGAATCTAGGAGTTTTGCGTGTGCGTTATGGCACAGTTAAGCCGCTGATCTGTAGTCGGGGGGGAACATTGCGATCGTGATGCGGGCCTCTAATCCTTTTTCCTGCGCGTGCGAGTAGACGCATTCATAGTCCAGTCTGCCCTACAGACGTTCCGCGAATATATTGTCGAGGAACCGGCCTTTCCCATCCAATGAGATACATAGGCCAGATCGGCGCTATCGGTTGGCACAGTCGAATGACGAGAACTGACTGGCTTGGTCGATGTTAATGATCTCCTGCTCACCATATTTGTTCATACCCCCGTTCGGAATATCAACTCAGAGGTCGGTCTCAAGCGTGTTTAAAGTACGCTAAATCAGGAAATTGCCCGGACGTGACCCTGTCTAGCCCCCAATTTTCGTGGCTCTGGTTTGGGCCTCCTTCAACTGTGATTCTGGGACGAGTGGCCGCATATTGAGCACCTGAAGAATGAGTGTGATATTTTTCTTCTGGAGCCAGTGGTTGATGACGATTTGTGCTTACTTTGTTGATGGGAGCCGCGAATATTGAGCGCTCTGCCTGAGGCGCAAATCCTGATCGAAGAATGGAGAAAACACTACAACATAGAACAACTTCAAGATGCTCTTGGCTTGCGTCTTCCGGCACCGGAAACCATCATCCAAATGGAACCAATGCCAGTCATGCGTCGACAATCAAATTTGGATCGCCACGTGGGACTGATCCCGCCCGCATCACCGCATCCAGGTGGTTGCGCCAAAAAACCGCGTTCATCTACGCACCTGTTTTCTTACCTACTGTAATTTCGTTTGCACAGGAAACAACTTTCGTCGCCTGACTTTTCATGCCTCTTGGTTCGCGGAGGGATTCGCGCAAGAGGTTATTGCAATATCTTGTGGGGCAGGGGGTAAGAGACACAAGACGGCACTCCCTTATTGTGCTCCAAGAGCCGCCAATTTAGAAAACTGTACTGGCCTTTGCAGAACAATGCACTAGCAATAGGGGGAGCACCCGATTGAGGGCACGCACAGAACATTAGATAAACAGGAATACCGTGTCCTTACTCTTTATCGTTGCATTGCCGTTCTTGGGTGCCTTGCTACCAGGGCTGATGAATGCTGCCGGACGTGCTGCGGTTGCCGGTGTGACCTTCACCGTGTCGCTGCTGGCCTTCGTTGGCCTTTTGACCAATCTGCCGCAGGTCCTGCGCGGTGAGCTGGTCACGGCGCGGGTGGCTTGGTTGCCGGAACTTGGGCTGAACTTTACTCTGATGCTGGACGGGCTGGGGTTCTTCTTTGCCTTCCTGATCCTCGGCATCGGCCTGCTGATAATCGCATACGCCCGCCACTACCTGAGCCGCGACGACAACATGGGTGAGTTTTTCACTTATCTGCTGTTGTTCCAGGGCGCGATGGTGGGGATCGTGTTGAGCGATAATATCCTGCTTTTGTTGGTGTTCTGGGAGCTGACGTCGCTGTCTTCCTTCCTGCTGATCGGTTATTGGAAGCATCTGCCCGAAGGGCGCCAAGGCGCGCGGATGGCGCTGGCGGTCACCGGTATGGGAGGGCTGGCGATGATCGGCGGCATGCTGATCTTGGGGCAGATTGTGGGCTCCTATGATCTGAGCGTCATCCTGCAGAACCGCGATCTTATCCAGGCAGATCCGCTCTATCTGCCCGCGCTCATTCTGATCCTGCTGGGTTGTTTCACAAAGTCCGCGCAGTTCCCGTTCCATTTCTGGTTGCCCCACGCCATGGCGGCCCCGACGCCTGTCAGTGCCTATCTGCACTCGGCGACCATGGTGAAGGCGGGCATCTTTCTGATGGCGCGGATGTGGCCGGTGTTGTCGGGTACGCCGGAGTGGTTTGTGATCGTGACCACCGCCGGGCTGGTCACCATGGTGCTGGGCGCGGTGATTGCGCTCTTTAAACATGACCTCAAGGCGTTGCTGGCTTTCTCCACCGTCAGCCATCTGGGGCTGATCACCATGCTGCTGGGCACTGGTACGACCTTTGGGGCCTTTGCGGCGGTGTTCCACATCCTCAACCACGCCACTTTCAAGGCCGCGCTCTTTATGTCGGCTGGCATCATCGATCACGAGACACATACCCGCGACATTCGCAGGCTAGGGGGCCTGCGCCACCTGATGCCGGTGACTTTCACCATTGCGACGCTGGCCGCGCTGTCGATGGCGGGCATTCCGCTGCTTAACGGGTTCCTCAGCAAAGAAATGATGCTGGAAGAAGCAACCCACACGGTTCTATTCGGCTCGACCTGGCTGGTGCCGGTGCTGGCGACCGTGGGCTCGCTCTTTTCCGCCGCCTATTGCTTCCGGCTGATCGGGCATACCTTCCTTGGCCCGGTGCGTGACGACTATCCGGCCAAGCCGCATGATCCCGGCCCCGGCCTGTGGCTGCCGCCTGCGATCCTGGTGGTGCTGGTCGTGGTGATCGGGGTGGCCCCGTTCCTTGTGCAGGACCTGGTTATCCTGATTTCAAAGTCCGTGATTGGCGGCGTTGCCGAACTGAAGGTGAAGTACATCAAGATCTGGCACGGGCTGGTGCCCGCGCTCTTCATGTCGATTGCCGCAGTGGTGGGCGGTCTGATCCTGATGGCGCTGTTCAAGCCGCTGCTGCGCATCTGGGAAACCACGCCGCGGCCTGAGGCCAAGACCATATTCGAGGCGCTGGTGGAGGGCGTGGCAGCGCTGGCCCGTACGATCATCCATCCGCTGCACAACGGGGCGTTCACGCGCTATGCCGCAATCGCCATCATCACGATGGTCGCACTGGCCTATCACGCCTGGATCACAGGCACCGTGGGCCCTGCAACGCGCACGCTTCAGCCTACAGGCCCGGTGCCGATTGCCGGTTGGGTCCTGCTGGTCGCAGCCACAGCGGGCCTTGTGATGCTGCACCGCAACCGTTTGCTGGCGCTGGTGCTGCTGGGCGTTTGTGGTCTGATCGTCTCTGTCGGATTTGTCTATCTCAGCGCGCCGGACCTCGCCATGACGCAGTTCACGGTGGAGGCGGTGACGATCATCCTGCTGCTCTTGGCGCTGAACTTCCTGCCCAATCGAACGCCCGTAGAAAGCACGGTGCTGCGCCGCACCCGGGATGTGACAGTGTCCATCGCCGGGGGCCTTGCCGCCTTTGCCATGGCCTATCACTACATGTTGCGCGACGCCGTTGCGACGCCGATCTCAGAATTCCACCTGGCCAATTCCTACAAGGGGGGCGGGGGCACCAATGTGGTCAACGTGATCCTGGTCGACTTCCGGGGCTTTGATACCTACGGCGAGATCATCGTGCTGGGGATCGCGGCGCTGCTGATTTATGCGCTGACCGAGACACTGCTGGACGGCCCGGTGCGGCGGCGGCTGCTCAATCGCGTGCCCGATCAGCAGCAAGCGGGCGACAAACACCCAATGATGATGGTGGTACTGACGCGGGTCATCATGCCCGTGGTGTTGCTGGTCGGCTTCTTCATATTCCTGCGCGGCCACAATGAGCCCGGTGGCGGGTTCATCGCCGGGTTAATCGTCTCCATCGCCGTTGTGATGCAGTACATGGCCTCGGGCTTTTCATGGGCCGCCGCAAGGCAACGCTATCCGTATCACGGGATCATCGGGGCAGGGGTGCTGATTGCGGGGCTGACAGGCATTGGATCCTGGTTTGTCTCCAAACCCTTCCTGACTTCGGACTTCACCTATGTCCGCATCCCGCCGTTCCAGGAGTTCGAATTGGCCACAGCCGCCCTTTTTGACGTGGGCGTGTTCCTGGCCGTGGTCGGCGCTGTGATGCTTTCGCTTGAGAGCTTCTCGCGTCTCGCCCGCCGGGCAGACACAGAGGACAGCGAACATGCAATGGACATCAACCCGTCCCGCGAAAAACCGCTGCCGGAAGGGACATCATGAAGGGCAGGGGGCGCTGACATGGAATTTCTTGTTGCATCCGCCATCGGCATCCTGACTGCGGGGGGGATTTACCTGTTGCTGCGCTTGCGCACCTTTCCGGTGATCCTCGGCATCTCGCTGCTGACTTATGCGGTGAACGTCTTTCTGTTCTCCACGGGCAGGCTTGCCATTGGGGCGCCGCCAATCCTGAAGTATGAGCTGCCAGCCTATACTGATCCGCTGCCGCAGGCACTGGTGCTGACCGCCATCGTGATTTCTTTTGGCATGACGGCAGTTGCCGTGATGGTGGGACTAGGGGCCTTCCTGGGCTCTGACGATGATCACATCGACGACCAGCCGGAACAGGGCGAGGGCACGTCATGACCCATTGGATCGTTGCCCCCATCATCCTGCCTGCGCTGATGGCCCCCTTCATTGTGCTGGCCGCGCGCTATCACGTTGGCATCCAGCGGGTGTTTTCCATCGCAGGCGTGATTGCCCTGATCGCGCTGGCCGCGAGCCTGGCTTGGCAGACCGCGGATGGCACCGTGATCTCCTATCGTCTGGGCGACTGGGCGGCCCCTTACGGTATCGTCGTGGTGGGCGACCGTCTGTCCACGCTCATGGTGCTGCTGACGTGTATTCTGGCGCTTTTTGTGCTGCTTTACGCCATCGGTTCTGACTGGGATGCGCGCGGGCGGCACTTTCATGCGCTGTTCCAGTTCCAGTTGATGGGCATCATTGGCGCCTTCCTGACGGGCGACTTGTTCAACCTCTTTGTCTTCTTTGAGGTGTTGCTGATCGCCTCTTATGGTTTGATGATCCACGCAGGCGGCAATGCGCGGTTGAGGGCAGGAGTGCAATATGTGCTCTTTAACCTCATTGGCTCGACCCTGTTCCTCTTTGCCCTCGGCGCGATTTATGCCGAGACGGGGACGCTGAACATGGCGGATCTGGCGGAGCGGGTCACGCTGGTCTCGCCTGAGGAAACCGTTGGCATCCGCATCGCGGCGGTGCTGTTGCTGTTGGTCTTTGCGATCAAGGCGGCGTTGTTGCCGCTGCACTTCTGGCTGCCGTCGAGCTATGCGGAGGCGCCCGCACCTGTTGCCGCACTCTTTGCGATCATGACCAAAGTGGGGGCCTATGCCATCATCCGCGTCTACACGATGATCTTTCATCCCGAGCTGGAGGTGACGGCGGGCCTGCATGGCCTTTGGTTGCTGCCTGCCGCTTTGCTATCGTTGGCTGTGGGCATGGTCGGTGTGCTGGCCGCGAAACGGCTGGACCGGCTGGTGGCCTTTTCCGTGATCGGGTCGATGGGGATGGTGATGATCTCCATCGCGCTTTTCACGCCAGAGAGCATTGCGGCTGCGATCTACTACATCGTGCATTCGACGCTGGCGGGGGCGACGCTGTTCCTGGTGTCTGACCTTGTACGGACCGGGCGCGGGAATGTGGAGCTGGAACCGCAAGCGCCCATGCGCGGCAGCGCGCTGACAGCAGGGTTGTTCTTTGTCGGTGCGATCGCGATGGCGGGGCTGCCGCCGTTGTCGGGGTTTCTGGGCAAATTGCTGGTGTTGGACGCGGCATTTGACGACGGGTTGATGGTCTGGATCTGGGCAGTGGTGCTGTCATCGAGCCTGATCGCGGTTGTGGGCTTTGCCCGCGCGGGCAGTGCGCTGTTCTGGAAGGCGCATTCTGCGGATCTGACGGAAACCGAGGATGCTGCAGAGGACCGCCACACGCCTTCACCGTTGGCCTATACGGCCGTGGGCGGGCTGGTGGCGGCATTGGTGCTGCACACTGTCTTCGCGGGGCAAGTGCACGGCTATACCAGCACGCTTGCGCGCGAGCTCTTTGAACCGGACGCCTACATGACCGCCGTTCTCGACTCCCCCGGCAAGCTGAGCAAACCGAAGGAGGGGGAATGACATGACGCGGCTCTACAACTGGCTGTTTCCGCATCCGCTCCTGACCCTGATCCTCGCCATCACCTGGACGCTGCTTCAGAACGAAATCAGTGCGGGCATGGTGGTCTTTGGCATCATCCTGGGCATCGTGCTGCCGATCATGACTGCGGCCTGGTGGCCCGATCGGCCCAATGGCATCCGCATCGGCAAAATGGCATCCTACAGCCTTGTGGTGTTGTGGGACATTCTGGTGGCCAACATTCAGGTCGCCTGGATCGTGCTGACGGTGCCGAATGCGAAGCTCAAGCCGGAATGGATTGTCGTGCCGCTCGATATCAAGCAGCCCGAGGCGATCACGGTGCTGGCGGGGACAATCACGCTCACACCCGGTACGTTGTCCTCTGACCTCTCGGACGATGGCCTGTGCCTGCTGGTGCATGTGCTGCACACGGACGACCCCGACGGCGTGCGCGATGAGATCAAGACCCGTTATGAGGCCCGGCTGAAGGAGATTTTCCTGTGACAACTGCGATGAGCTTTTTCGATCTGGCGATGGTGATTGCCTTTGTCACGCTGGCGGTCAGCCAAATCCTGACCATGGTGCGGCTGGTCATCGGACCGACGGCGTCGGACCGCATTCTGGCGCTGGATACTATCGTGATCAACGCTATTGGACTGGTCACGATGCTGGGCATCTATCAGGGCGTGCGGGTCTATTTCGAGGTCTCGCTGCTGATCGCAATGCTGGGGTTCGTATCCACCGTTGCCCTGGCGCGGTTCATCCTGCGGGGGGACATCATCGAATGAGCTGGGAGTTGATTGCAACCTACGCCGCCGCCCTCTGCCTGACCATCGGATCCGGGTTCATTCTGGTCGGCACCCTGGGCCTGCTGAAGTTTAATGGTCCGATGACACGCCTGCACGCGCCCACCAAGGTCGGCACCATCGGCATCGGCATGCTATTGGCTGCATCCATGATTGATGCAGCTGTGGACGGCGATCCGTCGTTCCACGAACTGCTCATCATGGCGTTCCTGTTTGTCACCGCACCTGTGTCCGCCCATTTCATCGCCAAAGTCAGCATTCACCAGCGGTCCTGCATGACGCCGCCCGACCCGGTGGGCGAAGGCACATGGTCCACGCTTGATGTGGCTGCCATCGACCCGGTTGCGCCTGACGTGAACGCGCAGATGAAAGAGCAGGCAGAGCCTCAGACGTAAGCTGAGGCTTGGTCCAGAACACCCCCTCAACCCGCGCCATTGTGTCCTCTGGCCTTCCAAAGGTGCGCCCATAAAGTAGGTTGCGCGCAGTGAGGCGATACGCATGGTTCTAGCCTTCGAAGACGTCAGCAAGTCGTACCGCGACAGCGGGGGGAGCGTGCCGGTGCTGAGCCGCGTGAGCTTCTCACTCGCGGCGGGGGCCACGATGGCGCTGACCGGCGAATCCGGCAGCGGCAAAAGCACGCTCTTGCACATCGCGGCGGGGCTGGAGGAGCCGGATGCAGGCACCGTGCAAGTCGCTGGGCAAGACATCACGGCGATGGACGATACTGGCAGAGCCGCGCTGCGCAGACGCGAGATTGCGCTTGTGTTTCAGCAATTTAACCTCATCCCCTCGCTCAGCGTGTCGGCCAATATCTCCTTTCAGGCCTCACTTGCGGGTCAACCCGACAAAGCGCATATCGCTCAGCTGATAGAGTCGCTGGGGCTGTCAGAACAGCTGCACAAATACCCCGAGGCCCTGTCAGGCGGTCAGCAGCAACGCGTCGCCATCGCCCGCGCGCTGGCAGCCAAGCCAAAGCTGCTTCTGGCCGATGAGCCCACCGGCAACCTGGATGAGGCAACCGCTGAGGCCGTGCTGGACCAGATGCTGGCGCTTGTCGCGCAGACGGGGGCGGCGTTGATGGTCGTGACCCATTCGCCCAAACTGGCCGCCCGCATGGACCGCGTGCTGCACCTAAAAGGGGGCGTGGTGTCGTGATCCGCGCCTGTCTTGCCGCGCTGATGTCGCACTGGCGGCGCAACCCGCTGCAATTGTTCGCGCTGCTGGCGGGGCTGGCGCTGGCAACGGGCCTCTGGACCGGGGTGCAGGCCATCAATGCGGAGGCACGGGCAAGCTATGATGCCGCCGCCGCGACCTTGGGGGAGGGGCAATACGACCAGCTGATTCCGCGCGCAGGTGACAGAATACCGCAGCAGACCTATGTCGATCTGCGCCGCGCGGGGTGGCTGGTATCGCCTGTGGTGGAGGGCCGGTTGCGCGACGTGCGCGTGGTGGGCCTCGACGTGCTGACGGCCCCCAGCGGGCTTGGCGCGGCCGAGATGAGCGGCGCGCCTGCACTGGCCGCCTTTGGCACAGCACCGCCGCTTTTTGCAGATGCCGAAACAGCCCGCGCGTTGGATGGTATCGCAGAGGTGCGCGTTGATCCGGGCGTCGCCCCCGGCGTGGCGGTGGGCGACATCGGGGTGGTGCAGCGGCTTCTGGACCGCGATGATCTGAGCCGCCTGATCCTGCTGCCGGAGCAGCCTTTGACGCAACCAGCGCTTACCGACATCGCGCCCGGCTTGCGCCTGCAAGGCGCGCAGCAGACCGCAGACATCGCCCAATTGACCGACAGTTTTCACCTCAACCTCACGGCCTTTGGCCTGCTGAGTTTTGCAGTCGGGCTGTTCATCGTGCACAGCACCATTGGCCTTGCATTTGAGCAGCGGCGCGGGATGATCCGCACCCTGCGGTCCCTTGGTGTGCCGCTGCGCGCGCTGATCGGGCTGATCGTGGCGGAAATGCTGGTCCTTGCGCTGATTGGGGCAGGGCTTGGTATTGTGCTGGGGTATCTGATCGCAGCGCTCCTTCTGCCGGACGTGGCGGCGACGCTGCGGGGGCTTTATGGCGCGCAAATCTCCGGCACGCTGGAACTGCGCCCGGAGTGGTGGTTGTCGGGGCTGATGATCACCGTCCTTGGCACGCTTGTCGCCCTGAGTGGGCGCATTTGGCAGATCTGGCACATGCCCGTTCTGGCCAGCGGACGTCCCCGCGCCTGGGCCGTGGCCGGATCGCGCCGCTATCGCTGGATGACAGCTGCGGCGCTGTTGCTTTTGTGCCTCGCTGTGATCCTGCTGGTGGCTGCGGAGGGTCTCTTTTTCGGCTTCGTGATGCTCGCCGCCTTGCTGCTGGGTGCCGCCCTTGCCTTGCCCGGTCTTTTTGCCCGCGTGCTGAGCCTGATCGAGGCGCGCACGACAGCCCCTATCCCCCGCTGGTTCTGGGCCGACACCCGCCAGCAGCTGCCGGGTCTCAGCCTCGCGCTGATGGCCCTGTTGTTGGCGGTGTCAGCCAACATCGGCGTCTCGACCATGGTGTCGAGCTTTCGGCTGACGTTCACCGGCTTTCTGGACCAACGCCTCGCACCAGAGCTGTTTGTGGAGGTCGAAACCGCAGATCAGAGTGTCGCGCTGGAGACTTACCTTGCCGACAGGGGGATCGAAGCGCTGCCGCTCCTGACCGTCCAGGCGCAGATCGCCGGACAGCCTGCACGGCTTTACGGTGTGCGTGTGGGGCAGACGTACCGCGAAGCCTGGGTGTTTCTGGAGGCTACGGCAGACGCCTGGGATCAGGTCGCCAAGGGCGCTGCCGTTGTCGTCAACGAGCAAATGGCGCGGCGGGGTGATCTGTGGGTTGGCGATACAGTGGATATCGCCCCGGATCTAAGCCTGCCCATCGCGGCGGTGGTGGGGGACTACGGCAACCCCAACGGTCAGGTGATCGCTTCTGAGGCCTTGTTCAAGGCCCGCCACCCCGACGTTGTGCCGCTGCGGTTTGGCCTGCGAACGGGTGATGTGGCGGGACTGCGCGCCGCGCTCAGCCGGGACCTTGGCCTGCCGCCCAATACGATGATCAATCAGGAGGCCATCAAGGCCATGTCCCTGCAGGTCTTTGAGCGGACCTTCACAGTGACGCAGGCGCTTAACGTGCTGACCCTCGGTGTTGCGGGCTTTGCGATCCTGATGAGCCTTCTGACGCTTGCTGACCAACGGCTGCCACAGCTTGCCCCGGTCTGGGCGCTGGGGTTGACGCGCCGCGCGTTGGGGCGGCTGGAGCTCGTTCGCGCGGCCGCCCTCGCGCTGCTGGTCTTTCTGCTGGCCTTGCCGCTTGGACTGGTGCTCGCCTGGGTTCTGTTGAGCGTGATCAATGTGGAGGCCTTTGGCTGGCGCCTGCCGATGTTCTTGTTCCCTGCCGATTACGCGCGGCTCGGGCTCTACGCGGGTCTTGCCGCCCTGCTGGCCGCGGCCTGGCCCGCGCTGCGGCTGATGCGGCTGCCGCCTGCGACGTTGTTGAAGGTCTTTGCCAATGAACGTTAGAGCCGTCGCCTTCTTCTGCCTTTTGCCCTTCACAGCATTCGCACAGGGCTTCTCCGGCCTCGGCACGGATGCGGAGGGCTTCGCCGTCCCGCAACCCAACCCCCAGTTCACTTTCCCGCAGGACCATGGAGCGCACCCAGACTATCGCATCGAATGGTGGTATCTGACGGCCAATCTACAAGCGGCGGACGGCACGCCCTACGGGCTGCAATGGACGCTCTTCCGCTCTGCTTTGCAACCGGGCGAGGCGGCAGGCTGGCGCTCCCCCCAGGTCTGGTTCGCCCATGCCGCCGTGACCACGCCAGAACGGCACTTTGCCACCGAGCGCTTTGCGCGGGGCGGCATCGGACAGGCGGGGGTGGAGCCCGCGCCTTTCCGTGCCTGGATCGACGAATGGGCGCTGGAAGGCCCGGACTTTGACACGCTGTCGCTGCGGGCAGCGGGGCCGGATTTCGCCTATGACATGGCGCTTGAGGCGCAAGGCCCACTGATCTTTCACGGCGACGCGGGCTTCTCGGTCAAATCGGCGGAGGGGCAGGCGAGCTATTACTACTCCCAGCCCTTTTTCCGGATCGAAGGCACCTTGCGCCTGCCTCAGGGCGATGTGGCGGTGACAGGCCAGGCCTGGCTTGACCGTGAATGGTCCTCCCAACCACTGTCAGACAACCAGTCGGGCTGGGACTGGTTCTCGCTGTCCTTTGACGATGGCGACAAGCTGATGGGCTTTCAACTGCGCCAAACAGATGGCACGCGCTACAGCGCCTCGACCTGGATCGCAGCAGACGGCACCACCACCGCCTTTCCCGACGGGGCCTTCCGCGCCGAACCCTTGGCGGAAACGGATGTCGCCGGACGTGACGTGCCCACCCGCTGGCAAGTCCGCCTGCCCGCGCGCGGTGTCGACGTCACCGTGAGCGCCCTCAACCCACAATCCTGGATGCCGCTCAGCATTCCCTATTGGGAGGGGCCGGTGACCCTCAGCGGCAGCCATACCGGGATCGGCTATCTGGAGATGACGGGATATGAGTGACCCAAACGACCTGCAGGCGTTTCTGGACGAAGGCTGGCAGCACCTGCGGCGCGGCGTGGCCGACGCCCGTGCGCCCGCGCGACAGCCCACGTTGGCCACCGTGTCGCCTGAGGGCGCCCCAGAAGCGCGCACCGTGGTCTTGCGCCGCGCCACTGAAAGCACGGCAGAGGTCGAGGTGCACACCGACACACGGACCGCCAAGATCGAGGCGCTGCGTGCCACGCCGCTGGCCGCGTTGCACATCTGGGTGCCGCGCGCACAGCTGCAGATCCGGCTGAGCGCAGAGGTCACGATCCTGACGGGTGCAAAGGTCGCAGAGCAGTGGGCCAGGGTGCCGCCCGGATCGCGTGTGTCCTACGGCACCGAACCCGCGCCAGGCACGCCGATTGCCCATGTCTACGACTACGAAAAACCCATCAAACGCGACCGTTTTGCTGTCCTACACTGCAAGCTGACGACAATCGACCTGGTGCATCTGGGCGACCGTCACCGGCGCGCACTGTATAAACGGGCGGACAATTGGCGCGGCACATGGGTGTCCTCTTAGGGGGGGGGACGCATTTTGCGAGACGTTAAGCTGACTTGACCGAATTGGCCGCAGAAAGTGGTCGGCACAGTCCCTACCTGCGCACGAGACGTTGCCGCAGACAGCATGAATTCTGCTCCCCGAGCGAGACGGTCTTAATCGACACAGACTGATTTGTGAAACTGGACGTCGGCCTTCCAATAGTCGGCGCATTTGAGTGGTCGGTTTTTGAGTGCAGTTCCATTTCGTGCCGATTGGAACGTTTGCGTTGTGTGCTTGCGGCAGCAACAGCAATGACCGGTCTTGCAGCCTCAATCCCAGGTCCGCTGCCGCCGTCGTAGTGGCATACTTAGAGTACTCTAGCCTGAAAATTACATAATTCAAATTATGTGAATCTTGTTTGTACGCGGGTGGATTCACAAACGAAGTGCAAATTCTGTACGAATACAGAGAGTTGTATGGAGTACGAAGAATGGGAAGCCACTACTGTCATCTGACGCTGAACTAACGCCGAAAGCTCGCAAAGTGGCTTGAAGCCAAAATGCCGATAACAGAGATCGCGGATCGTTTGGGCCGCGACCCCTCCACGATCTACCGGGACATCAAACGCAATCGATATACTGACAAAGAAATACCCGAGCTGGATGGATACCAGGCGCTTGTGGCCCAGGACAAATACGAAGCGCGCCGTGCGATCCAATGTAAAATGATCAGGCACCCCGAGGTGAAGGCTGCCGTTGAAGACCGATTGAAGGCTGGCTGGTCGCCGGAACAGATCGCAGGCCGGATGCGGCTCGAACGCCATCCGATCCGCGTGAGTCATGAGACGATCTATCGGTTCGCTTATTCCAAGGATGGACGCGAGGAGCAGTTCTATCGCCATCTCCCAGAACATCGCAGACGCCGCAGACCGCGTGGCTACCGCCGACATAATCGGACGCATATCTTCGACACACAAAGCCTGTCCCACAGGCCTGACCGCATCACGGAACGCTCTGAGTTCGGCCATTGGGAGTGCGACCTAGTGATGTTCCGCAAGGAGCATGGAAAGATCAACATGACGTCCCTGGTCGAACGCGTGAGCCGGTATGCCGTCGTCATGCGCAACGAGGATCGCCAGTCCAAACCGATCATGGAAGCGCTGATCCAGGGCCTCGCCCCCCTGCCCGCCGATGCGCGTCAATCGATCACGTTCGACCGTGGCACCGAGTTCTCAGCATGGAAGCATCTCAAAGCCGGGATCGGCGCAGATGCGTGGTTCTGCGATCCGCAAGCGCCGTATCAGAAAGGCACCGTCGAGAATACGAACAACAGGCTGCGGAAATATCTGCCCCGCTCAACCGAACCGACGGCGCTGACAAATCGATATTTGAGGTCGATTTGCCATCGCCTCAATTCCACACCGCGCAAGTGCCTCGGGTATCACACCCCCGCCGAGGTCTTTGAGACCAAGCTGATGGAAATCCAGAACCGTCTGGAATAAAACGACATATCAGGAACTGCACTTCAACGTGAGTTCACAACAGGAGCGCGCTACTCTGAAGTGCGAATCCTATTAGAAAACAATGAGTTATCTAATAGGAGATCATGGCATGGGAGCCGTTTACACGCAACTAAGCTTGAGAGAACGTCATAGAATCGAGGATTGGTGGCATGCGAAAGTCCCCGTCCGAGAGATGGCGCGTGTTCTGAAGCGCTCGAAGTCGACCATTCATTGCGAGATCAAAAGGAACTTCTGGGCCGATGATGCCTTCCCGAAGAAGTATGCGGGGTACTTCGGTCATGCCGCCCAGTTGCAGACGAACAAACGTCGATCCGTGCAACGAAAGCTGATCCGCCATCCGGACCTGTGCAAGACCGTGATCGCCCGGATCAAACAAGGCCCCCTCTCGGCAGACTTGGCTTTGCCAAATCGCCTGCCGGGCAATGGGACGCCTGAGCAGATCGGCAACCGGATGATCTATGAAAGCGCCAAATTGCGCGTCTGCCAAGAGACTATCTATCGCTACATCTACTCGAAAGAAGGCATGGACCAAGAACTCTGGTGGTACCTGCCTGAGCACCGAAAAGCCCGTCGTCCACGTCGCGCCCGAAAGCGGCAGAAGCCCAAGTTCGACCGTGATGTCAGCATCCTGTTCCGCCCGGATGATGTCGCACACCGCCGCCAATTTGGACATTGGGAAGCTGATCTTGTCTTGTTCAAACAACGCTTTGGGCAATCGAACGTGACCTCTCTAGTGGAGCGAGTGAGCCGCTTCACCGTGCTTCTGAAAAACCCGAACAAACGCACCAAACCCGTTATGGGAAAGATCATGAAAGCCGTTCGTGATCTGCCCTACATCGCGCGTCGTTCCATCACCTTCGACCGCGGCACCGAGTTCGTCAGTTGGCCGCACTTGCAGGCCGAGATCGGCACGCAAACCTGGTTTTGTGACCCCTCCAGCCCGTGGCAGAAGGGCACTGTTAAAAACACCAACCGACGCGCCAGAAGATGGTTGCCCAGGAAGCGCGACATCACGGCTGTCACAGATCATGAATTGAAAATGATCTGCGACCGCCTCAACGCAACACCCAGAAAATGCCTCGGATGGAAAACACCTGCCGAAGTCTTCCGAGAAAAGATGATGGAGGAGATGGGTCAACGCCCCTACCCTCGAAAGGAATAGGAGTCGCAGTTCAAGTATCGCTCACAGCCGCAGATGCAGAAAGCACAGACCGAAGCCCCACGTTTTCTTTGCTGTTGTCAACGCGATCAGCCAGCCGGCGATCAGCTCGTTCTCATCGCTGAGTTTAGGCTCATACCGATAGCAGGTCTCGCTGATCGAGAACGCCCTGCAAGCCATGGCAATGCTGACGGATCGGTAACGCACCGCCCATTCGGCCATCTCGCGCCTTTGTCCCTCTCGGGACATTGCAGGGCAATGCCCTGCCGGGCCGTGGACGGCCTCACCACTTTTTCCAAGCGCCTCCTTGAGCAAATCATTCTGCATGCTCTTCTCAGCATACATCCTCTTCAGGCGTTTGTTCTCTTCATCCAGCTCTTTCATCCGCGCCATCAGGCTCGCATCCATCCCGCCATACTTCGAGCGCCACTTGTAGAAGCTCGCGCTGCTCATCCCATGTTCGCGACACAGATCAGACACCGGCACGCCGTTCTCTGCCTGCTTCAGGATCGCCATGATCTGCGCGTCGCTGTACTTTGATTTCTTCATCAGAATCTCCTCTTTGATCTTCGAGAAAATTCTACTTCCACACACCCCTAAATATCGCGGGGATTACCCTTGAACTCTTCCCGAGGTTCCACGCTCCTACGCTCCCAATCCAAAGCGTCCAGCTACCGTTCGCTTTGGTTGGCCGAACTTACCACGGGCGACGTCTGGCGCGCAGGACAAAGCGCCAATTCGTTGCGACCGCGCGAGCGGCAGCTCTTGTGGAGAGCGGAGCACGTATTCCCACGTCTGACACGCCCTGGGTTGACCCTGTGCCTGGGTATCCGCCTCATAGCAGACGTGGCAAACACCTGTGCCAACTTGACGCGTGTCCATTCTGTCGCATACCCACCGCCTATCGGCCCCCTATATCTGTCCTGAAAGGAGCCGATTATGGACACGCTCATCCTGTCACGCATTCAGTTTGGTGCGAATATCTCGTTCCACATCCTCTTCCCGACGATCACCATCGCGCTCGGGTGGATGCTGTTGTTCTTCAAGCTGCGCTACACCGCGACCGGCGCACAGAAATGGATGGATGCCTACCTGTTCTGGGTGAAGGTCTTTGCTCTGTCTTTCGCGATGGGCGTCGTCTCTGGCATCACCATGTCTTTCCAGTTCGGCACCAACTGGCCGGGCTTCATGGAGACCGTGGGCAACATTGCCGGGCCGCTGTTGGCCTATGAGGTGATGACGGCTTTCTTCTTGGAGGCGGTGTTCCTTGGGATCATGCTGTTCGGGGCGCGCAAAGTGCCTAGCTGGCTGCACACCACTGCGACCTTCCTGGTGGCTTTTGGCACCACCATGTCCGCCTTCTGGATTCTGGTTTTGAATTCCTGGATGCACACGCCCGCAGGGTTCGAGATGCGCGACGGCGTGGCCTATGCCACCGATTGGTGGGCGATCATCTTCAATCCGTCGATGCCCTACCGTCTGGCGCATATGCTGCTGGCGTCGGGCCTGACCGTGGCCTTTCTGGTGGCCGGGATCTCTGCGCTGCGTCTGCTTTGGGGTGACAAGGCGGAAAGCGTGAAGTCCACCCTGCGGACGGGTGTCATTCTGGGGGCGCTGCTGATCCCTGTGCAAATCTTCATGGGTGACATGCACGGGCTCAACACCAAAGAATACCAACCCGCCAAGGTCGCCGCGATGGAGGCCAACTGGGAGACCGGCACCAATGTGCCACTGGTGCTGTTCGCGCTGCCTGACGAAGAGGCACGGGAGAACAACTATGAAATCGCCATTCCGGGCCTGGCCTCGCTGATCCTGACCCATTCCTGGGAGGGTCAAGTGAAAGGGTTGAATGAGTTCGTGGCTGAAGACGGCACGGCGTTGCATCCGCCTGTAGCACCTGTCTTCTGGGCATTCCGCATCATGGTGGGGACCGGCATGGCGATGCTGGCGCTCAGCTGGGCTGGGGCTTACATGCTGCGTCGCCGTGGCGCCGGGGATATGCCGAAGGTGCTGCTGGTAAGTTTCGCTGCGATGGCCTTCTCTGGCTGGATCGCCACACTGGCCGGTTGGTACACGACAGAGATCGGACGGCAGCCCTGGTTGGTGCAGGGCGTGATGACAACCAAGCAGGCCGTGGCTGATGTGCCGTCACCTTTGGTGCTATCCACGCTGATTGCCTATCTCGCGATCTATGCCGCTTTGATCTTGGCCTACATGGGCACCATCACCTATCTCGCATGGAAGGGCAGCCGAGGCGAGCCTCTTCCCAGCCGCGACTTCCACCGCGGTGGTGAGGCAAACGTGGCCGCAATCCCCGGAGAGTAAAGCAAAGGAAATAGCGATGATGCATCTGTTCGGAGAGCCGACCATCTGGCTGCCCTATACCTTTGCCCTGCTGATGGGGCTGTCGATCCTGATCTACGTGGTGCTTGATGGGTTCGACCTTGGCGTGGGCCTTTTGATGCCGCTAGCCGATGAGGCCGAAAAAGACAGGCTTGTGGCCTCAATAGGTCCGTTCTGGGACGCCAATGAAACCTGGTTGGTCCTGGCGATCGGCATCCTTCTGGTGGCCTTCCCGCCGGCACATGGTGTGATCCTCACAGCGCTTTACCTGCCAGTGACAGTAATGCTGATCGGGTTAATCCTGCGCGGCGTCTCGTTTGAATTTCGCGCCAAGGCCCCCATCACGCAAAAACGGTTCTGGAACGGTGCCTTCTTTGTGGGCTCGTTGATGGCGTCTCTGTCTCAGGGGTTCATGCTGGGGATGTATGTGATGGGGCTGACCTGGACGCTGCCTCACGTGGCGTTCGCAGTTCTATCGGCGATCTTCCTGACAGTGGGCTACAGCTGCATCGGCGCCACCTGGGTGATCGGCAAGACGGATGGCGCGCTGCAGGCCAAGGCGGTCCGTTGGGCCAGCGGCGGCATTTGGGGCGTTCTGATTGGTATCGCCGCAATCTCGCTTGCGACACCGTTTGTCAGCGCGCGGATTTTTGAGAAGTGGTTTAGCTTCCCCTCGATGCTCTACTTGGCACCGCTACCGATCCTGTCAGGGGTGCTGCTTTTGGTGCTCTGGCGCAGCCTAAGCCAGCTGAAAGCCAGCCCAGAGGCGGGCGGGGTTTGGCGCCCCTTTGCGGCGGTGATTGTTCTGTTCACTTTGGCATTCAGCGGCATGGCTTACAGCTTCTACCCATACGTCGTGCCAGAACAGCTGACGATCTACGAATCCGCCTCTGCCCCGGAAAGCCTGATCATCATCCTTGTGGGAACGCTCTTTGTATTGCCGACAATCCTCGGCTACACGGCGCTGAGCTATTACATCTTCCGCGGCAAGGCGACCGAGCTGCGCTACGATTAGGGCGCCTTGTGCGAAGGCGGCCGCGCGATCTGAGCCAACCAGATTCCTATCAGCTCGCGCGCATTCGCCCACGTGACCGGCTCATGGTTGGCAAGGGCCGCCAGCCTGCCTTTCTACCCGCACCGGCTAAGCGCCAAGTCCATCTTCCTCCTGGGAATTGGCGACGTGTTACGTCGGTCAGAACTCGTGAGCCTGGACTTTAGCAAAGATCATGGCCCCAGTTCCCGTGGCAGGGTTGGGATCCCGTTCTTCCCCTACTGAAGTGGTCCTTCGTTATGTTTAGAAAAGCGGAGGAAACAAATGGCCAACAAAACACAGAACCGAAATGGACACGAACCAATAGAAAGAAATGAAGCGGCTTCAGAAAGGGGACGAACGGCGGCGCAAGGATCTCTCTGACTTAGGGTCAGGACTTACAGCTCAGGCCGACCCTAATATACTACACACTCATCTCAGCGGTGCAACTACTACAATTGAAGGAATCACGCTGACCGATCGGTATTATGGCTCGACCACTTACAACGACATCTAGGAAGTTTCGGGTGATCAAAGGAATGCAATTCACCTGAAAGGCACCTCCGGCACTGACCGCTTCTTTGATAGCGCGGGCCGTGATGAATTGTTTGGTGGCGCTGCTGCAGTCCTATTCGTTCCCGATCCTCATAGGGTTAAGGATTCAATTATCGACTTTGCGTCAGGCGAGGACGTGAAATATCTCAGCGCGGCAGGACGTTCCAGTTTTGGCGAGCAGAAAGATGTTCAAGGTAGTGCACACCCCAAGACTATATGTGCCGGAGAGCGCTGGAACTGAAGAACACGACGGCCACCAGTATCACCGCAGACTATTTCCTTTTCTAGGAATACACTAGGGTAAGCGCACAGGTCGACGGTGGCGTTTACCTTGATCAGCGCAACAAAGTCCTGAAATCAAACGGAAACCTCTCTAGAACCGACACTTGGCACTAGAAGATTTTAAAGGATCCAAATTACACGCCCCCTAACCGATAGAACCGGCCAGCCGTACTCCCCATCACATCTCCAGCATTCTCCCCCGCAGTCATGCGCATAAATGCCAGCAAATCGGCATATCTCAGGTGCAGCTTGTCCACTGGAAAATTGCTGCCGAACATCGCGCGGCTGGGTCCGAACATCTCCAATGCGGCTCGGGTGAGCTGAGTTTGGATCTCACCCAGATCGCCGCCAAAGAACATCGCATAGCCACCTAGTTTGACGTGCACATGTGGCAGTGCGGCCAGCGCCGCCATGCCGTCTTCCCAGGTTTTCAGGCCAGCCTCCGATGCATCATAGGGGCTGCCAAGGTGGTCGATGACCACCGGGACATCGGGGTGATCGGCGGCCAGTTCTGCCGCCTGCTGCATCTGTTCGGGATAAAGCTGCAGATCGAAGCTCAAGCCGTGATCTGCCAGCTGCGCATAGTTCGCGCGCCATATGGGATCGTCCAACAGGTTGCGCGGGGCAAAGCTGATGTCGGGTCGGTCGGGCAGATGAGAAATGATCTGCCGGATGCCGCGCAGGTTTGGGTAGGCTTTGTGATCTGTGATGACCTCTTCGACGTTTTCCGCCCCCAGGTCCGCAAAACCCACGATCATGATCGGAAAACCGCTGTCATCGCTGATCTTCTGGATGAACGCGGTCTCGGCCACCGGGTCGGGGATCTTGGGGTCGCATTGCAGATGGACGGAGCCTGCGAGACGCTCAGGCGCGGCCTCACCCAGAAACTCGTCAATCAGATAGTCCCGCTGGATGGGTGTCGGATCGCCAAAAGGTTTCGGCGCGCCGATGTCGCGCAACCAGACGTATCCCACCTTGCCGGGATCGGTCTGCGGTGCCCAAAGATGGTGATGTGAATCGATGATCATGCCCAATCCTTCAATGCCTGTGCGACGCGGTCCAGCCCCTTGGACAGGTTTACCTCTGCCCCGCCGCCGACGCCAAGCCGGATGTGATCCGGTTGATCATAGGCGCTGCCGGGCAGCAGAAAGGTGCGGTAGGGCTCCGCCAGCAGCCGTTTGGCAAAGGCGTCACTGTCGATCCCTTCCGGCAAGCGGCCCAGCCCGATCAGCCCTGCGCGGGGCGGCACCCAGCTGAGGCCCTCTACACTATCCACCCAGTCGTTCATTTCCGCCAGGTTCGCGGCCCCTGCCTTGCGCGCCTCTGCCATTGAGGCGGCGTAGCGGTCCGGGCGCAGGGCGATTTCGGCAATGACCTCGCCTAAGATGTTCATGATCTCAGACGAATTTTCCCGCAAGATCACCGCATCCATGACCAGATCAGGGTCTGGGCAGATCAACCATCCGGTCCGCAGCCCTTGCAGCCCCAGCGCCTTGCTGACCGAGCCTGTCGTGATGCCCCGCGCGTACATACCCGCCACCGCCGGCGCGCGGGGGCCGTCCCATTCGAGGCCCGCATAAACCTCGTCCACCAGCAGCCATGCCCCTGCCCCATCCGCGATACGTACCAGTTCGGCCAGATCATCGGCGCTCAGCAGATCGCCTGTGGGATTGTTGGGGTTGGAGATGAAGATCATTTTCGTGAGCGGTGTGACGCTGTCGGCCAAGCGGTCCAGAGGCAGACGCCAGCCTTCGGCTTCCACCCGTTCCACCTTTACCACATGCGCCCCTATTGCGTGGGCCAGCACTTCGGCCTGCGGCCAGCCTGGGGTTTCAACGATGATCTCGTCGCCGGGCTGCAGGGTCTGCATGATTGCCAGGTAATTCGCCTCTGCCGCGCCTGCCGTGATCAGCACGTCCTTGGCCGTGCACATGCCCCTCAGCCCCGTATGGGTCAGCACATGGTCGCGCAGCTCAGGCAAGCCGCGAAAGTCGCGGTTGTTCCAGTCCAGCGACAGGTCGGGGTCGAGGTCCTCCAGAAAGTCGCCTAACCGGGGAGACCCTGACAGCGAAAAGCCGACGATGGCCTCAGGCTCCGCATCCGTCGTTTCCAGCAAGTACTGGAACAGGTCATGTATCTTGACTTTCATGCCACCCCCGGGTGCTGTTGGCCCATGAGAAACCAGATCACCCTCAAGGGCAAACCGAAACGGCTTGCGGTGCTCGACTACGGGCTGTTCGAGGTGCACGCAGGTCCACGCACGATCGGCATTTGCGGGTACGTGGTGGAGACGGACGCGGGCGAGGTTGTACTGATCGATACCGGATTTCCCGCCAAGTATGCGGCGGATGCGGAGGCCGCGACGGCAGAGGATGATCTGGGCAGTTTCGGGCGGGTTTTGTCAGTGACGCCTGACAAACTGCCGGGGCCGCAGCTGGCCTTGTTGGGGTTTTCGAAGACCGATGTCACCCTCATGATCCAAAGCCATACGCACATCGACCATGTGGGCGACATGGCGGGCTTCCCCTACGTGCCGATCCTGATCGCCGCTGCTGAGCGCGGCCTGCCCCGCCCTTTGTACTGGTCTGGCAAAAAGCCGATGGACTGGCCGGAGGCGGACTATCACCTGGTCGAGGCGGATATGGCTCTCGGCGACGGGTTCGAGGTGCTGCTGTGCCCCGGCCATGCGCCCGGGCAATTGGCATTTATGATCAGGCTGCCTCAAACGGGCTGGGTGTTGCTGACTTCTGACGCAACCAGTCGCGCGTCAGAGATTGAGGAGAAGTTCGAAGGGTCCTGGGACGTCGCCCAAGCCATCCACCACGGCGACCGCCTCATGGCGCTGGCCGCTGAGCGGGAGGCACTGGTGATCTATGGCCATAGTCCAGAGCAATGGCCGGATCTAAGCAAAGCGCCGGCGTGGTTTGAATAGCTCAGAACCCGAAAAAGAGGGTATCGATCGATCGAGTGAGTTCATCTTGAAAATCTCTCAGACTTCCAATCGGGGCCCTCAATGCGGCTTCGGGCGTGGCGGCAAGCAAATGTGTCACAACAACGAAACGCTCTCCCTCTATGGACACCTGTGGATGCAGCCAAGGCGTGACCGGTGGCATGTCATCTTCGGGTAAGACCGGCGCAACGACCCGGCTGCCCGGAATATCAATGATGTCTGCCTGCAGATCCACAACCAGCCCACCATTGAATGGGTAAAGGTCAAATTTCGCCATCAAAACATACGGTACTTTTCAAGAGGCAAGCCATTTTTCTCGACCCAGCGCCCCCAGGCCTCCATACTCTCGCGGTTCTCTTCCATCCATGCCTCGCGCACAGCCGCCCGCAGCCCTTCTTCAGCAGCCTGAGAAATGTTGACGCCAAGACGCTTTGCTTCTTCGACGACCCTCGTGTCCAGCGACACGTTAACGGCCTTCTTGGTACGTTGATGAAAGCTCATGATGCACCTCCGATATGCGCATATATTATGCGCAACATCCCTACGCATCGTCAACGCACATCCCGGCCTTGATTGAGGATGATCACGTTCCCGCTGGAGATGTCCCCGGCGGGCGAGATCAGGAAACCGACCCATTGCGCCACCTCACTGGGCTGCATGGCGTGTCCGTGCGGCATCTGAGCGACGGCCTTGGCCAGCACGTCCTCCGTCAACACCCCAAAAAGCGGCGTTTCGGTCATCGCGGGCGCAATGGAGTTCACGGCGATCTTGTCGCGGGCATAGCGGCGGGCCAGGTCTTTGGTCAGCGTATCCAACGCGGCCTTGGAGGCCCGGTAATGCGGCGGGTCAAAAACGTCGAAGTTATAGGCGCCGTTGGAGGAAATATTGACGATCTTGCGCACCCCTGCCCGGCCCACCATCAGTTTGATCGCGTGTTGGCAGCAGTGGAAGGCACCCGTGAAATTGATCGCCATCTGGCGTTCGAATTCTTCTGCCGGGATGTCAGGGAAATCCGACATGAAACAGGTGCCCGCGTTGTTCACAAGCGCATCGAGGCCACCAAAGGTTTCGGCGATCTGGTCAAACGTGGCCGTGATGGCTTCTGCGTCCACCAAATCGGCAACCATTCCAGTGAAGTGATCCCCCTGCCCCATCTCGGCAAGTCCGGCTGCATCGATATCCAGCCCCACCACGTGCAATCCGTCTTGGATCAACTGCGCGGTAATCGCCCGGCCCAAACCGCCAGCCGCCCCGGTGACAACAGCAACCTTGCGCATGTTCCCCACTCCCTCGTTTCTTGCACCATGGGTGGAGGAGGCCTCCACCTTACGTGAGGTGGGCGCACCGCCCACCCTCCTTTTCAGATCAACGCCCGTAGCCCTTCGAACAAGCGCTCTACGTGCCGCGCGTCCGTGATGACGCCCGGTGACATCCTCAACGTCGCGCCGCGCGCATCAAGGAAAACACCCTGCTCCCGGAGCCCCGCGACCGCCCTGCCCGCTTCCTCAGCTGAGCCCATGCGCAACATCACCGACCCGCCGCGCTCGGCGCGGTCCGTTGGGCTGGCGAACGAGGCGTTCACCTTACGGGCTTCCTCGACGATCATCTCGACCAGCTCATGGTTCTGATCCCACAGCCCCGTCTGCCCCGCATGCCAGCGCATTGCAGGCACAGATCCGACGCAGGCCAGTACCGAGGGGGTGCCATTGTCGAACCGCCGCGCGTCAGGCGCAAAGCGGAACGCGTCCAGATCCCAAGAAAACGGGTCAGGCTGCGAAAACCAGCCGCGCAGGTCCGGGTTGACCTCTTTGACTAGTTCGGGCCGCATCTGGATGATCCCCGCCCCCGGCGTGGCGCAGAGCCACTTGAGCGAGGTGGAGACACAGAAATCTGCCTGCGTATCAGCCACCGAAAACGGGATCAAACCGATGCCCTGCGTCAGGTCCACACCGACAAGCGAGCCCATCTGGTGGCCATGATCGACCAGCGCCTGAACATCCGTCCGGTAAGACGCTGTCGAGGTGACCCAGGTCACCAGCCCCAGCCCCACGTCCGGCCCCCAGGCGGAAACCATATCCTCCGCCCGCACCCATGTATCGCCCTGCCGCAGGGGCACGGTGTCCAGCGTGAAGTCCAGCCGCTCCGCCATGCCCTGCAGCATGAAATGCAAGGACGGGAAGCAATCCTCCGTCACCAACACGCGCTTGCCCCGCAGACGGTCCGAGGGCAGTGCCGTCAGCACAGAGAAGAGAGCCGCTGTCACGTTCTCCGCACTTGTGAGAGACCCCTCCGGGGCCTCAATCTGCGCGCGCCACAAGTCCAGAAAAACCTGACGTTCGCCCAGCATCTTGCCCCATTGCGCGTCATCCGCCGCCCCCCAGACATCAGCGAAATACTTGAGCGCCCCCGCCATTTCCTCCGCCTTGCCAGGATACTGACCAATGGAGTGATAAAGGAAATAGGCCGGATCGTCGGTCATATCGGATTATTCTCCGCATAGGTTTTGAAGAAGGCGAGGTAGGCTTTATCGGGATCCCGCGCAGGTGGCTTGCCCGCCGCCCAGCCCCGCCATTCGCCTTCGACAAAATAGATGTCATAGCCGGGAAAGCGCAGCTTGGCCGTCTCGTAGGTCTCGGACCGCAACGCCGCCCCCTTGGCATCCAGCCAGTCGGGCCGGGGCTTGCGCTCCTGCACCCGTTCCTTGCGACCAACGGAGGCAAACTGCAATTCGCGCTCCACCTCCGCCTCGCCTTTGGCATCCTTGCGCCACCAGCGCAGTTCAACGTGGGTCACGCGGCGGCCCGTCTTGATCGGCGCCACCTCCACGATGAAATCGCTTAGGGCAGAGACCTCCTCCACCGCCGGTTCAATCGCGCGTAGCTTAAGGTTGGACCAAGACGTGAGCTTGCCCTTTGGCACACCCAGCACGCCACGTAGGTCATCGAGGCTGAACTTCTCCGAAGACCGCCAGCGCAGGTTGCCGCGTTTCTGCACCATCTCATAAAGCGTCAGCGCATACTTTGAGGACAGCGCGAACATCACCTCACGTTGGAGGCGGGCAAAAACCGTACTGTCCTTGATGATCCGGCGCAGCCGCTGCGGTATCTCGTATTCCAGCAGCCCGTCACGCCGCGCGGTTTCCACGTTGCCGCCCAGCAGTTGAACCCGCTCGATCGCAGGCTCGCCGTCCCGCATGACCGAGACCTTGACGATGGAGGCCATCAGCCGCTCAACGGAGGCCCCTACCCTGTCATTGGAATTATGCGAGCCTCGCAGATCAGACTTTGCAATGACATGGGTGACAGGTTTCTCAATCGCGTCCCAGGCGTTCTCTAGCAACTGATTGTAAATCCGCCGGTCAGCCAGCGTCAGCGGTGTGATCTCAACGAGGTCCACCAGTTCGCCCGGTTTGACAAGCGTCTGCGCATTGGGCCGCGCATCCACCGTGCGGTAGGCTTTGCTCATGCCTCTGCCTTACGTGCAAAACTTACATTTGTTGTTTTACGAGTGTAAGCTATCAGCATCGTTCGCTTGCGTCTATCACCCGATTTGTAAGGGATGATTCGCGAGGTTTCAGCGCCGCCGATTCGCAAACCCTTGTTCTGCTTGATGATTGATAGCACGTTTGAGCGGCCCCAGGGAGGCACCCAAAACGTAAGGTTTAGAGCCACCCCAGGATGTATCGCCAGCGCTCCCCGTGCGTAAGTTTATCCCTCCCCAAAGGTAGGCCATTCCACCCCCATTCGTAAGCGTTAGGCTCGAAATACCCAAGAAAACAAAGGGGGATTTTCCGTGAACACCGAACACTATGAATCCTGAACTAAGGGGTGTTTTCAACTTTGTTGATCTTGGAGGTGGCCTGCTAGGCCAACGATCCCCTCCAAAGCTCAAAGAGCTTACTCTTACTTCTGGGGTGCAGCGCCCAAATTGAACCCTAAGTCCCGCGAAAGCCACAGCGAGGTTTGACCGCTTGCAGCACCCTCACCAATTTCCGACTTTCTCAGAGAAACCCCGCAAAATTCACACTTGAGTGCATCCGCACGATACGCGATGATTCCCCAAAACAATACACCAAGAGGCCCCAATGCAGCAGCCCGTTCTGCCCCCCGTCACGCTCGATGAGCTGGCGCAACTATCTGACCGCGCGTCTGTCGTGATCGAACGCCTGCGCGAGCGCGTTTACGCGCCCGGCACTAACAAGACGCTCGACCTTCGGTTCAACGTTCGCAAAGCGGCCGAGATGGTGGGGCGCAGTGACAAGCTGATCCGCGATGCGGAGGCAGATGGACGCCTGCCCGCCCCGGAAAAAGACCCCACCACGAACCGCCGCACGGGGTACTCACTGGCGCAGGTTAACACCATGCGCGAGGTGTTTGGCACCCTGCCCCACCGCAGCGACGACGACCCCGCAATGGTGCTGGCGATCCAGAACTTCAAAGGCGGCGTTGGTAAATCCACCATGGTCTGCCACCTCGCCCAGCATTTGGCCCTCAAAGGTTACCGGGTCTGTGTGATCGACTGCGACAGCCAGGCCTCCACCACTTCCATGTTTGGCCTGAACCCGGATGTTGACGTGGATGAGGACGAAGACACGCTTTACCCCTTCTTCCGCCACGGCGGTCCCGCAACACTGCATTTCGCTCTGCGCGCGACCTATTGGCCCGGCATTGCGCTAATTCCGGCCAACCTCGGACTTTATGACGCCGAATACGAATTCGCCGCCCGCATGGCCCGTGACAGCACTTTTGTGCTGGACCGGCTGCGGAGCGGAATAGAGTCTATCAAAGGGAATTTCGATGTGATCCTTTTGGATCCGCCCCCTGCCCTTGGCATGCTGTCGCTCTCCGTCCTGCGCGCGGCTAACGCGCTGGTGATCCCTGCCCCGCCCAACAACATCGACTTTGGCTCCACCGCGCACTTCCTCAAGATGATGGGTGCGACGCTGGAAGAACTCGCCCGCGCAGGCGGTGCGCGCGATTATGCTTTTGTTAAAATCTTAGCGACTAAGATGAACGACGCGAAATCAGCGCATCAGGCAATCAAGCGGATGATGGAGGCGGTGTTCCCCCTCGATATGATGAACGCGGTGCTGAAAGACAGTGCGGAGATCGACAATGCCGCGGCCAACCTTTCGACCGTCTATGAGCTCACCGGCCCTGGTACCCGCACCGAAACCCACAAACGCTGCCGCGCTTATCTGGATGCGGTGAATGGTGAAATTGAATTGCTGATCCGCAAGACCTGGCCCAGCCACCATAGCGCTCTGCGCAAGGAAGGACTGCTATGAGCAAGAAACACGATGCGATCTTTGACGACGTCTTGAGCGGGCTCGACACCCCTGCCCCATCCGCTGAACGCACCTCGACGCGGTTCCTCAAACGCTCCACCACCATTGGCGAACGCATGTCCGGCGAGGTGCAGGAGAAGACGTTGCATCTGGTGGACCCCGCCCGCTGCCGCATGTGGTCCCGGCACAACCGCGACTACGCGCTGCTGAGCGAAGAAAACTGCCGTGACCTGATCGACGGGATCAAGGCGCAGGGCCAGCAGGAATTTCCAGCCATCGTGCGGCGTCTGTACGGCGACGCGGACCACGAGTTCGAAGTCATCTGTGGCGCCCGCCGCCACTTTGCCGTCAGTTGGCTGAGGGCGAACAACTACCCGCAGTTCCGCTATCTGATCGAGGTCCGCGACCTGACGGACGAAGAGGCGTTCCGCCTTGCCGACATCGAAAACCGCGACCGTGAGGACATCTCTGACTACGAGCGCGCGGTCGATTATGCGGAAGCGATTAAGCTCTACTACGGCGGTCAGCAAAAGCAGATGGCCGAGCGGTTGGAGGTCTCTCCACCCTGGCTTTCGCGCTATCTGGTGCTGGCGAAAATGCCCGACGCGATTGTCGATGCCTTTGCCAGCAAGCGCGACATTCGCGAACGGCACGCGCGGGCTTTGAAACCTCTGCTGAATGATCCCGAACAGGCGGAAGCTGTTTTGAAAGAGGCCGCGTTTCTTGCCCAAACCCAACAGCGCGCTGCCAAAGGGCAGGGCGGTTATGTCGAAGCGGCGGACGTTTTCAAACGCCTGCAGGCCGCGGCCAAACCGAAGCCAAAGGTGGCCAAGACCGCGACCGGCACGCTGTATAAGCGTTCCGCTGCGGAGCGAGGGATCATGGTCACCAAGCGCGGCAATCGGGTCCAGATGGCGTTTGACGCGGATCTTTCAGACGGTGCACTGCGGGTCAGTTTTGAGAACTACCTCAAGGCTCGGAAGGTTTGAGTTGCCCATGGGCAATTCCCGAAGATCATTTTAGATTCAGTGCTTTGGGGGCGAGTATAGGGATACACCGCCCATTCACCCTTCCAATAAACTCAATTCTACAATTGCCGCCTGAAATGGCCTAAGAAATTGAATTTAAACAGCTAAAACCAAATTGCCCATGGGCAACTCAGCTCCAGGCTTGATGCGGGTCGGGCAAAGGAATCGCCGCTAGCAGTTCCTTGGTATAGGCAGCCTCTGGCGCATCGAACAGCGACGCAGTGGGGCCTGCCTCCACAATCTCCCCATGATGCAGAACAATGACCTGATCGCACAGTCGCCGTATCACAGACAAGTCGTGGCTGATGAACGCGAGGGTCAGCCCAAGCTCTCGCACCAGGTTTTCCAACAGGTTCAGCACCTGCGCTTGGGAGGACACATCGAGGCCGGAGACAATCTCATCCGCAAGAATGAAATCCGGCCGCAGCGCAATCGCCCGCGCGATGCCGACCCTTTGCCGCTGACCGCCTGACAGCTCATGAGGGTAGCGTGATGCAAAGCTTCGCGGCAAGCCGACCATGTCGAGCGCTTCATCAACCTTGCCGTCTATTTCCATCCCATGCAGCCGCAGAGGGCCCGCAATGATCCCGCCTACGCGACGGCGCGGATTAAGGGATGACATCGGATCCTGGAAGATCATCTGGAACCGCCGCCTCATCGGACGCAGCTGATCCTCGTTCAGGTGGGTGATGTCGGTCCCGTCGAAAAGCACCTGCCCAGCGGTAGGCTCAAGCAGTCGTACCATCGCCCGCCCGAGTGTGGACTTGCCAGACCCGGATCCGCCCACAATGCCCATAACGGCACCCTTCGGTAGGTCAAAGCTGAGCCCTTTGAGGATATGGATCGGCGGCGCATCCCCCAGCAGCGGCTTGCGCGTCATATCAGGCAGCGACAGGTGCAGGTCGCGCACTTCGTAAATCATCCGCCCGCCCTCACGTCATGCATCGCGACCTCGGTCTCGACCGCTTTGATCACGGTTTCAGACACCGGCGTCAGACTGCCTGAGGGGTCAGTGTATGTTGGGGTGGCGGCCAGCAGCGCGCGGGAGTAGGGATGGATCGGATGGTCAAAGAAGCGGTGCATTTGCGCGTCCTCAACGACCTTTCCAGCGTAAAGCACGCTCAGGCTATCGCAGACCTTCGACACCACGCCGAGGTCATGGGTCACGAACAAAAGCGCCGTCCCATGCCGGTCCTGCATCTCTGCAATCAGGCGTAGGATCTGTTTCTGAACCGTCACGTCCAGCGCCGTTGTCGGCTCATCCGCGATGATCAGCTTGGGTTCTGCGGCAAAGGCCGAGGCAATCAGGATGCGTTGGCGCATGCCGCCCGACAGTTCATGCGGATACATCCGCATCACGCGGGCCGGGTTGGGGATGTGAACCTCCTCCAGCAGCTCCAGCGCGCGGGCGTGGGCGTTGGGCTTGCGCCAGCCCAGAATGTCCACCAACCGCCGTGTAATCTGCGGCCCGATCCGTTTGGAAGGATTGAGGGCGGTCAGCGGGTCCTGCGGGATCAGCGCTGCGGTCGCGCCAATCCGCTTGCGACGCTCCGGCGGGGGCAGGGTTTCAAGGTTCTCGCCATCCAGCCAAATCTCTCCGCCAGTGATCTGCAGCGCGCGGGGCAGGGTGCCCAGCACGGCCTTGCCGATCATCGACTTGCCTGCACCGCTTTCGCCCACCAGCCCATGCACCTGTCCTTGCGCGACGGTCAAAGACACCCGGCGCAGGATCGGTACGCTGCCTTTTAGGCGCACATCAAGGTTGCGGATCTCAAGAAAGCTCATCGCAGCACCGGATCGAAGCGGTCTTTCAACCCCTCGCCCAATTGGCTGAAGCTGAGCACGGTGAGGAACAGCGTGATCAGCGGAAAGACCAGCACCCACCACGCTTGATAGACGCTCACGCGCCCTTCGGCGATCATCCCGCCCCAGGTGGGGAAGTCGGTGGAGATGGAGAGGTTCACGAAGCTCAGGATCGCCTCGACGATCACCGCGATCCCCATTTCCAGCGTCAGCAAGGCGACGATGGTGGGCAGAACGTTGGGCAGGATTTCCGTCAGCATCGTGCCGAACCTCGTGCGGCCAGCGACTTGCGCGGAATCGACGTAGTCCATCGCACCTTGCGCCATGGCTTCGGCGCGGATTACACGGGCGAAGCGGGTCCAGTCGATGACCACGATGGCGATAATGATGGACGTCAGGCCGGGACCGAGGACGGCGATCAGAAGGATGGCAAACAGGACAGGCGGGAAGGCCATCCAGATGTCCACAAACCGGCTGATAACGCGGTCGGCCCATCCGCGGTAGTAGCCCGCGATCAGGCCCAACGTCGCGCCAATCAGGCAGGTGAGTGTCCCCGCGACCAAAGCCACAACCAGAGCCAAACGCGCTCCATAGAGTATGCGTGACAGCACATCGCGGCCCAGTGAGTCTGTGCCCAGCACGTATCCCTGCTCCGTCCCGCTGTCCCAGAAGGGGGGCAGGCGGCCCAGGAAGAGGTCTTGGGCCAAGGGGTCTTGTGGGGCGATGAGCGGCGCGAAGATCGCCGCCAACGCCAGCAGTGTCAGCCATCCCCCTGACAGCCACAGGCGCAGCCCGATGGGGCGTTTGACGTCACCCCGCGCGTCACGCATGGCGCAACCTTGGGTTGAGAACGACATAGAGCATGTCCACAGCCAGATTGACCAGTGTAAAGAGCAGTGCAAAGAGGATTACGATGCCTTGAATGAGCGGCAGATCCCGGTTGATCACCGCATCAATCGCCATGTTCCCGAGGCCCTCGTAGCTGAAAAGCCGCTCGATGATCACCGTGCCGCCAATCAGAAAAGTGAACTGCACCCCTACCAGCGTCAGCGTCGGGAGCAGGGCGTTGGGCAGGGCCTCTCGCGTGATCACGTGCGTCTCACCGTACCCCTTGGTGCGGGCAAGGGTCACGTAGTCGAGGTGCATGGTTTCCTTGAGGCTCTGTTTGAGCAACTGCGCGATGATCGCAGCCAGCGGGATGGCAAGCGCCACGGCGGGCATGAACATGTGGCTAATGAGGTCGGCCAGCACGTCAAAGCGCAAGCGCAACAGAGCTTCAAAGAGGTAGAAGTTCGTGGCAAAGCCGCTCAGATCCATCGAGGGCGACACCCGGCCCGAGATATGGAACACCGGCCAGAGCACCCCAAAAAGTAAGATTAAGACCAAGCCCCAAAGGAAATCCGGGATCGACAGCGCCATGCCTGCGGTGACGTCCACCGCGCCTTCGGTTTTGGTATCGCGCCAGCGGGTGCCAGCCAGCGCCATGGCACCGCCTGCGATGCAGGCCAGCATCAGCGCCACAATTGACAGCTCCAACGTGGCGGGCAGGCGGGACAGGACCAGCGTGGAGACAGGCTGGCGCGTGGAAATCGAGGTGCCAAAGTCGCCTTGCAAAACGCCGCTGAGCCAGATTGTGAATTGCTGGGGGATGGACTTATCAAGGCCGTATTGTGTCTCTAACCTGAGGATATCCGCTTCAGTCGCGCCGGGGGGCAGCATCATGGCAATCGGATTGCCCGGCACCACGCGGATCACCACAAAGACAATCACCGCCACGCCGAAGAGCGTGATCAGCGTGGTCAGAATGCGCAAAAAGATCGTGCGGAGGAGGGGCATCAGGGCTCGGACAAAAGGA
>OY728612.2:0-27434 GCA_963422245.2 uncultured Sulfitobacter sp. | reverse complement strand
GGTCGCAAACCCTTGCGCGATGCACTTTACATGCCCGCTTTGGTCGCGATGCGGCACAACCCGGATCTCAAAGCAAAATACGAGGCCCTAAGAGATGCTGGAAAACCCGCGAAAGTCGCCATCGTCGCTGTCATGAGAAAACTCATTGTGACTGGTCAGGTTATTATTTGCGCAGGTGCAGTTGAATGACTTGCGGCGAACCAATTTGGCGGCTTACCATAGGTGCTGGGTGTTGCCGCGCTGGTTGATGATGGACTGCAAAATGCTAAACTCTGCTTTTCGATGGGATATGGCAAGAACGCGCTACATCTTAGGGCCATTGATAGCACATTTGACTTTGCGCTTTCCCTAGTAGGGCAAAATGTAAATGAGGTTAATTATGCCGCGACCCGATTTGCGCAATGCATTGCTTTATGGATTGTCGACTGGTTTTGCTGTCGTCGTCTATATATGGCTCGGCTACGAGCTTTATGAGCGTCTGGAAATACTGTCGTGGACTTTGCTACTGGCGGGCCTTTCCGCCGCTGCAGCAATTGCGGCTTTCATTTTTGTTCGTTGGGCGTTGGCGTTGCAGGTTCGCCGGGCCGAAGAAGCCACCGGCGATGTGATAAACATTGTCAACCGCTTTATCGTGGGCGATCCGACTGCTCCAATCACCCGTGCGGAAGTACATGAAATTATCGGGCAGGCACGCACCGCTGTTCCACGGACTGTCAGCGCTATCACGCTTTTCTTTACGCTCTCTATTCTGCTGGTGTTATTCGGGGAAATCGTTCTTTTAACCCAAGCTGGTATGATGTATGTGCAGACCCGCCGGATTGAAGAACAGAACATACTTTTGAGCAGGCAGTCCGAGGTTCAAACAGCGCAATTTCTGCAAGAAAGCCTGACTTCCGTTGATCAAATTGGAAAATCGGTAGAGGATGTCCGTCGGGCTGTTCAGACTTTGAACGAGGATTTTATAGCGCCGTTCGTCATTATTCCAGACACGGTTAATGAGATCAGCGCTGCAACATTTGGTGAGGGTGAAGTTATACGGGTGTGTTTTGAGGACGACCCGTGCCCCTACATCTCTGCTGAGACGTTCGCGAATTTGGCAAGCACTGGCGAGATTGTCGTAACAGCAAGCAACGCAGGTTCATTGCGCGGGTGGTATCGATTTACCGATGTCCTTGAAGCCGTTGGGCTTGTCTTTACCGCCTCCATCACGAATTCTGACGTAGCTAACGACGATATTCGTCTAGCCCAAGACCAGTTGTCCAACGCCATCGTCACCTGTGGCGGAACGCCGGAAGGCAAAACCGTGAATAGGTTTTCGGGGCTAATGGGTGGTTTTCTAGCTGCAATTGACATGTGGCCGATTAACGGCCCTGAAGATATTCAACCAGGGCAAACGCTTACTTTCCCAAAACAAGTCGACCGTGCAAATTTCCTTGGTATATCCGCCGCAGTGGGATTATTGGCCGAAAGCGAAGGCAGTTCGATAGAAATGATCGGCAATGCATCGGACGCGGCGGCGCTTCTTGCATCGTCGCTTTCGATGTTGGAATTGGAATTTCAAGAGCTTTCAACGTCATGTTCTTCACGTTTGCAGGGTCTCTCTGCGACCGCGGAGGCACTGCAAAACCGAACAAATTCTATACTGGAAACGGTCGCGCGAAGCGTTGAAGATTAAACTCTCTGTTGCCCATCAACATGGAACGGGGGATACTCCATGGCTCATGCTGGTTTGAGTTTGAGTGTAATTTGATCAGTAGACATTGTAGTCAACGTTGCGAGTATCGACCAGCCTTGTTTGCGTGCCGTTTCGATTACGCTTCTCAGTATGCAGAAATTGTCTGCTCCGGCCATGGTGCGGAAGCCTCCTGAGACTTTCATGCGGACCTTACCCATCCGCAAAGCCTGCTCGGCCTCATTGTTGGTGAAGGGAACACGCAGGTCGTTGAGGAAACGCAGCACATCGGCCTTGCGGTCGCACAATCGCAGCGCGAGATTGTGGCCGGTCCGTCGTTTGGGTCGCCCGCGTCTGGTTTTGCCGATCGGGGTCGGGCTCAGAGGGGGCTGGCCTTCATGGAACAAAATGGCCTTTGTGATGCAGGCGTCGTAACGTTCGTTGATGGCTGCGATCACAGTCGCCGAGACGTTGTCTAACCCGTTTTCACGGGCGATTTCGGTCGCTTTCCTGGCATCCAGCAGGATGTTCTTCATTGCCAATGCCCAGTCTTCTTTTTCAATGTCGACCAGTGCTTGCAACTCACGCAGGTGATGGGCATTGCACAGGACGTGCTCGACACCTTCCATTCTGCCGTAGGATGCCCAGTTGTCGTGCACCACAATACCCGACACGCCGGACAACAAATCGCCTCTACCGCTTCCCATTCGGAAATGGCTCATCGTCGGCGAACAGATGACATGTTGCCACCGGGTCCGACCTCCAACCCGCAGGCCCGTTTCATCCAGATGTTTGACCACAACCTTCGGACCGCACAACGCTTCACGTACAGAATCCGAGAAAGACCGCATTTTATGCGCCATCTTTGCGATGAGACGCGATAGGGTCGCCGTCGCGATCCGCACACCGCACACGTCGAAAAACACCTGAGAAAGACGATCGTCGGGAATGCAGTGGTGGGTCTGAAGATAGGCCGCCACGGCCGCAATGCGACCACCGTATTGAACTGGCGCCATAACCCCTGCCGGGAAAGAGCCGCGTGCAAGCTTGCCACAGCCCGGGCACAGGCATTTATGGGATCGATGTTCAGTGACCATAAGAGGCGGCGGCGGTGGCAGGTCGAACACCTGGCGGGCAACAAAACCTTGTGACGAACAGTGTGACAAGTCGTGCTGACACTGCGGGCAGGTCTGCGGGTGATGATCAACGATCTCGTCCGGATTGTCGACTTGGGATCGCGTCGTACCCTTGTGCCCCGGTTGTCCGCCGGGCTTGCGCCCCGATTTTCCTCTTTGGCTTTTCGTGCGGTTGGCGTGCGGTTTCGACAGCCCGTCGCTCGACGGGGGTTTGCTGCTGTTTTTGCTGTGCAGTGAAAGGCGGCGCTCAAAAGCCTCAACGCGCTGTTCAAGGGCGGCAATCATATCTGCTTGGGTCTCAATGATTTCAGTCTGCCGCCGGTTCTCATCGACAAGCAGCGCATTGGCTTCCAGCAACTCCATGTTCTCAGCATGGAGAGTGGTCACCAACTCGATCCATTCCACCTTTGAAAGGTCGGCTGAATTGCCTGTATGGGGAGGCTTAGGTGACATGCCCTGAACGATTCACAAAATGAACGATCACTAAAGCAAAAAGATGCCCGGCGAGTCAATTCGCCACACTTGGACAAGCAGGGCAATCGACTGAATAAATTGCTGACAAGGCTGCATTTTTCTGAATCAAAGACATGAAATGACCCTGTATCTGGAGGATTTCCATGTCGGAAGCGTCCAAAGACCGCCTGATCCCTGAGTTTCTGACCCATTTTGAGGCCATCCCAGACCCGCGTCAGGCGGCGAAAGTGATCTACCCGCTGAACGAGATATTCCTGCTTGTTTTGTGCGCTGTGATCTCTGGTGCGGATGGATGGACCTCCGTCGCCCTCTACGGTCGAAAGAAGTTGGACTTTCTGCGGCGCTTCTTGCCGTTCAAGGATGGCACGCCTAGCCATGACCAACTCGGTATTCTGTTCTCCCGCCTCGATCCCGAGGCCTTGCAGAACAGCTTCACGAATTGGGTTGCAAGCTGGCCTGACATGCTTGAAGGCGTTGTCGCGGTTGACGGCAAGACGCTTCGGCGATCCTTCGACAGCACGTCGAACACGGGTGCGGTCCACATGATCTCGGCCTGGTCTTGCGAGCAGAAACTGGTCCTCGGCCAGCGCAAGGTCGCGGACAAGTCCAATGAGATTACAGCCATTCCCAAACTGCTGGAGATACTGGCGCTTGAAGGCGCGATCATCTCGATCGATGCCATGGGCTGTCAGCGCAAAATCTGTCAACAAATCATGGACAAAGACGCAGATTATGTCATTGGTCTGAAAGGTAATCAGGGCAGCTTGCACGAAGACGTCAAACTGTTCTTTGAGGAGCATCTGGACCGGGGTATCGGTGGCGAGTTTCTGCGAAAAAGCGAAACGACAGATGCCGATCATGGCCGACTTGAAACACGCCGCTACACCGTTTGCACAGACATCGAATGGTTGGAAAAACGCCATCACTGGCCGGGCCTGAAGGCCGTCATCATGACCCAGTACACGCGGGAAATCAGAGGCAAGGTGAAAAGAATACGCCAGTTCTACATCTCATCAATGACCGCCGATGCGGAAAAGATGGCCGCGCACATCCGAAACCACTGGCAGGTGGAAAACTGTTTGCACTGGGTTCTGGACGTCACCTTCCGGCAGGACGATTGCCGCATCAGAACCGGGAATGCAGCAGCCAATTTTGCCGCGATCAACCACGCTGCAATAAACCTGCTGCGGCAGGGACCTGGCAAAATGAGCATGCCGCAGGAACGACGCTCAGCCGCATGGGACGACGCATATATGGAGCAATTGCTGCGCAACTAGCGTTCAATCGATTCCCCTGCTTGGACAAGCGCTAGCGATAACCTGACCAGTTACAACTCATTGAGACCGCAAATGCGCTCGTCAAAGCTGACCGCGTTTGGGTCCAAAAAAACGCTTGATCAAGACGGATACTCTCAAGGGGCGCACCCGCCTCCCCTGCCCCGAGGTTGTACAAATCTGCGCCATGTGGCTGAATTCAGACGAAAGAATTTTGGAGATTAGAGGCGATGAAGCGCGGGCAGCTCGCTGATTATTTTGAGGGTGTCGGAGTGAAGCGACTGTCTGCTGTAGACGCAGAGCCAAAGACATCCAACCAGCACGAAGTCGGAACCACGCGCAAGATGCGGGACGATTTCCTTGGCGAGAGCCATCAGCAGAAGTTCAAGGCTGTCTATGTCTGGCTCGGAGAGGATCAGGACGGCATCACCGCCGACGAATGGGCCACACACTACGACGCGCGCCTCAACAAGCCTGACAGAAGCGCTGAATGGCGGCTCTACTATCCTTCAAACCCCGTCACAGAGGCCATGAAGGCCGGTGACACACTTTTCCTTGCCAAGGACCGTTCAGGTCTTTTGCTTTTCATCGTGGCTCCTGAAGTCTCCACGAGCGAGCAGCAGCTCTTCTGGCTGTTCGGATTGCGTCCCGAGGGCAAATCATTCGTTTCCCGCGAATTCACCGACGCTGAACCGGAGCTGGACTTTGCCGCCCGCTACATCCTTGACGAGCTGGGGGTTGAATTTGAAGAGCCAGAAGCGGACAAGCTCGATGCAATCATCGAGAAGTTTGGCACTACCTTCCCGAAAACAGCCGAGTTCTCACAGCTTGCCAGGCTGACCCTGCCAGAGGTCAATGCACAGGACGACCCCGACGCGGCTCTCATTGCATGGCTGGACCATGAAGAGGCCTTGTTCCGCCGTCTTGAGCGCCGTGTCGTTGCCGAGCGACTGGAACAAGGGTTTGTGACGGCCGAAGGTACGGACGTGGACGGGTTTATCAGCTTCTCTCTGGGTGTTCAGAACCGGCGTAAGTCCCGCATGGGCCATTCCCTCGAAAACCACATCGCGGCTGTCCTAGACGCACACAGCGTCACCTACGTGCGCGGTGCGGTTACTGAGCACAACCACAAGCCGGATTTTCTGTTCCCCAGCCTTGAGGCCTATCAGGCGGCCTCTGATGGCGATCCAGCGCTGACAATGCTTGGAGCCAAGTCCACCTGTAAGGACCGCTGGCGACAGGTTCTGGCGGAAGCAGCGAAGATACCACGTAAGCACCTTCTGACGCTGGAGCCGGGAATCACAGAGCCACAGACGGCCCAGATGGAGGCATCAGCGCTTCAGCTTGTTGTGCCGCTCCCGATCCAAGCTACTTATACCACTGCTCAGCAAGGCTGGCTTTGGTCGGTGAGTGATTTCATAGATTCAGTCTGAACCCAGAACTAGACCAGCTTTTTCGCGTCCACCAAGCCTCCTAAAAGGCCATTCAGTGCTGCTGGCAGTGCGTTCTTCAAAGCACTGAGCATCTTCTGGCGGCGAGGGACATGTAGTGTTTTCATATTGATCAATCCGGTTACCTTACAAACCAGATTACCTTAATGGTTCCCGCTCGTGTTTTTTCTTGCAGAACCCTAGAAACGCAGCATCAGCGTTCCGTGGAAGATCGTCCTGTTGAAGCGCAAAGCCGCGCCAGTCCTGATACAAAGCGTAGATGTCATAGCCTGGGGCGACGGCCTTGGCCTTATCCATCGTTTCCTGCTGCACCGTCAGCGCGCTTTCAAAGAGCGGAAGTGCTGCGTCTGGAACAGCGGCGCGTTGCCCCCTGCCCTTGCGCACAAAGGTAACGCGCGATTTTTCGACCCTTAGCCGGTAATCCGGTATGTGGTCGTCTTCTTCGATTTCCTTGAGGAAAAATCGAAACTTTTTGAGCGGGGAGTTTGATCCAACCTTCTTTTGCAGCTTGTCGAGGCCGATTGTGAACGGCCGCTGCTGTTCTCCGACATGTTTCCGGGCAAGTTCGTACAGGCGGCGTTCCAAGGGCCTTCGCAAGCGGAAATATTCAGCGCTGATGCTCAGGACTTCCATCCCCTTCACAGCACGAAAGGTCCAATCTGACAGGGTAATCCGAACCTTGGTCATACGTCCGAACGGTGAAAGCTCGCCAGAGCCGTTGCGCCGGTCAATCTCGAAAGACTCAATCAAGCCAAAGCCCTTGGTTTGAGTGTGACTGCCTGTTTCGATATCGGTCACGAGTGTCGTACCGCGCAGGCGGATCAGGGCATCCTCAAACCGCTGATAGCTGCCTGCGTTGGTTCGCCAATTCGTAGCCACCATGACCTCATGCGCTGTCAGTTCGACCTCAGGTGAGATCTCAAGCCCCCTGTTCACGTCATGCACAAGCTTCGAGATACAGTAGAGCAAGATGTCCTTGTCGAGGATCGTGGCGAGGCCTTTGCCGCTTGGGACAATACGCAAACGGTTCCCGTTGTGCTCATACTCCAGTTGCCGCATATCCGGCTTGGTTGAGAGCGAGAAGATGGGATGTTCCATCGACGCCAGATCATCCTTCGGTGCGGCATCCGTCACATCGAGGATGAAAAAGTCCCGGTTCGGGTGTCTATCTGGCAGCCTCTGTCCCATAAAAACATGCCTATACGACATTCGTCCCTTCAGGAACCAGAATTCGTCCCTTTAGGAACCGATCTTCGTCCCTTTAGGAACCCAGATTCGTCCCTTTAGGAACCTTTTTCACAGTTAGAGTAAATATTTTTATTTATACATCAGCTACTTACGCGTTTCTTCGAACTCCGGTAACACTATAACCAGATTAACATACTTAACACTTAGCAAATTACTTGTGGATAAGTCGGCAATCAGATTATGCTAAGAACCAGATACAAAAACTAACCGGATTGCTAGAAATGGTAATCCGGTAACCAAACAAACCCGGTTAAACGGGTAGCCAGAGCAGGAACAGAGAAGATGCCAACTATTGTGATCGCATCACCCAAGGGTGGTGCAGGAAAATCGACAACCGCCGTCCTTTTAGGAACCGAACTGGCGCGCGCGGGTGCCTCAGTGACGCTCCTAGACTGCGACCCGAACGGATCACTTTCTCTTTGGGGTGAACGCAGCGCACTTCCAGCGCGCATTCAGCTTAAAAATGGGGTCACAGAGAGCGAAATCGTCAAAACCATCAAGAAACATGACCAAGACGGATCAATCGTCATCGTTGATTTAGAGGGCGTGGCATCCCGACTGGTCTCGCGGGCTATATCACAAGCCGATCTGGTCATTACCCCGATGAGAGCAACGACACTTGATGCAACCATCGGAATTCGCGCACTTCAACTGATTGCTGAAGAGGAAGAGGCACTGGGCCGAGACATCCGACACGCTGTCGTTTTCACGATGACACGGGCTATTCGTTCAAAACAGCATACTGGCATCGATCAATCGCTCAAAGAGCAAGGTGTTGATATTATTGAGCCTTCCTTGATGGAACGTGCTTCCTATTCTGCACTTTTTGAGTTCGGCGGGGATCTGACGACACTCCCACCACAAGGGAACATGCAATCTGCTCAGGAAAACGCCGAAGCTTTTGCCAAGGCGGTATTTAACCGTCTGACAATGCAGGAGGCCGCAGCATGAGCAAACCGTTCCAGATTGATGCGTCAGCACTCAAAAAGCGCGAGAAGGCGGCAGACAGCACGACTCTTCGCTCTGTAGATAATGCAGGGGAGGCACAAGGCTTTACATCGCGAGAACCAAGGCGAGGCGGACGAAAGCCCAGCCCACGGACTGGTCAGGTCCATGCAAAAGTACTTCCTGACGTTCGGGATGAGATACTCGAAGAGGCTGCACGCCGTGGCGTGACGCAAGGCGTGCTGATCGAAGAGGCATGGGCCCTATACAAAGCAGACCAGTCTTCCTGAATTTCTGGCTTTTATACAGGTATGTCTGTATAAAAAGGTTCCTGAAAGTACGAATCTGTTTGATTCGGAAAGCCCTATAGAACCTTGGAAAAGTGTACAATTGGCAATATATGCCAGTGACATGGAAGATGCGAAGATGGTGACACGAAACGTCGTTCTTACCGATGCACAGGACACACTTGTGCAGGCATTGGTGGATGCGGGCAGGTACCAGAATGCAAGCGAGGCCATGCGAGCCGGTCTAAGACTCCTTGAGCGGGAAGAGGCGAACATTGCCGCTCTTAGGCATCGTCTGGCCGAAGGAGTGCGCCAGGCACATGATGACGAGCTGGCAGAAGGGGAAGGGGCTGACGTGATCCGCAGGGCCTTCTCTCGGGCGCGTCAGGCGTCGTGACACGTAAGATCAGGTTCACCCGCCAAGCCGAAAACAGCCTCGCCCAGATCGCCGATTGGACAGTTGAGACGTTTGGTGTGCGTCAGGCGGAGATTTACGAACAGGAGTTGTTGGACCGCTGCGGCGCTATCGCTGACGGGACAGCTCACAGTCGTGACTGTTCGATCCTGGCACCAGAAGGGCAGGGGATGTCCTACACAACTGCGGGAGAGCATTTCCTGATCCACATTGAAACCCCAGATGCGATCATCATTGTGGATGTGCTGCACTCAAAGAGTGACTTGCCTGAGAAAATTAGGACTTTGACCAGTAGTTAAATACTCTGCTGTTCAACAAGCAGTCTGTCGATTTCAATCTTCAAAGCGTCTGTACGCTCCCGGTAGCCTTTCGCCCAGACTTTCATCCCCGCAAATGCACATAATGCCAGTATGACCAAATAGATTTGAAAGCCTGTCCCGGTAAAAGCAGCATCCATGAGTCCAAACAGCTCAGCTAAGGCCCCCCACACAAACAACCCCGGCAAGGCCAAAACAATTGCCACGACGATTGCGCCGCCCAAGACCGAGCCATAAGACGTGCTGGTCTGCAGTTCCGTGGCGTCTTGCACCCAGTTGCTCGTGAAGTTTGCGAATGCGACGGGCTTGCCGGACGTTCGTTTGATCACGACAGCAACGTCATGGCCGGGCTGAGCAGCGCCGAATAGGTCGCCAGAGTATCGGTGTTCTGTGCCACCTTCATCACGGAGCCAGAGTTCGGGCGTCGTACGGACATTACCGTAGCCGGTTTTCCGATCCACGCGAACGGACTCCATTCGATCCTTGGTCGCCGTGACAGTGCCTCGGACTAGGGTAAGCTGTCCTGTCGCGCTGGTCATATTGGCAGCAGCTCCGCGAGCTTGTGCAGCGGCAGAGAATGGCGTCGCGCTCGTGGGTGTCGAGGACGTAGTTCATAGCCGTCCAACGCCAGTGACCTCGTTCACAAGCTCGCGGAGTTCCCGCTGCATTGCATAGACCGAGCGCATTCGTTTGATGCGTGCTGGCGATGCTAACGGTTCATTCGCGTGGTCCAGCGAGTACTTCAAGCACATACTTGGCAGATGCCCGCCAATCGAAATCTCCGAGTAACTGCCCAGGTTGTCGGTGGCGTTTTTCGGCTGCGTCAAATCGACTCGGGGGAGCACATTCCGGTTTTCTGATTGAGGATTTCATGAGTCGATCAGGGCATGTCTGGCGAACCCACCCATACCAGCGGACTTGCTGAACTCTCGAAGTCCCAACTGATTGAATTGATCGAAACGCAGCGTGAGACGATTGCGTATCTTGTCGAGGAGAACCGGCGACAGGCAGAGATGATCGTTGTGCTTGAGCAGCGGATTGAGGGGCTTGAGCGTCGCCTTGCGTTGAACAGCCGGAACAGCAGCAAGCCTCCGTCGAGTGACAGCCCTGCGAAGCCGACGGCGAAGGGCAGGAAGGATCAGCGCGGGCAACTGGATCGCAAGCCCGGCGGTCAGCCGGGGCACAAGGGCACGACCCTGGAGCAGACGGACACCCCCGACGAGGTTGTCGACCATCATCCACAAGCCTGTCCCGACTGCGATCATGATCTGACGCAATGCCCCTCGCAGGGGTTTGCAGCCCGGCAGGTGTTCGACCTGCCGCCGCCGCCACCCCTCACGATCACTGAGCACCGGGCTCATAAGTGCACATGCCCGAACTGCGGAAAGCACGTGCGCGGCACGTTCCCGGAAGGGGTCAGGGCACCGGTTCAGTACGGCAATCATATTGCGGCCATGGCGAGCTATCTTCAGACGTACCATTGCATTCCCGATGACCGTCTGTCGCAGGTCTTTCGTGACCTGTTCGGCGTGCGCATTTCCGCCGCCACACTGGCGCGGCTGATTGCGAAGGTGGCGGAGGGCATGCTGTCTTTTGCAGACGCTGTACGTGACGCCTTGTGCGGTGTGCAGGTGGCGGTGAAACATCTGGATGAAACAGGTCTGCGGGTTGAAGGCCGAAACCGGTGGCAGCATGTCATCTGCTCATTGACCCTGAGCCATTTCCGGATGGGGGCGGGCAGAGGCGATCTGCTGTCCGGCGTATCGGGGATTGCGGTGCATGACAACTGGGCATCCTACGCCAGGATGGAGGAGGTCGTGCACGGCCTTTGCAATGCCCATCACATGCGCGAGTTGCAGGCGCTCGTCGATATCGAAAAGGAAGCATGGGCTGCGATGATGCAGACTATCCTGCTGGACGCGAAAAGGGCGGCCGCCAGCGCCCGGGCAAACGGTCGGGATCATGTCGCGGCGCATGTGGTCAAGGCCATCGATGAGCGCTACGACACCTGCATCGCGCAGGGGCTGTCGTTACATGAAAACCAGCCACCGCTGAAACCCGCACTGCCCGGCAAATCCCCCCGAGGACGACCAAAACGGCGAACCGGACACAATCTCGTGCTGCGATTGCGTGACCGCAAGGCCGATGTCCTGCGCTTCCTTACCGACTTGCAGGTTCCCTTCACAAATAACGAGGCCGAGAGGGATCTGAGAATGGGCAAGGTCCGTATCAAGGTCTCGGGATGCTTCCGCACACTGACCGGCGCGGAAAACTTCTGCACCCTCAGAACCGTGATCGAAACGGCACGCAAACAGGGCTGGTCAATAATCGAAACACTCCAGAAAACCGCCGATCAACTCATCCAGAAACTCGAACCGACCTGACAAAATCAAGCGTCTGAAACGCCCCAGAGACAACCTGAATAGTTACATCTCCGAGAGGATTTCGCTTTCTGGCAGCCCATGCTGAAGTAATCGGCCGACCGTGAAGGCGGCAGAAACGGCCCGGTTTTCGCTTTCGTCAAAAGCATGCCCGCAACGCAGGCCGTAGATGGGCGCGCGGAAATCTAGCGTGTCCAGTGCCACCGAGATCCTCTGGGCTGTCAGTGCATCCATGAAGGGCGACAAGATCACATCAGCATGGTCCGCTGCCGCCAGATCGAGGTCATCGAGGCCTGCGCTGGTGTCGATCAGGATAGGGGATCGCATGAGAAGCGGTTTGTCCGCTTGAGCCTGGATGATACGCGCCAGTTCTTCCCTCGTTGCAGCCTGCCGATATCCGATCTGATCCTTCTTGACGCCACAACGCTGCATCACGCGATGCCAGATGCTCAGAGTGGATTCACTGCGGCAACCAGTGATTTCACGTGAGGCGTCTATCACCAGTGGTCGATAGCTGCCCGTGTCCACAATAGCTGACGCAAGCGCCATGACTGCCGTTGTGCGTCCAGCGCCGCCTTTTGGCGCGAGAAAAGTGATGACATGCGGTTTCACAAGCTGAATGTATCTTAAAACAGGTAGAGTTAAAACCGACAAACGGCACGCTGCCGCTTGTGAAACGAACGCCAAAAAGTGAACTGAGAGATATACTTGCACGGAACCTTCGGTTGTTTCGTGCCGAACGCGGGTGGTCACAAGAACGGCTCGCGCATGAGGCAGGGCTTAATCGGACGTACCTCAGCGCGGTTGAACGGTCAGAACAGAATATTTCGGTTGATAATATCGCTCGCTTGGCTGCTGCGATGAATGTTGCCGCGTGGACCTTACTTCAAGAGGTAAGCCATAACTGAAATCGGGACTTGCCATGTTACATTTTCTCACCCACAATGATGGAAAGAAAATGTAACATGGAGAATCCCATGCCCCGAGCAGTAACCAAAATCTACATCGACGACATTGACGTTGATCGGCGGCTTTCCGAGCTGGGCATGGATCGCCAGGATATCCTCGATATTCGAAGTGTTGCCGCCAGTATGCATGCAACAGGTTCCTCGCCGTACTTTCCTTCAAACGGTGCCGGTCAGCTTGCTTACCAATATGGTACGTATGAACTTCGGGCGACGTTCTTGAAACGTGGCTGGGAAATTGATCAGTCTTACGGAACCAACGGGGTCCGGCATCCAGATCACAAGCTTATCGTCCTTTACCAGAACGTAGATGTAGCCTGTAGTTTGACGGATCTACCGCAGGCTCGCAGCCGCAAAGGAGCAGGCTCTGAACGGTTGAGTCAGGGTAATTCGTTTGAGCTGATGGACGAAGATGTTCCCTCAACTCACACGATTGAAGGCCTTGATCTGGCGCTTTGGTACGTGATGGTGGCTCAAGATGGGGCCGTTGAGGTCACCCATGCTGTAATTAAGGGTAATAAATTCTCTGAGTTTATCGAGCGCATTTTTGTACATGACGGAAGTGACTTTGATGGTCTTGAAGATCGCGGCTCATCAGATGATGACGCTATCGACTTTGACATCACGATCTCACGGAAATGACGCTCCAAGAACCCTTCAACCACCTTCGCCTGATCCTAGCCCGCAAACGTAGAAAGATGACCGCAATCAAGGTGGCCGAGGCCGCCGGGTTATCACGCGTCCATCTTTCACGGATCGAGTCCGGGCACAACGAGCCGACCGTGGAAACCATCGAAGCTCTGGCGAAGGCCACGCGTTATCCTGTGGAATTTTTCTTCGTGCAGGAGACCTGCGAACTTCCGGCCGAGGCCGTGAGTTTCCGTAGCCTCAAGCGCACCAGTGTGCGTGAACGCGAAGCGGCACGGGCTGCCGGTGAAATTGGCGTTGACGTAGGACGGTGGCTTTCTGACGAGTTCAACCTGCCGGACCCGGTTCTGCCAGATATGGGCTATGAGCCCGACCCGGCATCGGCGGCACGCGCGCTTCGGCAGGCTTGGGGCCTAGGCGAAAAACCAATTGCCAGCATGATCGCACTTCTGGAAGCCAAAGGCGTGCGGGTGTTCTCCCTTGCGGAGGAGACGCTGAATGTGGATGCGTTTTCGTTCTGGCAGGACGGTGTGCCGTATGTGTTTCTGAACACGATGAAGACCGCCGAGCATGGTGTCATGGATGCTGCTCACGAGCTTGGGCATCTGATCCTGCATGCCGGAGGGAACACCCTTCACGGCCGTGATGTGGAGCGAGAAGCGAACGCATTCGCATCCAGCTTTCTGATGCCGTCCGAGGACGTTCGTGGCCGCATTCCCCGCGCGCCATCTGTGCATCTGATCCTGAAGCTCAAGAAGCGCTGGCGCGTCTCTGCAATGGCCCTTGCGTATCGTGTACACCGGCTCGGCCTCCTGACGGACTGGCAATACCGCTCAATGTGCATCGACCTCACACAGCGTGGTTACAGAACGGGTGAACCGGATGGGACCGAGCGCGACAAGTCACGGGTTTGGAAGCAGGTGCTTGATCACCTTTGGCGCGAAGGCAAAACGAAAGAGACCATTGCGCAGGAGTTGTATTTGCCGCTGGACGAGGTTGAAAAACTGACCTTTGGCCTTGCAGCAGAGCCCGTTCGACCGGCCAAAGGGCAGGGACTTCGGGTCGTGAAATAACTTTGAGAAGGATAGAAAATGGCTTGGAAAGAACAGATCTCTGGAGGTTTTGCCCATATGGACGCGCCCTTTGCATCGCATGCGCTGGATCGTGATCGCGCGTTTTCAATGTTGCAAACGATGCTGTCAGAGGGAGTGTCTTGGCCGGAAGCGGAGACTGCTGTCCGCGACTACCTCAGAAGTCAAAATGTGACTGCAGCAGAGCTATCCAAACAGATGAAGCGAGTAGAAGAAAAATTGCGTCCCTGGCTCGATTAATGCAGATCATACAATGAGAAAAATCGCGCGCGCCCTTATGGACGACCCCGACAACGACGAGCGCATAGAATTAGTTGGGGATCTGGCGGAGCAATATCTCGATGCGATGAAACGGCATCGGGAACGTGCCTGTAGTCACCCGAAGACTGACCTACGAGAGAAAGCAATCGCTGGCGGTGGCATCCAATGTAAGCCGCAGTGCCTGTTTTGTGGATTCAGCGTTGGGAATCCTGTCAAGAAGCAGAGCGGGTTGCCCAAATGGGATGATGCTTTGCTGCCCCGATACGAGGCATCAAGAACGGCCGAGCGTGAGGCGATCCAGCGAAAATTTGTTCAGCTTCATAAGGCAGAGACGGAACAACTGAAGAAGAAATCCAAATGCTGGCAAGCTGAGTATGCAGCCTATCGGCGTACGCCAATCTGGCAGAACAAGCGTGCGCGTGTGCTCAAACGTGCTGATGGGATTTGTGAAGGCTGCCTAGACGCTCACGCGACGGTGGTACATCACACGACATATTCACATATGGGCGACGAGCTGCTCTACCAGCTCGTCGCGCTATGCTAGGCTTGTCATGAGAAAGCCCACCCAGAGCATCATGAATCCTTCTACGATATTGACTATGTGCCGTGCACCCAATGTAGGTGGGGCAACGGTGGAATCTCCTGTGGGAAGTTTGCTGTGCCAGCCTACGAAGCCTTACAGGCGGGAGGTGAATGCGGCCCCAATGCGTCTGCTTTCGAAGGGCTGAAATGAAGCTAGGAAGTGGTCTAGATCAAATCGACCTCAATCAGCTCTCTGTTGCCGAGTTGCTTTCCCTACATGCCCGGATCGGTGAAGATCTGAGAGCCCGAGGCATCGCGCGCAGCGTCAACAATCCTACGGGTGATCTCGCTGAGTATCTGTTTTGCAAAGCGTTCGGTTGGGAACAGGCACCGAATTCCGAACATGGTTTTGATGCGACTGGCGCAGACGGTACCCGCTATCAGATCAAGGGGCGGCGCATTCATCGCCGCAACAAGCCAATAACCTCCACTTGAAGTGGAGGTTTGAAACGCTTCGCTTGAACCGCTCGAAGCGGTTGGGGTTACAGATTACCTGTTAAACAGGTCGTCGAGGCGTTTGTCCTGTTGCTCTTGCGTTTGGATATAAGCTCGCACCGTGCGCTCATCTGCGCCGACCGTCGAGACGAAATAACCACGTGCCCAGAATTTATGCCCCGCAAAATTGCGGCGGCGGTTCTTGATGTTCTGCGCGATCCAGATCGAGCTTTTTCCCTTCATGAACCCGATCACATGCGCGACCGAGTGCTTGGGTGGGATGCTCAACAACATATGCACGTGGTCTGGCATCAGGTGCCCCTCTTCAATTGAGCACTCCTTCTGGCGCGATAGTCGGTGGAATACTTCACGCAATTCTCGGCGCAGGTAGCCGTAAAGTTCCTTCTTTCTGTATTTGGGCGTGAAAACCACGTGATATTTGCACTCCCAAGTACTGTGGTTAAGGTGATTTGTCGTTTCTGATGACATTGGAAGATTTCCCTTGCAGGGCTTCGAGCGGTCGAAACCCTCTAGGAAATCTTCCTCATATGTAGAACATCAGGGGTCCCCCAGCAAAGCTGGGGGCTTGTCAATGGGGACAGTCACGCCAGCTCTCGGCCATCCGCAACCTGCAAAGCCGTCCGTTCGATGTATTGGCGGGTGTTCTTTTCGATGATGAATTTCGGATCATGCGTGCGGCTCTTGTCCCGTTCGAAGTTGTCAAACGTCGTGCGACCTTCGTCGCCCATACCAACAGCAGCAAACTGATGCTGCGCGATGAGGTCTGGAAAGACGCGGGTGTCGAAGACGTCACAAACCAGCTTGTTGCGGCAATGCCTTGAGCGGCGTGCGGCCGAACGATGAGTTAGCAAAAACTTAAGATTAATTTGAGATGATTGATCTGCTTCAACCTTGGGCGTCAGCATGCATCAGTCATTTTCGGATTTTCTCCGCTTCGGCGGGGAGGGAGAATTTCTACTCCGCAAGTCGGAATCTGGCATCGTCGGTCGCCGGGTAGGGTGGTCTGTCAAAAACTCTTTCCCTGACTACGCCGCTTTGCGCGCAGCCTTCGAAAGGCGGTTGGATGCCGTGGCGGACGAGAATACTGCCATGCTTCTCGACGCGCTCGCGGATGCCTACGAGCCACCGCTGATCGCGCAGGATCTTCCAGATATTTCAGACGCCACGAGCGAGACGCTGAATGAATGGGATCAGCGTCTGACGGCCATATGGGCTGAATGGAATTCCCATCCTCAGCGGTTGCGGCCTGTCCGCCTCGCAATGGAAGAGCGCTTATTGCGTAGTTATGGCGGTCTCATCAACGAGATCCGACAGCGCGATCTCGGTATTGAGCAGTTTATCTGGGAGACCGTTGGCGACGAACGGGTGCGTGCCGCTCATTCGGCACGCTCAGGTGGTGTCTACCGGTGGGATTCTGATGATGAGAAACCGGGTGAAGCCCCGAACTGTCGGTGTTCTGCTCGCCCCGTTCCACCGGGTGCTGGTATCGGCACGTTGGGTTCCCTCGGCTTATTGGACAGGTTCCTGAGCGACCTCGATGCTGATTTCTCAGCGGGCTTGGGGGTCCGACCTCAAACCTTCGGTGAGCGCTTGCGCGATCTTTTCCAACCGGAGCCTGGCGTCACGATTGATGGCGAAATGCTCGATATTCAAACCCAGGGCGATCTTGCGACGGCCTTCCAACAGCTTGGGGAAGCGATCAAAAGCGATCCTGAAGCCTTCCTCAATCTCCTCGAACGTCATGGTGACGGCTTTGGGCGACTTGCGTCGGTGTTCGGGATTTCAAATCCGGAAGCCTTGGCGGCGGCTGCTACCCTCGCAGCGGCTGGCGCACCCGACGAGGTGGTAGACCAGGCTCTAACCCAGTCGCGCAGCGCGGTAGATCGGTTTGTCGGTGGGACCGCGACTTCCTTGGTGGACATTGTGGAAGCCATTAGAGGTATCCCGGACATTCGGTTGGATGACATTCGTCGGGTCGCAGAGGCGATCTATGCCGATCCGTCTTCACTGCCGGAGGCAATGGTTGAACCGTTCCGGGAGCGGATTGCCGTCGGCGACTACGCTGGTGCCTTGGGCTATGGTCTGCCAGAAGTCCTCGCAGGCGTGGCCGCGCTTGGGCGCGTACGGCGCCGGGCTGCAGGTCTCGAAGCGCCAGAAGAACTGACACTTGAACGCCTTCGCACCGATCCCGATTTTCAAGATGTTGTTAATGCGGGTCCGGATGCTCCCCGTTGCGAAAGATGGATCAATCGCGGCGGCACAGTCGAACTCATGCCAGAAGGGCATTTCCGCTACACCGCCGAGATTGACTTGCTCGGCCAACGGCAGCCGGTATCGGTCGAGTATCCCGGTGGATATCCAGATTTCCGGCCTTTCATGACCCACCCAAGCGGTGTCAGATCTGTTGAGATCGACGTGACTGGCGATCCAAATACGGACCGGCTCCGGGCCAATGCGGCTGCTGGTCGTTCAGATTGGGATAATACGCCCCCGCCCGGTTGGACTTGGCATCACGTTGAAGATGGCGTGACCATGCAACTTGTTCCGACAGAGATAAACGGGCGTTTTTCCCATCAAGGCGGTGCTTCGAGAGTGAGGAATCAATGAAGTTCAATAGCGTGAACCCCGCCACGTCCGCTTCGGCGATCGAGAGTTTTGAGCACACGCGAGGTATCCGTCTGCCAAAGGACTATGTCGACTTTCTTCTCAACACAAATGGCGGTCAGCTCAACCCAAACGAAAGCTCTGCCGAGATTCCCAATTGGAAGACTTTGTTGGTCCAAGAGCTGTTTGGAATTACTGAAGATCCCAGTCATTCTATCACAAATCATCGGTTCACCAACTTCTCTGACTATGTTCATCAGGTGATGCTTGAGATCGGCTATGACCCCCTTGGCCAGAAGTTGTTTATGGATCTCCGGGAGGGTCCAAATCACGGAAAGATCTATATCCATGCGATGTATAGCTCACCGAACGATCCCATCGTGATTGATGACACAGGTTTCGAAGACGACGGTGACTACGAACAGGCGCAGCTCATGCATGTTGTCGCGGACAGCTTTGCCGATCTAGTAGCGATGTTGGGAACAGCGCCTAGCTTAGGGGCGCGGTGAGATTTGTCCGACAGAACGAGCCAGCAACGCGCGAAGCCGTTTTGGAGTTTGCGCAGATCAAAGGTGTTCGGCTGCCCGAGGATTACATTGATTTTCTGACTTCGAATAATGGTGGGTATACTGGTGGATTGGATGCATATGTCCGTGTCCCAAACGGCCCAGAGATCATCGTTCAGCAAGTTCTTGGGTTAACGGACAGCTCACATGGATCAATTACGGCGGACCAGTTCTCTAATTTTTCCGATTGGGTGCACGCCAGAATGTTACAAATTGCGTACACACCCAATGGCGACACGCTTTTCATGGATCTCCATGAGACTGACACATTCGGCAAAATATATCTTCGAGCTCATGACGCTCCCCCGAACGATATAATACTGATTAATGAAACGGGATTTGAGGATGACGGCGATTATGAGGAGGCGCAGTTATTCCATCCCGTAGCGAAGAGCTTCTCAGAGTTCGCAGCTATGTTTGAACCTGTCCCAAGCTGACTAAAACGGTCGTTTTTGGAAGATGCTTAGAAGAGTATGATTGACGCCGCCAAAAACCCAGTTCAAAACGTAGGGAGTTTTGGAAGGTTTTTGGAATGCTTGTCGGATACGCTCGCGTCTCAACCGAGGATCAACAACTGGATAGCCAGCTCCAAGCACTGACAGCAGCCGGTGCCGAAAGAATCTGGGCTGAGAAAGTGTCCGGTACGAAGACAAACCGCGATGAGCTGGCCAAGCTGCTCGATCAACTCCGACCAGAAGATGTTGTTGTGGTCACAAAATATGATCGGCTCAGCCGGTCTCTTCAGGACCTGCTATCGATTGTCGAAGTCATACGTGAAAAGGGTGCTGGTTTCCGATCACTGGCTGAAGACATTGACACCACCACGCCAGCCGGGCGGTTGGTCTTCCATGTGTTCGCCTCAATCGCACAGTTCGAGCGCGAACGGATTTCCGAGCGAACACGAGAAGGACTGGCTGCGGCTCGGAAGCGTGGCCGTGTAGGGGGACGACCGGCAGCACTGTCACCGGAACAGCGAAAGGAAGTCCGAACCATGAGAGACGATCAAGGGCGTGGCATTGCAGAGCTGGCACGCCTTTTCGGCGTAAGCCCCAATACAATCAGGCGGGCATGAGATGACCAAAAATGGAAAAGCAAAGAGGCGTTGGCCTGAATTCGCTGGCTGGGACGAGAAGGCTGAAGCGATTGAGACGCTTGCACTGGCTTGCGGTGCCTATGCCTACTGTTCGCAGAAGTACCAGTACCTGAACGTCGAGCTGCAACAACGCGACAGTACCAGGACTCCAGGGGAATCGCTTTTGAAATATTGACTATGCATCACGTCTGATTGGATTCATACGGATTGCGTCATTAGTAAAGGATACGACCGCGATGGAAGATTTTTCTCATATTTTTGAGGGCGTTGAAGACCCTCGTACGAGCAACGCTACACGGCATGATCTTCATGAGATGCTTATGATCGGCCTGTTGTCGACCATGTGTGGCGGCGAGGGTTGCTGCGACATGGCGCTATTTGGCACGACGAAAGAGCCGTTTTTGCGCACATTCATGACACTGAAGCACGGAATACCGAGCCACGATGCGTTCTCTGACCTGTTCAACGCCCTCGATCCTGGCACGTTTCAGTCAGTGATGCTTCGCCTGACAGAGGGGTTCGCTGACCAGTTGGGCGAGGTGATTGCGGTTGATGGCAAGTCGTTGCGGCGCTCCTTCGACAGGGCGAAGAAGCAGTCGGCGTTACACCTCGTGCAGGCTTTTGCGGCTGAGGCCAGGCTCGTACTCGGGCAGGTCGCTGTTGACGAAAAATCCAACGAGATTACGGCGCTGCCCGCGCTGTTGAACATGCTGTCGTTGAAGGGGCGGATTGTGACGGCGGACGCTATGCACACGCAGCGCACTACAGCCGAGACGGTAACGCAGGCTGGCGGTGATTATGTTCTGGCGCTGAAACGCAATCAGGAGACGCTGCACGAGGATGTGGCACTCTGGCTGGATGATCCTGGAAATGTCGAAAACTGTGAAACTTATCAGAATGTTGACGCAGGACACGGTCGACTGGAGACGCGCAAGGCGTTGATCTCGCATGACGTTGCCTGGCTCGACGAGCGGCATCACTGGCCCGGGCTCAGGGCCATCGGAAAGGTCGTCGCCACCCGCGAAGTCGGCGATAAAACCTCATGCCAAACTCGCTACTTCCTCATCAGCGCGCCGCTCTCTCCCGAGCGTTTCCTGTCCATCACCCGCGCCCATTGGAGTATCGAGAACAGCCTTCACTGGGTGCTCGACGTCTCCATGAACGAGGACGCCGCGCGCAACAGAAAAGACAACGGACCCGAAAATCTCTCTATCCTACGGCGCATCGCTCTCAACCTCGCCCGCTCCGAACCGTCAAAAGGATCAATGCGAGGAAAGCTGAAACGCGCCGGATGGCAGGATACATTCATGCTCGAACTCATCAGAACCGCGACCAAATCTCAAAAGCGATAGCCCTGACCAGGACTCAGATGGCCGCATTGCATGAAATGGCTGACATGATCGAAAAGCTGACGGATCGCGAATAACTAGTCACGCCTCTTGAAAGCTATCGACGTCAAAGTCGTAGTCGTCATCCGCAAGTGAGTGGTCAACATACCCGATATCAATCGAACTGGGCGCATCAAGCAGCTCAACGTCTTCGATTTCATAAATTGTCGAGGTTTTGTCGTCAGGGTCATCGAGGAAGTGACTGCATTCTATGAGAAGGTATGCATCAAAATCAGTATCCTGTTCGACCGAAGTTGACCCCATGGGCACATAGTCTTTGTCAATCGAGTCGCGAATAGAGAAGCTAATTTCTGCATGTACTTTGGCAGTAATCGACGCAGGAACCCGGAATGCAAAGGTCCCGTTACCGACCCTGACAACATCAATCTCAGTACTGCCGTCATCCAAACCCTCAATCTTGTAGTCTACAAGTGACAAGCTGGTGCCATCATCCTCTCCAGGCATCGGACCATCGAATTCGAGATACGGAAATTCCGATTCAACGGCAGATTCAAGTCTGGCTTGAAGGGTAGAAACGGCGTCATCGTCCCCAGCTCTTATGGCACTCAGCACGGCCACCGCCCTTGGAATGGTCTCTTCGGCAAGCTCATTGAGCAATGCCATTGCCTTGGCAAGGTCTTCGACAACATCAATGTACTTGCAGTCCTTGGCAAAGGTCTTCCAATCATCGTCATTGCTGACCGCGAGTATCTTCTTACCTTTTTCCTTGGCCCAGCTTTCAAGGGAAAGGAGCGCGATAGCGTCCGGGAATTCGTTCTTCTTACCCTTACTGGCAAAAGGCGGTTCGTTCTTGAAATACCTGTCGAGGATTGGCTTCATCTCAACCCGTTCCGCTTCAACGACTTCGGCACCCGTCTTAGTTAAGAACTCAATCATCTGCTTCTTTGCATGTTCGTGTGGCTCCTGCAGAGCCTCCTGAACCGCGTTGAGAGCTTCGAGTTGATCAGGCGCGAATTGTCCATTGGCAGAGCCTGACTTGATTGCCTTTGCGAGTGAGTCTGGCGATGTTTTTGCTTTCTCTGTCAATGCCTTATGGATTTCGCGCAGATTGATTTCAGAAAGTACAAACTTGACCAATCCATCTTTGTACTGCTCAAGCTGCCCGACGAGTCCGGTTTCAAGCTCACGGCCGTTGGCATAAATGACCTGAGTATCAATGGTAATTGCATCGTATGACATCCGTCTAGGTTACCGACTGATTTTCAGACTGGCTATAGTTTGCCGTGCTGTGATCGGGTTGATCAGCTTGGCTCATATCCGCTTTTCGAGTGACGGGCCGGTTTCGGCGCTGGTGCCGTTTTCTGGCCATCGCTGTCTGTCATAATCGTCGGCTTTGGCTGATCTCGTTCAGCACGTCGTTCCTGTCCCAGCAGTTCAGCCAGTTTGGTGACCGCCGCGCGGATCGCGTCGGCCACTGGCCTTATCAGCCAGTTTTTCAGCCCGCGTTCGATTTGCTCCCACGCCTTTCCGTTCTGATGCAGCTCGCTGGAGATCATGATAACTGCCTTATCAGTATCATCCGTCCGCTGTTCTAGGTCGGGTTCGGCCTCCAGAAGTTGCTCGATGGAATTCTGTGCTTTGTATGCAGCCTCCCTGAACGCGCGCATCATCTTGCGCGGATCAGTTGCGTCATCCAGATCGGGCAGGTTTTCAGACAGGATTGGCGAGATGTCCCATTCCTTGTCTTCGGTCATGATCGCAAGGATGGTTTCAAGGCGCGCCATCCGACCGCTCTCATCGCGGAACAAAAGACGGGCTGCCAGCTCAAGGTCTTTTGGCTGGATGCCATCGTCTTCGGCAGTAGCAGTTTGTTCTGCTGCGATCAGACGGCGTTCAAGCTCTACAATTTCGCGAGCAAGCTCGCTCTCTTCGTCTTCAAGCTGTCGATACTCGTTTTTTTTTGAGCCGTTGTGGTTTCGATATTCTCCAACTCTTCAAGCCTATCTGCGACCTCTCCATCAACGCGCTCCAGCTCTGCATTCAGTGACGCTTCCTCATCACGCATCTGAGCCAGTTTTTTCTCAAGGCGTGAGAGTTCACTTTCAACGGTGGCAAGAGCATCCTTTGCGGTCTGCGCTCGTCGCTCATAGTCCTTGGCAAGTTTGATTGCTTTGTCAGCCTTGTCGCTGTTTTTGGCAGCCTTCAGGCGGGCCTTCTCGGCGCGGTGTGTATTCTGTTCTACCTTGGCGGTCAGCTCATCAAGAACCGCGCGTTTCGCGGCGATTTCTGACGGCAGGTCCTTGTGAAGTTCTGCGACCGATCTGTTGATCGTCGTTGCTGCCTTCTCACCCCGTTTAAGTCTGACTGACTTTGCAACTCCGCGCTGCATCGTCTGGATATGCGGCTGGAAAATCTCCAACATCCAGTCCTGCATGTCCTTGCGAAACTGCCGGTTCATGATCTTGGTGAGTGGCACACCATCCCTGTTGTAGCCTACGAGCTGACCATGGGCATGCGGGGCAGTTTCATCGCGATGGGCGACAAGGCCGCTGACTTCGGTCTTTGCCTCTTCAGCAATCTTCTGCATCAGTCTGAGGTACAGCTCATTCTGCAATTCGACATCCAGCGCCTCGAAGTCATCCTGAATCTCGTGACCGAAACTAATCATGACAGACTGCGCCACACAGGCATTCGATTTCATCGCACGCTTCGTATCTCTTTGAGCGCGTAGATCGTTGCACTTCTCGCGGAGTTCGATGCCTTTGGAAGGATGGATGATAACCGAGTTCAGATGGCTGCGGGTGTCATCAACATAGTCCGGTATGTGCCCCTCACGCAGCTCATGGTCGTTGTCCCCGCCAACCTGATTGGCAGAACGTCCAACTCCCCTTACTGATCCTGCTTTGCTCAAGGCTCACAAATCCATGCTTATGGTGCGACGGCTATAGGATCACTATAGTGGGACCTACGTGCCATAACAAGTTATGGCCTCCGGTGAAGGGGGTGTAGCATGCTACACCCCCTTTCAAAACCCCCAAGCCTTCCGCAGGACCAAATGGGCCTTGGCCCCTTTGGAAACCCCACTCCGGCCTGTGGCCTGCGCGGCTTGCAACCCTTCGGGCCGCGCCTTGCCAAGCCGCCGATGGCGGCTGCAAACCTTGCTTCTCCGCCGCCTTATGGGGGACGCTGTGAAGCAAGATTTGCGGGCGATCATGTCCTACCGGAGACCTCCCATATCGAAGGTCGGACAGGATCGTGCGGATACGTTGGCGTTGCTTGTTCGGTGACAGTCTCAAGTCTTGGTTCGCAGACTTTCCGCAAGGCGGGCACGGTCAAGCATTCTGGTCAACCTGGCCTTCGCTTCCGCTGGCGTCCTGCCCAGATCGGTATCATCGGCTGCGCCATGGCCAATGAGATAGATACCGAATTCCTCGACTGCCAGCTCGCGTCCAAGTTCGATGGCCATGGCCTCGATCACTCTCAGTTCGGTGTCCCCTGCCCTGCTGTTGTCACGGGTCATTGTCATCTCCAGTCCTTGCCCTCGTCGTCAACCTTATCGTAACCATGTGGGAACAAATTGCGAACATAGCGCAGAAATGCCTTCCCAAGTCTGCTGGGACACTTTAGGACATGTTGTCAAGAAATGACACAGAGGCATCGAGCATGAACGCCCACCCCAGAACCGAATTCGCAGAGCTGATGGACCGCGCTGGTCTCGGCAAGAAGGAAGCCGCTGAGTTGCTTGGTATTGATCCGCGAACTGTCCGGCGGCACGCAAAGGGAGAAGGCAAACGCATCGATGCCCTGAAGCTGGACAAGCTGCGCCAGGTCGCAAATGCGCGATGTTCAGGAGACCGGTCGGAGAGCTTCCGTTTCATCGACCTTTTCGCCGGTGTGGGCGGTATCAGAATTCCGTTCGAAGAGATCGGCGGGCGCTGTGTGTTCACCGCAGAATGGGATCGGTTCAGCCGCGAGACCTACAAGGCGAACTTTCCCGAACCGGCTGACAGCGATCACGTCTGGGCCGAGGATGTGAGGCCCTGGGCAGCGGAGCCTGCGAAGATCCCTGAGCACGATCTCCTGCTAGCCGGGTTTCCATGCCAGCCCTTCTCGATTGCCGGTGTTAGCAAGAAGAACGCGCTTGGCCGTCCGCATGGGTTCATGTGCGATACCCAAGGCACCCTCTTCTATGATCTTGCGAAGATCATCGACCATCACAAGCCGCCAGCATTCTTGCTTGAGAACGTGAAGAATCTTGAGCGTCACGATGGTGGCAAGACCTTCGCCACCATCGTTCACGTGCTGGAGAATGAGTTGGGGTATAAGGTCTTCCACCGGGTGATCAGCTCGACACCGTGGGTGCCTCAGAAACGGGAGCGCATCTTCATCGTCGGGTTCAAGGATCACAGTATTGAGTTTGACTTCGATCAGCTCGCCGTCCCGGAGGGTGACGGCCCTACCCTTGGCTCGATCCTCGAAAAGAAAGTCGATCCGAAGTACACGCTGACCGAGCACATGTGGACCTATCTCCAGGGCTACAAGGAAAAGCATCGCAGTGCCGGAAACGGTTTTGGTTTCTCGCTCTTCGGTCCAAACGATGTCGCGCGCACCTTATCTGCTCGCTACTACAAGGATGGTTCCGAAATCCTGATCGAGCAAAAGGGAAATCGTCCCCGTCGCCTCACTCCACGGGAGTGCGCACGCCTGATGGGTTTTGAAAAACCCGGCAAATCAGATTGGCAAATCCCGGTATCTGACACCCAGGCTTATCGCCAGATGGGCAATGCTGTCGTTGTGCCGGTCGTGCGCGCCGTCGCTCAGCTCATGCAGGCAAAGATTGCTGACGCCATGGAACTAGATGGTAGAAAGGTTCCCGAAGATATGCAGGTTCAACTCCCACTACCCGAGCCGGGTATCGCAGCCGAGTAATGCCTGCTGATATTGTCTCGCCCGCGAAGCGGAGCCGGATGATGTCAGGCATCAGGGGCAAGAACACGAAACCTGAGTTGCTGATCCGGTCCGAACTGCACAAGGCGGGCTTTCGGTATCGGCTGCACCGAAAAGACCTGCCCGGCCGTCCTGATCTCGTTTTTTCGCGCCACAGAGCTGTTCTGTTTGTGCACGGCTGCTTCTGGCACCAGCACGACTGCCATCTGTTCAAATGGCCATCGACACGCCCGGAGTTCTGGCGTGAGAAGATCGAGGGCAACCTGGAACGGGATCGCAAACAGTATGCCGAGCTTCAGAACGCAGGATGGCGCATTGCTACGATCTGGGAATGCGCTTGTCTTATGTAGATTGTGGCTTCTGATGTATAAGGAGCCACTGCCCACCACACCATTTATGGTGGGCAGTGGCGGCGGTTGGGTCGTAAGGCGCTTGGTCATATCAAGGACCGTTTGAGAGTTTGATCGACCGCCGTCTTCCCCTTGGGCCTGAACGGATACGCGTGTTGTTGCACGCATGACAAGCATAGGACGTGGAGAAGATGACAGATCATACCATCGGCGTGGATATTTCGAAATCCCATCTGGATGTTTTTGACGCAGAACGCGACGCGGTGAAACGTTTTGAAAACTCGGCAAGCGGATTCAGGGCCTTCAAAAAATGGCTTGGCAAGGCCTCGATCGCTCGTGTGGTGTATGAGCCAACCGGCCCGTATCATCGCAATTTCGAAGAGCGTTTTTGCGACAAATTTCCCTTGGTAAAGGTAAACCCGTTGCAGGCGCGCCGGTTTGCCGAGGCGTGCGGGACCCGCGCGAAGACCGATGCAATGGATGCGCGGGGGTTGGCCCGTATGGGGGGTGCTCTGAAGCTGGAGCCGGATGCTCCAGCTTCGAAAACAACACGTATTCTCAAAGACCTGCAAGTTGCACGAACGGCCTTGATCAAAGAGCGCACACGGCTGAACAACCGCGCTCATGTGCAGACGCACTCCGTGTTGAAGCGTCAGACGAAAGCGCGGCTGGAGTTGGTGGGCAAGCAGATTGCCGAGCTCGACAAGGAAATCAGCGCCTTGATCGACGCCGACAAAACCACCGCGCGTCGCCGTGACATCGTGCAGTCCATTCCCGGCCTGGGCAGTGTCGCCAGCGCGGCGGTCCTGACCTACCTGCCTGAGATCGGGACGCTCGATCGGCGACAGGTCGGCAGTCTGGCTGGTGTCGTACCTCATAACCGTGAGTCAGGGCAGTGGAAGGGCAAGTCCTTCATCAGCGG
>OY728611.2:0-56962 GCA_963422245.2 uncultured Sulfitobacter sp. | reverse complement strand
ATCATACATTGCCCGGTGCAAGTCATTGCCCGGCTCAAATCGGGTCAGCAGAAACCGAACGTCCGCAAACACCTTCGGTAGCGACACCTTATCCGCGGATAAGCCACCCTCGAAACCGTAAGCCAAGTCCTCCAAAGCTTCAGACAGCTGACCGATAAAGCTGGTCGTACTGTCATACTCCCAGTACCCCGGGCCGGAGGGAATATAGAGCATGTCGGCCGCAAAAACCGCATTCATCGACTGATAGCCAATCGCAGGCGGGCAGTCGAAAAAGATCAGGTCCCACTGATTATCAGGCAACTGGTCGAGGAAACGCGACACCGCCGCAAAGAACGACCATTCAGGATTCAGATGTCGGTACTGCGCACTCGCAAATTCGACAAACGCCGCGTTCGCACATGAAGGGATCAGATCAATGGTTGGCCAGTTCGTGGACTGGATAAAGTCAGCAACCCGCAAATCCTGCAGACCCAGCCCGGTGATTGAGGACGGGATCGACCGACGGGGCAGGGAGGCACCACTTGCCGCACCACTAGGTGAATCGTTCTGACGCGCGGTCTCATTCACCAAGTCCCGCGCCATGATGCCCCAGACGGTATGCTCCTCACTGACATCCGACAGCCCCATGGAGTGGCTCAGCGTAGCCTGTGGGTCAAAGTCCACGCAAAGCACCCTATACCCCTCGAGCGCTGCGGCATGAGCAAAGTGCAGAGCGACGGTCGACTTCCCCGCACCCCCTTTGAAATTCGCAATAGCAGTGCGGAACGCGCGCCCGGCCGGGCGCTTGGGCATCAAGGAGGCACCGCGTGGCTTCAAACGGCGCCGCAGGGTGTTCACCTCGTCAAGGGTGAACCACCGCTGCCTACCATCAGGCTCAACCTTACCCGCGGGTAAGGTCGGGTCCGAAGCCATCTTGCCTCGAAAGGTGGACTGGTTAATGCCCAAGATCAGCTCAGACACCTCCCAGCTTGAAAACCGACGAAGCGTCTTTTCGTTTTCAGGAGAGAAGGTCTGCTCCCTAATCCATCCCTGCATTTTCAGAGATTTCTGCCGAAGGGCCTTCAGTTCACTATGAGTAATCACCGATTCTGCTCCGGACGCCAATTATTTTCATTTCACAATTTACGCCGAACTTGCGCGTTTTGTCGAGACTGCTAATATTAGTGAGACCTAGGGAAACGACAGAGAAAGCCGCACCGATCACGGACTTCGGCCGAACGAATCGGATGGCACGCCAATCTCCCGTAGACAACACATCTACTATCTGATTCTCGGGACCATACCCTATATTGGGGTGACATCAAAACCGTTTAAGGTGTCACTCACAGTGTCACCCAATACCAAAAATACCTGAGTCTTAATCAATTGAATTTCTAGATCCAGCGAATCCTTGACAAAGCATGCTTTTCCAACGCAAATCATCTCAAGATCGGGAAAAGCGTTTGAACTGACAGGATAAGCCAGTCAAACAACGCCACTACAAGGCACCACTCCCCGATCAGGAGCAGGGCATGACGCAACAAATCTCGCACCGGATCACAGGTCCTGGCGCAGCCTCATTGAAATACGATCTCCTGACAGCCCTTTTGGTCATGGCAGCCAAAGGCGCGCCAGTACCCGCCCGTTTGGCACTTCGCCTGTCTCTGCTTATCACGGCACGTTTCAATTGGCGGCAAGGCACTTTCTCGGTTGGACAAAGGGAAATGGCCAGGATGTGGGGTGTCAGCGAACGAACCGCAAAGCGTGAGATCGCAGAGCTTCGCCGACTGAACTGGATCGATATTCGTATCCCCGCTGCGCGGGGTCGCGTGGCAAGCTATCAGATCGAGTTTGACCGCATTCTGAATGACACGCAGCCGCATTGGCCCGACATCGGTCCAGACTATGTTGCTCGGATGAGCCAAACCCCGGAAGAAGACACCAAGACCGGCAATGTCATTCCGCTTCATTCGAAAGCCGCAACAACCTTTGATGAAACAACGCTGTGGGGTAGGGTGGGCCAGCGGCTCAGCACAACGCATCCGACGATTTATCAGGCTTGGCTTGTCCCGGTGCAGAGCCTGGAGGTGGAAAGTGGCATTCTCACGCTGCTTGCCCCCAGCAAGTTTCATGCCGACTACATCCGTACTCATCTGAGGACCAAAATTCTCGCTGCTATTCCGCTGGCAGAAGGTGTGCGAGATATCGCTGTGACCAGCTGATATCAGTCTCTACCAAGGGGTTCTTGCATGAATTCCAAGATCAACTCAGTTAACTGCTGAGGATCCTCCTCATGCAACAAATGCCCCAGCCCCTCAAACACCCTTGCCTTTGCCCTAGGCATCCTCTTTGCAGCATTCTCCCCAACCCTTGGGGGCACTGCGCTGTCTTGGTCTCCGATCAAAAACAGACACTTTGAGTTTATCCCTGGAAGGTCTGAAATCAGCTTTTGTAAGGACCATCTGGCCATCATATTGAGCGCGCCGTTCACATGGTCCCGATCCGCAGTCAGCTTTTGGTAATACCAATACCCTTCATCGCTTAAATGAGAGCCGGTTCCCTCGATCAATCGGCGCGCGCGCGCCTCAGAAGCCCCCAGCGTAAAGAGCCGCGCCGTCAACGGATTCACGGCCAACAGCCGGGCCAAAAGTGGAAATAGCCAGCCTGCCACACCCTGAAAGTTGTCGAGCGCCGGGTTGATCCCGATGATCCGAGGCACCATCGTCATTTGTGACATGCGTAGTGCGATTGCTGCACCTGCTGAATGACCCACGATCAATACAGGTCGCCATCTCTCAGCTGCGGCAAGATCAACAATTGCTGCCGCCATCTCGTCCAGACCGGAATGCGGGCCCGCAGGCGACGCGGTGAACCCGTGACCCGGCAAATCCAACGCCACCACATGGGCGCTTTCAGCCAAGGATGGGATCAGATCCCGCCATGTATGGACAGAAGATCCCGCTCCTGGAAGCAAAAGGACCGTGGGCCCGTCACCGGCTTCTTGCACATGCCAACGGTGTGGTGGGCGGTCAATGCGTCGGGACAGCTCGGGCAGGCTCCATTGGCCCAGATCACGCTCCCAGTTCATGGCTCAATGCCTGACCAAGGGCCCGCGCATCAGCGCGGGGCAGGGGCAGATAACGAGCACCCAGTTCGCGCACTAGCCGTTGCAGCGCCGCTTCGGGGCGCATGCCGGTGTCAAAGACCACGCTTGGTATCCCTTCCGCCCGCAGCCAACGCGCCATTTGACTAGCATCCTCGCCCGCAGCCTTCCGGTTGGCCTGCCCGTCCAAAGCAATGTTCGCACGCCCGTCAGTCAGCAAGGCCACAGTGGGCGACAGCCCCTGCGCCTGACTGCGTAACGCCAGTTCGCCCGACATCCGCAAGCCTGTCGCAAGCGGGGTTCCGCCACCACCGGGAAGCGCGGCGAGCCGTCGTTTCGTCTGTACCAGCGACCGCGTGGGGGGCAGTAGCAGGTCCGCTTCCTCCCCCCGGAATGCCACCAACGCCACGTGGTCGCGGCTGGCGTAGGCTTGGCCCAAGAGAACCTCTACCGCGCCCTTAGCCTCGGCCAATCGGGCCATCGCGGCACTGCCAGAGGCATCCACAGCGAAGATCACCAGTCGGTCGCTCTTTTCTTCATATCGTTTGAGCCGAATGTCCGAAGGCAGCACCTTTACCGGTCCGTTACCTCGCTTGCGCAAGCCTTGCCATGGGGCCGCGGTGCGCAGCGTTGCGACCAAATCAACTCGCGCGCCTGACCCAAGCCGTCCAGGCCGAGAGGGCAGGGGGCGTCCACGCCGGTTGCTTTTGCGTTTTCCGCCCGCGCCCGCACCTTCCGCACCACGTGATTTGCACCCGGTGATCCCAGCCAACAGATCGGACGGCAAATAGGGCTGAATGGCGTCCACCAGAATGTCTTCAGGTGCGATCTGGGTTTCTTTTTGGGCCTGTGAGGGCTGGCTGTCTTCCGGTTCCGGTGCCTCTGGCTCAGGAGGTGTAGGCAAAACAATCGCACGGGGTGCCAGAACGAGGCTTGCGGCGACTTCCACGTCTGCTTCAGTGATCTCGTCCCGCCCTTCAAGCGCGGCGTGCGCCCGCGCGGCACTTAAGGCCTGCAGCGGGGCGCGTATGCTATCGATACCAAGGCGCACGGCCAGTCCGACGATTAGATTTATCAGGGTCTTCGGTGATGCCACATCTGCCAGCCGGGCCCGTGCGGCGCTTGCATCCCACCGAGGCCAGGGGCGCGCCTCCAGACGTCCGACAGAGTCCAAATTCAGATGAAACGCCAGACGTTCTGACAGGGCAGGGGGGGCGGTCTCTCCTGGCTCCGCCCCTTCATCCATCGCGATCAATGGCCCACCCGTCTCATCCAGCCAGCGTGCAAATTCTGCGGCACGGTCGGATGAGCATCGCTCTGCCATTGTGAGCAGCTTCAGCCCGTCCTGCGACAGCATCCCGGGGGTCGTGACGATGCCGCCCGAACTGAGTGTCGCCGCCAGATCCATCCCGCCAAAAAGCGCTTCATGAGTCATGCTTGGATGCAGGCGCAGGGTGCCGCCGTCAAACTGACCCACACCTTCAAGGTAAGCATCGCGCACCGGGCCAGAGCGGGCTCGCAGAACGATGCCACCCAACCCAACTGGATCGATACACAACAATCGAAAGGCTAGCCCCGCATGCTGCCATGCGATCTGCCCGGGCGTGGTCATCCCAGGACCTCGTCCACCACGCGCATGACCCGGGTGACGGACCCTGCCTCATCCAGCGGATCGCGCCGCAGGCGGTGGGACAAAGCAATGGGGGCAACCGCGCGCAAATGGTCGCGCGTCAACGCTTCTGCGCCCTCGTATGCCGCCAAAGCGCGCCCTGCTTTCAGCAAAGTTAGTTCGCCGCGCAGACCGTCCGATCCAAGTGCGACGCAAAGCGCCGCGCAGTCTTTTAGGATGGGTTTTTTGGTCTCTATTTCAGCCAAATTTGCGCGCGCTTCCAAAATTTGCTCTCGGATAGCAGCATCTTTTTTGCGCCAACGGCCGACAAAGGCGCCGGGCGCTTGTTCAAAGCTGTCGCGGCGTTTGATGACCTCGACGCGTTCATCCACGCTATCGGGCGAACGCACCTCGACTGACAGCCCGAAACGGTCAAGCAGTTGGGGACGCAGTTCGCCTTCTTCGGGGTTACCCGAACCTACAAGTACAAAGCGGGCCGGGTGGCGGATGGAAAGACCCTCACGCTCCACCACGTTCTCACCTGATTGGGCCACGTCGAGCAGAAGATCTACGATGTGATCCTCCAGCAGGTTCACCTCGTCGATGTAAAGGTATCCCCGGTTTGCTGCTGCCAGCAGGCCGGGCTGAAAGGCCTTTTCGCCTTGGGTCAACGCGCGCTCGATATCAAGCGCCCCGGTCACCCGGTCCTCTGTCACGCCCAACGGTAGGTCCACCACAGGCGTTTGCCGCTGCTCAATTTTTTTCTCTGCAAGGTCCACCCATTCGGGGACATTCTTCGGGGTCTCAGAATTGACCGGGCAACCCCGCACCGCCTCGATTTCGGGCAGTAGCGCAGCCAAAGCCCGCACCGCGGTGCTCTTGCCTGTCCCCCGGTCACCGAAGACCAGCACGCCGCCCAGCTTGGGCTCAATCGCCGTCAGGATCATCGCGCGTTTCATATCGTCCTGACCGACGATGGCGGAGAAAGGAAAGGCTTTGGTCATTCGGTCTTCAGATGCTCTATCGGGCTTGTTCCGTTCCAGCTTCCGATCTCGCCCAGGATGCGGAAGCGGGCATATAATTCTTCGCGAAACCAGCCGCCGTCGCGGACGGCCTTGATTGCCTTGGCATGGGGGCCACTGGGGTCGCGGGCAAAGGCTGCCATCGTCTCAGCATTGGGCCAGATGGAGAAGGTGACCTGCTGGAGCAGCGGGACCTCGCCGATACCAATCTTGAAAGCCACGTTGGGATCGGCACCGATCACATCGCTGATCTCTGGCGCGCGGCGCCAAAACCGGGGCAGGCTGCGGGGCCGCAGGGTGGCACGCGTGAGGGCGGCCAGTGGACCTTTGTTCGGCTCTGATCCCGGGGAAAAAGGGGCAACGCCAGACCAGGCCCCGCGTGCAGAAACCGGGCTGAGAAAGAGGGTCCAATGTTCGGACGCTTTGCGCCTGTAGCGTTCGAAAATACGGGCTTGTGACAGCTGCTGTTCTGCTGCTGGGCGATCAGGCCAGACGCAGAGGATCGCAAAGACGTCAATGTTCGCGCGCGGGGTGAAGCCTTCTTCGCCGCCAGAGCCGCAGAGTTTCCAGAACTGCAAGTCTGGCACGCGTGACATTGGCAGGCGCGCAGCCGCCATCATCCAAAGCGCCCAGAACTTGGCCCTCAGGCTGTCAAAGCGATAAAGACTGAGTGTTACGGTTTGAATCGCGCGACTCCTTACACTGTCAACCTAGTCTGACATGTTATGCAAAGTCGGAAAAGTCTGTTTCGGCTGGAAAATCCAATCATTGTCAACTTAGTCTGACATCTATAGCTTTTTGGGTAAGATGACTCGTAATGATCCCCTTCTTGCTGATCTGGCGGCTGACGCCACTGCACCCAAGGCCATTGTAATCGGCGCAGGTCTGGGCGGGCTGGCAGCAGCCATGCGGCTTGGTGCCAAGGGCTATCGTGTGACAGTGATTGACCGGCTCGATGGCCCAGGTGGGCGTGGTTCGGCGATTACAAAGGACGGGCATCGATTTGATCTGGGTCCGACGATTGTTACCGTGCCGCAGGTCTTTCGAGAGTTGTGGGCCTCGTGTGGTCGCGACTTTGACGCGGATGTCGATCTGCGTGCGCTGGATCCGTTTTATGAAATTCGCTGGCCGGATGGTACTGTCTTCAAAGCGATGCAGGACACAGACGCCATGCGCGCCGAGATTGCGCGCCTGTCGCCTGCAGATGTCAAAGGCTACGACAAGTTCCTGAAAGACAGTGAGGCGCGCTACTCTTTCGGGTTTGAGGATCTGGGGCGCCGTCCGATGAACCGCTTGTGGGACCTGATCAAGGTGCTGCCGACTTTTGGCAAGCTGCGCGCAGACCGTTCGGTTGCGGCCCATGCCATGCGGCGTTTCAAAGATTCACGCCTGCAGATGGCGTTCTCTTTCCACCCGCTGTTTATCGGTGGCGACCCGTTTAATGTGACGTCGATGTATATCCTCGTCTCCCACCTCGAAAAGGAATTCGGGGTACACTACGCCATCGGTGGTGTCGCCGCGATAGCGGAAGCGATGGTGAAGGTGATCGAAGGGCAGGGGGGCGTTGTTCGCTTCGGCCTTGAGGCAGATGAAATCCTGATCCAAGACCACAAGGCGCGCGCCGTCAAAATGGCGACGGGTGAGATTTTGACGGCGGATGTCATCGTCTCCAACGCCGACAGCGGCCATACCTATGACCGCCTGCTGCGCAATCATACCAAGCACCGCTGGACGCCTCGGCGCCTAAAGAAGTCGCGGTGGTCGATGGGGCTGTTTGTCTGGTATTTCGGCACTAAGGGGACGCGCGATCTCTGGCCGGATGTCGGCCATCACACCATTCTGAACGGCCCCCGCTATCAGGAGCTGGTGCACGACATCTTCATCAAGGGCACGCTGGCCGATGACATGAGCCTCTATGTCCACCGCCCCTCGGTCACTGACCCGACCGTGGCGCCGGAGGGGGGCGACACGTTCTATGCGCTCTCGCCTGTGCCGCATTTGGGGCATGACAATGGGGTGGACTGGGAGGTCGAGGCGGAGCGTTATCGTCAAAAGGTACAAGCGGTGTTGGAAGACCAGCTGTTGCCGGGGCTTGGCGCGCATCTGACTGCTTCCGAAGTCTTCACCCCTGAAACCTTCCGTGACCGGTATCTGTCGCCCTTGGGCAGCGGCTTTTCGATTGAACCTCGTATTTTCCAAAGCGCCTGGTTCAGGCCCCATAATGTCAGTGAAGAGGTAGAGGGCCTTTACCTTGCAGGCGCCGGCACCCACCCGGGCGCGGGCCTTCCGGGTGTCGTCTCAAGCGCAGAGGTACTGGCCAAACTGGTGCCGGATGCAGAGGTCGTGCGATGATTGACCCTGCCGATCTGGAGCATTGCCGCGAGGCGATCCGCCATGGGTCGTTGTCTTTCCATGCTGCGTCAAAGTTGTTGCCAGCGAAGGTCCGAGACCCTGCGCTGGCACTATACGCGTTTTGCCGGGTGGCTGATGATGACATTGACCTGACCCGCGACAAGGCGGTTGCGCTGGAAAACCTGCACGAACGTCTGTCGCTCGCCTACGAGGGCCGTCCGCGCGATACACCCACGGATCGCGCCTTTACCGCCATGATCGAAGAATTCGACATGCCCCGCGCTTTGCCCGAAGCTCTGCTTGAAGGGTTCGCCTGGGATGTTGAAGGGCGGCGCTACCAAACGTTGAACGACGTGGTGGCCTACTCGGCGCGTGTGGCCAGTGCGGTTGGCGTGATGATGTGCGTGTTGATGCGTGTCCGTGATCGCGACGCTTTGGCGCGGGCTGCGGACCTTGGTGTTGCCATGCAGCTCACAAACATTGCGCGTGACGTTGGCGAAGACGCGCTGGAAGGCCGCATCTATCTGCCCATGGAATGGCTCGAGACGGCCGGCATCGAGCCTGAGGATTTCCTTGCTGATCCCAAACCCACCAAAGCTGTGCGTATCATGGTGCGCAATATGCTGATGCGGGCGGAGCGGCTCTATCGGCGGTCTGAAGCGGGCATCTCAGCACTTCCGGCCTCCTGCCGCCCGGGTATCTTTGCTGCGCGCTACATCTACGCGGGCATCGGTGGGCAGCTGCGGCAAGCGGGGTATGATCCGATCACCGCGCGTGCGCGGACAACCTCCGTTCAAAAGCTGGGCCTTTTGGGCAAATCCATTTTGCGCAGCGCCACAAGCACTGCAATGCCGCAATCACCGGTGATCTTCGCGCCCGCCTTGCCGGAAGTCGCCTTTCTAGTTGAGGCCGCCGCCGCGCCCACGGATCCACATTGGAGCGATGCAGTCACCGGTGCGTTTTCCCAGCTGGCTGCTGTTGATCAAATGCGTGCCGCGCGCAATGTGAAGCTGAACCGTTAGGAGAGACTGCGTCAATGTCCTGGGTCCTGTTTGCGATTTTTCTTCTGGCTTGCGGTGCTGCAGGCGCGACCGGTGGGCTGTTCCCGCCCGGTGATTGGTATGACCGTTTGGAAAAGCCAAGCTGGACCCCGCCCAACTGGCTTTTCCCGGTGGCCTGGACGACGCTTTACATATGCATGTCTTATGCGGCGGCGCGGGTGGCGATGAGGCCGGGGGCCGGGATCGCACTCGGGCTTTGGTCCTTGCAGATCGCACTCAATACGCTCTGGACGCCGGTGTTCTTTGGCAAGCAGATGATCCGTCTGGGCATGCAGGTGCTTGGCCTTCTGTGGCTGTCGGTTGCGGGCTGCACGATAGCCATGTTCATGCTGGACGGTATCGCAGGCCTTTTGTTCCTGCCCTATCTGGCATGGGTCAGCACGGCGGCGGCATTGAACTACGCAGTGATGAAGCTAAACCCGGAAGCGGTGACCGGCTAGTCGCTGAAGGTCCAGCCGGCGCGGCGCGGCACACGACAGGCCAGCATCGGCATCAGCAAAGGTGAGCGAAAACGGCGCAAATCCAGGGCTTCATGCACGCCCACTGTCCGCTCGCCGTCAATCTGCGTTTCAACCATCGACCGGCTGTAGAACGGCGCGTCCAGCATTGATTTCACTTGGCGTGGCTGAGAGCCCTGATCCGCCCGAGTGTCCCGCGCGACGGTCCAAAGGCTGCGGCGGAACCGCGCTTTTGGGGGGAGGTCAACATGACGCGCCGTGCCGTCGGGGTCGAAGCCTATGGCAGCGGATAAGGTGCTGCCGTCTCGCCGGGTCGCGTCATAGAAACAGATGGCCCCGTCGCCTTTCGGAAAGCGCCCCCAGGTCCAATAATCAAAATCGGCTTCTAGCGCGCGAGTGCCGAAATTTCCGTCGAAGTAGCCATGCCCTTCCCAGCGCCAGCCTTTGGCATCCAGATCCACGCGGATGTCCGACACCGGAGCAAAGGGGCGCCAGACATGAGCTCCATCATCCGTCAGCGGCAGTTCCTGCTCCGATAAAGCGGTAGGCGTGACCGTCACTTGCCCCCGCACCCGTCCGGGCAGGGGGGGAGTGGCCCATTCGTCGATATCGATCACCAGCCGTTGCCTGTCCCAATGCAGTGACGACGGGCCAACTGTGAATTCCGCCTCTTTCTGCCTCAGCGCCCCTCGTCCGCGGTCCGTCATGGTGAAGCGGCCGCCCGGCCCGTAGGTGGCCACATTGATACAAACGTGATTGTGCGGATCGCGGCGACCGGACCAGCGGTACCAGGGGGAAAACACCGACCCGATGAACGCAATAATCGAAATCGCACGCGACCCATCCGCGCTGATCCCGTCCACATACCACCATGCATAGCCGTCTGGTGGTACGGTCAGGTCAAAACGCGGTCCTTCTCGATCGCCTCTGCCGCGTGCCGGCCTGAGAGCGCAGCCATCGGCACCCCGGCGCCCGGATGTGTCCCTCCGCCCGCCAGGTACAGTCCCCGAATGGGCGTCCGCGCCCGGGGCCGCTTGAGGGCAGCCGTTATACCATGTGGGCTCTGCCCGTAGAGAGACCCCGCCGATCCCGGAAACAGAGTCTCGTAGGTTGACGGTGTTGCCAGGGCTGCTGGTTCCGGCTCTGGCGTAAAGGTCAGCCCGAAGCGGGCCAGTGTCGGAAACGTCACTTGGTGGCATAGCGTGGCCTCGTCTTGTTCGGTGCGCGAATCGGTCAGGGGCGCTGCGTTCAGAATGATCTCAAACCGTTCTTGCCCTTCCGGCTCCGGGCGGTCTGATCCCCGGTCCTCCGCGCAGACATAAAGCGTGGGATCCTGCGGGAAGTGGCCTGCCTCAATAGCGGCAAACTCGGAATTTGGTGTTTCGGCAAAGAACACATTGTGATGCGCCAGCTTTGGCCCCCGCGCTTCTGCAGCAAATGACCAGACCCGTGCCGACAGGCTGCGCTTGGCGTTTTGCGTCGCAGGCGCAACCTCGGCCACATCCGACCCCAATAGCCTTAGACCCAACGCGCGCGGATCGCCGTTAAAGACGACTCGGTCGGCTTGCAGCTCTGTGCCGTCTTCCAGGCAAACGCCGTTAACCGTGCCTCCGGGCGCCAGCACCCGCGCAACACCAACGCCGCACCTGATCTGTCCGCCCATGACCCGTAGCCTCTCGGCCATGGCCTCGGCTAGTTTGTGCATGCCACCCGCAACGCGCCAGACGCCCGCTTCTTCCGCTCGCCAGATCAGTGACAAAAGGGCAGGGGACCGCCCCGGCGCGCCGCCAACGTAGGTGGCATAGCGTCCAAAGAGCTGTCGCAACCGAGGATCACTGAATGAGCGTGACAACTTGGTCGCGAGGGTCCGCAGGGGCGACAGAGTGGCCAGATGACGCGGCGATGACAAGGCCGCACGTGCCAATGCGGGCAGGGATGGCTCCGCCGCCTGCATCATGGGCGCATCAAAAAGGTCAAAAAGCTCTTCGGCCTCCTCCGCAAAGGCGCGAAACTCCTCTGCGGCGCGCGGGCCAGCAAATTTTGCGACTTGCGAGGCACTCTCTGCCCGGTCGGCAAAAAAGTCCAACGTCGACCCGTCCCGCCAAAAGTGTCGTGCAAGCAGGGGTTCCTGTGTCAAGGTTACGAAGTCTTTCAGCGCCACACCCGTCTGCTTGAAAATGTCATCAAAGACGTGGCGCATGGTCAGAACCGTAGGGCCTGCATCGACCGGGCCTGCCGCTGATGGCACTGCCCGAGCCTTGCCGCCAACCCAGCCATGCCGCTCGATCACCGTGACCTGGTAACCTGCCGCGCGCAGCAACAAAGCGGCACCCAGCCCGCCGAAGCCTGCGCCGATCACCACCACATGGTCCGCCGAGGGGCGGTTTGGGTCCAGCATGTTCATGCCGGAATTGTTGACTCGGCGCTGCGAACTGTCCAGAATAAATTACACAATGTGTCATTCATAGTAGACAGTCTTGAAAGCGAGAGGCCGGCCTTGTCCCTGAATTCACGTATCGACGCAGCGCTCACCCGCGCCATCGAAACCGCCCGGAGCGGCCCCGCCCCAGCTAGGCTTTCCTCAGCGCTCGACTACGCCACGACGCCGGGTGGTGCGCGTATCCGGCCCACAATCCTGATGTCTGTGGCGCTGGCGTGTGGGGATGACAAGCCCGCTGTTGCCGATGCCGCCGCCACTGCGCTTGAGCTGATGCACTGCGCTTCTCTGGTCCACGACGATCTGCCTTGTTTTGACGATGCCGACACGCGGCGCGGCAAGCTGTCCGTGCATCGTGCCTATTCCGAACCTCTGGCGGTGCTGACGGGGGATGCCCTGATCATGCTCGCTTACGAAACCCTCGCCCGTGTGGCCCAGGTGGACGCGATGCGTTCCTCTAACCTTGTTCTGCATCTGGCGCGTCAAAGCGGCATGCCGCATGGCATCTGCGCGGGGCAGGGATGGGAGAGTGAGGAGAAAATCGACCTCAGTGCGTATCATCGTTCCAAGACCGGGGCGCTCTTTATTGCAGCGACACAGATGGGGGCCATCGCCGCTGGCGAGGATCCGGAGCCGTGGTACGAACTCGGTGACCGAATTGGCGAGGCCTTCCAGGTCGCTGATGATTTGCGTGACGCGGTCATGACACCGGATGAGATTGGCAAGCCTGCAGGTCAGGATGCGCGGTTGGGTCGCCCCAATGCGGTCAACCAGTTGGGACTCGATGGGGCCGTCACCCGCCTTAAAGACATTTTAGGCGGCGCCATTGCCTCCATCCCCTCTTGCCCCGGCGAGGCCATGCTGGCGCAGATGGTGACCAAACAGGCTGAGCGTTTGACGCCCATGCCATCCGTCACACCCGGAGAGTAAGGCTTGGCGCTGGTCAATCCATCCGTTCGCCTGATCCCGCAGGGGTCATGGCTGACCCGTCTGATCGCAAAGCCCTCGTTTCAGGACCGGGTGAGCCGTACGCCGTTCCTTTCGCGCTTTGCCAAGAAGGACGGGGCGGCGCTGTTTGATATCGTGCAGGGGTTCGTGCGCTCTCAGGTGCTTTTTGCTCTGGTGCAGTTGGACATCCCCCGCCGCCTTCTGCGCGGTCCACTTTCACCTGATGCGCTTGCCGCAGAGGCTGAGGTTGACCCTGACCGGATGGCCTTGTTGCTGCAAGCTGGTGTGGGCATTGGCATCCTCAAGACCCAGCGCGGAGGGCGTTATGCCGTGTCTCGGCAAGGGGCCGCGCTGACTGGCGTGCCAGGGTTGCAGGATATGATTCTGCACCACGCTGCCTTTTACAAGGACATGGCGGATCCATTGGCCCTGCTGAAAGGTGACGTCGAAACCGAGCTGTCGCAGTTTTGGCCTTACGTCTTCGGTGCAGCCGGTGCCGTGGATGAAGAGGTGACGGGGCGTTACTCCAACCTGATGTCTGACACGCAAGGGATGGTCGCCCGCGATACGCTGCGCACTATCGCGTTTTCGGATGTGACTCACCTGATGGATGTAGGTGGTGGCAGCGGGGCCTTCCTGACCGAAGTGGCTGCCGCTTACCCGGACCTTGATCTGACGCTTTTTGACCTGCCTGCTGTTATGCCTGCAGCCGACCAGGCGCTGGCGCGCGCAGGGCTGGCGAATCGAATCGCTCAGGTGGGGGGGTCGTTCCGGGACGATCCGCTGCCGAAAGGGGCTGATGCAATCTCGCTCGTCCGGGTGCTCTACGACCATAGCGACCAGACGGTGCGCGATCTTTTGGCCTCCTGCCGGGCGGCGTTGCCCGCGCGGGGGCGGCTGATCATCTCAGAGCCGATGTCCGGCGGCGATCACCCTGATCCCATCACAGACGTCTATTTTGCGTTCTATACACTGGCTATGAAGACCGGGAAGACCCGTTCGGTCACGCAGATCACCAAGCTGCTGCAGTCTGCCGGTTTCACAGACGTCCGCGCCCCAAAGACGCCGCGGGCCTATGTGACCTCCGTGATCACCGCTGTTCGCGCGGACTGACAATCCGCGCCTCAATGTCAGGGCTATCGCTTTTGAGATTTGGTCGCGGTTCTGATGAGTTCGAGCATGAATGTATCCTGCCATCCGGCGCGTTTCAGCTTTCCTCGCATTGATCCTTTTGACGGTTCGGAGCGGGCGAGGTTGAGAGCGATGCGCCGTAGGATAGAGAGATTTTCGGGTCCGTTGTCTTTTCTGTTGCGCGCGGCGTCCTCGTTCATGGAGACGTCGAGCACCCAGTGAAGGCTGTTCTCGATACTCCAATGGGCGCGGGTGATGGACAGGAAACGCTCGGGAGAGAGCGGCGCGCTGATGAGGAAGTAGCGAGTTTGGCATGAGGTTTTATCGCCGACTTCGCGGGTGGCGACGACCTTTCCGATGGCCCTGAGCCCGGGCCAGTGATGCCGCTCGTCGAGCCAGGCAACGTCATGCGAGATCAACGCCTTGCGCGTCTCCAGTCGACCGTGTCCTGCGTCAACATTCTGATAAGTTTCACAGTTTTCGACATTTCCAGGATCATCCAGCCAGAGTGCCACATCCTCGTGCAGCGTCTCCTGATTGCGTTTCAGCGCCAGAACATAATCACCGCCAGCCTGCGTTACCGTCTCGGCTGTAGTGCGCTGCGTGTGCATAGCGTCCGCCGTCACAATCCGCCCCTTCAACGACAGCATGTTCAACAGCGCGGGCAGCGCCGTAATCTCGTTGGATTTTTCGTCAACAGCGACCTGCCCGAGTACGAGCCTGGCCTCAGCCGCAAAAGCCTGCACGAGGTGTAACGCCGACTGCTTCTTCGCCCTGTCGAAGGAGCGCCGCAACGACTTGCCATCAACCGCAATCACCTCGCCCAACTGGTCAGCGAACCCCTCTGTCAGGCGAAGCATCACTGACTGAAACGTGCCAGGATCGAGGGCGTTGAACAGGTCAGAGAACGCATCGTGGCTCGGTATTCCGTGCTTCAGTGTCATGAATGTGCGCAAAAACGGCTCTTTCGTCGTGCCAAATAGCGCCATGTCGCAGCAACCCTCGCCGCCACACATGGTCGACAACAGGCCGATCATAAGCATCTCATGAAGATCATGCCGTGTAGCGTTGCTCGTACGAGGGTCTTCAACGCCCTCAAAAATATGAGAAAAATCTTCCATCGCGGTCGCATCCTTTACTAATGACGCAATCCGTATGAATCCAATCAGACGTGATGCATAGTCAATATTTCAAAAGCGATTCCCCTGGCCTCAATGTCTAATAATGTTGACAGTCTAATATGTCAGTTTAAACTGCCAGTTAGGAATGGTGACGCTGCTTGACACATTCAACTGCCGATCCGCCAGAGGAGGGAATTCGTGGACACGACTGCTGTCCTTTTGAAAGGGCCAAAGGACCTGGCACTTGAAACCGTGGCGCTAACTGCGCCCGGCGACGAAGACATCGTTGTTGAAATCTCTTACTCCGCTATCTCAACTGGTACCGAAAAACTCTTTTGGTCCGGGCAGATGCCGCCCTTCCCTGGCATGGGCTATCCTCTGGTCCCGGGATATGAGGCCGCAGGCACGGTTGTCGAAGCGGGTTGCCTTTCAGCCGTCAAAGTCGGTGACTTTGTCTTTGTGCCAGGGTCCAACGGTTTTGACGGGGCGCATGGTCTTTTCGGCGCTGCGGCCAAACGAGTCGTCACAGCTGCAAACCGAGTCGTTCCGATCGATCCGGGCTTTGGCCAGCAAGGTGCGCTGCTGGCTCTGGCCGCCACCGCCCGCCACGCGATGGCCGGGTTGAACACTCAGGTACCCGACCTGATTGTCGGTCACGGCGTTCTAGGCCGTCTTCTGGCTCGATTGACCATCGCGGCAGGTGCCCCGGCTCCCACCGTGTGGGAGATCGACCCCGAACGCCGCACAGGTGAGATGGGATACCCGGTGATTGATCCGGAATTGGACGAACGCCGTGACTATCAATCCATCTATGATGCCTCAGGCAACGGGGCGTTGCTCAACGACCTGATTGGCCGCATCGGCAAGGGCGGAGAGATCGTGCTGTCGGGCTTCTATTCCGAACCGCTGTCTTTCGCCTTCCCGCCCGCCTTCATGAAAGAGGCGCGGTTCCGCGTGGCCGCTGAATGGAACGCCGACGACATGATGGTCACCCGCAGCCTGATCGAGGCCGGTGATCTCTCACTCGCCGGGCTGATCACACATGAACGTCCCGCCACAGAAGCAGACACCGCCTATCCCCGCGCGTTCGAGGATCCGGCCTGCCTGAAAATGATCTTAGACTGGAAGGATGCCGCATGAAGGACGAAGTCCCGAACCTGCGCGATTATGACAACCGCCTGAAAGAGGAAGCCGCAGAGCCGTCGCTCGAAGTCCCTCAGGGCGAGCCGACCTCTAAGACGCAGATCATCGCGATCTACGGCAAGGGCGGGATTGGCAAATCCTTTACGCTGGCAAACCTCAGCCACATGATGGCTGAGCAGGGCAAGCGCGTGCTGCTGATTGGATGCGATCCGAAGTCCGACACCACTTCATTGCTTTTCGGGGGCAAGGCCTGCCCCACGATCATCGAAACCTCGACCAAGAAGAAACTCGCGGGCGAAGAGGTTGCCATTGGCGATGTCTGTTTCAAACGCGGTGGTGTCTTTGCCATGGAACTTGGCGGTCCCGAAGTGGGGCGCGGCTGTGGGGGCAGGGGGATCATCCACGGTTTTGAACTGCTGGAGAAACTTGGCTTCCACGACTGGGACTTTGACTATGTCCTGCTCGATTTCCTCGGCGACGTGGTCTGCGGCGGCTTTGGCCTGCCGATTGCGCGCGACATGGCACAGAAGGTGATCCTGGTAGGATCGAACGATCTGCAATCGCTCTATGTGGCAAACAACGTCTGCTCTGCCGTGGAATACTTCCGCAAGCTGGGTGGCAACGTTGGCGTGGCGGGTCTGGTCATCAACAAGGATGACGGGACGGGAGAGGCACAGGCTTTTGCCAAGGCGGTCGACATCCCCGTGTTGGCTTCGATCCCGCAGGACGACGACCTGCGCAAGAAATCCGCGAACTACCAGATCGTCGGCACCGCACAAAGCCAGTGGGGCGGCCTGTTTGAAGAGCTGGGCCTGAACGTGGCCGAAGCACCTCCGCTACGGCCCACAGCGCTGAACCAAGACGAGTTGCTGGAGCTCTTCGACGGCTCCGACACCGGCGCGGGCGTGGTGCTGGAACCGGCTACGGATGAGGACATGCGCGGCCCTGATGCGAAACCCAAGCAATCCCTAGAAGTCATCTACGACGAGGTCTGAGTGAGCGACGAAGTCACATATGACGACAGCGCCTCGGTTGAGGTGATCAAAGGCGAAGCGCGGGCCGAGACGCCTGAGCTCTCCGGGGATCCCGGCCTGGGTTGCCATTCCGGCTCCACCATGGAGGAGGCCGCACGGCAAGCCGGTCAATCCGAATTGCTGGATCGCTACGCAGCCGACTACCCGCAAGGGCCGCATGACAAACCGCAGTCCATGTGCCCGGCGTTTGGGTCGCTCCGCGTTGGCCTTCGCATGCGCCGTGTGGCGACTGTGCTTTCCGGCTCCGCTTGCTGCGTCTATGGGCTGACCTTCGTGTCACACTTCTATGGCGCGCGCCGCTCGGTCGGCTACGTGCCTTTCAATTCCGAGACTTTGGTGACGGGCAAGCTGTTCGAAGACATCCGCGACTCCGTGCACGAGCTCGCCGACCCCGACCGCTTTGACGCCATCGTGGTTACTAACCTCTGCGTGCCCACCGCCTCCGGCGTGCCTTTGCGCCTGCTGCCGGATGAGATCAACGGCGTGCGTGTTGTCGGCATCGACGTGCCGGGCTTTGGCATCCCGACCCACGCCGAGGCCAAGGACGTGCTGGCCGGGGCCATGCTGAACTACGCCCGGCAAGAGATTGAAGCTGGCCCTGTCGCCCGCCCCGAAGGCGGCACATCAGATCTGCCCACAGTTTCCCTGTTGGGAGAGATGTTCCCAGCCGATCCGGTGATGATCGGCCAGATGTTGGCCCCGATGGGCTTGGCCGCTGGTCCTGTCGTCCCGTGCCGCGAGTGGCGTGAACTCTATGCCGCGCTCGACTGCGGTGCTGTGGCGGCGATCCATCCATTCTACACCGCCGCCGTGCGGGAATTCGAAGCCGCTGGTCGCCCGATTGTGGGCTCGGCCCCCGTAGGCCATGACGGCACCGCTGAGTGGTTGGCGGCGATTGGTGATGCGTTCGGGCTTTCCAAAGACAAGGTGGCTGCATCGCAAAACGCCTTCTTGCCGGCGATCAAGGGCGCTTTGTCCGGGGCCGGAATCGACGGCACCATTACGGTCTCAGGCTATGAGGGCAGCGAACTTCTTGTTGCGCGCCTACTAGTCGAAAGTGGTGCGAACGTGCCTTACGTCGGCACTGCCTGCCCCAAGACCCGCTGGAACGAAGCAGACGCAGCCTGGCTCGAAGCCAAAGGGGCCAAGGTCCAGTTCCGCGCCTCGCTCGAAGACGATTGCGCCGCGATGGAAGGGCTGCGCCCGGATCTGGCCATCGGCACAACGCCGGTCGTGCAAAAGGCCAAGGAACTGGCCGTGCCTGCGCTCTATTTCACGAACCTGATTTCTGCGCGACCCCTGATGGGTCCTGCCGGAGCTGGGTCGCTGGTCGAGGTGGTCAAGGCCGCCATGGCGAACAAGGGCCGCATGGACCAGATGCGCGAGTTCTTCGAAGGCGTCGGCGAAGGCGATACCTCTGGCGTGTGGGAAGGGGATCCGAACCTGCGCCCCGAATACCGCGCGATGCACCAGAAGAAACTCGACAAAGCCGCCCGTGCGGCCAAAGCGGCACAGATGATCTGATGGGTGCTGTGCTCCATATCGTTTCCCGCAGGTTGGTCAGGGGGTCCATATGTTGATCCAGGACCACGATAGGGCCGGCGGCTACTGGGGCGCGGTTTATGCGTTCACGGCTGTCAAAGGTCTGCAGGTGGTGATTGACGGCCCCGTGGGTTGCGAGAACCTGCCGGTGACATCCGTTCTGCACTACACTGATGCACTTCCGCCGCATGAGCTGCCGATTGTGGTGACGGGACTTGGCGAAGAAGAATTGGGGCGTGACGGGACCGAAGGTGCGATGAAGCGCGCTTGGGGTACGCTTGATCCGGCTTTGCCCGCAGTGGTTGTGACCGGCTCCATTGCCGAGATGATCGGCGGTGGGGTGACTCCGCAAGGCACCAACATCCAACGCTTTCTGCCGCGCACGATTGATGAAGATCAATGGGAAGCTGCTGACCGGGCGATGACCTGGGTCTTTACCGAATTCGGCATGACCAAGGGCCGTATGCCCAAGGAGAAAAAGCGCGAAGAGGGGGCCAAGCCCCGCGTGAACATCCTTGGGCCGATGTATGGCACGTTCAACATGCCCTCGGATCTGGCCGAGATCCGGCGTCTGGTCGAAGGCATCGGGGCCGAGGTCAACATGGTCATGCCGCTGGGCAGCCATCTGGCCGAGATGCGCAACCTGGTGAATGCGGATGTGAACGTCTGCATGTACCGCGAATTCGGGCGTGGGTTGTCTGAGGTGCTGGGCAAACCCTATCTTCAAGCGCCGATCGGGCTCGAGTCGACCACCAAATTCCTACGTAAGCTGGGCGAGCTTTTGGCGCTTGATCCGGAGCCCTTCATTGAGCGGGAAAAGCACAGCACGATCAAACCCTTGTGGGATCTCTGGCGCTCCGTCACGCAGGATTTCTTTGCTACCGCGAGCTTTGCCATCGTGGCGAATGAAACTTACGCCCGCGGTATTCGGAACTTTCTTGAGGCGGACCTTGGGTTGCCCTGTGCCTTTGCCGTGGCCCGCACAGCCGGGGCCAAGACGAACAACGAAGAAGTCCGCGCTTTGATGAACCAAAAGCGGCCGCTGATCGTAATGGGCTCCATCAACGAAAAGATGTATTTGGCCGAGATGAAAGGCGGGCACGGGCCGTCGCCAGTCTTCATTCCCGCCAGCTTCCCAGGTGCTGCGATCCGGCGGCACACCGGCACGCCGATGATGGGCTACGCGGGGGCAACTTATCTGGTGCAAGAGGTCTGCAACGGGCTGTTCGATGCACTGTTCCACATTCTGCCGCTGGCCAGTGACATGGACGCGGCGGAGGCAACGCCAACCAAGCTGCGCCGCAATATGCCCTGGGACGCTGATGCCCAGGCGGCACTCGACCGGATTGTTGAAACACACCCCATCCTGACCCGCATCTCAGCCGCGAAAACACTGCGCGATGCAGCGGAGCTGGCCGCGCTGGAGCGGGGGGATGAACGAGTGGTTGTTGAAACTGTTTTGGACCTCGACCCCAGTGGGGCCAAGGAAAAGATTGAAGAGGGAGGACGCTAAATGGCCGATGCAACATCAAATCCGCCGCAAACGCGCCGTGTGGGACGCAGGAGAGGGATGGAGTTTCAGATCTACTTCAGCCTGATCTTTCTGCTGGCCATTCCGTTCGGAACCGAACGCTGGATCGCCCATGTGATCCGCAAACGTTCGCTGGATGTCCGGGGGCCGCTCGCGCGGGCCTGGGCCGAAGCCGACCGGATCACGCCTTTGGTTTTCTCGGCGCGTTAAAGCGCCGAACTCGAACTCTACGTCCTTCGGGATGGAAGAGACCTGAAGGGGAAACCCTTTGGGACCCTGCCGCGAGGGTATCGCGGTGTCAGCTTTACGTTCCGGAGGAATTTACATGGCTGATGATGACGACCTGTCCTTCACAGGTCTAACCGACGAGCAGGCACAGGAGTTGCACTCGGTGTACATGCAAGGGCTCACGCTTTTTGCATTCATCGCGTTGGTTGCGCATGTCGCAACTTACTTCTGGGCCCCTTGGTTCTGAGGAGGTTGAAATGGCACGATTTTACAAGATCTGGCTCATCTTCGATCCGCGTCGTGTGTTTGTTGCACAGGGCGTCTTCCTCTTCCTACTGGCGGTGATGATTCACCTGGTGGTGCTTTCGAACGGTGTGAACTGGTTCGAAAACGCTGCTGCGTCTCGCGCCGCTGCGGCGGAATGACCAAGGCTTGAAGCTCACAAAACGCTGCGGGCGGCGTGACCGTCGCCCGCAGCAAACCTGAACAAATAGAATGCGGCCCTGGGATTCATCCCGTCCGGGGCCTGATGCGGAGATGGGCCGATGGCGCTACTTAGCTTCGAAAGAAAATACCGGGTCCGTGGCGGCACCCTGATCGGCGGAGACTTGTTCGACTTCTGGGTCGGCCCCTTCTACGTGGGGTTCTTCGGTGTCACGACCGCCTTCTTTGCCCTTCTTGGCACGGTGCTGATCTTCTACGGCGCAGCACAGCAGGGTACTTGGAACCCCTGGCTGGTGAACATCGCCCCCCCTGATCTAAGTTACGGGCTGGCTCTGGCCCCGATCAATGAAGGGGGCCTGTGGCAGGCGATCACGATCTGCGCCACAGCGGCCTTTGTCAGTTGGGCGCTGCGCGAGGTGGAGATTTGCCGAAAACTCGGGATGGGCTATCACGTTCCCTTCGCCTTCAGCTTTGCGATCCTGGCCTATGTCACGCTGGTGATCTTCCGCCCGCTGCTGATGGGTGCCTGGGGCCACGGATTTCCTTACGGGATCTTCAGCCACCTCGATTGGGTTTCCAACACAGGCTACGCCTATCTGCATTTCCACTACAATCCGGCGCATATGCTGGCGGTGACGCTCTTCTTCACCACCTGTTTTGCCTTGGCGTTGCACGGCGCGTTGATCCTGTCTGCGGCCAACCCTGAAAAGGGTGAAATCATGAAAACGCCCGATCACGAAGACACGTTCTTTCGTGACTTCATCGGTTATTCGATCGGGCCGTTGGGCATCCACCGCTTGGGCTTTCTTCTGGCCATCAACGCGGTCTTTTTCTCTGCTGTCTGCATCATCATTTCCGGGCCCGTCTGGACCAAGGGCTGGCCGGAATGGTGGAACTGGTGGCTCGAACTCCCGATCTGGGGAAGTCAGGTGGGGTTGTAAGTCATGATCACCGAATATCAGAATATCTTCAATCAGGTGCAGGTGCGTGGCCCGGCAGAAATGGGCACAGATGACTATGGCACGCTGACCGCTGAGCGGACCAAGTCCGCAACCTTCTCAAACCTCGCCGGGTTCCTGGGAAATGCGCAGATCGGGCCGATCAACCTGGGCATGTCGGGCGTGGTCTCGCTTTTTGCAGGAACCATCTGGCTCAATATCGTGGGTCTGAACATGCTGGCGCAAGTTGGCTGGTCTGTACCGGAGTTTCTGCGGCAGTTGTTCTGGCTGGCGCTTGAGCCGCCTTCGCCGGAATACGGCCTCAGTTTCCCACCGCTGCAGGACGGCGGCTGGTATCTGATCGCCAGCTTCTTCCTGCTCTTTTCAGTTATGGCCTGGTGGTATCGGTCATGGGAATTGGCCGCACAGCAGAAAATGGGCAAGCATGTCTTCTGGGCCTTTGGTGCCGCGATCTGGTTGTTCCTCGTGCTCGGCCTTTTCCGGCCCGTCCTGATGGGCAGTTGGTCAGAGGCCGTACCCTACGGCATCTTCCCGCACCTTGATTGGACCACGGCATTCTCCATCCGCTACGGCAACCTCTACTATAACCCGTTCCACTGTCTGAGCATCGTCTTCCTCTATGGCTCAGCCCTGCTGTTCGCCATGCATGGCGGCACCATTCTGGCCGTGACCCGCTATGGCGGCGACCGGGAGCTGGAACAGATCGTGGATCGCGGCACTGCCACAGAACGGGCGGCCCTGTTCTGGCGCTGGACGATGGGCTTCAACGCGACAATGGAAGGCATTCACCGCTGGGCCTGGTGGTTTGCGGTGCTGACACCGATCACGGGCGGCATCGGCATTCTGCTCACCGGCACGGTCGTCGACAACTGGTTCATCTGGGCGCAAGAGCACTACTTCGCGCCTGAGTATGACGGCAGCTACGGCTACGAAGACTATGGGTCTTACGAAGCCTTCATCGGGAAGGAGTGAGATCATGCTGAAGAAAATCTTCCGATCTCCCAAGTGGTACGATGAATGGGACCAGAAGGATCCGGTTCACTATGGCAAGCCGCTCTTTGCGCTTGGCATGGGTTTGTCGCTGATCGTTGCAACTGCGATCATCGTCATGGCGCGCCCTTTTGGCACCGAAAGCCTGCAGACAGGCCCGCGCGGCATCGGCATGTCGGTGCCAGAGTTCATTCATGACCTGAAAGAGCCGGACCCCGGTATCGCCGCCTATGAGGCGCTGGAACCAACAGATGACATCTTTGACGCCATGCGCGCCTGGACAGGCATTCCAACACTCTTTGAGGATGAAGAGGACTATCAGACCATCGTGGCCAAACGCATGGTGGAGATGACCCAGAACCTCAATGAGAACTGGAGCGACCACGTGGCCGCCGACGGCGATGGGGGTGTGACCTGCTTTACCTGTCACCGTGGTCAGCCGGTGCCAAGCGGCATCTGGTATGAGCTAGGGCCGGTGACACTCGCCACTGCCGGATGGTCCGCCAACCAGAACCGGGCGACCTCGATCAGCCAATACACATCGCTGCCCTCGGACGCCTTGGTGAAGTATCTCTTGGAATATGAAGTGATCGGCGTGCACGATCTGGAAAGCCGAGTGCCTGGTGTTCCGGGCGATGACGTGCCCGGTATCCAGAATGCTGAGCGGACCTACGCCTTCATGAACTACTTTGCCAATTCGCTGGGGGTGAACTGTGTCTTCTGCCACAACTCGCGCGCCTTCTATGACGGTGCTCAGGTGACGCCGCAGTGGGGCACGGCCAGCCTTGGCATCGGCATGACGCAAGAGATGCTTGAGGAATACATCGTGCCGCTGGAGGAGGTGTTGCCCGAACACCGCCTCGGCCCGGTCATGGGTGATGCGCCCAAGGCCGCGTGCAACACCTGCCACAAAGGTTACCAGAAGCCGCTTCAGGGGCTCAGCATCGTAGATGACTGGCCCGAGCTGATGACTGTCGGCGCGCTGGAATACGAATAGGGCCGAAAGGCCCTGACCAGGTTCGACCTTGCGGGCAATCGAGGTCGGACAAACCGGGGAGCAATCCCCACTTCCTTCCCATCCTAGGATGGGAAATTTGGTGCCGCATTCCAGTGTTCCCTGAATGCGGCACCACTCAAAGGGGAACGTTGCCATGAAACCAGCCACACCGATACTCGACCGCATTGCGGGGCCATCTGATCTGAAGTCTCTCAGCGACAGCGAGCTTTCGAGCCTCGCGACCGAACTGCGGGCCGAGGTGGTGGATGTCGTCTCTCGCACAGGCGGGCACCTTGGGTCTTCACTTGGCGTGATTGAGCTGACGGTGGCGCTGCATGCCGTATTCAACACGCCGATGGACAAGCTGATTTGGGATGTGAGCCATCAGTGCTACCCCCACAAGGTGCTTACTGGCCGACGCGAACGGATGCATACCCTGCGCCAGAAGGACGGGCTGTCAGGCTTCACCAAGCGCGACGAAAGCGAATTTGATCCCTTTGGGGCTGCACACAGCTCCACCTCCATCTCCGCGGCATTGGGCTTTACTGTGGGCCGCGACATGGGCCGTCCGACGGGGGATGCCATTGCGGTCATCGGGGACGGGTCGATCAGTGCGGGAATGGCCTACGAGGCTTTGAACAACGCTGGCGCCGAAGGGCGGCGCTTGTTTGTCATTCTGAACGACAATGAGATGTCGATTGCGCCGCCCGTGGGGGCGATGTCGACTTACCTGTCAGGCCTCTATTCAGAGCCAATGCTGCAGATGAAAGACATCGCGGAAGGCATGGAGGCCCTCCTGCCGCCGCCCATGCGCGAAGGGGCCAAGCGGGCCCGCCAGATGGTGACAGGGCAGGGCAGCTCCGGCACGCTCTTTGAAGAGTTGGGTTTTGACTACATGGGGCCGATCAACGGTCATGATATGGGCCAGCTGCTGGGCGTTCTGCGCTCTGCTCGGGCGCGGGCAAAGGGGCCGGTTCTGATCCACTGTTGCACCGTGAAGGGCAAGGGATATGCGCCCGCCGAAAGCTCAGCGGACAAGTACCACGGCGTTGCCAAGTTCGACGTGGCCACGGGCGAGCAGGCGAAATCCAAGCCCAACGCGCCGAGCTACACGAGTGTCTTTGGGAACGCCTTGAAAGACGAGGCGTCACGCGATGCCCGGGTGGTGGCCGTGACAGCGGCTATGCCTTCGGGGACCGGGGTCAACATCATGTCCGATCACTACCCCGACCGCGTCTTTGATGTGGGTATCGCAGAACAGCACGCGGTGACTTTTGCTGCAGGCATGGCGGCTAGCGGGCTGCGGCCGTTTTGCGCGATCTATTCGACATTCCTGCAACGTGGCTACGATCAGATTGTACACGATGTAGCATTGCAAAACCTGCCTGTCCGTTTCGCCATCGACCGCGCCGGGTTGGTGGGGGCCGATGGCGCGACGCATGCGGGGTCTTATGACATCGCCTATCTGTCGAACCTGCCCAACTTCACAGTCATGGCGGCCGCGGATGAGGCTGAACTGGTGCATATGGTTGCCACGGCCAACGAACATGATTCAGGTCCCATTGCCTTCCGGTATCCACGCGGGTCCGGTGTGGGCGTGGAATTGCCCGAACGCGGCGTCCCGCTGGAGATCGGAAAGGGCCGGGTGGTGCGCGAAGGCCGTGATCTGGCGATCCTCAGCTTTGGCGCGCATCTGAGCGAAGCATTGACTGCCGCAGATCTGCTGGAGCAGGAGGGCATCAGCGTGACCGTTGCCGATGCGCGCTTTGCCAAGCCGTTGGATGAGGGGCTTGTCGAACAGCTTGCTCGTGACCACGCGGGGCTGGTGACGATAGAGCAGGGGGCCGACGGCGGCTTTGGCTCCATCGTGCTGCACCATCTGGCGCGCAAGGGCCTGCTCGATCAGGGCTTGGCTATCCGTCCCATGACCCTGCCGGACCGTTTCATCCACCAAGGCAGCCCGGCAGAGATGTATGCCGATGCAGCGCTCACGGTTGAGGATATCTGCGACACTTGCCGCAGTATCGTTGTGCCGAACGAAACGGTGCTGGAATTCCCGAACCGGGCGTGAAAACGCCGGTCGGTTAGCCTTTTGACCTAACCGTCTCGATCATCAGGTGCACATTGTCCGGGTCCGCATCCGGCGTGATCCCGTGGCCCAGATTGAAAATATGCGGCCCGCCTGAGAAAGCCTCTACAATCGCGCGAGTTTCGCGTACCAGATCATCGCCGCCCGTGACCATATGGCCGGGTGCAAGGTTGCCCTGCACCGGGCCATCGATTTGTACATGGGCCGCTGCCCAGTTGGCATCCACGGAGTTGTCCAGCGCCACGCAGTCTGCACCCGTCGCCTTGCCAAAACCGACATAGCGGTCCTTGGCCTCGCGTGGGAAGGCAATGATGGGCGTGTCTGGATGTTTGGCTTTCAGCGCAGCGATGATCCGCTTGGCCGGGGCGAGCGCGTATTTGTCAAAATCCTCCCCGTTGAGCGAACCCGCCCAGCTATCAAAAAGCTTTACCACTTCCGCCCCAGCCTCAATCTGGCGGGACAGATACTGGATTGTACCCTCGGTGATACGGTCGAGTAGCGCCTCAAACAGCGCCCGGTTTTCAGACTTCAGTGCGTGAGCAGGACCCTGATCGGGCGTACCACGACCGGCGATCATGTAGGTGGCCACTGTCCACGGCGCACCTGCAAAGCCGATCAATGTGGTTTCTTTTGGCAATTCCTGGGCCAGAATGCGGACCGTTTCATAGACGGGTGCCAGGTGATCATGCACGTCATCTGCGGGCTTAAGCGCGTCCATGTCGGATTGCGTGGTCACTGTGGATAGCCGCGGGCCTTCGCCCGTGACAAACCACAGATCCGCGCCAAGCGCCTGGGGCAACAAAAGGATGTCTGCGAAAAGGATTGCGGCATCAAACCCGTAGCGCCGAATGGGCTGAAGCGTGACTTCGGCGGCAAGATCAGGATTGTAGCACAGCGACAGGAAATCACCCGCCTGCGCGCGCGTCGCACGGTACTCAGGCAAGTAGCGCCCTGCCTGACGCATCATCCAGATTGGCGGAACATCCAGCACTTCGCCCCTTAGGGTCCTGATGAGGGTCTTGGTCATGCTCTTACTCCGCCGATTAACTGAACCTTAGTGGGACCAGTGGTTGTCAAGAGTGTCAAGTGCACTTAACACTCTATTTATGACACTTCCAAATTCTTCCTCTCCCTGCCGCATCGGCACCCGTGGTTCACCCCTCGCGCTGGCCCAGGCCCATGAAACGCGGTCTCGCCTGATGAAGGCTTTTGACCTGCCCGAAGACGCCTTTGAGATCGTGGTCATCAAGACCACGGGCGACAGGATTGTCGACCGTCCCTTGGGCGAAATTGGCGGTAAGGGGCTCTTTACCAAAGAGATCGAAGAGGCGCTGCTGGACGGTAGCATCGACATGGCCGTTCATTCGATGAAGGACATGCCGGTCGAACAGCCAGACGGTTTGATGCTTGACGCGTATCTGGAGCGTGAGGACGTGCGCGATGCGTTTGTGACGCTGGACGGGCGGGCTTTGTCGGATATCGGCGAAGGAGCAACCGTAGGGACTTCCAGCTTGCGTCGGCGGGCGCAGCTGCTGCATCGGCGCCCGGATCTGAATGTGGTCGAGTTTCGGGGCAATGTGCAGACCCGCCTGGGTAAGCTGCGCGATGAAGTCGCCGAAGGCACTTTTCTGGCGATGGCCGGCTTGAGCCGATTGGGTCTAACGGGGGAGGTAAACGCCGCCCCGATCCCTGAAGATGATATGTTGCCCGCCGTCGCGCAGGGCGCGATCGGGATCGAGCGGCGCGTCGGTGATGATGCGATTGCGGCGCTCCTTGATCCGATCCGTCATCCCGAAACGGAATCGCGGCTCGCAGCAGAGCGGGCTTTCCTTGCAGCCCTTGATGGGTCCTGCCAGACCCCGATTGCGGGGCTCGCTGTTGTCGATGGCGCGCGTATGCATTTTAAAGGTGAGATACTCAGGCCGGATGGTTCAGCTGTCTATTCAGGGGAGCGAGAAGGTGCCGTTTCTGACGGTGCGGAAATGGGGCGCGATCTGGCCAAAGACCTGTTGGATCAGGCCGGAGACGGCTTTTTCGATGCGTGATCGCCTGTGTGAACTCACGTTGAAGTGCAGTTCCTGATATGTCGTTTTATTCCAGACGGTTCTGGATTTCCATCAGCTTGGTCTCAAAGACCTCGGCGGGGGTGTGATACCCGAGGCACTTGCGCGGTGTGGAATTGAGGCGATGGCAAATCGACCTCAAATATCGATTTGTCAGCGCCGTCGGTTCGGTTGAGCGAGGCAGATACTTCCGCAGCCAGTTGTTCGTGTTTTCCACGGTGCCTTTCTGATACGGTGCTTGCGGGTCACAGAACCAAGCGTCCGCGCCGATACCGGCTTTCAGGTGTCGCCAGGCGGAGAACTCAGTTCCACGATCGAAGGTGATCGACTGGCGCGCATCGGCGGGCAGGGGAGCCAGGCCCTGGATCAACGCTTCCATGATGGGCTTGGACTGGCGGTCTTCATTGCGCATCACTACGGCATATCGGGTCACGCGCTCCACGAGCGATGTCACGTTGACCTTCCCATGCTCCTTGCGGAACATCATCAGGTCGCATTCCCAATGGCCAAACTCCGCGCGTTCCGCGATACGCTCAGGCCTCTGAGACAGGCTGTGAACGTCGAAGATGTGCGTTCGGTTGTGCCTGCGGTAGCCACGCGGCCTGCGGCGACGGCGATGTTCGGGAAGGTGGCGATAAAACTGCTCATCGCGGCCATCTTTGGAATAGGCGAAGCGATAGATCGTCTCGTGGCTGACCCGGATCGGATGGCGTTCCAGACGCATGTGGCCTGCGATCTGTTCCGGCGACCAACCCGCCTTGAGCCGATCTTCAATGGCGGCCTTCAATTCTGGGTGCACGATCATCTTGCGATGAATGGCGCGGCGCTTCCCGTACATGTCCTGAGCGACAAGCGCGTGATAGCCGTTCAGCTCTGGCAACTCGTCGTCCGTGTATCGGTTCCGTTTGATATCTCGGTAGATCGTGGAAGGGTCACGGCCCAAGCGATCGGCAATCTCTGAGATAGGCATTTTGGCTTCCAGCCACTTTGCAAGCTTGCGTCGTTCGTCCAGCTTCAGGTGACAGTAGTGGCTTCCCATTCTTCATACTCCATGCAACTCTCTGTATTCGTACAGAATTTGCACTTCGTTTGTGAATCCACCGGCACTTCATTGGACGGCGCGTAATCTAAATTATGGTAAATTTTGACTAAAGGCTGAAAAAAGATAAGTAAAAATAGACGTTTACGGCGAAATTTGCGCTTACCCGCGGACGTTGCAGAATCAATTTGACCCATTTGCCGTTTCTGCGGCACGTTGTGTGCAGCATTCTTCAGCAGAAGAGCGGCATTTTTAAGCTGCCGAAGTCATGGAGTCAGGGGGACACCTTTGTCGACGACACGGCCCACCAATGATACTATCAAACTTGATATCTATCAGGAAACTCAGGAGAATCTGAGACGCCTGCGGAGAGTGTTTCCGCGTGAGTTTCTGCTCGATCTGGCTGGAGACGTCCTCAAAAACATTACCCGTCGGGCGCTTGAAGTGTCAGATCCGGTTGCGAATCCCTCCGCTGAGCAGATCAAGACCCTGTCCGAAGCGCTCATTTCAGATGATGACACTGCGGGTGCGGCTTTCATCGCCAGCATCCAAAACGAAGGGGCGTCCCCTGAAACGGTCTATCTGAAGTATCTTGCTGAAGCGGCCCGCCTGTTGGGCAAGTGGTGGGAGGAAGACCAGGTTACATTTGCGACGGTCACTCTGGGTTCCAGCCGGATCTACGCAATCATGAGTGCGATGCGGCACCTCTTTGTGCCGCGGGTCAAGCCGCAAACGAAGTCAGCCGTATTTGCCACGGTCCCGGGGGAAGAGCACGTTCTGGGTGTTCGCATGGCGGCCGACATCTTCCGTCGGGAAGGGTGGCAGATCGACCTCAAGGTCGGGCACGACCACGATGAGCTTGTCGATGGTATCGACTGGCCTTCCACTTGCCTTGTTGGGCTGTCTTACGGCGGGGTGCACTCATTGCAGTCCCTGACCCGGCTCATGGTGGCGATCCGCATCAATGGCCCGGCAGTCGACACGCTTGTGTGCGGACACGACATCAACTCAGTTGAAGAGATTGCAAAGCTTGCAGGGGTATCGGGATGCTCGGATGATGTAGACGATGCAATGGCCCAGATGAACACGCTCTGGGACAACGCGTTTCTACAATCTGCATAATTGTGCGTTGGGCGATATCGCCCAACACGGTCTTTCATGGCCCGCCAGGCTCAGTCCGAAATGGTACGCAGTCCAAACAGGCGCGAGAACGGCGTTCCGCCACCTTTGATGACGGAAGGACGACGTTCGCCTTTGCTCAGCAGGCTCATGGGCCAGAACATCCGGGACATGTGGCGCCCACCAGACATTGCTGAATTGGCGTTGCGCCCGGTTTTCAGTGTACCGAAAGGCAGGACAGGTCCGCCTTTGCCAACCTTGTTACGACGTTCCTTGGTTGAAAGGGTTCCGAATCCAAACTGGGCCGAGAAAGACGCGCGTGGCGCACCATAGTGCGGCTCACCCGTCATTAGACGCGGATGATCCTTCATGATGCTGGGGGCGTGATCCTTGACCCACGCCAGTTTGAAGTCCTGCTCTTCCAGATTTGTCGGCATCGCGTCACTGGCGGCCAGGATCTTTAGCCCGATCTTGCGAGCGCCAAGTGGTTTGTAGTCCGCCGTAACTGTCAGCAGAACGTTTCCGGCGGCGACGTTTTCCGCATAGACCGAGGCCGCACGTTCAGGCACGCGTACCGCAGAAATCCGGCGCATCGCGCCATCGCGATCTTCACCGTCGCGCAACGTGAATACCCGCATGGTATGGCGGGGGAAGCCTGCGAGCAGCAAACGATCCTGCACTGCGTTTGCGGTTTTCTCGTCAGCATAAAGCCGAGTTAGTAAGTGGGTCATGACGCCTCCAGCGAGTTAGACTTTCTATCAGCAGGCGGCCGGAACAGCCTTTTTCTGCGCGGTACGGCCACGAGAAGGGCCAAAACCAGGAATACAATCTCAATCGTGAATACTATATTATAGGGCGTTGCAGACGAAAGTCCGCCCTCGTTGGGCAATTTTACCAGAACATCGCGCACAAGTCCGGCGAGCGCGATGCCGATTCCAGCGGAGGTCGCTTGTACGGCGCCCCAGGCGCCAAGCGACAAACCGATTTGATCTTTGGGGGCGCGGCGGATCGTGGCGGTCAGCGTGGCGTGGCCAAAGAGGCCCGCACCGACACCGGTTGCCAGAACTCCAGCCAGGAAGACAAATGATCCACCAAGGCTTGCCGAAAGGATAATCGCAGCAAAACCGGGGATGCCGATCAGGGCACCTATGCGGCCCATCCCCATGGCAGATCCCCCCTGCCCCAGCGTGCGAGAGGCAATACCGAACCCGAACAGCGTGCCAGTCGCCAACAGCGCTGTCAGCCGCGTGGTCTCGGCCACGCTAAAGCCGAGCGCCATGCCGCCATAAGGCTCAAGAAGAACGTCGGCCATTCCGAAACCGAATGTGCCAAGGGCAATCATAATCATAAGACGGATCATGCCGGGACGCTGGGTCAGATCGGCGAGCGCTTCTTTGAAGGCTGAGGGCCGTGCCGTCTCCATGGCCCTGGCACGTTCACGCGAACGCGCCTCTTGTTTCCACATGGCAAAAAGGTTCAGGGCCACCGTCACGACGGCCGTTGCCTGGATAACCCGGATCAGGCGACCGGGCGTGTAGTGTTCGAGCAAATAGCCGTAGACCAGCGCGCTGATCACCATGCCAAAGAGCAGCATCACATACATCAGACCAACCACCTTCGGCTGATCCTCATCTGGGACCAGATCAGTGGCGAGCGCCAGACCAACGGTCTGCACCATATGAACCCCTGCACCAACAAGCAGGAAGGCCAAGGCAGCAGAGCTCAACCCGATCCATCGGGGTGCATCGATTGCTTCGCCATAGCCGGACAGGACAAGCAGCGCGAAAGGCATGATCGCAAAGCCGCCAAATTGATAAAGTGTGCCTTTCCAGATGTAAGGGATCCGGCGCAGGCCAAGGGCCGATACGTGCACATCGGATTTGTATCCGATCAACGCGCGGAACGGCGCAAAAAGTAGAGGGAGGGCAAGCATTTCGGCAACAAGCGTGGCCGGGACCGCCAATTCAACGATCATCACCCGGTTCAGGGTGCCAACAAGCATAACCAGCGCCATGCCGACCGTCACCTGAAAGAGTGAAAGCCGCATCAGTTTCGACAGTGGCACCTCGTCTGACGCGACATCTGCAAAGGGCAGATATTTCGGCGCCAGGGTGGCTAACTTGCCAAGAGCGAATGCTTTAAAGTGTGTCATCAGACCAGTTCACCGAGGCTGGCCCAACCGCCGGGCAATATGCGGTCGAGCGCGCTCGGGGCAATCAAGGCCCGCAAGAAGCGGAACTTCGGTTTAGTTCACCAGACGGGTGTGTCCTTGCGGACTAGTACACCGGATCCGGTTGCAGGATGGCTCTTGCGGATGTTCCGTCCGGCAAGATGATCGTAACTTCCTGCGATCCATCAGCACGCTGCAGCGTATAGGACGCCTGCATTGCTTCAGGATTTTTCAACAGCTCTGCCGCGGCCATTTCATCACCGGAACCCAGCTCTTTACCCGACAGGAAGTCATCGACCCACGAGGTATTGCTGAGAACGGCGACATGCACCGAGAAAGAACCCACAGCCACGGCACCCAGGAAAACCGGGACACCCACTGCTGGTGGCACAACAAGCCACATTTTTGCGTTATTCATGGTTTTCGTCCTCCGTTAGCCGAGCCACGGCGTCGACACAGCGACGAGCACATGAGCAATTAGCGCGATCACGCCGAAAACGCGCGTGCCGTCAATCAGGTAGCTATGCACCTCTTCCGCCTCGCGCTGCGTCAGGCCTGTGGGCCAGACGCGATCTGGATCATCGGACATATCCGATCTCCCCTTTGTTGAAGTTCCAAATTTACATGACCAAAAGGCCACATTTGCCCCTTACCCTCTTGCAAGGGAGGTCTTTTCAGTATGTCTATTTTACTTGACAATTCAACTGTCATTCTAGTTTGACAGTTTGTCCCCAAAGCCCCGCATGATGTGTCAACTCGCCATACCGGGAAAAGCCATGCGAAAATGCCCGCCGAGACGGGTATATCTGCTGCAAAGTCAGGATGTTACGCGGTGATCAGGTCGCCAAATATCTGCCGGCTGTGGTCCTGCATGTAGATCTGTAGCCAGGGGGTGTAGGCCTTTGGCTGAGACTGAAGCCCCTGATCCAGCTCAGCAAAGCTCACCCAGCGTGTGTCCATAACCTCATCAGGGTTGGGATTCATAGCAAGATCTGTTGCTGATTCCACCAAGAATACGTCGACCAGTTCATGCTCGATCAATCCGTTGGCCACGTCAGCTCTATATTCGATCTGGCCCCGCAGCTTTGGCACAAGGCCGACAATGCCCAATTCTTCGTTCAGCCGCCGCACGGCGCAGTCCAGCGGGTCCTCGTCCCACTCCGGATGCGTGCAGCAGGTGTTCGCCCAAAGGCCCGGCGTATGGTACTTGCACAGCGCGCGGCGCTGGATCAGCAGCTGGTCGCCGGCCATCACGAAAACGGACACGGCCTTGTGCCGCAGGCCCTTTTGGTGGACCTCCAGCTTTTCAACAGGCGCAAGCGCGCCCTCGACCCATGCAGGAATGTGTATCGTCATATGTGCTCAGGTCTCACAAGTCCGGTCAGATGGGCAAGGTTCTTGATGCCGATCTTTACATGCGCCAGGGGCCGCGCCTTGACCAGCTTCTTGTTCATATAGGCCTCAAACGTCAGCCGCTGCACGTCGATATCATGACACAGCGACACAAACCGCTCGCGCCGTTCGTCTGACTTGTAATAGGCATCCTGCATGGAGCGGAGCAAGCGGAAGACGGTCTTGTGTTCCCCCATGAACAGCCTTCTTGCCAGCTGTAGGTCCTTCACGCGTCCCGTTTTAAGGAAAGCCGCAGCAGCGGTTGCCGCCACACGGCCGCCAACCATAGCGTAGTAGATACCCTCGCCAGAGCTGGGGGCCACAACTCCCGCCGCATCGCCAGCCAGAACGACATCCTTGCCATTATCCCAGCGGTCCATCGGCTTCAACGGAATGGGCGCGCCTTCCTTGCGCAACGTCTCGCAATCTTCCAGACCAGAGGCTTTGCGCAATGCTGCGGTCGCCTCTTTCAAGCTGACATCAGGGTTTTCCGTCCCCATGCCCACGCTGGTGGTCGACCCATGCGGGAAGACCCAACCATAGAAGTCCGGCGATATCGCGCCGTCATAGATCACATCACAGCGCTGGGGGTCGTAGATTTCGGTCTTGGGTGGGGCGGCGATGATCTCGTGATAGGCGAAGACCAACGGCACCTTGTCGGCACCGGGCACTTCAGCCAGCGCCACACGGGATTTGGCCCCGTCAGCACCGATGATCAGTTTCGCGTTAATCGACTTTGTCTCGCCTGTGGCCTTTTCGCGATATACAACCCGCGTTCCGCCTTCCCGCTCAACTTTCAGAAATGTGCCTACGAACAACTCGGCCCCAGCCTTTCGCGCGCGTTCCCGGAGGAAGGGGTCGAAGTCTTTACGGTCAACCATCCCGACAAAGCCGTTCTCGATCGGGATATCGACCTTGCGCCCGGTGGGAGAAATCATGCGCGCGGTGTTCACCTTGGTTAGCAGCTGCTCGTCTTGGATGTCGAAGTCTTGCATCAGACGCGGGGGGATCGCCCCGCCACACGGCTTGATACGCCCTTCCCGGTCCAGAAGGGCAACGCGGTGCCCGCTCTTGGCAAGGTCCTCGGCTGCAGTGGCCCCAGCGGGCCCGCCGCCCACAACAATGACATCATATTCCATAACTATTCCCCCGGAACCAGGCGGCCCATCCGCCCGGGCTTTCGTTCAATGATCAGCGCCGCCATCACGGCAGCTGCGATGAAGATACAAGCTTCAAAGACCAGAACCGTGCCAAAGGCCGACGGGTCCGGCAACACGGTGCGCAGGGCGTCAACAGCGCCCGCACCCAGCAACCCACCAAAGCCAGCAGCAATGGCCTGCGCGGCACCCCAAAGACCCATACGCGTGCCTTCGCGCGCCTCACGCCCCTGCCCCGCCAGCGCCATCATGGAACCGATGGCAGCGACAGCGAAAATGCCGTTGAAAAGCCCCAGCGCCACAACAGCGGCGACCAGCGGCGCACCCGGACCAATCATGCCGAGCCCCGCAATCACGGCGAGGCTCGCGGCAGATCCAATGCAGCCCGCCACAACCCAGGTGCGTAGCGCCCCGAAACCAAAACCGGTTGCGGCGATGCCAACGGTCAGCATGCCGATAAAGACACCGCCGTTCTGTGCGCCAGACAGCGACGTGGATTGGCCCGGCGTAAAGTCGAAGACCAGCCCGGCGTAGGGCTCAAGAATAAGCTCCTGCATGAAGTAGGCTGTCATGGACAGGAAAACGAAGATGGTGAAATTGCGGGCACGGGTCTCGGCCCAGACCTCTTTCAGGCCGTCAAGGAACGGCATCGGGTCAGGCTCTGGCCGGAACGTCAGACCGCGCTCGATCCGGAAGACTGCCAGAGTGGTCAGCATGACAGCGCCAACGGTCACCACAGCCGTGATGCGCAGTAACAGCTCGGGGCTGTAGGGGTCCAGCATGGCACCGACGACGCCAGCCGTAATTGCGATGCCTGCGATCATCATGAGCCATGTGATCGTCGCCGCCGCCGCACGCCGACGGGGTGCCGTGGCTGACGCCAGTAATGCTAACAGTGAAGTACCTGACGCACCGACGCCCAGACCAATCAGCGCATATGACAGAACCGACAGGGCCATACCGAGCGCAAAGCTCTGCTCCAACAAAAGGATGCTAAAGGCCGCGCCCATACCCCCCAGCGCCAGCGCAATCATTCCGCCGATGATCCATCTCGTGCGATTGCCGCCGGTGTCGGACAGGAATCCCCAATGAGGACGCGAAATCTGGACACCATAGTGCAGGGCCACCAACAACCCGGGCAGTACCGCGGGCAAAGCCAACTCCACAATCATCAACCGGTTCAGGGTGGAGGTCATCAGAACGACAATCGCGCCCAAACACATCTGAACAAGGCCCAGCCGCGCTATGGAGAACCATGAAAGGGTCATCCGGCACCTCCGAGTGTTCGAATAGCAAAGGCGGCGATCAGCATCCCCCACGTATAAAAGACAACGCCGGTGCCGTTGTACCAAGGCGCCTTACCCTTCGGATCCCGGATCATCACCCGCATGGCCGCAGCCTGCCCCGTCAGAACAAGCAGAACGCCCAAAGCATGCAATGGCCGATCCCAGGTGAGCAGTAGCGCAATCACCACCATTTGGGGCACGGCCATGACCCAGCAAGCGAGGCGCGCCGCCCGGTCCGGGCCCATGGTCACGGGCAGGGAGTTCACACCCATTTGCCGGTCGCCTTCCAATGCCTTGAAGTCGTTCAGCGTCATGATCCCATGCGCACCAATGCCGTAAAGCAGCGCGATGACGATCACCTCCCAACTCGGCATGCCCGCAGCAAGAACCGCAGCCCCGGTGAACCAAGGCAGACTCTCATAGCTCAGCCCAACCAACCCTGGCCCCCAAAGGCCAGACCGTTTGAGCCGCACAGGTTCTGCCGAATAGGCCCAAGCCGCCAGAACGCCCAAAACCGTGGCACCAAACCCCCAAGGTCCCAATTGCCACCCGACCAACAAGGCCAGAACGCTCATCGCCAAAGCGATCCAAAGGCCCCACCGACCGGGAATGCGGCCTGAAGGAATCGGCCGGTCGGGTTCGTTGATGGCATCTACATGGCGGTCACACCAATCATTTGCCGCCTGGCTCATGCCACACACCACAGGTCCCGCCAGGATCACACCAAGAACAACGTAAAACCACTGCCCCGAAGGCGACACGCCAGCAGAGACCGCGCCGCACAGATAGGCCCACATCGGTGGGAACCATGTCACCGGTTTGATCAGCCGCAGCATCGCTGCCGGCTCCGGATATGTCCGTGACTGTAAGTCTGTAGTGACGCTCATCTGTCAGGTTTGCCTGACAGATCGCGCGGACGCAAGAAAAACCGCGTCAATCGTCCTCGCGATCAATCAGCCCATACTTGCGCAACTTCACATAAAGCGACTGACGCGACACGCCCAACATTTCAGCTGCTGCGGCGCGGTTGTTCCGGGTCAGCTGAATCGCCGTCTCAATGCACATTTTTTCAATAACATCGCTGGTTTCGGCAACGATCTCTTTGAGCGATGACGACCCAACCAGCTCACTGACACTGCGGTTCGGTGCATCAGGCTTTTCGGTCGAGTTTGCCGACGACCGCACGATCATCGCGCGCTCGGCGTCCCGAATCACAAAGGCCACTGCGGGGGCCTCGCGCTCAGTTAGATGGGCGGCCGAAATTTCGACCGTGCCAGCAGCGCCCAGATCATTAAGAAGGCGCGTGGGATAGATTCGCATATGCCCAGTCCGGGTTGCGTTCTCTAGCAGGACGCTCAGGTCCACCTGCCCACGCTGGAGGAAATCCGCGAAACTGCGGGATTTCACCTCTGACATATTGGCGATGTTTGCCAGCTCCAGAAATGCCTCGTTCGCCTCGGAAATGATGCCTTTGCCGTCAGTGATCACGATGGCATCGGTGGTTTTCTTGAAAAGCTCCGTCAGATCCAGACGCAGGCTGTCCTCAACCTCCCGATCAGAGGTCAGCGGTGCCAAACGGCAAATGACAATCCGCTCCCCCGCGGCGCGGAATGCATCGGGGATCAATCGCAGGGCCCGGTCGCCCCGAGCAGTATGCACCTCAAGCGCTTTCCTGCTTTCGGATGCGGCGGAATTGAAGAGCGTTTCGACGAACTCGCCACGGCGGCGGTTCTTGAACTCCTTTGCGATGGGGGCACCCATCAGGTTGTCCACATCCGAGTCCAGCAACGCTGCCGCTGCAGGATTAAGGTCGCGAATGCGCCCGTCGGCCGAGATAAACAGGAAAGCGTCCCGCACATTGGCCATCAGAACTCGGTAGAACGCATCGTTTTCACGGCGCTCCTCATAGCCGCGTTCCAACGCGATCTGCGCCTGAACCAACTGCTCCTGGGTTTCGGCGACCAGCCGCAGATCTTTGCCCAGCATCAGGATCGAACCGTCCGGACCGACCCTGTGAAACGAGTAACGGACCGGATGCTGCCAGGCGAGCCCATCTGCGTGGTTCAGCTCCACCTGACGTTTGACCTCACCGTTGTCGGACATTGCCTGAAGGGCGCGATCAAACTTTGGTACACTTTCTATCGTCAACAGGTCCCGCATCGACCTTCCTGCCCAGCTGTGCAATCGGCCGTGCATTTCCGATTCATCTTCAACCAGGATCGAAATGATGGTCGCACTGTGGTCCACCACAAAGGCGATGTCTGACGCGGCCGCCAACAAGGGGGCCAGATACTCCGGCTCTACCATCGGCACCGTTCCGCCGGAGCCATTTGTTGTCCCGCCCGAATTCATTGCGCCGCTCCAAGGCGAAGACAGTTCTTCGAGTCACCGAAAAACCCAAGCGCGCTTACCATGTCGTTTGTCACCAGATCGGCACCAAGCTGCTCTTTTTCTTGTTCGCCCAGGAACTCCAGCACAGCGCCGCCAACAGCGATCGGTACTGAGAACCCTGTTTTTGCCCGAACCTCTTTAATTGTCTCAACGACACGTTCAAGTCCCACTTGGGTTGCGGTCGATATCATAAGTCCGTCAAAGGAGTCTGTTGCCAGCCTTTCCAAGATATCACGCGCGGTCACGTTACACATCAAAGACACAGAATGCCCCGATCGCCGCAGTCTTTGCGCAAGCATTGTGGGTCCCAGCAAGTGCATTTCCAGATCAATGGTGGCAAGCACAATAGACTGACTACTTATGGGAGGCTGCAGGTTATCCCAACGCCGCCCAACATCTTTGCAAAAATCATACAGACTTGCTGAAGCCCAAGCCACTTCTGCAAAACTGCGTCTGTCGCTCAACCAGTCCTCTCCCAACATCCGCGCGGCTTCTGTGATGCAATGATCGATGCTGTCAGGATCAAAGTGGCGCAACGCAGCGAGCAACTCCTTGTTGGGCCGTCGCTGAGGTGCAAGCGCCTCATTATATAGCAAGTGCGCAGAGTCTTCGATCCGCGCCAGTCGTTCCCGCCCGGGTGCCTGCACCAAATGCTGCACAACAGACTGAGCGAGCTCGCTCACCAGTGATTGGGTGGCAGCTTTTCCGATCGACTTGACGGGTTTGCTGGTCATGCCGGCGACTCTTTCTTACTGGCCGATAGTTTCATTTACTGATGGCGAAATGTCAAAAACATTAGACAGTCAAAAGGGGGAAAGCACGCTCTATTCCGGCAAGGTGGACAAAAGTCTTTTTTTATCGACAGCTTTTATCTTGTTCGGAACTCGCAAGATGTGTCAATCCCGCCGATCAGCGCCTTGACGAGCTGTAAGATTTAGTTGACACTTTTCCAATCCGCCCTTTACCGTGAATGCAACTGAGACAGAGGAGTCGGCCATGGGCAACGCGTCCGACGGCCGGGGGAGCCCTCCCGCCCTATATACCCCAGAGCAGCGCGCGCGGCGTGATGCATCACCTTGGACGGTGGTGCAGGGTGTTTTGGCACCGCTTCAGTTCGTAGTCTTTCTAATCTCCCTCGTGCTGGTCATTCGCTACCTGCAAACCGGTCTTGGGTATGAAGCCGCAACCGTCTCGATCCTTGCAAAAACCGCCATTCTGTACCTCATCATGGTGACTGGCGCAATTTGGGAAAAAGAGGTCTTTGGACAGTACCTTTTGGCCCCGGCGTTCTACTGGGAAGACATGTTCAGCTTTGCAGTAATCGCACTGCATACCCTTTATATCATTGCACTTTTCACAGATGCCCTTCCGGCGACTGGCCTGATGCTCCTCGCGCTGGCGGCCTACGGGGTCTACGTGATCAATGCAGGGCAGTTCATTCTGAAACTCCGCCGCGCGCGGCTCCAAAGCGAGGTGGCAGTATGAAGGACGGACCCACAGGTTGCCGCGACGTGCCGCTGCTCAAGGAACGGGGCCAACGCGAGGTCTTTTGCGGACTAACCGCCATCGTCTGGCTGCACCGGAAAATGCAGGATGCTTTCTTCCTTGTTGTCGGCTCGCGCACCTGCGCACATCTTCTGCAAAGCGCGGCAGGTGTCATGATCTTTGCCGAGCCGCGCTTTGGCACAGCGATTCTCGAAGAGACGGATTTGGCCGGTCTGGCCGATGCTCAGGCCGAACTGGACCGCGAAGTTCAGCGCCTGTTGTCACGCCGGACTGACATTCGGCGCCTCTATCTTGTGGGCTCCTGCCCCTCCGAAGTCATCAAGCTCGACCTTGAGAAGGCCGCCGAGCGACTGTCCGCGCAATATGCGCCGAGCGTTCAGGTCATCAACTTCTCGGGCTCCGGAATAGAAACGACCTTCACAGAAGGTGAAGACGCCTGCCTTGCTGCCATGGTGCCCTCCCTACCCTCAACTGAGGATCGGCAACTTCTTTTGGCGGGAGCGCTTCCTGACGTTGTTCAGGATCAGGCGCTTGATCTTCTGTCGAAGCTGGGCGTCGGTCCTGTGGCGGTGCTCCCCGCGGCACGGGCCGACGACCCAGTCACAGTTGGACCGAACACGGTCTTTGCGCTGACGCAACCGTTTCTGGGCGACACACACGCCGCTCTGACACGCCGGGGCGCGCGACATATCCCGGCCCCCTTCCCGTTTGGGGAGGAAGGCACAACCGCCTGGCTGCGCGCCATTGCGGATGAGTTTGGCGTGGATGATGAGACATTCGAGGCCGTCACTTCGGCGCCTCGTGCCCGTGCCAGAAAGGCCATCGCTCAGGCGGCCGAGACGCTAAGGGACAAGTCGATCTTCTTCTTTCCTGATAGCCAGCTGGAAATCCCGCTCGCTCGCTTCCTGATCAACGAATGCGGCATGTCCGCCCATGAGATCGGCGCGCCTTACGTGCATCGTGACATCGTAGGACCAGATATGGAGTTGATTGGCGAAGGTCCTGTCTTTTCCGAAGGGCAGGACGTTGAGAAGCAACTGGACCGTGCCCGCGCGGCCCGCGCTGACCTGACAGTTTGCGGCCTTGGCCTTGCCAACCCGTTGGAGGCTGAGGGCCTGACCACCAAATGGGCCATCGAACTGGTCTTCACGCCAGTGCACTTCTACGAACAAGCCGGCGACCTGGCCGGTCTCTTCTCACGTCCAATGCGGCGGCGCGACGTTCTGCGGGTGGCCGCGGAATGAAGCTGTCGGTCTGGACATACGAGGGCCCGCCTCATGTTGGCGCGATGCGTGTGGCGACCGGCATGAAAGGTCTGCACTACGTGCTGCACGCCCCGCAGGGTGACACCTACGCCGACCTTCTGTTCACCATGATCGAACGGCGCAACCACCGTCCGCCCGTCACCTACACGACCTTTCAGGCGCGTGATCTGGGGGCGGATACGGCGAACCTCTTCAAGACCGCGTGCAATGAGGCGGTCGAGCGCTTCGACCCGCAGGCGATCATCGTTGGCGCCTCTTGCACCGCCGAGCTTATTCAGGACGACCCCGGCGGCATGGCCGAAACCATGGGGCTCGACATTCCTGTCATCCCGCTGGAACTGCCCAGCTACCAGCGCAAGGAAAACTTTGGCGCGGATGAGACGTTCTTTCAGATCGTGCGCGCTTTGGCCCGCCCAATGGAGCGGACCCAGCGGATCACTTGCAATCTGATCGGCCCCACGGCGCTTGGTTTCCGTCACCGCGACGACATCACCGAGTTGACGGGCCTCCTGTCGGACATGGGCGTCGAGGTGAATGTCACTGCGCCCATGGGGGCAACGCCTGTCGACATCACGAAACTGGGTCAGGCCCATTTCAATGTGCTGATGTACCCCGAAACGGGCGAAGCCGCCTGCCGCTGGATGGAACGTGAGCTGGGCCAGCCATTCACCAAAAACGTGCCCATCGGCGTTGGGGCAACCCGCGATTTTCTGGCCGAAGTGGCCAAGATCACCGGGCTTGAGCCCAAGCTCGACGAAGAACGCCTGCGCCTGCCGTGGTATTCGGCCAGCGTGGACAGCACTTACCTGACTGGCAAGCGCGTGTTCCTTTTTGGCGATGGCACCCATGTCGCCGCCGCCGCCCGGATCGCGCGCGACGAGATGGGGTTCGAGGTGGTGGGCCTTGGTTGCTACAACCGCGAACAGGCCCGCATGATCCGCAGCCTCGCCAAAGACTACCGTGTCGAGGCGCTGATCACTGACGACTACCTCGAAGTCGAAGCGCGAATCGAAGCGCTCGCCCCCGAAATGATCCTCGGCACCCAGATGGAGCGGCACATCGGCAAGCGGCTGGGCATCCCCTGCGCCGTGATCTCAGCGCCAGTGCATGTGCAAGACTTCCCGGCCCGCTATTCCCCGCAGATGGGGATCGAAGGGGCAAACGTGATCTTTGACACCTGGGTGCATCCGCTGGTGATGGGTCTGGAAGAGCACCTTCTGCACATGTTCCGCGAGGATTTCGAGTTCCACGATGATGCCGGGGCGTCCCACCACGGCCACGCTGCCAAGCCCAAGGCCGAAGCTCCCGTCGAAGTGCCAGCGCCGACCACAGGTGAGGTGATCTGGCTCGCTGACGCTGAGAAAGAGCTGAAGAAAGTGCCCTTCTTCGTCCGCGGCAAAGCGCGCCGCAACACCGAGAATTTCGCCTCCGAAAAAGGGCTGGCTGAGATCAACATCGACACCCTCTACGAAGCAAAGGCCCATTTTGCGCGATGAGATCGGCATAACCAGCGGGGACACCTGCTATCGCGTGGTGATCGTCACGCTGGATGCGCACGCCGCTGGCCCGGTGGAGCGTGCCGCCACGCGCCTGCAAAGTGACTTCCCCGGTCTGTCCGTCGAAGTGCACGCCGCCGCCGAATGGGCTGAAGCGCCCGAAAAGCTAACAGCGGCGAAAGCGGCCGTCGCTGAGGCCAACATCATCGTCACCTCGCTTTTGTTCCTCGAAGAGCATATCCGCCTGATCCTGCCTGAGCTTGAAGCACGGCGTGACGCCTGCGACGCCATCGCTGGCATCATTTCGGACGCGCAGATTGTGAAACTGACCAAGATGGGCGCGCTCGACATGGGTGCGCCGACCTCGGGGACGATGAAGTTCCTCAAGCGGCTGCGCGGATCGTCCAAGCCCTCCACCGAAAGCGGTGCCAAAAAGATGCGGCTGCTACGCCGTCTGCCCCGCATTCTGAAATACATCCCTGGCAAGGCGCAGGATCTGCGCGCCTGGTTCCTGACGATGCAGTACTGGCTGGCAAGCTCAGATGAGAACGTCGAACAAATGATCCGCCATCTGATCTCGCGCTATTCCTCGGTTGAGAACTGGCGCGGCACAGATTCCAAAGCACCTGAGGAATACCCCGACACCGGGCTATATCATCCGCGCCTCAAAGGCCGGATCACCACCGACCCCGCCAAACTGCCGCGCCCCAAGAACCCTGAGGGCACCGTCGGCGTGATCATGATGCGCTCTTACGTGTTGTCGTCTGACACCGCGCACTATGACGCCGTGATTGAGGCTTTGGAGGCCAAAGGCCTTGCCGTGATCCCGGCCTTTGCCGGAGGGCTCGACGCGCGGCCTGCCGTCGATGCCTTCTTCCGCGACGCCAAGATTGACGCGATTTTGTCTCTGACTGGCTTCTCACTGGTGGGCGGACCCGCCTACAACGACAATGAAGCCGCCATCAAGATACTGAAATCGCTCGATATTCCATATATCGCCGCGCATCCACTAGAGTTCCAGACGCTGGAACAATGGGAGGCCTCTCCTCAAGGGCTTGGCCCCATCGAGACCACCATGCTCATCGCTTTGCCGGAATTGGACGGGGCAACGACGCCGACTGTCTTTGCCGGGCGACACGGGGCGGAAGGCATCGAAAGCCGCGCCATGGCCCCGGCCACCGAGCGGGTTGAGGTATTGGCGTCTCGTGTTCTCAAACAAGTCAAACTGCGCCGCTCCGAACCCAAGGACCGCAAGCTGGCAATTGTCATTTTCGGCTTCCCGCCCAATGCCGGGGCGGCAGGCACGGCGGCCTATCTCGATGTCTTCCGTTCCCTGCACAACACGCTGCATGCGTTGAAAGCCGACGGCTACGACCTCGACCCACCCGAAACGGTCGAAGACCTGCGCGAGGCGGTGCTCGGCGGCAGTGCCAAGCAATACGGGCAAGAGGCGAATGTGGCCGCGCACGTCTCCGCCGAAGACATCGTCGCCAACACACCGTGGCTTGACGAGCTGGAAAACGTCTGGGGCCCCGCCCCGGGCCGCGTGCAATCCGATGGGCGCGGTGTCTTCGTGCTGGGCCAGCACTTCGGCAACGTCTTTGTCGGTCTGCAACCGGGATTTGGCTACGAAGGCGACCCAATGCGCTTACTCTTTGAGCATGGCTTCGCCCCGAGCCATGCCTTTGCCCAGTTCTATCTGTGGCTTCGCAACAGTTTTCAGGCGGATGCGATCCTGCATTTCGGCATGCACGGCGCGCTGGAGTTCATGCCCGGTAAGCAAACCGGACCCGGGGCCACCTGCTGGCCAGACAGGTTGATTGGCGACATGCCAAACGTCTATCTTTATGCCGCCAACAACCCGTCTGAGGCGACATTGGCTAAGCGCCGCGCGGGGGCTGTGACAGTTTCGCACCTGACGCCGCCTTTGGCCTCCGCTGGCCTCTACAAAGGGCTGGCAGAGTTGAAAGACAGTCTGAAGCGCTGGCGCGAATTGCCGCCTGAGGACGGCGAGCGCGCGGGACTAGAAGAACTGATCACCGAACAAGCCGAAGCCGTAAATCTGGGCGGTCACGACGCCGAAGCGCTCTGGCTGAAACTGCTGGAGACCGAAGACGCACTGATCCCCGACGGGATGCATGTGGTGGGCGAAGCCCTGAGCGATGACGCCCGCTCGGAATACCTTGCCCTGTTGACAGAAGCAGATGCCGAAACCCGCACACGCGCGGAAGCTGCACTTGCAGACATGGACGAACTACCCGCCCTGCTCCGCGCGCTTTCAGGCCGTTTCACCCCGCCCGTGCCCGGCGGCGACCTTTTGCGCAACCCGGATATCCTGCCCACTGGCCGCAATATCCACGCCTTCGATCCCTTCCGCATGCCAACGGAACATGCCTGCCGTGACGGCGCACGTCAGGCTGAGCTTTTGCTAAAAGAGCACAAGAAATTGCCCCGTTCCGTGGCATTGGTGCTCTGGGGCTCGGACAACATCAAATCCGACGGTGGGCCAATTGGTCAGGCGCTCGCGCTTATCGGGGCCAAACCACGCTTTGACAGCTTTGGCCGTCTCTCTGGTGCCGACTTGATCCCGCTTGAGGACCTCGGACGCCCCCGCATCGACGTGGTGGTCACGCTTTCGGGCATCTTCCGCGATCTGCTACCACTTCAAACCCGGCTTCTGGCAGACGCGGCGCTGCAAGCAGCAGAAGCCGACGAACCGCTCGACCAGAACTTCATCCGCGCCCACACGCTGGCGCACATGGAAGAAACCGGGGCCAGCTTCAAAGAGGCGGCCCTACGAGTCTTCTCCAACGCCGAAGGGGCCTATGGCTCCAACGTCAACCAGCTGGTCGATAGCAGCGCGTTCGGGGATGAGGACGAACTGGCCGACGCCTACCAGAACCGCAAATGCTACGCCTACGGAACCGACGGCAAGGCAGAGCGGAACGCAGAACTGCTTCAGGAAACGCTCCGCACTGTAGAAGTGGCCTATCAGAACCTCGAAAGCGTTGAACTGGGTGTCACAACCGTCGATCACTACTTCGACACGCTTGGCGGCATCTCCCGCGCGGTAAAACGCGCGCGGGGGGAGGAAGCGGCGGTCTATATCAGCGATCAGACCCGCGGCTCCGGCAAGATTCGAACACTGGCCGACCAGGTGGCGCTCGAGACCCGCTCGCGCAGCCTCAACCCGCGTTTCTATGAGCCGCTTCTGAACCACGGCGCCGAGGGCGTGCGCCAGATTGAGGCGCATATGACCAACACGATGGGCTGGTCCGCTACCACCGGTCAGGTGGAACCCTGGGTCTACCAGCGCCTCTCGGAGACTTTCGTGCTGGATGACGACATGCGCGCCCGTCTTGCCGAACTGAACCCCGTTGCTTCCTCCCGCATGGCAAATCGCCTGCTGGAAGCCTCGGACCGGGCGTATTGGACGCCCGATGAAACCACACTCGCAGCGCTGCAAAGCGCCGCTGACGACCTCGAAGACCGGGTCGAAGGCATCGCGGCAGAGTAAAGGAAGAAAAGATGAGCCCACGCGACGAAATTCCAGTGCTCAATAGAGGCCAGGACGGCGAAGGATCCGTTCAGGTGCATCAGGATGCCTCGACGAAGATCGAAGGGGCCAAGGTGTTCTCTGTCTACGGCAAGGGCGGCATCGGCAAATCGACAACGTCTTCCAACCTGTCGGCGGCGTTCTCGACGCTTGGCAAGCGGGTTCTGCAAATCGGCTGTGACCCCAAGCACGACAGCACCTTTACGCTGACGGGCCATCTGCAGCCCACGGTGATCGACATCCTGAAAGAGGTTGATTTCCACCCAGAAGAACTGCGGCCAGAGGATTTCATGACCGAAGGCTACGGCGGCGTGATGTGCGTTGAGGCGGGTGGCCCCCCGGCGGGTACAGGCTGCGGAGGCTATGTGGTCGGCCAGACCGTCAAACTGCTGAAACAGCACCACATGCTGGAAGACACCGACGTGGTGATCTTTGACGTGCTGGGCGACGTGGTTTGCGGTGGCTTTGCGGCCCCGTTGCAGCACGCGGATCGCGCCTTGATCGTGACGGCCAACGATTTTGACAGCATTTACGCCATGAACCGGATCATCGCCGCCGTTCAGGCTAAGTCAGCAAACTACAAGGTGCGTCTGGCGGGCTGTGTTGCCAACCGGTCGCGCGAGACCAACGAGGTGGACCGCTACTGCGAGACCGTGGGCTTCAACCGTATCGCGCATATGCCTGATGTGGACGCCATCCGCCGCTCGCGTCTGAAGAAAAAGACGCTGTTTGAGATGGACGATGAAGAAGACATCGTGCGGTGCCGCGCGGAATATGTCCGGCTGGCGCAGACACTCTATGACGGCACCGAAGGGCTGGCCCCCTCCCCCATGGAAGACCGCGATATCTTTGAACTGCTGGGTTTTGATTGATGAGCTACGAAGCCACCAGATCGCGGGTTGAGACTTACTTTGATCAAACCGCCACCCGGACATGGGAGCGTCTGACCTCGGACGCCCCCGTCAGCCGCATTCGCGCAACTGTGCGCGAAGGGCGTGACGCGATGCGCGCGCTGATGCTGTCGCGACTGCCAGAGGACCTGACCGGCAAGCGGGTGCTGGATGCAGGCTGTGGCGCGGGCCAGATGACTGAGGAACTGGCGCGACGCGGAGCTCAGGTCGTGGCGATTGATATTTCGCCCTCACTGATCGAGATCGCGCAAAAGCGTCTGCCTGACACGCTGGCTCAGAACGTGGAATTCCGTGCGGGCGACATGCTGTCTGACGAATTGGGCAGCTTTGACCACGTTTTGGCGATGGACAGCCTGATTTACTACACCGCCGATGACATCCACGCAGCACTCAAGACGCTAGGCAAGCGAACGCGGGGCAACATCGTCTTTACGGTCGCGCCAAAAACGCCCTTGCTGATGATCATGTGGCGTGTGGGCAAGCTCTTCCCGCGCTCTGACCGCTCTCCGATCATGATCCCGCAGAACGCCGACGGTTTGGCGCGCAAGACCGCTGACATCGGCACGCTCAGCACCGTCGGACGCATCGCCAACGGGTTTTACATCTCCGAAGCACTGGAGTTTCGTGCGTGATCCTGTTCCGGGCACATAACCTTAAGGCGCTCAGCACGCGGTTCATGCCCTTTGCGGATGCGGCCAGTGATGCGCTGCCGATGAACGAGCTTTTGCGGCTCTCGCTATTCCAGGTGTCGGTCGGGATGGCCTCCGTCCTGCTGCTCGGCACCCTGAACCGGGTGATGATTGTCGAGCTGTCATTGCCCGCCATGCTGGTCGCGGTGATGATCGCCTTGCCCGTTCTGATCGCCCCCTTCCGCGCGCTTTTAGGTTTCAAATCAGATACTTATCGAAGCGCTATCGGTTGGAAGCGCATCCCCTACCTCTGGTTCGGATCGCTGTGGCAGATGGGCGGACTGGCCGTGATGCCCTTCGCGCTGCTCGTTCTGGGGGACAGTCCGGTCTACGATGTTCCCTTCGCAGGCGAAGTCCTTGCCGCCCTCGCCTTCTTGATGACCGGCCTTGGTCTGCATATGACACAAACTGCCGGGCTGGCGCTAGCGGCAGACCGCGCCACGGCTGAAACACGGCCCCGCGTCGTGGCATTGCTTTATGTGATGTTCCTCGTGGGTATGGGCGTCTCCGCCTTGCTGATCGGCTGGCTTTTGCGTGACTTTGAATCGCTTTTGCTGGTGCGGGTGGTGCAGGGTGCGGCGATTGTCGGCCTGCTGCTCAATCTGATCGCGCTTTGGAAGCAAGAACGGATGCAGCCGATGACAAAGGCTGAACGCGCTGCCCCGCGCCCGAAATTCGGTGACGCGTGGTCCGATTTCATCGGGGGCGGGCAAGCCGGGCGTCTTTTGGTGGTGGTTTTCCTCGGAACGGCCGCCTTCACCATGCAGGACGTGCTGCTGGAGCCCTACGGCGGCGAGGTTCTGGGCCTTTCTGTCTCTTCTACCACACTATTGACTGCCCTCTGGGCCAGCGGCGCGCTGGCTGGCTTTGCACTGGCCGCCAAGCGCCTCACTGCAGGTGCATCCGCATACCGTCTTGCAGCCACTGGTCTTCTGGCGGGACTTGCCGCTTTCTCAGCCGTAATATTCTCTGCCCCCTTCAACTCCCCTGCGCTGTTCTTCGTTGGCGCGGCTCTGATCGGGTTTGGTGGCGGTCTTTTTGCCGTCGCAACGCTGACAGCTGCCATGTCGCTCCCCGCCGAAGGGATCGCAGGCCAGGGGCTCGCTCTTGGTGCCTGGGGTGCGGCGCAGGCCACGGCGGCGGGCGTCTCTATCGCCATTGGCGGCACCCTGCGGGACGTGATCAACCACGCCGCGACCTCTGGCAGCCTGGGTGAAGCGCTCAACACACCCGCGACCGGATATTCCACCGTCTACCACATCGAAATTGCCCTGATCTTCGTGACCCTCATCGCGCTCGGGCCGCTTGCGCGCCATGTGGTCACGTCCACACCCAACCAGAAGGGGATCGGCCTGGCCGATTTCCCGACTTGAAAAGCATCGGAAAGGACCAATCCCATGCACAATGAGTTCTTTGGAAACTTCGACCTGGCCAGCCTGTCGATCTGGCTGTTCTGGGTCTTCTTTGCGCTGCTGATCTTCTACATTCAGCGCGAAAACATGCGCGAAGGTTATCCGCTTGAGGATGACGACGGCAATGTCGCCGCCAATCAGGGGCCCTTCCCCGTGCCCGAGGACAAGACGTTCCTGCTGCCCCACGGACGCGGTGAGCTGACGGTTCCGTCCGGTCAAAAGGCCGAACGCCAGGATCTTGCGCTGCGCAAAACAGCCCATGGCAATGGTTTTCCGTTTGAACCCACAGGTGATCCCATGAAGGACGGCGTTGGTCCCGCCTCCTGGGCGATCCGCCGGGACGAACCAGAACTGGACGCTCACGGCCATCCCAAAATCGCTCCGATGGCCAAGGCCACGGCTTTTGCAGTCTGTTCTGGCCCAAACCCCGTTGGACGCGCCGTTTGGTCTGGCGACCGTGAAAAGGTCGGCCGCGTGACAGATATGTGGGTGGATGAGCCCGAAGCACTGGTCCGCTACATCGAGTTTGAACTCGCCGACGGTGGAGGCAAACGTCTGGTGCCGATCACCATGGCCAAGGTGAAACGCAACGGTGTCGTGATCGAATCGATCTATGCCGAGCATTTTGCCGATATCCCGACCATCAAATCCGACGAACAGATAACCCTGCTCGAAGAAGAGAAAATTTGCGCCTACTACGGCGGCGGATACCTCTACGCCGACAAAAGACGGTTTGAGCCGCAGCTCTGAGGGACGCCCATGTCGCACGACGATTTTGCCATAGAACCCATTGAGGGCCTGCCAGAGCTTCCGCCAGAGGGGGAAGAAATTCTCTGGCAAGGCCGCCCGCAGGTCTGGGCGCTGATGAAAGCGGCGCTCTCTTTCTGGTGGGTGATGGGCTATTTCGTCTTGCTGACGCTGTGGCGTTTCACCGCCGTTGTGGATCTGATGCCACTGTCGCAAGCCATCGCGGCCTCCGTCCCCTTCCTGGTGCTGGGGGGGATCGTGGCGTTCCTGCTGTGGCTGACCGCCTTCGTGCAGGCCCGCGCCACTGTCTACACCGTCACCAACCGCCGCATCGCCATGCGTGTGGGTGCGGCGCTGACGATTACGATCAACGTGCCCTACACCCAGATCGCCAGCGCTGATCTGGACCTGCGCAAGGATGGCACCGGCACCATCGTGCTGACCACGCTGGGCGAGACACGCTTCAGCTACTTGATGCTTTGGCCGCATGTGCGTCCGTGGCACTTCAACACCAAGCCCGCTTTGCGCTGCATCAAGGACGCCGAAAAAATTGCCGCCATGATCGGCGAAGCGGCCACCACCCGTATTTCCACCCCGCAAGTCGCGCGTCGCGCGGCCCCTGCCCCGCTGCCTGCCGAATAGGAACGAGGATGTCGAACCAAGCTGCCGCCCGCGTCTACGCCGAAGAAGACAAGATGCTCCCCCGCGTCCTGATCCGGGGTGTGCTGTGCCTGATCGCTGCGACTCTTGCGATTGCGACCTACGCTCGGGTCACCGACCGCCCGCTGGAAAGCACACCGCCCGTGTCACCCGTGGTGGCAGAAAGCGCGCTGGTGCTGACCTCTGACGGCACCACCGGGGCCATCACCGTGCACCTGCCCGATGGTGCCCTTGTGGCGGACCTTGATGCCGAAGCCGGCGGTTTTGTTGCCGGCGTCCACCGCGTGATCATCCGCGAACGGACCAAGCACCGAGTCGCACTCGACGGCCCCGTGACGCTTCAAGCATTCGAGAACGGCCGTATGGCCATCACCGACCCATCCACCGGATGGCGCGCCGACCTGATGGGGTTCGGTGCGGACAACGCCAGCGCATTTGCCCGGCTGCTGGCCAAAACCCAAGGAGGGAACACCCATGGGACTACTGACTAAGGAACGCGAGACCGCGCCCTGCACGGTCGAGATTAGCCACAAGTTCGAAAGCCTGCACGCCCACGTTCGGTTCAACAACGGTGCTGTGGTTTATCCTGGCGATGAGGTGCAGGTGGAAGGGCCAGAGATCATGGCCCCCTTTGGCGAAATCGTTTCCGAGGACCGCATGGCCACAATCATCCGTGCCTCCAAGCTGGAGCGCCTCTGGACCCGCCTCACTGGCGACTTTGAGGTTATGGAACTCTGCGAGTTTTCCTTCTCAGAGGAGGTCACGCTGTGAATATGCACGCCAAACACACCGCTGACGCCACTACGGTCGAAGAAGGCCTCGCCATCGCCAAGGCCCAGGACGCCGAATTCACCTCTGACATGGCCACGGAAACGGCGATGCAGAACACCCTGCTGACCCCGCGCTTCTACACCACCGACTTTGACGAAATGGACGCGATTGACGTCTCTCCGGTACGTGAAGACTGGGATGACCTGATCGCACAAATGGTGTCAGACCCCAACAAGGGCCACTTCAAGAAGAACGAAGATTGGGACACCATCGACTGGGACGGGATGGAACCGCAGCTGAAGAAAGAGTTCATCGACTTCCTGATTTCCTCCTGCACGGCCGAATTCTCGGGCTGCGTGCTCTACAAAGAGATGAAACGGCGCGGGAACAACGACGACATCACGCAGCTGTTCCAACTGATGGCGCGGGACGAGGCGCGGCATGCCGGTTTTATCAATGATGCCCTGCGCGAGGCCGGGCTGCGCGTGAACCTCGGGTTCCTGACGCAGAAGAAGAAATACACCTACTTCCGGCCCAAGTTCATCTACTACGCCACCTATCTGAGCGAAAAGATCGGCTACGCCCGCTACATCACCATCTACCGGCATCTTGAGGCGAACCCGCAGCATCGCTTCCACCCGATCTTCAAGTGGTTCCGCGAGTGGTGCAATGATGAGTTTTCACACGGCGAGGCTTTCGCCCTGCTGATGAAGACCGACCCCAAGCTCACGAGCGGTGTGAATGTCTGGTGGATCAAGTTCTTCCTGACGGCTGTCTATGCCACCATGTATGTGCGCGACCACCAGCGCCCGGCCTTCCACGACGCACTTGGCGTGGACCCCGACTGGTACGCGCATGAGGTCTTCACCAAGACCTCCAAACTGAGCGAACAGATCTTCCCGATCACGCTCGACATCGACCATCCGCGCTGGCAGCGGACACTGGAGAAACTGCAGCGCGCCAATGTCGACTTCGCAAAAGCGAAAGAAGCGGGCGGTCTGGGCGGCAAGCTGCGCCAGATCGGGGCCTCGGCCAGGGCCGCGATGTGCTTTGTCTCGCTCTACACGATCCCGTCGAAAAAACACCAAGTGCCCGAAAGCGTCAGATTGGAGCCTGTGTACTAAGCCATGTCTGTCACGCTCACAGCCCTCCTTGCAGCCTGCCTGATCTGGTGGTTTTCCACCGGCGCGATCCTGATCGCGGTCCGGCTGGCGGAGCGTGGCGGAACGAATGCCGGTATCTGGACCACGTTGGCGGCCCTGCCGCTGCTTGGGGTAGGCGCCTGGGGGTTCTGGACGACATTGCAGCTGGAGACCTCTCAGGCGGCCTACACGGCCTTCCTGAGCGCTCTGGCGCTTTGGGGCTGGGTGGAGCTGTCTTTCCTCTCCGGGGCCATCACAGGGCCTGTACGGACGCCCTGCCCCCCTGCCCTTACCGAATGGAGCCGTTTCTGGCGCGCCTGGGGCACGGTTTCGCATCACGAGATCATACTGACCGTGCTGTTGGCGATCCTGATCGAGGTCAGCTGGGGTGCTGCGAACACCGTAGGGCTCTGGACCTTTGTGATCCTCTATTTCGCGCGTGTCTCCGCCAAGCTGAACCTGTTCCTTGGCGTGGCCCACGTGAACATCGAATTCCTGCCCAAGCACCTCGCGCATCTGCCAAGCCACTTTGGCACCGCAAAGATGAATTGGCTGTTCCCGGTTTCCATCACCGCCCTGACCTTCGCGCTTGCCTGCTGGCTGGAGCGCTTGGTGCAGGCCGAAACACCAGGGGCCGAGGCTGGCTTTGCCCTTCTGGCCACCCTGACGGCGCTGGCCCTTCTCGAACACTGGTTTCTCGTCCTGCGCCTGCCGGATGCGAAACTCTGGCGCTGGATGCTGCCCGCGCCCCAAACCAAAAACAAAAGACGATCAAGACCGGAGAGAACCCATGAAGTTTGACAATCTGTTCAACCAGCAGCTCGACGCGCTGAAGGACGAAGGCAACTACCGCATTTTTGCGGAGCTTGAGCGCAAATGTGGGGCCTTCCCACGTGCGGTCAGCCATGATGACGATACGCCCGACGAAGTGACCGTCTGGTGCTCGAACGACTATCTGGGCATGGGCCAGAATCCGATCGTACGCGAGGCCATGAAGGATGCCATCGACGGTTGTGGCACCGGCGCAGGTGGGACCCGCAATATTTCGGGTACCAATCACGAGCATCTGCTGCTTGAGCGGGAATTGGCCGATCTGCACAACAAGGAAGCAGCCTTGCTTTTCACCTCCGGCTATGTGTCGAACTGGGCGTCCCTCTCCACGCTTGGTGCGCGTCTGCCGAATGCGGTGATCCTCTCCGACAGCCTCAACCACGCCTCGATGATCGAAGGCATCCGGCACGCTAAATGCGACAAGGTGATCTGGAACCACAACGACCCGGAGGATCTGGACCGCAAGCTGGCCGCCCTGCCCGCCAATGCGACCAAGATCGTTGCGTTTGAGAGCGTCTATTCCATGGACGGTGACATCTGCCCGATGAAAGAGATCGTCGAGGTTGCGGAAAAGCATGACGCCATGACTTACTTGGACGAAGTGCACGCCGTCGGCCTCTACGGGCCACGCGGTGGTGGCATCGCCGAGCAGGAAGGGCTGATGGACCGCATCACTTTGATCGAAGGCACGTTGGGAAAGGCCTATGGCTGCATGGGCGGCTACATTACGGGCTCTGAGGCGCTTTGTGACTTCATCCGGTCCTTTGCCAGCGGGTTCATCTTCACCACTGCCCTGCCCCCGGCCGTTGCTGCGGCGGCACGCACGTCAATTGCCCACCTCAAGACCAGCAATGTCGAGCGAGAGGCGCAGCGGCGTCAGGTCGCCCGCCTGCGCGAACGGCTGGAAGCCCAGGGCATCCCGCATATGGACAACCCTAGCCACATCATTCCCGTGATGATCAAGGACCCGGTGAAATGCCGCATGCTAAGCGACTACCTGATGCGCGAATGGGGTGTCTACGTGCAGCCAATCAACTATCCCACCGTGCCCAAAGGGACCGAACGCCTGCGCTTTACCCCCGGTCCGCTGCACAGCGACGAAGACATCGATCACCTGGTGACGGCGCTGACGGTTCTGTGGAAGCAATGCGCGGTTGCCCACGCAGTCGCATGATCGTTATTGGATAACACCTTGCTTTTGCGCAAAGCGTACTAGATCACTTTGCTGGAAGACACGGAGGAACCAAATGAAACTGATATCCACCACCGCACTCGCGCTTGGCCTGTTGGCTGCGCCTGCCTTTGCTGATGGTCACGCTACAGGTGACGCGGCCGCCGGTGAGGACGCGCTGAAGCGCTGCAAGTCCTGCCACACCATCGCCAGCGCAGACGAGGTATTCTTCAAAGGCGGTAAGACCGGCCCGAACCTCTATGGCCTGCCCGGGCGGACGGCGGGGGCCGAGGAAAGCTTCAAGCGCTACAAGAAGTCCATCGTCGCCCTGGGCGAGACCGGCTTTACTTGGAACGAGGAAGACTTCGTTGCTTACGTGGCCGACCCCACCAAGTTCCTCAAGGCGCAGCTGGACGACAGCAAGGCCCGCTCTGGCATGACCTTCAAGCTGAAGAGCGAAGAGGACGCGCGCAACATCTGGGCCTACATTGCCTCTGTGTCGCCTGCTCCAGAAGCCGCCACCAACTGATCAAAAAAAACGCCCGAAGCATTCTTCGGGCGTTTTTTCTTGCCTGATTTTTTAGGTCAGCAATACTGACCATATTTTGGGAAAGCTCTATCCGATCCCATCCACCAGCGTAGCAATCGCCCGTTCCAGCCGGTCACGCTCGATGGCAGAGAAGTCCCGGTCGATTCGGATCTCTAGCCGCCCCTGCCCTGCTGTGCATTTGGCCCGCCCCGCGCTGGTGGCCATGTGGAAGGTCGTCTTGGTCTTTGCTGGTGCTTTGGCCGCTATGGTGCCCGTAAGCCCGCCAGAGGCCGCCTCAGTGGCGCTACCGGGCACAAAACCGCGTAGCACCGCCAACTCCTCCTCCGCATTCTTGGCCCCTGCCCCAGCAAGCGCCGTACGCACGCTGCCCACCAATGAAGCATCATCCTTCATTGCACGAGCCAGCGCGATCCCCAGGGCTCTTGGAATATCCGCCGCAAAGCGCAGCTGATCGCCCAACTCATCCAGCAGGTGAGCGAAGAGTTTGATATAGCTGCGCTTGGAATAGGCCGCGGACTGGAACAGCTCCGCCACCGCCTCGCCGAGGTCCTTGGCCGCCGTGCCTGGGTCGGATGCATAGACTTGCGCGGCATGCGCCATCTCGGCAAAGGACAGGTCCTTGCGGATCACGTTCTCATCCACCATGCGGCGATAGAGCCCGGCAACATCGCCCCCCTGCCCCGGCATAACCAGAACCGGAATCGCGGACCATTTCTCATCGCTCGTCTCTTCAAAGAGCTTGCGAAAAGCTGACAAACGGCGATAGCCTTGGACAAGCTCGTACCCCGTCGCGTCTGGCCGCTCCAGGACGCGAATGGGGTTGGACAGGCCAAGCTCCCGGATCGATGTGACCAGTTCGTCTAGCTCTTCATCCTCACCAGGCATTCGGTCGCGCACAAGCATTGTGGACTTCACACTGTCGAGCGGCACCGACAAGACTACGTTACCTGCCTCTTTCAACGCCACGTACTCATGCGCAAGCGCATCGTTTTCTTCGCGAATAGCCTCCGCCGCCGTCTTGCGAGCCTGCAAAGCTTCAGCGTTCTCTACAATCGCACTGGCCATCGGACCCCGCTTTCCCGAAGGGGCGGCAACTGCAGCTACTTCACCCTCATCCTCAGGCATATCGATATCAAAAATGCGCTTCTTCCGGCTCATTATCCTGCTCCTCTTTCAGACTTTATCCACGGATAAGCTCGGCTGCCTCATCAATTGATTTCGACTCCGAAGCCTCCTGACCCAAGGCCTCCCAGTGCGGCTCCATGCACTCTTTGAACTCATCAAACGCCCGATCAAAACTGGCCCGCGCCCGGCGCCAGGTCTCTCGCGTCATCTCACGGTAATCCATCTCGTAGACGGAATTCAGGAATCGCCCTGATTGCTCCACCGCGCGGGTCATCTCCACCGGGTGCTCCGCCAACTTGTCACCAAAGACCTTGCCAAACGCATCATACATTGCC
>OY728613.2:0-49148 GCA_963422245.2 uncultured Sulfitobacter sp. | reverse complement strand
CGCCAAGAGGTATGATATCGGTAGCTGTACCGATGAAAAACCCGGTACCAACAGGTAGTTCGTCGATACTGATAGAGGCAGGTAGCGTCTGGTTGGTTCCAAAATGACCCGCCCGCCGCTTTGACTGCCCGAGACAGCAATATCGTCAAACCCATCACCGTTTACATCGCCAATCCCCGCAACGGTCCGACCCAGGCTGCGCCCCCCTGTCAAGGCAAATCCGTCCACACCTGTCAAAGCTTGTACATCGACGGTGGCGCCAAGCCCTCCGGGCTGTCCAAAAATCACATAGGCCTCTCCAAAGTTGGGAAAACCCGTTGGAACTGCCCCATCCAAGTGCGGCGCACCCACAATGATGTCGTCAAAACCATCCCCGTTGAAGTCTCCCGCGCTATCCAACGAGAACCCAAGCCCCGCGCTTATGTCCGTCAGGTTGACCAGTCTGGTAACAAGGTTTGCGTCCTGCATTGCGTCCAGGTTGATCCCTGTGCCAGCAAAACCACCGCGAACGATCATCTGGTCGGGCACGCTTGCGCTACCATAGATCAAAAATGCTTCGCCCGTGTCCCGTTGCTGCCCCACCACATCGGAACGTGGCGCGCCAATCAACACATCAGCAAAGCCATCGCCATTCACATCTCCGGCACCGGCGACCGCACTTCCAAGTCGCCCAAAAAAGCTATCGCCTAACACTGAGAAGCCTCGATCTCCCGGGCTATCGAGAGACTGAAGACTAGATACGTGGCTGCCCCCAAACACAACATGCGCCGCACCCACAGGCAAGTCGCTGAAAAAAGGGTCGTCCTCGCTCAGGTCTAAACGCTGAAATGGCGCGCCAACAACAAAATCATCGATACCGTCCCCATTCATGTCACCGATGATGTCAACCGAACGCCCCACAGACCGACCGTCATCCTCGCCCTGTGTGGAACTAAAAGTGCTGTTGCCTGGCACCCCAAATCCCAACTCGGCTGTGAAGCCACCCAATCGCCCTGGAACAATGGTCACGCCTCCGTTGTCCGGCAGGCCAAGATCGCGCGCCCCAATAACTAGATCGTCAATGCCGTCACCAGTAACGTCGCCATGAGCTGCCACAGAGAAGCCGAACGAAGCGTTCTCGTTCGGCCCGCGGATCAAAAACCCGTTGTCCCCGTCAAGCTCATCCAGAGTTAGGTCGAGTGGAAATGCTGTCATAAAAAAAACCTCAAAAAAATCACTCAGGTGAAGATAGCTGACCTGCGTGGTGCCCTTGCATCCTAGTGCATGGCTGACTTCGAGTCCATTTGGGCAGTTGATTTCCGAAGTCGGAGATGCGGATGAAAGAATAGATGATGCACGGTCTCAGAAAGGCCCATGAGACAGCAGTTATTTTCCCAAACTAAGTTTCGGGGCGTGCAGCGTTGTGCAGCCAAAGAATTTAGCAGTAATGGGGGAGCTCCCGCGAATGGCTCACTTTTCCTACGGATTGACCAATGACACTATCAGAATTTCAGGCATAGCTGGATGGATACTTGGGGAGCAAAGGCGAACCGATCAGCAACGAACAGTTGTCCAGAATTCGGAAAAAGCTAAGGGAAGGAGTGGAAAGGGGAACCATTGACATATCGACAGTATCGTCAACGTCGCCAACTCTGGTGGCTACTTGCATTGGGGCCCTCAAAGCAAAAAGTCGTCCGCGCCGACGCGGCCGCCGCCTTCGATCACGGCGATCAGCTGGGCCTCGTCCGGCCCGCGCTGCCCGTCCGTGTCCACCCACAACTCGCCCGTCCGCCCATCGTACCGCGCCGCCCCCGACGCCAGCGCATTGTCCACCTGGCGCTGCGTCACATCGCGCACGTCAATCGACCCATCGCCCAGCCCAAAGAACCGGTCATCAAGCGCAATCTGGTCCGAGCCCCCAAAATCCGTGATCCGCGTGGCCCCGGGCGCGTCGCTGGTCAAAAACGCAAAGTAATCCGTGCCTTCGCCGCCCGTGATCGTGTCGCCTCCGCCGCCGCCAATCAGGATGTTCGAGCCCGAATTGCCCTGGATTTCCGTCGCAAACCGGTTGCCGTTGACGCGCAGATTGGAGCTGCCCTCAAGGAACACCTGCTCGATCTCGGCCCCTGCCAGCGTGACCTCGGCCGTGGCAAAGATCCGGTCAAACCCGTCCCCTTCGGCCTCGGTCACACGGTCGCTGCGGTTGTCGATGAAATAGGTGTCGTCGCCAGACCGCCCCAAAAGCTGGTCAGCGCCTGTGCCGCCATCCAGCGTGTCATTGCCTGCCCCGCCAAACAAGGTGTCATTGCCATCCCCACCGGTCATGTCCCTAGGCGTGGTGTCTTCGGTACCGGGTTCTGGCTCAGGATCGGGGGCAGGGTCGACCGGATCAGGCTCAATGATACCATCCTCGGCAAACCAGGCAGGTAAAATTCGGTCAAGGCCAATCACCCCCTGCGCCAAAAGGTCTGCCTCGGACAGCTCTGTCCCGTTTGCGCTGTTAATCCGCAGTACCTCACTCCCAAAACGCAGATCCGCGCCCGTCTGGTGCGAGCTCACGCTGAGTTGCCCCGTATTGCGCAAAAAGGCCCATCCCGACAGATCCAGCTGGTCAACGCCCAACTCAAAGTCGGTGATCTGGTCGCTGGCCCCGTCGGGATCAAACACAAAGACATCTGCGCCCGCGCCACCGGTCAGCACGTCAGATCCGGCGCCGTCCGTGATCGTGTCGGCCCCACTCCCACCAACGATGGTGTCAGCCCCCCCTGCCCCACCAGCACGTCATGTCCGGCACTGCCCGTCAGGGTCTGACCGGTCTGGTCAGCCACCAAGGTGCGATTAACTGCATGAGTGGCAACGTCGACTATGGTCAGGCCCGCTTCGGTTGCGCTGGTCACCGCCAAGGCAAGGCGGCCGTTCTGTTCCATCAAGACGGCGGCGCTGATGTCCGACAGGCCGATATCTGTGCGGTCTTCGAGGCTAACCAGGTGTAAGAGCCGCCCCCCCGGCACAAGCTGCAGGACGGTCAGACCATCATCCCCCCCCGCCGCCAATACATAGGTGGCGTCGCCCACGGTGCGTACATCCAGCGTGTGGATGTCCTTAAACCGGGTCTGGAGGCTGTCCAGAACATGATCGACCGCTGCGAACGCCCCGTTAGCATCGATGGTGAACACGCTCAGCGAGTTTGAACCACGTCCTGCGACAAGCACATAGGGTCCACCAATGATCTCGGCCACGGCCACGGCACTTGGGTCGGCAATGCCAGGGCCCTGTTCGGGGGTCAGGCGCCCATGAAGAGCGAGCCCCCCATCAGTCGCAATCCGATAACTAACGAGGGTGTCGTCCCCATCTCCGACCGCAACCAGCCATTGCGCGGGCCCAATGGCCACCTGCGCAAAGTCACTCAAGCCTGCAAGGCCCACATTGGCCGCATCCTCAGCGACCCCCATCCAAGTATACCCGGTTGCATCTACCGTCCAATGAGCAACCCGCCCGTCGCCGGTACGGGAGGCAAACAAATGCACCTGCATACCAACGGTCACGGCTTCGAGTGCGCGGATGTCGCCGGGCAAGGCGGCGGGCATGTCGATCCCAGTCAGCTGACCGGCACCTGACATATCGAACACAGCGGATCCATCGACGCCCCAGGCGATGATGCGGGAGCCACCCTCCAGATCAAAAGCCAAAAGGCCCGTGTCGATGCCTGTGGCTGTGGCATCCGGCAACACGCCAGCCCCCACGCTCTGTCCAGCAGCATCCCACACCGCAAGCCCCGAATTGCCCGCGCGCGTAGTGCTGACCAACATCCCATCAGAGGTCACCGCGAGGTCTACCACACCCAGCAAGTGCGGCGTGCTTTCACCCACCCAGGAAAATGAGAAGTCAGTGGTACCAAGGATCATCACAGGTCTCCGGTTTCGGAGGCTGAGATGCACAGCGTTGATGGCAACAAAGACGCGGACCTGTGCGGAAAACACGGCTAAAATACGGAGCTTCCAAACAGGTTTTTTAAAATTGGCAGGGAAATCAGACGGGGTGCCTGGGTATGTTTCGCGCGCGAAACATTTGTCTAAAATATAGACAAAATGTTCAGTTAGAGACTATCTTGGCGTGCGCATACGTAGCCAAGTTACCAGATCAGCCTCTAACGCAGAATCAACACCTGGCCCGGAGAGGATCAGGTTCCGCCCCTGCCGTGACAGCACGATGCCTGCTGCCTCGACAGGCGGGGCAGAGGGTTTGGCGACAGGCGGGGCAGAAGCACGTGACGGGCGCATCGCCTTGGTCAGAATGTCCTGCTCCGCCGCGGCGACCTCTGCCGGTGTGGCCGTCAGTGCCTTGCGCATGCGCGCCTTCAGCTTGGGGTCTTCCTTGAGGGCACGGGCCACCGCCAGTCCGCGCTTCTCGGACAGAGCCTCGGGAAAGCGCAGAACGTCGTCAAGCGCCTCGATCAGGGGAATAAAACTGCCGATTTTGGAGCGTTTCGCACGCGAAACATTTGCATAGAGCGCCCGCAGGGCCGCACGGGTGTCAGGGTATACCCCCGCGTTGACAGATTTGAGTACAATGCGGGCGCGTTCGTAAAAGCTCAGCCCTGCCCGGATCTCGTTTTCCTCGATCATGGCGCGATAGGCATCGGGCAGGTTTTCGGGCTGGATCACCCGGGCGATCACCTCGCCAAACCGCTGCTCACCTGTGGTGCGCAACAGATGTCTGAGCGCGGTCAGGCGCCGCAGGCCGGTGATCAGCCCATAGACATTTCCCGGCTCGCCCGGGTGGCGCACCACGTCGATGGGCACCTGTTGGCCACGGTCCTGAAGACTGGACACCAGCGCCTGCATCTCTTCATCGGCTTCGGGGTCACCAGGCGCGATGCGGTCACGCTCAAGATAGCTCGCATCGACCTGTCGCAGGGGGATACGGACCAAAAGACGCCCCTCGATCCGTGCCGCTGCGATATAGTCGGCCATTTCCTGAACAGCGGCGGTGCTGGCTGCATCGCCTGCCACCTGTGCCACAGGTGCATGGCCCGCTGGAGAGGGCAGGGGGCTGGCCGATTTCGTTTCCAGCGCGGGCATCGGGGTCGAAAGCAGACGTTTACGTTTGGCCATGTGTATCGTGTCCTTGTTGCCGTGGCCCCTACCTTACGCCTGTGGGGCGGGCTGTTGCGCCAGGTCTGAAGCAGAGGTCGCTGCCCGTTCATCACGACGCCATGCGCCAATCAGAAGCCTTTTGAACGCGGCATAGGTTGCGTCAAAGGTTTCGCGCCCCCGTGCGTAGGTTTCGCGATTGAAGTCACGGTAATCCGCCTCGTAGATGCCGTTTACCTGTTCCCCTGCCTGACCGATCAGCGCGGTAAAGTCCTGCCGGTGCGGTGACAGGGTGGGCCCTAGATAGCTTTGCATCAGCGCCGCCATCTCGGCCTGTTGGCTTGCATCATAGCGGGTGAGCACGGTGCGCACCGCATCCCACTCAAAGGCCAATCCTGCTCGTCCCAAGGCCCGTGCGGCGATGTTTTCGCTCTCCTCAATGGAGGCAAAGGTCGCATGCAGCATATCGAAAAAGCGGCCGGTGCTGTCAAATTCCAGAAACGACGCCCCCATGGGCACCAGCAGGATATCTGCAGCCGACAGCCCGTTGATGGTCAGATAGCCAAGGGCAGGGGGGGTATCGAGCAGGATGATGTCATAGCTGTCGCGCCAGCCTGCGTGGTCCAGCCCCTCTGACAGCGCGTCCCACAGCTTCCAGCCCCGCGACTGCATGCGCCAGACCGGGATCTGGAACTCGGCCCAATAGAGGTTCAGCTGCGCCCCGATCAGGTCGATATTGGGCCAATGCGTCTTTTGCACCAGATCGGCAGGGGGCAGATCCAGCGCGTCCCCTACGGTGTCATCCAGGGGTACGGGTGCTTCACCTCGGTCGATCCGACCCTGGTTGGCTGCCCGCAGATGCTGGCCGTAATGCTGGGCCATCAGTGGAAAGACCGTTTGCCATTCATCCGCCACGTGACCGCCGAAGATGGATGTCATCGACCCCTGACTGTCGAGATCAATGACCAGCACGCGGTAGCCATCGAGGGCCGCCGACATGGCCAGATGGGCGGCGGTCGAGGTCTTGCCAACCCCGCCTTTGAAATTGGCCACGGCCACCACCTTGGCGGGCTGGTCCTTGGGGCGGTAGGGCAGGTAATCTTTGGTCTTGGACCCTTGGGCCGCAAAAAAGCCGCGCAGGCGCAGCACCTCGTCCAGGGTAAACCATTTTGCGCCGCCTTCTGTCTCGGCCCGGCCCTGAGGCAGATCGGGATTGGCGCGCAGGACCCGGCGGAAATGAGCCTGGGCCACGGGGATCAGATAGCGGGTGATTTCCCAAGTTGAAAACAGCCGTAGATTTTTGCGGCCTTCTTCGCCCATCCCTCGGTGGGTCAGATCGGTCCGGCCGCGATTGCACGATTGCGCGATCTGGGCAAATCCTGCTGTTGTGGTGGGTGTGCCAAGCTCTGCAAAGGCATTGTCGGGGTCTATGCCAAAATAAGCTGGTTTGCTGTCACCGGAGGCGGGAGTTTTGGCCATGGCTGCTTGATCTCAATGTGACGCTTTTTCCCCAATGTATCGAAAAAGGCGGCACATGCCAGGGTTTTCGCATTTTCGAAGCATATTCTGCGCCTGATCCGCATTTTTTAGTGTTATTTTGTGTTATCTTTTGGTTACGGGTCTGTGGCGCGGTGATGGTTTGGTTGGTTTTGCCCTGTTTTGTTGGGCTTTTAGCGGTGGTGTCTTTTGTCTGAGTGACTCTGAAACCACGCTAAAGCGACTCTGAAACCACGCTAAACCGATTCCGAAACCACGCGCAATGCTGCGCCGCAGCGTGACTCTGGGGCGGAGAATCATGGACGGCCCCTGTGGATATCTTTAGCCTAGACGTCACTGAAACCACGAAGCCGGGCGCAAGATCGGCGGCACAGGTGGTGCGAGCAGAGACATAAAAACGTGGGTGGTCCGGGCCCCTGTGGCATGGGCAAACCTGCATCAAAGGGACAGGCAGGAACATCATGGCCAACCATATGGCGTGCGGAGATTTCCTGCTATGTGATGTGGTGGATGTCGTGCCCAAGGGCGACATTGCCACGATGGAACACCCGGTCTTTTCGCTGTCCACGCGCCCCGATCTGCGCATCTTGTCCTATGTGCACAATGACACCGAAATCACTGTGACCCCGTCGGTCAAAGGATTGGCCACGATCCACGACAAGGACATCCTGATCTATTGTATCAGCCAGTTGATGGCGGCGCTGAATGCGGGGCGGGCGGTGGCGCGCACATTGCACCTCAAAGCGGCGGATCTGATGGCGGCTTGCGCGCGAGAGACCTCGGGCGATGGCTATCGCAGGCTGCGGGACGCGTTTGAGCGTTTGGCCGGAACGCGCATCACGACCAACATTGTCACCGGCGAGACTGAGACCACGACCGGTTTTGGGCTGATCGAACGCTGGGACATTGTGCGCCGCACCCGGGGCGGGCGCATGGTGTCGGTGTCTGTTACCTTGTCGGAGTGGCTCTATCGGGCGGTGCTGTCGAAATCGGTTCTGACGTTGAACCGGGACTATTTTCTGTTGCGCAAGCCGCTCGAGCGGCGGCTGTATGAGCTGGCCCGAAAACACTGCGGCCGTCAGCCTGCCTGGCATATTTCGGTCGAAGTCTTGCACAAGAAATCCGGTTCTGCCTCGCCACGTCGGGTGTTCCGCAAGATGCTGCGCGATATCGTCAACCGTGATGGCTTGCCGGATTATCACATGGTTATGGAAGAGGGTGACAGCCTGCATGTGCGGCCCCGCAGCCATATGGTGGATACCACTGACAGCACCTTGCCCCCGCTCACGGCGACCACCTATGAAGCCGCGCGCCGCATCGCGCCCGGCTGGGACATTTACGCGCTGGAAGCCGAATGGCGCGGCGTCTGGATGCGCACCGGGCGACGGAAATTACGCTCGGTCGATGCCGCCTTTCTCGGCTGGTTGCGCAAGCGGGACAACCGGTTGAATTAGGTTCCGCTCCCTAGGATCAGGGTCCGCGGCAGGGGCAGCGTACGCTGGTCTAATCAGCCGTTAATCACTTTGACACAGGGTGCGGCTCACCCAACTTTGCTGTTCGGAGCTGCATTTCATGTCCCAGGCCACGCCGATTTTGTCTCTACCCTTGATCCAGCCCAGTCAGGCGCAGAAACATGTCACCCATAACGAGGCACTGCTGGCGCTCGATGCGCTGGTGCAGCCGGTCGCTATTGACCGTGACCGTGCGCTGCCCCCCAATGACCCGGCCGAGGGCGACAGCCACATCGTTGCCGTAGGGGCGAGCGGCCTATGGGCGGATCAGGATCAGGCTCTGGCTGTGTTTGCTGGTGGCGGCTGGGTGTTTCATGCCCCGCGCCAGGGGTGGCGTGTCTATGTTCAGGCGCAGGACGGCGATGTCATCTTTGATGGCACGACCTGGCAAGATGCGGGCAGCGATACGCCGGAGATGCTGGGCATCAACACGGCTGCAGACGCCACCAACCGTCTGGCCGTGGCCGCCCCCGCCAGTTTGCTGACCCATGAAGGGGCCAGCCACCAGGTCAAGATCAATAAGGCGACGCCAGGCGACACTAATGCCCTGTTGTTTCAGACCAACTGGTCAGGCCGGGCCGAGATGGGCTGTGTCGGCAGTGATGATTTTTCGATCAAGGTGTCAGAGGACGGGACAACCTTTCATGAAGGGATGGTGGTGGATGCCGCCAGCGGGGCAGTCACCTTTCCCAACGGGGTCGCAGGCACCGGGTCGGCTGCCGGGCTAATGGGCGGGCAGACCGTTGCGTTCTGTGGTGAGCGCAACAGTTCCGTCAATGTGGGTCAGTCTTTGTCTTTCGGCAACGGTGCGACTGAGGTTTCCGGCCCTGTTATGCCTTTTGGCGGCAAGATTGTTGCCATCACCTTGTCAATTTCCGGCGGGTCAGCCGGAGTGACAGCGTACGAGCTTTATGTGGATGAAACGGCGGATCCCGCGTTTGCGGTGTCGGTTGATTATTCTGGGTCCGGAGGACCGGAAACAGCCGTTGCGGATTTCGCGGCCGCGCCCCGTACGGTGTCTGCAGGGTCAGCCATATCGCTGATCTGTGCGCAGACTGCTGGCGCGCAACGGCTGGTGGGCACGTTCTATGTCGTGTTCGACTGATCGGGATGGTGTGACGGTCTGAGGCGCGCCGTCTGCCACCAGTCGACAAAGGCTTGCACCCCGTCCCGGTGATCGGTGGACGGGGTAAATCCCGTCAGCGTGCGCAGCAACGTCGTATCCGCCCAGGTGGTCAGCACCTCGCCCGGTTGTGCGGGCATCATGATCTTTTCAGCAACCGTGCCCATGGCCGTTTCGAGGGCGGCGATGAAATCCATCAAGGGCACCGGTGCCGAGTTGCCCGATATTGACAACCCGGAACGGGGCTAGGGGGCTGAGACTGTCGCCCGGGGGCACGATCCCATCCGCAGGGCGCTGGGGCGGCGTGTCGATCAGCAGATCAATCGCATGGACCAGATCGTCGATATAGGTGAAGTCCCGCCGCATCTGGCCGTTATTGTAGACCTGGATGGGCCGCCCTGCAGCCATGGCGTCGGCAAAAGAACTCAGCGCCATGTCCGGGCGTCCCCAGGGGCCGTAGACCGTAAAGAACCGAAACACCGTGGTTGGCAGATCGTGCAGATGCGCATAGGCGTGGCCCAGATCCTCGACCGCCTTCTTGGTGGCACCATAGACATTCAGCGGGGTGTCTGTGCACTGATCTTCGCGAAAGGGCATTTGGGTGTTGGCATCATAGACCAATGACGACGACGCAATCAGTAAATGGTCAACCGCGTGGCGGCGGGCGGCTTCAAGAATGTTGAAGCTGCCGGTCACATTGGCATCGAGATAGGCGCGCGGCACCTCAAGAGAGTAGCGCACACCGGCCTGGGCGGCGAGATGGATGATGATATCCGGGCCAAAGGCGTCAATGGCGCGGTCCAGCGCGGGCAGGTCGTCGAGCAGGGCCTGGGTTGTGGAAAAGCCCGTCTCGGCCATCAGCATCTCTTGGCGACGGCGTTTGAGCGCCACGTTGTAATAGTCGGTCAGCCCGTCAATACCGTGTACATAGTGCCCTTGGCCAACAGCACGCGGCAGATGTGATATCCGACAAAGCCAGCCGATCCTGTCAACAGCACTTTGCGGGATGCAACGGGTATCGTGGGCACAGATTGGTCCTTTGAGCGGAAGATGTCGGCGCGATAAATCACGCGCGTGGTGCTTTGTCCAATGGAACCCGGGGTGCCAAACACGGCTGTATCCGAACGTGATTATATCCTGTCGTAAATGGTCATGCTCTAAAGGGGCGCGCCCTTTGCCTCAGGCCGGAGCGGATGCGTAGAGACAGGTATCAGCGATTGCCTTGGAAAGGCTTTTTATGCCTCCCAAATTTGGCACCAGTGGTTTGCGATGCCTGGTCACAGAATTGTCCAATGATCTTGTCACGGACTATGTTCGCGCTTTTTTGCAGGCCTGTCCGCATGGCGGTCAGGTCTTTGCCGGGTGGGATTTCGCCCGTCTTCGTCAACCATCGCACAGGCGGTCTGTGATGCGGTGACCGACGTGGGCATCGACGCCTTGCGGGTCGGCGCGTTGCTCACGCCCGCCCTTGTGCTGGTTGCCACGCAGGCAGGTGGGGCCGCGATCATGGTCACCGGCAGCCATATCCCGGCCGACCGCAACGGTCTGAAATTCTATGTGCCGGCGGGCGAGATTTCCAAGGCGGACGAGGCAGCGATCCTCACCCATCTGGGTCAGGGCGTGCCAGTGGCTGCGCCCGGGCAGCTGCGGCCCCATGAGAGGGCGGCCCAGGCCTATGTACAGCGCTATGTGATGGGGTTTGGGCCCGCGGCCCTGTCGGGCATGCGGGTGGGTGTCTATGCCCACAGCTCGGTGGCCCGCGATATCCTTGTCGACGTGGTGCGCGCGCTTGGCGCCGACACGATCAGCCTGGCCAGGTCCGATGTGTTCATCCCCGTCGATACCGAGGCCGTCGCGCCCGAGACACGCGCGGCCTTTGCCGCATGGGTGCAGGACCATACGCTGGATGCGCTTGTGTCGACCGACGGCGACGGGGGTCGTCCCATGGTCACCGATACCCATGGCACCGTTGTGCCCGGGGATGTGCTGGGGACGCTGACGGCGCGGCTGCTGGGCGCACGCGTGCTTGTCACGCCGGTGTCGTCCAACAGCATGATCGACAGCATGGCAGAGTTTGAAGACATAAGGCGCACGCGCATTGGATCCCCTTATGTGATTGCCGAAATGGAAAACACGCTGGCCCAACAGCCCGACACATGTGTTGCAGGCTATGAGGCGAACGGAGGCTTTTTGCTGGGCTGGACCGCAGCCGGACCCGCCGGGCCGCTGCCGCCTCTGATGACCCGGGACAGTGTGCTGCCCATCCTGGCCCCGCTTGTTGCGGCGCGCCGTGCCGTGCAAAGCCTGGCTGACCTGGTGAGGGCCCTGCCTGCGCGCCATACGGCATCGGACCGGGTGCAGGGGATCGACCCGCCCGTGTCCGGGCCTTTTCTTGAGGCCTTACGGAATGACCCCGCCCGCCGGGCCCGGTTTTTCGACACGATGCCGCCTGACGTGACCTGCAATGTGACCGATAGCTTGCGCGTCACCTTTGAAGGGGGAGAGTAACTGCCCAGGTTGTCGGTGGCGTTTTTCGGCTGCGTCAAATCGACTCGGGGGAGCACATTCCGGTTTTCTGATTGAGGATTTCATGAGTCGATCAGGGCATGTCTGGCGAACCCACCCATACCAGCGGACTTGCTGAACTCTCGAAGTCCCAACTGATTGAATTGATCGAAACGCAGCGTGAGACGATTGCGTATCTTGTCGAGGAGAACCGGCGACAGGCAGAGATGATCGTTGTGCTTGAGCAGCGGATTGAGGGGCTTGAGCGTCGCCTTGCGTTGAACAGCCGGAACAGCAGCAAGCCTCCGTCGAGTGACAGCCCTGCGAAGCCGACGGCGAAGGGCAGGAAGGATCAGCGCGGGCAACTGGATCGCAAGCCCGGCGGTCAGCCGGGGCACAAGGGCACGACCCTGGAGCAGACGGACACCCCCGACGAGGTTGTCGACCATCATCCACAAGCCTGTCCCGACTGCGATCATGATCTGACGCAATGCCCCTCGCAGGGGTTTGCAGCCCGGCAGGTGTTCGACCTGCCGCCGCCGCCACCCCTCACGATCACTGAGCACCGGGCTCATAAGTGCACATGCCCGAACTGCGGAAAGCACGTGCGCGGCACGTTCCCGGAAGGGGTCAGGGCACCGGTTCAGTACGGCAATCATATTGCGGCCATGGCGAGCTATCTTCAGACGTACCATTGCATTCCCGATGACCGTCTGTCGCAGGTCTTTCGTGACCTGTTCGGCGTGCGCATTTCCGCCGCCACACTGGCGCGGCTGATTGCGAAGGTGGCGGAGGGCATGCTGTCTTTTGCAGACGCTGTACGTGACGCCTTGTGCGGTGTGCAGGTGGCGGTGAAACATCTGGATGAAACAGGTCTGCGGGTTGAAGGCCGAAACCGGTGGCAGCATGTCATCTGCTCATTGACCCTGAGCCATTTCCGGATGGGGGCGGGCAGAGGCGATCTGCTGTCCGGCGTATCGGGGATTGCGGTGCATGACAACTGGGCATCCTACGCCAGGATGGAGGAGGTCGTGCACGGCCTTTGCAATGCCCATCACATGCGCGAGTTGCAGGCGCTCGTCGATATCGAAAAGGAAGCATGGGCTGCGATGATGCAGACTATCCTGCTGGACGCGAAAAGGGCGGCCGCCAGCGCCCGGGCAAACGGTCGGGATCATGTCGCGGCGCATGTGGTCAAGGCCATCGATGAGCGCTACGACACCTGCATCGCGCAGGGGCTGTCGTTACATGAAAACCAGCCACCGCTGAAACCCGCACTGCCCGGCAAATCCCCCCGAGGACGACCAAAACGGCGAACCGGACACAATCTCGTGCTGCGATTGCGTGACCGCAAGGCCGATGTCCTGCGCTTCCTTACCGACTTGCAGGTTCCCTTCACAAATAACGAGGCCGAGAGGGATCTGAGAATGGGCAAGGTCCGTATCAAGGTCTCGGGATGCTTCCGCACACTGACCGGCGCGGAAAACTTCTGCACCCTCAGAACCGTGATCGAAACGGCACGCAAACAGGGCTGGTCAATAATCGAAACACTCCAGAAAACCGCCGATCAACTCATCCAGAAACTCGAACCGACCTGACAAAATCAAGCGTCTGAAACGCCCCAGAGACAACCTGAATAGTTACGGGGGAGATGTAGTCCATCTGCGCCCCTCAGGCAATGCGCCCGAGTTTCGCTGTTATGTCGAGGCAGGCACCCAAACCCGGGCAGATGCGTTGTTGGCGACACATCTTGCAAAGCTGCGCGCAGCGTTTGAATAGGGCCGTTTCGGGGCAGAATGCACCCGTCCGGCAGGCGGGCCCTAGGGCGGCGATCATTCAAGGCAAGACGGGCCGCTTGCCCTTTCTTTTCCGTGCGGTGATCCGGGGTGCGAATACAGCTCTATTTGCATATGGGTTTCTACAATTCCGACCCGCATACATTTGAAATTATTCCATTTTCCAAATCGGCTAAATTTTGCCGAGACAAATTGGCGCAGAATGTGTGATGCTCAAGGTAGTTTTTGATTCATTTTTACGCGAACTTTGCCATGATCAAACAGACTGTTGCCGCTCGTTGGAATGAAGTTGCGTTGGAGGCTGTGCGCCTTGGTGACGCGAAGCCGACAGAGATCACCCGCGCCTTACACATCACTCATGCGGCAATGTATGATGCCTGGGCTGCCTATGATAACGATGCCGTGGGCGCTTATACGGATATGACCGCCGTAGGGGCGGGCAATCACATGTCGCATTCCACGGCCATCAGTTATGCGGCCCACGCCGCGCTGGTCGAGGTATTTCCCCATGCCCGGTTCCTGTTCGACACCATGCTTGACGAGTTGGCGGCCCAGGCCGAAGACATGGGCGAGCCGATCCCGGAAGAGGCGCGCGAAATTGGTCTGGCCGCAGCCGAGGGTGTGCTGGCGGCCCGGGCCAATGACGGTTCCAATGCCGAGAATGATTTTGCGGATACCTCCGGCTATGAGCCGGTCAATCCTGACAGTGGTGAGCCGATTGTCGACCCCAATCACTGGACCCCCCTGCGGGTGCCCAATGGCACCGTGCGGGACGAAAACGGCATTCCCATCGCCACCGACAACCCCGCCACATACGATCTGCAAAAGCCGCTGACCCCGCATTGGGGGGATGTCACGCCCTTTGCCATCGAGGATGGCGATGCCTATCGCCCCGAGGCCCCGCCCGAGTTGGGCGACTTCTCGGAATATGTGGACCAGACCGGCAAGGTGACCACAGGTGACGCGGCTTACCGCGAACAGTTCGGAGCGGTGCTTGAGATCAGCGCGGGCCTGACCGGCGCACAAAAGGCCACGGCCGAGTACTGGGCCGATGGTCCCCGGTCCTCGACCCCGCCGGGCCATTGGAACGAGATCGCGCAGGATGTGTCTATGCGCGAAGGCCACGACCTGGGCCAGGATGTGAAGTTCTTCTTTGCGCTCAACAATGCGCTTTTTGATACGGGCATTGCGGTGTGGGATGCCAAATATGAGTATGATTACGTGCGCCCGCAGACCGCCATCCGGCATCTGTTCGAGGGCCAGCAGGTCGAGGCCTGGATTGGCCCCAACCAGGGCACGGGCCTGATCGATGGTGGCGATTGGATCCCTTATCAGGATGTCACCTTTGTCACGCCGCCGTTCCCGGAATATGGCTCGGGCCATTCCGGCTTTTCCTTTGCGGCGGCGACCATCATTGATGCCTTTACCGGCACGCCATTGCTGTATGATGGTGTGTCGCGCGGTGTGCAGGATCTGGATGGGGACGGGCAGCGCGATCTGATCGGGTCGTTTACGGCGCGCGAACTGACCTTTGAAGATTATGACGGCCCACCTATCGAACTGCGCTGGGAGACCGTGTGGGATGCGGCCGCTGATGCTGGGCTGTCCCGGCTTTATGGTGGGATCCACATTCAGGATGGTGATTTGAGTGCGCGCGAGATCGGGGCCGAAGTGGGGGCTGATGTCTGGGCCGCCACCTCGCGTCTGTTCACGCAGGATGCCGACGAAGAGATCCGCCCCGAAGCCAGCACCGGCACGCTGGATCTGGGCGAGGGTGATGACGTGCTTGTGGGCGCGCTGGATGCGCTGGACGGGCTGCGGGTCAGCCGGTTCTCGGATGATGATGCTATCCGCATCGAAGGTCTGTCGCTGACGGACGAGACCCTTGGGGTCCGCAGCGGGTCCGCCATTCTCGAGATTGATGCCGATGGGGACGGGTTCATCGACGGCACCATCACGCTTGAGGGGGATTTTGACGGACAGGCTTTCAGGACGATGACCGCCAATGGCGAGACCATTCTAACCCTGGCATCCGGATCGGATGTGTTCCTGAGCGACGCGTCCGAACAGTTCCTGACCCAGGACGGGGCGGCCAATGTGATTGCCACAGGCGGTGGCGATGATGACGTGCGCGCGGGCGACGGCGATGACGTAGTCGACGGCGATGCAGGCGATGATGTGCTGCGCGGCGAAGGCGGCAATGACACCCTGATCGGTGGGACCGGCGATGACACCTTGTCCGGTGGGGCCGGGAGCGATGTCTTTGCCATCACCGCAGGCACCACAAATGATCGCGATGTGATTGCCGACTATGTGCGCGGCGAAGATCGGATTGAGCTGGCGGGCTTTGGCCGGCTGACCGGGCGTGATATCCAGGTTGGTCGCGAAGGCGGCGATCTGGTGGTCACCTTTGCCACGGGTCAATCTGTCCGTCTGGCCGGGATCTCGTCCCTGGCGGATGTCTCTCTGGCCGATCTGGATTTGCCCAGCGAAGGGCGCAATGTCGACTTCTCGGGCCTGAATGCGCAGCAGCGCCTGACCAGCGCCGATGATGTGTTGTCCTCGCAAGGGGATTTTGACGATTCTGTCTTTGGTGAGGGTGGGAATGATCTGATCCAAACCGCCGGGGGCGACGACACGATCACCGGGGGCGCTGGGTCCGACACGATGGATGGTGGTGCCGGGGCAGATCTGTTCCGGATCACCGGCCCTGATCTGGGCTCGGGCACAATCGACGTGATCCGGAACTTTGAATCTGGCGTCGATCAGGTGCAGTTCATCGGCATCCCCGGTGTGGCCAATCTGGGCGATCTGCGCCTGACCCGGGTCGAGGGAGATCTGGCGGTGGATCTGGGCGATGGCAACCTGCTGCGTCTTGAAGGCATCACGCGCCTGTCCCAGCTGAACCCGGCTGATGCAATTATCGGGGGCAATGACCCCGAGCTGACGGTGGGTTTGTCAAACGACACCGGGGCCAGTGCCGCCGACAACATCACCAGCGATGCCAGCATCGCGGGCACCGTGGCGGATGATGTGGGGATCGACACATTTGAAGTGCGTGCTGTTGGCGGGCGCTTCATCGACATCACGAACCTGGTGCGTCCCGATGGCAGCTTTGCCATTCCATCCAGTGCTGTGCGCAATGCCCTGGGTGAGGGCACGCACAGCATCGAGTTCCGCCTCACGGACCAGGAAGGCAAGTCGACGCTCAACCTGCTGGAATTTACCATCGACACCCAGGGGCCAGGGATCAATGGCAACGTGGCGGACGGGCTGTCGGAGGACCTCAACAGCCTGACCCTGACCCTGACCGAGCCTTTGGGCAGTGGCGCACCGGATCCGTCGGCCTTTGATCTGCGCGATGGCTCAGGAGCCCGGATCGAGATCACATCGGTGAGCCTACGCGGTGGCAACGAGATCGAGCTGAACCTGGCCACCGATCTTGAGGACGGGGCCTTTACCCTATCTTCGACCCTGACGGATGTGGCGGGCAATACGTCTGACATCGACAGCGCCTTTACGGTGGAAGCGGCCACCCGTGTTCTGGCCATTCGCCCCACAGACGGGTCTGAGCGGGCCAATCTGGATGGCAAGATTACTATTGAGTTCAACCGTCCTGTCGACCCCGACACCATCAGTGCCGACAGCGTGCAGATCACTGCCCTGGGTGAGGCTTTGGCTGGCCGGTTCAGCCTGTCCTCGGACGGCACGTTACTGACCTTCTTTGCCGATGATCTGCTACCTGCGGCCACAAGTGTGCGTGTTGTTGTCGATGGTACCCAGGTGCGCGCTGCAGATGGCGGACCGGTCAGCACCACCGATGAGGGCACGTCTACCTTTGATACGGCCTCGCTGACCCGGGTGCCGGACACCAATGTCGAAGGCTTTATCTTTGACGCGAACTTCCGCGACGAGGACGGGCTGGATATCCCGCTTGAGGGGGTTGTGGTGTCGGTCATTGGTCTGCCGGGTGTGACGGCAGTGACCGATGAGAATGGGCGCTTCTTCCTTGAGGATCTGCCGATCCCGCAGGTCTATCTCGAATTTGATGCCTCCAACGTCACGAACCGCCCGGATTTTGACTATGGCACCATCGACAAGCCGGTCGATACGGTGGCGGGTCAGACCGTTGGGCTGAGTTCCGGCGACAAGGCGTTCAACATCTACTTTGCAGCGCTGGCCCAGGCCGATGTCACCGAGCTGGTGCCGGGTGAGGAAACCGAAGCCGGGATTGGTGAGAACGGGCTGGCCAACCTGACCGAGATCTTCCCGGGCATCGATCCTGAGTTGTGGAACCAGCTCAAGGTGCGCATCCCCGCCGACAGCCTGACCCGCGACGATGGCACGCCGGTCGAAGAGGTGCAGGTCATGGCGTTTGAGCCCGACCGCATCCCGGCACCGCTGCCACCCGGCTTTGATCCCACTGTGGTGTTCACGGTGCGCGCGGGCGACGCCACCAATGTGGACGGCAACGCGCAGATCGAGTTCCCCAATATCGACGATCTGGACATAGGCGAACGCCGCCCGATCCTGAGCTTTGATCACGACGCGGGCGAATGGGTCCAGACCGGCACAGCCATTGTCGTCGATGATGGCAACGGCGGCACGATCCTGCGCTCTGAGGGCGACAGCGGCGTGAACACGCTGGGCTGGAAGGCCGTGGGGGATGATCCAACCGTGCCCCTCGATGATGAGCCGAAGACACATGACGATCTTGGGATCGGAGACAAAGGCTTTGAAGCATTCCGGCAAAATGTCTCCTCTCAATTGGCTGATGCCTCTGCGGCGGTGGGAGTTATCGACACGGCAACAAGTGCGATTGATGTTGTTGTTCCGGACGGGCCTGTTTCGCTTATCATTGACGCGCCCCTGACCTTGATCGGCGGCAGCCTTGGGGTTGCAGCAGACCTTGTGGGCACGGGCGAAGTGGGTAACGAAACGATTGCGGGCATTGGCCTTGGTCTGACGGCGGATGGCCTCAGCAGCCTGGAAGTGCCGGGCGAGGTTGCGGCGCTTGTGCCCTCTACGGCCTCTACGCTGCTTGGTATCAAGGGGGCTATGGACGCGCGCGAACGTGCGCTTGATGCCAATCGTGATTTTGGCGGCGCACTTGTCGAATGGGCCGAGATGTTCGGCAACGACGTTGGGCAATTCCTTGATGATGTAGGACAGGCGGCTGGCGATGCTGTTGATGGGGCCAGAGACTACGTCAATGACCGCATTCAGGATGCGAGCAACGCGGTCAATACCCTGCGGCAGGGTGTGGAAACGCTGGGCAATGTGCTGAACGCCTATGAGAGGTTGGGCAATCTGGTTGATGGCCTTCTCAACCCATTGCCGCGCCTGCGTTCCACATCTCAGCCGGCTACTGAAGACGATGGCAGTCTGTCGCCGGAATTCCAGGAAGTGCTTGATGCCATCAATCTGGCACTGGCTTCTATCGAAGAGCTTCAAGCCAATTCGAGCCAATTTGGTGGCTTTAATTTCGACCAGATTTTTGATGCTGGCGTCAGTGATCTCAATCGGTCTACCGAAGACTTCGAAGAGGTGACAAACCTCGCGCTCGAAGGCGCATCCGAGATATTCTACGCGATTGAACTGGCCAATGGCGTGGTGTTGCGCGGGTCAAGTGATGATGGCCGCGTGAACATACAGCTTCCAGCAGATGAAGTTGTGACCATCAGCTACTTTGCCCCTGACAACGGCTTTGTGCGTCAGTTTACGTTAAATACCAACGAATTGGGCTCCAATGCCCGCCTTAACAGCACTGTTTTTGACCGTGATACGGTTGATGCGGACAATGACTTGTTGGGTGCAATCGCTGAATTTGTGCTGGGCACAAGCGATGACGATCCGGATTCGGATGACGACGGTATCTTGGATGGGGCCGAAGTCGCACAAGGCCTCAACCCCCTCGACGGTGTCGCTTTCCCGACTGGCACCATTGGTTCGGTTGCGCTGCAAGGCGAAGCGCTGGATGTCACGCTGACGGGCGGCATTGGTGGGGCAGGGGGGCAGACGGCCTATCTGGCCACCGGGTCCCACGGTCTGGCCATTGTCGATGCCAGCCAGTTCCAGAACCCGATCCTGCAGGCCGAGCTTGATCTGGCGGGCAACGCCAAACAGGTGGCGGTCGATGCAGGTCGGGGCTTTGCCTATGTGGCAGCGGATGACGGGGGCCTGCATATCGTGGATGTGTCGGACCCGCTGGCACCGGAGCTGCAATCCACTACCGCCATCACCGGTGGCGCTAAATCTGTCGTCGATCTGGGCGGCACGCTGCTTGTGGGCGGCGGCACCAGCCTGTCTCTGCTCAATGCTGCAACAGGCGCGCGCATCGCCAATATCGACAGTGGCGGTTTGGTCAATGACCTGGCTGTGGACGGCGACACTGTCTATGCCATTGTCAACAACACCGAACTGGTCAGCTATCAGATCTCGGGCTCGGCCGTGGTCGAGCTGGCACGCGTGACCTTCCCGCAAAGCACGATCCGCACCATTCCTGATGATAAGACTGTCTTCATCAACGAAGGTGTGGCCTATATCGCCAACGGGCTCGAAGTGATCGACGTGCCGCTGTTCCGGCTGGAAGAGCGCGGTGGTTATCTGACCTATGATGTGTCGGATCCGCTGAATATGTCGCTGATCTCCAACATCGACACGCCACGGGTGCAGGCGGGCAACCTGGAAACCATCGTCAACGGCTCGGGCCTGGCCCTGGTGGCAGGCGGGTTCCGTGGCCTGCAGGTGCACAACGCCTCTGATCCTGAACTGACCTTTGACCTGCTGGCAGAGTTTGCCACACCCGGAACGGCAAAGGGCGTGGCACTGGCCTCGGGCATCGCCTATGTGGCGGATGGCACTGGTGGCCTGCAGGTGATCAACGTGCTGCCGTTTGACGCAAACGGACAGGCGCCTGAGATCACGCTCAATGCCGAAGCGTCAGATGCGGACCCCAATGCAGAAGGCATCCAGATCGAGGAAGGTGCCCGTATCGATCTGTCGGTCCAAGTGTCCGACGATGTCCAAGTGCGCAATGTTGAACTGCTTTTGAACGGTGCGGTGGCGCTGAACGATGTGTCCGCACCCTTTGGGCTCAGCTTTGATGTGCCCACTCTGGGCAGCCTGGCCAGTGATCAGCTTGAGATCCAGGTGCGCGCCACCGATACGGGCGGTAACTTTACAATCACCGACCCGATCACTGTGCAGGTGATCGAAGACATCACGCCGCCGACGGTCTTGTCGGTCACGCCGTCTGATGGGCGGCTTTTGCTGCGTGGCAACGAGGTCTTTACGGTGGCGTTCTCGGAACGGGTGGACCCCGATTCCATCGCGCTGGACGATTTCACACTTACGCGACAATCAGACGGGGCCGAAATCACCCCTGTGGGGCTGGTGTTCCTGTCGGGGGGACAAACAGCGCAGATCAGCTTTGCGCCCCTTGAGCTTGGTGCTTATCAGATTGTAGCCGATCTGGCGGGTACTACCGATTTGGCTGGCAACGCCCTGGGCGTTGATCTGCCGTCCCAGACCTTTGAAATTGTCGATGCCACAGCCATCTGGAACGTGCCGGCCGGCGGGGCCTGGGAGACAGCCGACAATTGGCGCAGTGGGACAGTGCCAGTGCCGGGTGACGGCGTGGCCATTGTTCTGGACGAAGGCGCAGAGGTCACGGCTAATACCTTTGGCGACGGGATCAACGTTGACGAAATCCGGCTCGACGGGGTGCTCAGATTGCAGAACGGCACCTTGCAGGCGGGTGTTCTGGAAGGCTCTGCGGGTCAGTTTATCCACGAACGTGGGACCTTGTTGAACACCACGTTGACCGGTACCTCGGAGTTCGAGGTTTCTGTTGGGCAACCGGGCACTTATGGGTTCGGGGTCTGGCGTGGTGTGCAACTGGGTGCCAATGCCAGTGTCGAAAACGGGTCGCTAACCGTTGAAAACGGTCTGACCCTGGATGATGCAACCGTGACGTTGAAAGACGCGTCGTCCGGCTCGGGCTACAGCTATTCTGCTGGGCGGCTCAACTTGCGGGATGGTGCCGGGATCACTGGTACCGGGACACTTCGCCTTGAGGGTGACAGTGCAACTGTGCGCGCTATTGGATTTTATGGCGTGACCAGTCCACAGTCCACAATCCTAGGTGACGGGATTGATGTGGTGGGCCATGCAGGGGAATCGCTTTTGAAATATTGACTATGCATCACGTCTGATTGGATTCATACGGATTGCGTCATTAGTAAAGGATGCGACCGCGATGGAAGATTTTTCTCATATTTTTGAGGGCGTTGAAGACCCTCGTACGAGCAACGCTACACGGCATGATCTTCATGAGATGCTTATGATCGGCCTGTTGTCGACCATGTGTGGCGGCGAGGGTTGCTGCGACATGGCGCTATTTGGCACGACGAAAGAGCCGTTTTTGCGCACATTCATGACACTGAAGCACGGAATACCGAGCCACGATGCGTTCTCTGACCTGTTCAACGCCCTCGATCCTGGCACGTTTCAGTCAGTGATGCTTCGCCTGACAGAGGGGTTCGCTGACCAGTTGGGCGAGGTGATTGCGGTTGATGGCAAGTCGTTGCGGCGCTCCTTCGACAGGGCGAAGAAGCAGTCGGCGTTACACCTCGTGCAGGCTTTTGCGGCTGAGGCCAGGCTCGTACTCGGGCAGGTCGCTGTTGACGAAAAATCCAACGAGATTACGGCGCTGCCCGCGCTGTTGAACATGCTGTCGTTGAAGGGGCGGATTGTGACGGCGGACGCTATGCACACGCAGCGCACTACAGCCGAGACGGTAACGCAGGCTGGCGGTGATTATGTTCTGGCGCTGAAACGCAATCAGGAGACGCTGCACGAGGATGTGGCACTCTGGCTGGATGATCCTGGAAATGTCGAAAACTGTGAAACTTATCAGAATGTTGACGCAGGACACGGTCGACTGGAGACGCGCAAGGCGTTGATCTCGCATGACGTTGCCTGGCTCGACGAGCGGCATCACTGGCCCGGGCTCAGGGCCATCGGAAAGGTCGTCGCCACCCGCGAAGTCGGCGATAAAACCTCATGCCAAACTCGCTACTTCCTCATCAGCGCGCCGCTCTCTCCCGAGCGTTTCCTGTCCATCACCCGCGCCCATTGGAGTATCGAGAACAGCCTTCACTGGGTGCTCGACGTCTCCATGAACGAGGACGCCGCGCGCAACAGAAAAGACAACGGACCCGAAAATCTCTCTATCCTACGGCGCATCGCTCTCAACCTCGCCCGCTCCGAACCGTCAAAAGGATCAATGCGAGGAAAGCTGAAACGCGCCGGATGGCAGGATACATTCATGCTCGAACTCATCAGAACCGCGACCAAATCTCAAAAGCGATAGCCCTGGTGGGCCATGGCTCGGTGGTTGGCAACGCCTATAGCGGACTGCTACAGATTCAGGGCCAAGTCACGGCCGAAGGCGGCCGGCTCAGCCTGACAGGCATTGATCAAGCAGGACAGACATTGTTGCTGAACAGTGTCGGTGACGCTGTTGTCAGCTTGGACAACACTATTCAGAATGCACAGCTGGTTGTGGCCAACGGGGCCAATGTCGAGCTGCGGGGCGGCACGGATCTGCAGACCCTGGGGCCGGGTGTGCTGGTTCTGACCCAGGGCTCGGTGAACAATTTCGATGTGACCCAGGGCGCAACGGCGCGGGTGCAGGACACGGATGGCTTTGGCACCACCGTGACGGCCACTGGCACATTGAACATTGATGGTCGGCTGGAAGTTGCAGGTGTCGCGGATACAGTTACACAGCTGACTTTGCAGAATGTATCGCAGATCACTGGGATGGGCACGGTTGCCCTGGGGGCGGATACAGAGGCAGGTGAAGTGCGTCTGACGGCACGCGGGGTCGGCTATTACAGCTACGTCCAGCGTGACAACTTCACCTTCGGAGAAGACCTGACCTTGTCCGGAGCAGGGCGCGTCTTGAGCGGGTATAGCGGCGATACGATCCGCATTCTGGGTAATGTGCAGGGTGTTGCGGGCGCCGGTGGCGCGACCCTGGATCTGGAGCGGGTGGACCAACGTGGCGCGACCCTGACGATCGACAGTACGGCAGGGGCTGTGCGGCTGGATACCAGCTTTGAGAATGCAACCTTGATGGGGACAGGCGCAGTGGATCTGCTGTCGGGTCTCTATATGCGCGATGTCACAATTGCCTCGACAGCTCGGATTGGCCAGACCGGAGATTTTGTCCGTGTCTATGCAGGGGGCGATATCGATATTGATGGCAGCCTGGACATTGATGCAGGGGCAACCGGTTATGCGCGGTTCCAGTCGCGGGGCACCCAGGATGTGGGCGGCTCTGGCCGGATCACATTGTCGGGTGAGGCGGGCACTGCAGCGCTGTCTATCGGCAGCACTGGTGAAATCCGTGAAACGATCACCTTTGGGGCGGATCTGACCATTGCAGGTAACGGGTCTGTGGCGGCGAACGCTTCAGAAGACAGCCTGCGCATTTTGGGCACGGTCGAAGGTGTAGCAGGCCAAAGCCTGCGTTTGCGGGACGTTGACAATGCCGGGGCCACGCTGCGTGTGGACGCCTCGAACGGCGTTGTGGCGGTAGAGGGCGATGTTCAGAACACCGTCTTTGCGGCGGCCCCCGATGCAACGGGATCGCTTAGCTTGCTGAACAATGCGGTTCTCAATGCCGTAACGCTGGATCTGGACACCCGGTTTGACGGAGCTGCGTCCTCGCAACGGGTGACGATCACGGGCGGGCTGACGGTGAACGAGGCGCTGACCCTGCAGGCTGGTGCAAGCCAGACCGTGTTCTTGAATGTTGAGGGCAGTCAGACATTTGATGGGACCGGTACAATTTTCCTGACCAATGGTACGGCCCCGGACGGTGCTTTCCAGCGCAGTGAGATTGTCCTGAGCAGTCGTCAGAGCGTAGTTGAGACCCTAACGCTTGGGGCAGATCTGACAGTGCAGGGCACCGGTTCTGTCCGAGCCGCCGCGTCAACCAGCGACCGGATTGCGGTTGATGGTGTCTTGCGCGCTGACAACGGCACGCTGACGCTGGATGGTCTTGCGGCGGGTGTAGAAGGGGAACTGGCGGCCAGTGATGATGGTATCCTATCCATTCAGGACACCCTGGTTCTGACCGAACGGTCCACGCTGGGCTTTGGTCTGAGCGGGACCGGCACCGGCCAGATGTCGGTGACTTCGGATGTGGAACTGGCCGGGACGCTGGCCCTGGATCTGGGGTCCGGCTTTAGTGCTGCGCTGGGTGACGAGATCACCTTGCTGGATGCCAATGGCACCATCACCGGGGCCTTTGATGCATTTACGGGCTTTGATCTGGCTGGAAACCTGGCGTTTGAACTTCTGACCCCGGGCAATGACATGCTGACCCTGCGGGTCACGGATGACGCCACGGCCCGCGCCGGTGGCTTTATCGATGCAGATCCCTTTGTCCCGGATCCGCGGGCCGAAGATCCACGCCCTGAACTGAGCGCCGATCTGCTGACCGGCGACGTTGTCTTTGCCCGTCTGATCGGCGCAGAAACCCCTGGTCAGGTGCCACAGATCGCCAATGGGACTGATCTGGTTGATCTGGTCATTGCCACGGATGTGCAGGGTTGGGATGGCTTTGGAAATGACTCCATCAATATCCACGACCGGCTGGAACTGGCAGAGGGCGCGACCCTGTTCTTTGCCGGCCAGGATGCGGGCCGGATCTCTGTCAATCTGCAGGACGGTGCTGAATTGACGGGTATGGGGGGGCTTGATTTTGCGCAATCTGCCTTGGGCGAAACTCAGAATCGGCTGGTCTTTGATGGGTTGCTCTCGGCTCCGGAAATCCTGGAACTGGGTGCCGGTCTGACCGTCACCGGCTCTGTGGATATCGACACCACCCGGAACGAAGACCGGGTACGTATCCTAGGTGATCTGATTGGCCGTGATGGCGAAACGCTGACCGTGCGCCGTCTGGACAACGGTGACGAGACGCTGAACGTGGATGCCCGGGCTGGCATTGTCGAGTTCTCCGAGGTTTTGGAAAACACGCGCCTGGATGGCCAGGGCACGGTGCTGTTCCGCAACGGGTTGGATTTTGCCAGCAGCACATTGGCCATGGACGCCATGGTAATCGGTGACGGCTATAGTGGGCTGACACAGGTCTTTGACGGGCTGACGCTGGAAGACGATGTAACCATTCTGGTCGAAAGCCGGTCTCGTGATGCGGAAATGCGTTTCGAAGGCGAACAAACCGTCGATGGGATGGGTACGATCCGCCTGTCCGAGAACAACGGCCAAACCGCGCAACTGGTCTTGCAGGGCCGCGCCAATACAGCCGAAACGCTCACCTTTGCTGAAGGGATCAATCTGATTGGCACGGGCGACATCCTTGCCAATAACCGTGAGGATGCCATTCGCATTCAGGGGGGCGTATCAGCTCAGGGCGGCGATCTGGAAATTCGCCGGGTCGACAATGGTGGGGCTGATCTTGAGATTCTGGGATCCGACGGGCGGGTTGTTTTTGGCCAAAGCCTGAGCGATGTGCGTTTGACCGGGACGCAGGATGCAGCTTTGTGGCTGGATGACAGCTTAGCGCTGAGAAACGTGACCCTGGCCCATGACGCTGTTGTTGCAGACACCAATGACGCCTTTGCAACCGTCACGGTCGAGGGCCAGGGCTATCGCTTTTGAGATTTGGTCGCGGTTCTGATGAGTTCGAGCATGAATGTATCCTGCCATCCGGCGCGTTTCAGCTTTCCTCGCATTGATCCTTTTGACGGTTCGGAGCGGGCGAGGTTGAGAGCGATGCGCCGTAGGATAGAGAGATTTTCGGGTCCGTTGTCTTTTCTGTTGCGCGCGGCGTCCTCGTTCATGGAGACGTCGAGCACCCAGTGAAGGCTGTTCTCGATACTCCAATGGGCGCGGGTGATGGACAGGAAACGCTCGGGAGAGAGCGGCGCGCTGATGAGGAAGTAGCGAGTTTGGCATGAGGTTTTATCGCCGACTTCGCGGGTGGCGACGACCTTTCCGATGGCCCTGAGCCCGGGCCAGTGATGCCGCTCGTCGAGCCAGGCAACGTCATGCGAGATCAACGCCTTGCGCGTCTCCAGTCGACCGTGTCCTGCGTCAACATTCTGATAAGTTTCACAGTTTTCGACATTTCCAGGATCATCCAGCCAGAGTGCCACATCCTCGTGCAGCGTCTCCTGATTGCGTTTCAGCGCCAGAACATAATCACCGCCAGCCTGCGTTACCGTCTCGGCTGTAGTGCGCTGCGTGTGCATAGCGTCCGCCGTCACAATCCGCCCCTTCAACGACAGCATGTTCAACAGCGCGGGCAGCGCCGTAATCTCGTTGGATTTTTCGTCAACAGCGACCTGCCCGAGTACGAGCCTGGCCTCAGCCGCAAAAGCCTGCACGAGGTGTAACGCCGACTGCTTCTTCGCCCTGTCGAAGGAGCGCCGCAACGACTTGCCATCAACCGCAATCACCTCGCCCAACTGGTCAGCGAACCCCTCTGTCAGGCGAAGCATCACTGACTGAAACGTGCCAGGATCGAGGGCGTTGAACAGGTCAGAGAACGCATCGTGGCTCGGTATTCCGTGCTTCAGTGTCATGAATGTGCGCAAAAACGGCTCTTTCGTCGTGCCAAATAGCGCCATGTCGCAGCAACCCTCGCCGCCACACATGGTCGACAACAGGCCGATCATAAGCATCTCATGAAGATCATGCCGTGTAGCGTTGCTCGTACGAGGGTCTTCAACGCCCTCAAAAATATGAGAAAAATCTTCCATCGCGGTCGCATCCTTTGCTAATGACGCAATCCGTATGAATCCAATCAGACGTGATGCATAGTCAATATTTCAAAAGCGATTCCCCTGGGTCGAGGGCGGTCTGGTGTTGGAAAACAGCACGCTTGACGTAATGTCTCCGGATGGGGGCAGCGCTACCTTGACGCTGAGAGGCGGCCAGGAGGTCGCTGGCACAGGGGTGCTGCGTCTGGGCCATGCGGATCTGTTTAACGTCAATTCGACAGCCCGGTTGCAATTGCAGTCCTCGGGCTCTGGGGTCGAGACATTTATCCTGGCGCAGGGTATCACGGTGCAGGGGGCAGGTGTCATCACTGGCACCACACGTACCAACCTGGAAATCCAGGGTGATCTGATTGCGGATGACGGTTTGCTGACCGTGAATGGCGAGACGATCCTGAATGGCAATATCCGCATTGAAGACGATGGTCAGCTGTTCCGGAATCAGTCTTTGAGCCTGGAAAGCGATGGGGTGTTGACCATGGCGCTGGCTGGTGCCGGGGACGAGGCCCGCTCGGGTCTTTTGGGTGTGCGCGGGGATCTGTCTTTGGGTGGCACCTTCGCCTTTGATCTGGCGTCTGATTTTGACGCGGCCCTCGGCACGCAATTTGTCCTGCTGAATGGCAGCAACGCGCTGACCGGGCGTTTTGCGTCGGTCACCGGGGCAGATTTCGGAGACGGCTCGAAAGGGTTGGCACTGGTGACACAAGGCAACTCGATCTATGCAGTTGTGGTCGACAGCAGCCTTTCGGGGCAACAGCTGGCAGTCGAGGATCTGCCGGGTGGTGCTCCGCCAGTTCTGGCTGCGACGCTGACATCGCAGGTGATTGATGCGGCTTTTGCCGGTGCAGATCTAGCCTTTACCCCCTCTTATGCGACCTGGGAAGATGTCACGCTGAACAGTGATGTGACGGTAACGAATACGCGGGGATATTCGTATTCGAGCCTACGCATCAATGGCGATCTGACCGTAAATGGGCAGTTGACCCTTGATGGATGGAATTCTGGTGCCGGAAGCGGGGGCACCTCGTATCTGAATGTGAGCGGTGGCGCGACTGTTGACGGGTCGGGCGAGATTGTCTTGTTTGGTAACACCCCGCTCGCACAGTACGGCTCGTATGGCTATGCAGCCGCCCGGGCAGGGATCCGTCTGCTGGACCAGACATCGGGTGCGGATACGGTGGTGTTGGGTGCGGACCTGGATGTGATCGGCAACGGGCGCATCTCAGCCAACAGCAATATAGACCGGTTCCAGATTTTAGGCGACGTGACCGCCGCAGGCGGGCGCCTGACCCTCAGCCAGATCAACCAGGACGGCCAAACCCTGTCTCTGGCCAGCACGTCAAATGGTCTGGTTGTGCTGCAACGTCAGATTGAAAACAGCACCCTGTCACTGTCCCAGGGCAGCCGCGCTGAATTGCAAAACGCAACGGTGTTGGATGTCACTCTGGCGGGTGATGGCGATTACCGGCTCGACAATGTCACGGCCACCAATCTGACCATTACGGGGAACGCACAGATTGAGACGAACCGGTTCCTGCAGTCCGAGGGTGGATTGGATGTCGATGGCACATTGACCATCAGCCAGAGCGGACGCAGCACGACAAGCGCTCAGTTCCGCGGCACCCAGACCGTCGATGGGACCGGTGAAATCCGTCTGTTCGAAGCGGGTGATTTTGGCGGCACTGCGCGTCTGGCCCTGTTGAGCACCACATCAACAGGTACAGAGATCCTGACCTTTGGCGAAGATCTGACCATCGCCGGTACAGGTCTGGTCACAGCCGAAGGCAGCACGGACCACGTGCGCATTTTGGGCGCAGTTGTAGGCGATGATGCAAATGGTGCAGATGGCAATGGCCGCGGGCTGCGCCTGAGCCGTATTGACCAAGATGATGGCACCCTGTCGCTGGATGCACGAGCAGGGGACATTACGTTTGAAACCCGGCTCGATAATGCGCAGCTGACCGGGCAAGGCCAGGTGAAATTCGCCAACAGCCTCGATATCAGCAATGTGACGCTGGACATTGATGCCGAGGTGCAGACGGGTAACTCTGTGCTTGAAGGGGGGGTTGCGATTAACGAAACCCTCAGCCTGATGGTCTCCAGCACTGGTGGAGCCAGTTTGTCCTTGCGGGGCACGCAAACGGTGTCGGGCACCGGCGTCATTGACCTGTCGGGGGGCACCATGCCGGTGAACGGCTTCCTGTCCAACCAAAATGCTGATGCCGCTAGCACTCCGTTCCTGCCGGAAAACCAGTTGTTTGGATCCTCGCAGATTTCCGAGGCGGAGATTTTCATTTTTGGAGAAGATCTGACCATCACCGGTGCCGGGCATGTCTTTGCCAGCTCGAACACGGACGGTTTGCGTATTCTGGGTACGCTGCTGGGCAGCACAGATGGCACGTTGCGGGTCGAGGATATCGACAATGCCGGGGCTGCGGTCACAATTGATGCGTCGCTGGGCGAAGTGCGGATCGGTGATGTCGACAACGCCGTCCTGTCAGCCGCCACAGGCCAAACCGGCGAAATCACCTTTTTCAACAGCGCAGATCTGACGAATGTGGAATTGGGGATTGATGCCCGTCTGGGCGCGGGCACAACAAGCCGCTTTGTTGATTTCTTTGGGGATCTGACCCTGAATGCAGATCTTGTTCTGGCCGATGACAGCAGCAGCGTATCGGCTGGGTTCCAGGGCGTGACATCGGTATCGGGCAACGGGCGCATTTTGCTGAATTCGGATAATGTGCCGCCTGAACAAGCGCCAAACGCCACGCTCAACTTCTTTGGCGCAAGCTCAGAGGCTGAAACCTTTGTTCTGGGCAGCGGCATCGAGGTGATCGGTGCGGGTTCGGTGAATGTGTCAAGCGGGACCGACCAGCTGGATGTGCAAGGTCAGGTCATCGCCGATCAGGGTGAGTTGAACCTCGAACAGCTTGCAGCGGTGGGTGGTACATTGGGTGCAACCGCCACGGGCTTTGTGGATCTGAACGATGAGTTCATCCTGACAGACACAGCCCGGGTCGAGATCGGTGTGGATGCCTCCGGTATAGGTGTGATTGATGTGCGCAATGGCACGACACTTGACGGCACTCTGTCGCTTGATGTGGGTGATGATTTTGTCGCGACCCTAGGTGACGCGTTCGAGTTCCTGCGCAGCGGTTCACCTATCACAGGGGCCTTCGACAGCTTCGAAGGGTTCGATCTGGCGGGTGATCTGGCGTTTGAGCTGGTCACCACGGCTGATGCGCTCAGCTTGCGTGTGACAACGGATGATGATGCTTTGGCCTTTATCTAGGGTCAAAGCACCGTTACGCCTGTCCAGGTAAAGCCCGTAGATCAAGGACCCTTTTCGCCCGTGACCGACCGAACGTTCCACTTCATTGCTGGCCTGCCCCGGTCCGGCTCTACGCTGACTGCGGCCCTCTTGCGGCAAAATCCGCGGTTTCACGCAGGCATGTCGAGCCCGATTGCCAGCCTGTTTGATGGCATGATTGCGCAGGTCTCTGCCGGGTCGGAATTGGCCAGTACAGTGACCCAGGCCCAACGTGCCCGCCTGCTGCGGGGGCTTTTCGACAGCTATTACGCCGAGGTTGACGCGCCCGTCATTTTTGACAGCAACCGCGCCTGGACCGCGAACTTGCCCGCGCTGATGCAGGTCTTTCCAGAGGCCAAAGTGATCTGTCTGGTGCGCAACGTGTCCTGGATCATGGATTCCCTTGAGCGTCAGGTGCGCGGGGACCCCTTTGAGCACACGCGCCTGTTCAACGGCCCCGGAGAGCGTTCCACTGTCTATACCCGGGTCGAGGCCCCGGCCGGGGCCAGCCGCCTTGTGGGCTATCCGTGGCATGCGCTGCGCGAGGCATGCTATTCAGAATATGCAGACCGCCTGGTGTTGCTGGACTATGACCTGCTGGTGCGCAGGCCTGCGGATGTGCTGCAACTGGTCTATGGTTTTCTGGACGAAGAGAACTTTGATCACGACTTTGCGGCAGTCGAATATGATGCGCCCGCCTTTGATCATGGGCTGGGCACACCCGGTCTGCACAAGGTGCATCCAGTTGTGGAGCCGCGCCCCCGCGAAACGATCCTGCCACCGGAGCTGTTCGAAAAATACGCCAAGCTGTCGTTCTGGCAGGACCTATCGGATTCGCGCGCCTTCCGTGTGGTGGCCGAACCAGAGCCCACGCCGCCGACCTCGGAAGATGTCGTGCAATAGCAGGTGCCTTACAGGTCACGTCACAGGCCTGGTCCGATGTGGCAGGTGGACGATCTGCGATGTTCAAGGCACATAGCGCGGGTCATGACGGCATCTGTCGTTGCTCACTGACAAGGAGCATGGTCCGTGCCCGTTCTGAACATCCTCATGGCGACCCATAATGGTGCGCCGTTTCTGGACGACCAGCTTGCGTCGTTTCAGGCACAATCCCATGAAGACTGGCAGCTGTGGGTGAGTGATGACGGGTCGACCGATGCGACACTGGACATCGTTCAGGCCTTTGCCGCAGCCCACCCTGGTCGGGTGAAAGGCATTATATCAGGGCCCAGGCAGGGCAGTGGACCAAATTTCCTGTCGTTGCTGGCGCAGCCAGACCTTGCCGGACAATGGGTGTGTTTCGCCGATCAGGATGATGTGTGGCTGCCGCACAAGCTGGACCGTGCCGTGACACAGCTGATGGCTGCCCCAAATCCCTTGAGCGTCTATGCAAGCCGGACCTTTCATACCCGCGCAGATCTAACAGTGACGGGCATGTCGCGCAGCTTTACCCGGCCGTTCGGGTTTGGCAACGCGCTGGTGCAGAATGTTCTGGCGGGCAATACAATTGTGATGCCCCCGGTCGCGACCGACATGGTGCGCCACAGCGTGCCTGCTACACAGACCCATCATGTGCCTTTCCATGATTGGTGGATCTATCAATGGGCCTCAGGCTGCGGGGCAGATATCGTCTTTGATCCGGAGCCGGGGCTCTATTACCGACAGCATACCCAAAATGCGATGGGGGCGAGCATGAGCCAGCGCTTTACACGGTTTCGCCAATTGTGGAGCGGTGAGTTTGCCCAATGGATCGGGCAGAACCTGGCAGCGCTTGAGGCCAACCGCAGCCAAATGGTGCCAGAGGCGCAAGAGATGCTGTCTGCCGTGCAGGACTGGCGCGCGGCTTCTTGTGTGACGCGCGCCGCGCCGCACCGTGTTGGGTTGCGGCGCCACAGCACGGCGGGAAACATCATTTTGCACCTGCTTGCCCGCACCGGGCGCTTGTAGGGGGGATGACAGTCTGTTCGTTTTGGAGCGGATCCTTCCATTGGTGAGCGTTTCACGCAGTTCGGCATCGGAGAGGGCAGGGAACTCGGGTTGGTTTGGGTCTTGTGACATGGCGGCTCCTTTCCGGGGCTCAGGCGGCGTCCTGCGGGACGAAGAGTCCCAGGAACTCGGGATCGGCGTAGTAGCGCAGCTTTTGGGTAAGCGCCGAGGGCTGGCCCTGGACGCGCAGGAGCTGGACGTTGGGCGGCATCTGCATGATTTCATCGGGGGTCAGCAGATCGCGGCCCGTAAGATGGTTGGAAAAGCTGGGACTATCGCCGGGCTTGAAGCTGTCGGTCTGGAAGCCGGTGGTTTCCTGGCCGATCATCTGGCTCAGCCATTTCGCCGTCTCGAAGTCGTTCACACCGAAGACCTGCTGCACTCCGGCATTGGCGATGAAGGTGTTCGCTCGGTCGCCGTAGAGGTCTCGGAGCTGACTCATGTCCTGAAGGATCGGCCAGAGCTGCAGCCCATAGCCTGCCATCAGCCCCATGGCCCGCTCCACGGCCTCCAGACGGCCCAGGGCGGCGAATTCGTCGAGCAGGAAGAGGGTAGGGGAAGACAGGCGCTCAGATGGACTCTGAAGACCCGCTGCGACTTCCGCGTCCCGTGCGATGTCTTGGAGGGCCTGAGAGACCAGAAGGCGCAGCCAACGGCTGTAGGCTTCCATCCGGTTCGGGGGAAGCACCAGGAACACTGAGGTGATCCGATGGCGCAGATCGGAGAAGGCGAAGTCCGAGCGCGCCAGACACCGAGCAATGCGCGGGCTGTCTAGGAAGTGGGTGTGCCGCTGCGCGTTCGACAGGACCGAGGCCGCTTCCCGGTCCGCCTTGCCGAGGAAGCGGTTGGCGGCACGGGCTATTAACCCGCCCGCTTCGTCGCTGTCTTGCATCAGCTCCAGCAGCGCCTTCAGCCGATCCGGGGGCAAGGTGAGATATTCCTGGACAGTGGCGAGAGACCGGCGGTCGCGGTCCTCGTGGCAAACGCAGAACATGATCAGCCCACCGAGGATGGCTTTGGCTTCCTCGTTCCAGTGCGCTTCTGTCACTTGTCCCGGCGGGTCCATGACCAGCGCCTCTGTCAGAGAGGCGGCATCCTCACCCAGATCGAGGCTGTCGGGCGTCAGCCTGTCGAGCGGGTTGTAGCAAGCCGAAGGGTGGCCGCTGACCATGCCAGTGTTGCTAACACCGAAGGGATCGAGGATGTGGACGGGACCGAAGCGCCGCCGGGCCTCGCCCGCGATCTGCGCATTCTCACCCTTGGGGTCGATCACCAGGACGGAGCGGTCCACGGCCAACAGGTTCGGGATCACTGTGCCGACGCCCTTCCCGGCCCGTGTCGGCGCAAGAGTGATCAGATGGGCGGGACCGTCATAGCGCAGCAGCCGTCCGGTGCCGGGGTTCCGTCCGATCAGCAGACCATCCCCGCCCTGGTGTTTCTTCAGCTCTTTACGGCTGGCAAAACGGGCCGAGCCGTGACTGTCGCCGGTCAGCCCGAAGAAGACATCTGCGCCGGATTGCATCCGCCAATACTGGAATCCGAAGACCGCGCCGATGAAGATGAAGGGACCGAAGACGATCCACTGCCAGGCGCTCTGGCCCGGCTCCTGATCGAAGAAAGCGAAGATGAATGGGGTGGCGATAAGAGAACCGAGCATCGCTCCGAAGGCCATCGCACCGATCATCCAGCCCAATAATATGGGCGTGGCGATCAGCCGGTAGAAGAACTGCGCCAACCCACTCATGAAGAACATGACAGAGCGCATCACCCGGACCCGTTAGGATCAGAGGGCAGGGCAGGGGAGCCGTCGCGGCCGGAGGCCATGCCACCCCATTCGGCGAAGGCTTTCCGATCCTGGTCGCGAGACAGGTTGCGGACAAGCCGATCCACCATCGCGGCCGCCCCGGAATCCCGTTCCGCCAGATCGAGGAGCGCACCGCCCAGGATCACCTTACGCCTGGTATCGAGCTTGTGCTGTTTCGTGGCTTCCCGATTGCGCAGGGCCTGAAGCCGGGCCTTGGCCTGGGCGTATCGCTTCTCCGCACGTTCCAGCTCCGTCTCGGCCATGTCTCAAACCATCCGTGCTCATTCACGTCAGGGTTGAGAGACTCAACCATCCACCTAAGATAACAAGGGTCATCCAAATCATGACTGGCTTTCGGCGGAACATGGCGGATGACACGGCGCGGATCGGCAGAGGTCCGCGAGAAGGGGCGGGTGGCACCCCCTGTTCTTGAAATACCGAACGACAGCGCAAACCCTGAGCTGAGGATCAGTGAAGGGCGCACTTATGCAAACTCTCCACCTGCGGTTCCGAGCTTTGCGTGCGATCTCTTTGGGGCAGAGCCCCAGCCGATGGCAAACCCGTTCGATGCGGCGCGCATCGAAATGGGAGACGGCATCGCGTCTCCCAATCCCTCTACGACCAACCTGCGCGGTTGGATCGCGTCCCGCAAAGCGACACCCTGACGGCATCCGGTGCCCCGTGGCCGGGGGTGGATTGCCGGGGGTGCCGCGCTTGCGGGCTGCGCAGATCGCTGGTCCTGTCGGTGCCGATCCTTGCCGGGTTTGCCGCTGGCAAACCGCCGATGTGTCACACCAATCTCCCGCCCCCCATAAGGCCGGGGAGATTGATGGAACGCATCGACAAGCCCGCGCCTCAACCGCCTCTTGGGCGGCATCGTTCGGACTGTCTTTTCCCCTCCGGCCCCAGCGTTCTGGGGCGCGGTCCTCCAGAGAAAAGACGGCTGACCTGACAGCCAAGGTTGAAGCCTTGGCCGAGGTCAACAGTGGCGCGCGCGATGATCGTTTGCTTCATCGGAGAGGGGAGGGCCCATGGCCAGCTACCACCTCTCTGTGAAGACGATCAAACGCAGCGCCGGACGCTCCGCCACGGCAGCCGCGGCCTACCGTGTCGGAGAGCGCATTGAGTGCCAGCGTGAAGGTCGCGTCCATGATTACACCCGCAAGCAGGGCATCAATGAGACCTTCATCGTCACCCCTGAGAATGCCCCGGCTTGGGCGCAGGACCGCTCGAAACTCTGGAACGAGGTCGAGGCCAGCGAGACCCGCCGCAATTCTGTCACTGCCCGCGAATGGGAACTGGCCCTGCCGTCCGAGATCAGCGACAACGACCGCTCACAGATCACCCGCCAGTTTGCCCAGGAACTGGTCAGCCGCTACGGCGTGGCGGTCGATGTGGCGATCCACAGCCCCCATCGGGAAGGCGATCAGCGCAACCACCATGCCCACGTCCTGACGTCCACCCGCAAGCTGGAAGCCGAGGGCTTCACGACCAAGACGCGGGCGCTCGATTCCGCTAAGACCGGGGGCGTCGAGATCGAGCAGATGCGCGGCCTTTGGGCCGAGCTGCAGAACCGCGCCTTGGAGCGGGCAGGGGAGGCGGAGCGCGTTGATCACCGGTCGCTCGAGGCGCAGCACGAGGCGGCGCTGGAGAGGGGTGACGCGCTGAAAGCCGAGGAGCTGGACCGCGACCCGGAGCTGAAGCTGGGACCAGCGGCCAATTCCATGGAGCGCCGCGCCAAGGCGATGGCCGAGCGGGAGGGCCGTGAATACAAACCTGTCACCGAGCGCGGGGCCGTGGTCCATGCCGCCCGTCAGGCGCGCGCTGCATTCCGTGAAATGCGTGAACGTTTGAAGATCGCGCGAGAGACCTACGGGGCGGAGCGCGAGGCGGGGCAGGGGCGTGTTTCGGCCGGACTTGCAGCGCTCCGAGCAGCGGCTTCGAGAGAGAGAGGGGCGCAAGCCGGGCCGGAGGCCATGCGCGAGCGTTTGGCGAAAGTCGTTGGACGGTCAGAGGATCGGGAGGACACGCCGAAGCCGGAAGGTCGCAACTACGCCCGGGAGCGGCTCAAAGAGATCATGGAGAAGGACGCCGGTCGAGATGGCCAAGCAGCGGTTCATAAACTGGAGGGGCACAGCGATCCGGATCTTGGCGGAGGTTCTGGGGGCGAAGAAGGCAAGCCGTCCGTAAACGAGCGCCTGAAGGATATGCTGAACAAACCGCGCAAAAAGTTGGAGATCGAGGGCGAGGGTGAGATAGACCGTGACCCCGGCCTTAGTCACTGACGAGATGGTGTGAGGTCTTTTCCCCTTTATGACTGGAGAATGCTAGGTTGGGGAACGTGACCAATGTCAGCAGTGAAGTCATTCTTGCTAGCCATGCAATTGTTTGCCTGTCTGAACCACCAGAGTAGGGCTAACGAATATGTCTTATTTAACATAAAAAATTGTGGAATCCTCAGTTGCTGTGAGTGACTTCAAAGCCTTGCTGCCTCAGCAATGGCTTCAGCATCCTGCGCATCGTTCTTGTGGCGTTTCACAAACAATTTGACATAAGGTGCCAAGATGAGCCGGACTTCATGACCTGCAGTTTGAGCGACGCGCGCCCAGTAATGAGCGGATCCGCAAGCTTGCATGGCGACAATCACGGCGGTAGCCCTGAGAGCATTTTCTGAAGCTGCAGATGCGTTAATTCCAATCTATATTTACATAATGTAAATTATAAGTTAGAGAAGTGTAAACGGGTGGATTCACAAACGAAGTGCGAATCCTATTAGAAAACAATGAGTTATCTAATAGGAGATCATGGTATGGGAGCCGTTTACACGCAACTGAGCCTGAGAGAACGCCGTAGAATTGAGGACTGGTGGCATGCAAAGGTGCCCGTCACAGAGGTGGTACGCGTTCTACAATCCACGACGGCGACACTCAGCCTTGGGATGGAAAAGCCCCTTGGCCTTCGAACGAAAAGTCGCTTAACTGAGGAACCAGAGCGGTCTCAAACCGCAACAGGCCCAAACGGACTCTAAGCAGAGCAGGTCAGAATGTATCGATCAATGCCCTTCTCACCAAAATTGAGCCATGAGCCACTATGCCGGGCTATGATGTTGACATGATTACACCCGTCCTTTTGTGCGGGGGCGCGGGAACGCGACTTTGGCCAAGCTCAAGGGAAAGTTATCCCAAGCAATTCGTTAAACTGATCGGCAATGAGACTTTGTTCAAAGGTGCGCTGCACAGGATGCAGGGCTCTTTTTTCAGCCCTCCTTTGATCGTTTCAGATGAACGGTACCGCTTTATTGTCAGCGAACAATTGAGCGAGGCTGGCGTAGAGCCCGCGGCCATTTTCCTCGAACCTGCACGGCGCGACACAGGGCCTGCAATTTTGGTGGCAGCATTGCACCTTGCACAGCAGGATCCGGATACACTACTGCTCCTGTCTCCGACAGACCACATGTTACCAGATGTTGCGGCCTTTCATGACACCGTGTCCGTCGGCATCGAGGCTGCAAAATCTGGACAGATTGTTACATTCGGGGTGCGCCCCACCCGTCCTGAAACCGGGTTTGGATATCTTGAGCTGGACGCGTCCTGTCTGAACCCGGACACGGGTCATGTGCCCCATGTCGTCAATCGGTTTGTAGAAAAACCCGCCCCGGACCAGGCCGAGATCATGGCCACTTCTGGAGTGCATCTTTGGAACGCAGGTCTTTTCATGGCAACGGCCGGAACACTTTGCGCTGCATTTGAACGCCATGCCCCTGACCTGGTCCCCCATGTCCGCCAAGCGGTGCAGTCAAGCACACCGGATCTGCAATTCACGCGCCTAGACCCGGCAAGTTGGGAACAAGCCCCCGGCATTTCCATCGACTATGCCGTGATGGAGCACGCCGACAATATCGTCACTGTCCCGTTCGAAAGCATGTGGTCGGATCTGGGAAGCTGGAATGCGGTTTGGCAGGACAGCCCACAGGACGACAATGGTGTTGTGCTCTCGGACCGGGCCACGGCCCTGAATTGCGAGAACACACTTTTGCGGTCCGAAGATGAAAATCTCGAAATCGTGGGCATCGGTTTGAAAGATATCGTTGCTGTGGCCACTTCGGATGCTGTTTTGGTGACCCATGCCGACCACAGCCAATCGGTGCGCGAGGCCCTGTCGACGCTCAAAGAACGCGGCGCGCCGCAAGCCAGGGACTTTCGGACCGATCACCGCCCCTGGGGCGGGTTTGAGTGTCTGGCAAAGGGTCCTCGCTTTCAGGTCAAACGGATTGTGGTGCATCCTGGCGCAGCCTTGAGCCTGCAAAGCCATCACCACCGGGCTGAACACTGGATTGTGGTGCAAGGCACAGCCGAGGTCACAATCGGAGATAAGATGCAACTGGTCAGCGAAAATCAGAGTGTGTACGTGCCGCTTGGCACCGTCCATCGTCTGAAAAATCCAGGTAAGCTGCCGATGGTCCTCATCGAGGTGCAGACCGGAGCCTACTTGGGTGAAGATGACATCGTCCGCTACGAGGATGTATACGACCGGAGTTGATCGGTTCCGGGTTCGAGTCCAGACAGGCATGATGGCGCTGTGCCAAATGTGGTGGCATGAACCAACCCTCAGACGTCAAAGGGTGGACTTGGGTCAGGCAGCTTGATAACCGAGCGGCAACATCCGCTAGGAGCATTTTATGATGCGAGTAGACCCTACCCCACTCGCAGGTGTCGTTGTGATTACCCCCGACCGGTTTGGGGATGCGCGCGGGTTCTTTTCCGAAAGCTACAGCGCAAAAACACTTGCCACCCACGGGATCGACATCGCCTTTGTCCAGGACAATCATTCGCTGTCCCGCACCGTTGGCACGATCCGGGGGCTGCACTTTCAAGCCCCGCCCCATGCGCAGGACAAGCTGGTCCGCTGCGGCAAGGGGGCCCTGTTTGATGTGGCCGTCGACATCCGCCGTGGCTCACCCACCTATGGGCAGTGGTTTGGCACCGAACTGAGCTTTGAAAACGGCAAACAGCTTTTGGTCCCGGCCGGGTTTGCCCATGGGTTTGTCACCCGGCAGCCCGACACTGAAATCATCTACAAATGTTCTGACTATTACGCGCGCGACACCGAAGGGGCGATCAGGTGGGATGATCCCGATATCGGGATTGACTGGGGCGATGTCTTGGAGCCCCTGCTGTCGGACAAAGACGCCGTGGCCCCCTCATTGGCTGACCTGGTCTCCCCATTTGAATACAAAGGCTAGCATATGAAACTTCTGGTGACCGGAGGGGCCGGCTTTATCGGGTCCGCGGTGGTACGGCAGGCCGTCCGTCAGGGCCATGACGTTGTCAATGTCGATGCGCTGACCTATGCGGCCTGTCTGGACAATGTGGCCTCTGTTTCCAACAGCCCCCGTTACAGCTTTGAACAGGCCGATATTTGCGATTGGGATGCCATGGTGCGTGTGTTCGACACGCATCAGCCGGACGCCGTGATGCATCTGGCTGCCGAAAGCCATGTGGACCGGTCCATCGACGGACCAGGCGCCTTTGTCCAGACCAATGTGACCGGCACCTATACCCTGCTGGAAGCTGCGCGGCGCTATTGGGTGCAGCGCGATATGTTTGATGGCTTCCGCTTTCACCACATTTCCACGGACGAGGTGTTTGGCTCGCTTGGGCCCACCGGTCAGTTCACCGAAACCACGCCGTATGATCCGCGCAGCCCCTATTCGGCGTCCAAAGCGGCCTCCGATCATCTGGTGCGCGCCTGGGCCGAGACCTATGGCCTGCCAATTGTGCTAACCAATTGCTCGAACAATTACGGCCCCTTCCATTTCCCCGAAAAACTGGTCCCCGTCATCATCCTCAACGCGCTGGCAGGCAAAGACCTGCCAATCTACGGCGACGGCTCAAACGTGCGCGACTGGCTTTATGTCGAAGATCACGCCGACGCGCTTTTGACTGTGCTGCAAAAGGGGCAACTGGGGCGCAGCTACAATATTGGAGGCGAGAACGAGCGCACCAATCTTGAGCTGGTGCAGACGCTCTGCGCCATTCTGGATGACAAACGCCCCCGCGCCGATGGTGCCTCCTATGCCGATCAGATCACCTTTGTGAAGGACCGCCCTGGTCACGATGCGCGGTATGCGATTGATCCCACCCGGATGCAGACCGAACTGGGCTGGCGTCCGTCGGTCACAGTCGAAGAGGGGCTGGCCCTGACCGTCGACTGGTATCTGAACAATGAAAGCTGGTGGCGTGTCTTGCAGGATCGTGACGGCGTCGGACAACGGCTGGGAACGGGGTGAGACAATGCATATTCTTGTCTTTGGCCACACCGGTCAGGTGGCAACCGAACTGCGCAAAAGATCCAGCACGGCATACCGTATCACGACCCTCGACCGCACTGCGGGGGATCTGTCCCAACCCGACACCTGCGCGCAGGCCATTGCACAGCACCAACCGGATGCGGTCATAAACGCAGCCGCCTATACAGCGGTAGACCGCGCGGAAGAGAACGAGGCCACCGCCCATGTCATCAATGCCGATGCCCCCGCCGCCATGGCCCGCGCCTGTACCGGGCTTGGCATTCCCTTTGTGACCATCTCGACCGATTATGTCTTTTCAGGTGAGGGCACCGCCCCCTGGCAACCCAGCGACCCAACCGGGCCGCAAGGGGCCTATGGGCGCACCAAACTGGCCGGTGAAGAAGCGGTGCGCGCTGCAGGCGGCACCACGGCCATTTTGCGCACCTCTTGGGTGGTGTCCGCCCATGGCAACAACTTTGTCAAAACGATGCTGCGCCTTGGGGCAGAGCGCGACAGGCTGACCATTGTGGCAGACCAGATCGGGGGGCCGACTGGCGCGGCTGAGATTGCGCAAGCCTGCCTCGACATCGCCGACGCTCTTGTTGCGGATCCAACAAAAGCGGGCGTCTATCATTTTTCAGGGGACCCCGACACCAGCTGGGCTGATTTTGCCCGTGAAATATTCGCTCAGGCCGGATTGGGCTGCACGGTCACCGACATTCCATCATCGGCGTATCCGACGCCTGCCACACGCCCTTTGAATTCGCGCATGGACTGTAGCAGCACCACAAAGGTCTTTGGCATTCCCCGCCCGAATTGGCGGGATAGTTTGCGAGATATTCTGAAGGATTTGAACACATGACACAGCGCAAAGGCATTATCCTCGCAGGCGGCTCAGGCACGAGGCTGTATCCGATCACAGTTTCGGTGTCGAAACAGCTGCTGCCGATCTACGACAAGCCGATGATCTATTACCCGCTGTCGGTGCTGATGCTGGCAGGGATCCGCGAGATCGCCGTCATCACCACGCCGCAGGATCAGGACCAGTTCAAGCGTGCCCTGGGCGACGGTAGCCAATGGGGGGTGTCGCTGACCTATATTGTACAGCCCAGCCCCGACGGGCTTGCCCAGGCTTATCTTCTCGCCGAAGATTTTCTGGCGGGGGCACCCTCGGCCATGGTGCTTGGGGACAATATCTTTTTTGGCCACGGCCTGCCGGAATTGCTGGCAGAGGCGGATCAGCAAACGACCGGTGGAACTGTCTTTGGCTACCGGGTGGCTGACCCTGAACGCTATGGGGTGGTGGATTTCGACACCGATGGTCAGGTCCGTCAGATCATCGAAAAACCGGACGTGCCACCCTCGAACTATGCAGTGACGGGTTTGTATTTCCTGGATAGCGATGCGCCGGCACGGGCCCGCACAGTGAAACCGTCAGACCGGGGTGAGCTTGAGATCACAACGCTGCTCGAAGGCTACCTGCGCGATGATGCCCTGCAAGTCAAACAGATGGGCCGTGGCTACGCCTGGCTTGATACCGGCACCCATACCAGCCTGCTGGATGCAGGCAATTTCGTCCGCACCCTGCAAATGCGCCAGGGGCTGCAAACCGGCAGCCCTGACGAGATTGCATTTAAACAGGGGTGGATTGACCAGGACGGGCTGCGCGCACGCGGCACGCTTTTTGGCAAGAACGACTACGGGCAATATCTGTTGTCCTTGCTCAAATAAGGTCACCGGGCGCGCGTATATCCCCGATTGCGCGCCCTACATCAGACCAAAAACAAACGTATCTGCGTCATAGGTCAGGCCCACGCCGATCTCGGTTGTGGTGATACCTGTCAGCAGGATGCTGTTGTCACCTGCAAAGATCTCAGCCGTGCCGTTCTGATCGCGCAAGTGGTTGGCCAGCAGGTCATCGAAATCGATGAGCCCGGTGCTGGTGCCAAAGACAATACGGTCCCCTTCTGCGGCACTCAGATCCTGCAGGTCATCGCTGCCCCAATTGGCCGTAAAGACAAAGGTGTCTGCCCCACTGGCACCCACCAGCGTGTCATCGTCCTGCCCACCCACAAGCGTGTCATCGCCCACATGGCCATAGAGCAGATCCGTGCCCTTGCCGCCCAGCAACAGATCATCGCCTGCGCCGCCATCCATCCGGTCGTTGCCAAGCCCGCCATTGAGGATATCTGCACCGTTCTCACCAGACAGCTGATCATGGCCGGACCCGCCCACAAGCGTGTCCTCGCCAAAGCGCCCGTGCAGCGTGTCATTGCCGCTGCCCCCATCAAGGAAGTCATCGAAAATGTCAGGTGCGACTTCGCGGAAAAACCTGTCATCGCCCCACAGGTTGTCATCGCCGGACCCACCATCCAGCGTATCCGCCCCATCGCCACCAAACATCTGGTCGTTGCCAGACCCGCCCGTCAGATGGTCGTTGCCATGCTGTCCAAACAAACGGTCCGCGCCCTCCTCACCAAACAGCCGGTCGGCATCGCGCCCACCTCGTAAGTCGTCATTGTCCCCCCCGCCAAACAGCCAGTCCTTGCCGGTGTCGCCCAGGATGAAGTCGATTCCTGCGTCACCGTTCACTGTGTCATGGCCTGTGCCACCTGAAAGAAAGTCGTCGCCATCACCCCCCTCCAAGCTATCAAACCCGCCGACGCCAAAAAGACTGTCGCGCCCAGATCCGCCCAACAATGTGTCGGCATCCGCACCACCGTCGATCCGGTCATTCCCACCGGCCCCGTCCAGCGTGTCATTGCCGGCCCCGCCGATCAGCGTGTCGTTGTTGCTTTCTCCGGTCAGGCTGTCATTGCCCTCCGTACCTTCGAGGCGTAGCCGACCAAACAGAAAATCTGCCCCGGAATAGTCAAGGCCCATCCCAATGCTGGACAGCGCCACGCCTTCCAACAAAAGCGTGTTGTCGCCCACAAAAATCTGAGCCGACCCATCCACCTCGCGCAGGTGGTTGGTGACCAGATCGGTAAACCCTGTGATCTCGCTCGACAGCGGCGAGAGATCGATCTGTTCGCCATCCTCCGCCGAAAAATCGCGGATCACATCAACGCCCCAGTCCAAGGAAACGATGAAGCGGTCGTTCCCATCGCCCCCTTCAAGTGTATCATCACCACTGTCACTGTTCAGCCGGTCATCTCCACTGCCCCCCTGCAGAAGATCATTGCCTTCACCGCCAGCCAATAACCTCCACTTGAAGTGGAGGTTTGAAACGCTTCGCTTGAACCGCTCGAAGCGGTTGGGGTTACAGATTACCTGTTAAACAGGTCGTCGAGGCGTTTGTCCTGTTGCTCTTGCGTTTGGATATAAGCTCGCACCGTGCGCTCATCTGCGCCGACCGTCGAGACGAAATAACCACGTGCCCAGAATTTATGCCCCGCAAAATTGCGGCGGCGGTTCTTGATGTTCTGCGCGATCCAGATCGAGCTTTTTCCCTTCATGAACCCGATCACATGCGCGACCGAGTGCTTGGGTGGGATGCTCAACAACATATGCACGTGGTCTGGCATCAGGTGCCCCTCTTCAATTGAGCACTCCTTCTGGCGCGATAGTCGGTGGAATACTTCACGCAATTCTCGGCGCAGGTAGCCGTAAAGTTCCTTCTTTCTGTATTTGGGCGTGAAAACCACGTGATATTTGCACTCCCAAGTACTGTGGTTAAGGTGATTTGTCGTTTCTGATGACATTGGAAGATTTCCCTTGCAGGGCTTCGAGCGGTCGAAACCCTCTAGGAAATCTTCCTCATATGTAGAACATCAGGGGTCCCCCAGCAAAGCTGGGGGCTTGTCAATGGGGACAGTCAGAGTGTCGCTGTCTTCTCCACCCTCCAGCGTGTCATTGCCCTCACCGCCGTTCAGGCCGTCAAATCCACTGCCCCCTTGCAGCAGGTCATTGCCCTCGCGCCCGCTCAGATTGTCGCCGTCTTGCCCACCTTCAAGGGTATCATCACCGTCGTCGCCTGACAGACGGTCAAAACCACTACCCCCTTGCAGCAGATCATTGCCGGTCCCGCCAAACAGGTCATCGCTGTCTTCTGCACCTTCAAGCGTGTCATCACCGTCCCGGCCAAACAGGGCGTCAAAACCGCCACCGCCCCGCACCACGTCATTGCCGGCACCACCATCCAGATTGTCGCCGCCTGCGCCCCCATCAAGCGTGTCATTGCCCGCACCACCAGCCAGACGGTCAAATTGGCTGCCTCCGATCAGAGAATCGTCGCCTGTGCCACCATTGAGCTCATCGTCGCCATTATTTCCGATCAGCGTATCGTCACCTCCATTGCCGATCAGCGTATCGCGGTTGGCTTCGCCCACCAGACTGTCATCGCCGTCCGTGCCCACAAGGCGCAGCGGGCCAAACTCGAAATCTGCGGCGGAATAGTCCAGACCCACGCCAATGCTGGCCAGCGCCACACCTTCCAGAAGCAGCGTGTTGGTGCCGACAAAAATCTGGGCGGACCCGTTCACCTCGCGCAGGTGGTTGGTGATCAGGTCGGTGAAATTGGTAAGCTCACCGGATAGCTCTGTAAGTTCGATCCGTTCGTTATCGTCGGCTGAAAAATCGCGCAGCACATCCGCGCCCCATTGCCCGGCCAGCACATAGCGGTCATTGCCTTCACCGCCCTCAAGCAGGTCATTGCCCGCGCCACCGTTCAGAACGTCGGCGCCACCGCCGGCAATCAAGGTGTCGTTGCCCGCGTCGCCGTTCAACGTGTCGCGTGACGCGCCGCCCTGCAGCAAGTCATTGCCTGCGTCGCCGTTCAGTCGGTCTGTGCTACTGCCCCCGTCCAGGGTGTCATCGCCCTCACCACCGTGTAGGCGGTCAGACCCGGCGTCGCCTTGCAGCAGGTCGTTGCCAGCGCCACCGTCCAGATCGTCGCCGTCGTCACCGCCCTGCAACGTGTCGTTGCCATCGCGCCCAAACAGATCGTCAAACCGACCGCCGCCCTGCAGCAGGTCATTGCCGGCTCCACCATCCAGCCGATCGCTGTCGCCACCCCCTTGCAACGTGTCAGCGCCATCGCCGCCAGCCAGAGTGTCGCGCCCGGCCCCACCAACCACGGAATCAAGGCCCGCCCCGCCGCTAAGCTGATCATTGCCGTCTTCGCCCACAAGCGTGTCATCGCCGCCATTGCCGATCAGCGTGTCGTTGCGATTGGCCCCGACCAGACTGTCATTGTCCGCCCCACCTTCAAGGCGCAGCGGCGCAAACAGGAAATCCGACTCAGAGTAATCCAGGCCCGCGCCAATGCTGGACAAAGCCACGCCCTCCAGAAGCAGCGTGTTGTCGCCCACAAAGATCTGGGCGGATCCGTTCACCTCGCGCAGGTGGTTGGTGATCAAGTCTGTGAAACTGGTGATCTCACCCGAAAGCGCGGTCAGGTCGATGTCTTCGGAATCATCGGCCGAGAAATCACGCAGCACATCCGCGCCCCATTCACCCGACACCAGGAAGAGGTCGTTCCCGCTCCCTCCCTCCAGGGTATCATCGCCCAAACCGCCAGACAGCGTATCCCACGCCGTACCGCCATTCAGGATGTCATCATCCGCCCCGCCAACAAGGATATCTGCGCCACCTTCGCCAAGAAGCGTACTTGCAGCGGACACAAGCCCAGCCGTAGCGGCATGGCCTGTCACCGACAGGTTGAGCAGATATGTGCCGCCGTCAGGGATATCGTTGTTGGAAAACCGGAACAGATCTATGATCAATCGCTCAGGGGCATCGGACGTGTTTGTATACGTCCCAAAGCTGTCCAGACTGGAAACAGAACCCAAATCTGATCCGTCTTCCCCAAAGGATACTTCGTTGTCAAAAAAATCGTCATTGGTCAGAACCCGGTCGCCCAGAGTGCCCGGCGCCGCACCTTCGACACTGCGATACACATTGAAGCGGCTGTCAAAGGACGCACCTGACAAAATATCTGCAAAATCGACATCCACCGTCAGCGTCTCACCTGCGCCCACCGTTACCGTATAAAAGGCCCGCGCACCCGCCCCGGTGCCCAGCACAGAGGTGTGCGGGGCCACCTGATCTTCGAACAGTGGCGACGGCACAGTCGTCCAGAACGCCGGATCATCCAGATCCATGGCCGTGGCTGCTGTGCCATTGTCTGCTGTTGCGTCGACAAAGACCTGCGGGTGCGCGCCCACCAACAAATCTGACTCGCCTCCGCCCGACACAGTGGCCAACGAGGGCATGGGCACATCCTGGGGGACATGAATCAGAATGTCCTTATCATTTGTTCCGGTGATTTGGGTGTCGGAGGACGCAATAGCGCTCATCATTAAATTCCTGTCTGCATTTCAAATTAGCACTGGTGAAAAGTGCTATGTGAATTGGGTGGGTTAAAAGACTTGGAACCAGCCTATTCATACCAAGATGAAAAACCACCCTGGCAAATGAATAATCCGTCTTTTTCAATTCAACTGCTGAAAGATGCGGCTCAAAACAGCAAAAAGTCGTCCGCGCCGACGCGGCCGCCGCCTTCGATCACGGCGATCAGCTGGGCCTCGTCCGGCCCGCGCCGGCCGTCGCGGTCCACCCACAACTCGCCCGTCCGCCCATCGTACCGCGCCGCCCCCGACGCCAGCGCATTGTCCACCTGGCGCTGCGTCACATCGCGCACGTCAATCGACCCGTCGCCCAGCCCAAAGAACCGGTCATCAAGCGCAATCTGGTCCGAGCCCCCAAAATCCGTGATCCGCGTGGCCCCGGGCGCGTCGCTGGTCAAAAACGCAAAGTAATCCGTGCCTTCGCCGCCCGTGATCGTGTCGCCTCCGCCGCCGCCAATCAGGATGTTCGAGCCCGAATTGCCTATAATTTCGGAGGCAAATTCGTTTCCTGTCACGCGGAACCCGCCGGGTGCGTCTAGGACAACACGTTCTATTTCCGCGCCGCCCAAGACGACGCTCGATCTCGCAAGAATCACGTCGCGGCCCTGTCCAACAAATTCGGTCACGACGTCATTTGGGCTATCTACGATAAATTGATCATCACCCAAATCGCCGAACATCGTGTCATTCCCGGTACCACCATCAATGGTATCGGCTCCGGCACCACCCGAGATGCGATCATTGCCAGCACCGCAGCCAATCACGTCAGCAAGATCGTCGAGTGTAAAGCCGCCGTTCAAGACATCGTCTCCATCGCCCCCTCTGAGCGTGTCGGACAGCTCGGATCCGAACAGCTGGTCTGCGCCAGCACCGCCATCCAGATCAGCGGGTCCGACAAATGCGGTAAGGCGGTCATTTCCCACGCCTCCTTGCAGCGTATCCATGCCATCTGTTGATGTGAGTGTATCGTTACCCTCACCGCCGATCAGAAGGTCTCCCCCGGACCCACTCTCCAGCTCGTCGTCGCCCGCGCCACCGCGCAAGGTGTCATTTCCCGCGCCACCGAGCAGTCTGTCGTTGCCACTGTCACCGTCAAGCGTGTCGTTACCGTCTTCTCCTCGCACCGTATCATCACCAGGTCCTCCGTCGAGGTCATCCGCAGTTTCGTCCCCCACTAATGCATCATCTTCTGGGCCAAGGGACGGGGCAAGGATCGTGTAAACGCCGCCAGATGAAGTGGAATCGTTGCTGTTCAGAAATGGGGCGCCAATGGCAAGATCCGTCTGTCCATCACCGTTCAAATCACCCGCACCCACGGCAAGCCCCGTCGCAGCATTGGTTTCAACACTACGAACGACCTGCGAACGACCAAAGCCAAAGGCGCTGCCATAGCTGATAACGGTGCTCCCTGAACCAGTTGAGGACCCAAATGAACGCGCAAAGTCGTCAAATCCGTCAAAGCCAATAACCTCCACTTGAAGTGGAGGTTTGAAACGCTTCGCTTGAACCGCTCGAAGCGGTTGGGGTTACAGATTACCTGTTAAACAGGTCGTCGAGGCGTTTGTCCTGTTGCTCTTGCGTTTGGATATAAGCTCGCACCGTGCGCTCATCTGCGCCGACCGTCGAGACGAAATAACCACGTGCCCAGAATTTATGCCCCGCAAAATTGCGGCGGCGGTTCTTGATGTTCTGCGCGATCCAGATCGAGCTTTTTCCCTTCATGAACCCGATCACATGCGCGACCGAGTGCTTGGGTGGGATGCTCAACAACATATGCACGTGGTCTGGCATCAGGTGCCCCTCTTCAATTGAGCACTCCTTCTGGCGCGATAGTCGGTGGAATACTTCACGCAATTCTCGGCGCAGGTAGCCGTAAAGTTCCTTCTTTCTGTATTTGGGCGTGAAAACCACGTGATATTTGCACTCCCAAGTACTGTGGTTAAGGTGATTTGTCGTTTCTGATGACATTGGAAGATTTCCCTTGCAGGGCTTCGAGCGGTCGAAACCCTCTAGGAAATCTTCCTCATATGTAGAACATCAGGGGTCCCCCAGCAAAGCTGGGGGCTTGTCAATGGGGACAGTCAATGT
>OY728610.2:0-13067 GCA_963422245.2 uncultured Sulfitobacter sp. | reverse complement strand
TCTCATTCGGCTGGAGATTCCGCCAGATCGAGACGCCGCTCGATGCGGTCGAGGCGGGTAGCAAGGCCATCAATTTCAGCATTACGCTCAAGATCGCGCTGGATAATTACGCCCAAATGACCTTCCACGGCAGCGAGCCGATTTTCGACCCGTCCGATCCGTTCAACCAAAGTTTTGATTTCCCCTCTGATAGCCTTGAGGTTTTCGAGAAGTAGCTCGTTTGTGACGTTTTTACTCATCGGCTTTGAAACCTTTTGTACATACATGCGGTTAGGGCCGTTATTCGGCTGGCGTATCCGCCAGATCAAGGCGTTTCTCGATGCGGTCAACTCGCAAGTCAAGCCTGTCCAAGCGACGGGATAATGAGGCTTGGGATTGCATCATGGAGGCCATACCCTCTTCGAGAGAGCCGAGCCGTTCCTTTACCTCCACCATGTTGACTTCGAGGCGTTCCATCCGCTCATCGAGCTTGCGCAGGTAACGCAAAACGAGGTTTTCAGGATCCTCACTCATCAGTTTTCCCGCCGTCGATTACGTCCAGTTTGTAGCGCTCGACGGCCTCACCGTGCTTGTTCACGTCGCCGCGGAACGCCCCTTCCGGCGTCACAGCGATGATATTGACGCGCCCTCGCTTAACTCGGTGTATGGCACCGACTTGCTCAAGCAGCTTGAGAGCGCGGGACATATCAGCCTTATCCACCCGCGTGATCTCGCAGAGATCGGCGGCGGTCTTGGTGCATTCGTAAGTCTGCCAGCCTAAGTGACGGCAGATTGTCCAAAGAATAAAACCGGCTTCTTTAGCGCTCGCTGCAGTAGGTGCAGTTTCGAAAAGCCTTTCCGTCACTGCGTCCTGGTACGCGAATGCGATTGACACGTTGCCACCTCCAAAAAAATCGAACTCAAGCTGTACGGCCGAGCTCAGGCCCTTGAGCGTCTTTGATGCCATCCGCGCAGCGGCAGCCCGCTCAGGGCTGCTTTCATGCAATGCCTGCTGGTCTGCAAGCAAGGCAGCCTGGTCATAGGCGCCGCGTTTGCGCAAAGCGCGTTCGATCAAGTCTACAGGCTTCTCGCCTTGCTGTCTTTGGCGCGGCTGGGCAACGCCGGCGATCACGGCCAGAGACTGAACCCGCTGGCCATTTCGGCGCTGCGTATCCTGGGTGATTTTTGCAAGAGCGATATCCTCATTGGACACACCCATGCGGCGAAGGTTGCGGATACTGGTGTAAGACATGGCGAATCACTCGATAGTTGGCTGTGGCCCAACTTTAGTTGGCTGTGGCCCAACTATCAAGAATCAAAAAACGCTGGTTTTCTGGTAGCTGAGACCCCAAAATCAACTAAGGTATCCATATATCCTAAAAGATATTAGGCGATTTTGTCGGAATCAGCCTCTCAGAACTGCGCTGAAACACCCTCGTTAGCCCTCGCTTCGCTCAGGCTAAAGCGGCGTCCGCCTGATCGGCGGACTCATGCCACAAGGTCAGTCGCCTAACGGCTCCTTCCCGTCAGGGGACTTCGCCCCCTACGGCGCTCACGCGCCTACCCCCATTCGGCTCGGGAAGAGGTCAGGGACGAAACGCACTGCCCAAGCATCCACTCCGAAGCAGATCGAGAGATCCGGAGCCACTGATTTTCGAGAGGCGGCCCTTGCACCGAACTGGACCCACCGGCAGACAGGCGCAAACAGCAGGTTCATTGCCCCCTGCCGGATGCCGGAGCTACCCCTCCCCTGCCCTTGTGAGACGGATAGGAAAATTTTCCCAATTCAGCGACCTTTTTGACCGGTTGGACAAATCAAGCATGTGATCGGCCCTGATGCGCCGATCTGCGATGCGGCTGATCGAGCATCGCCGCATCCGCCGACCAGGCACAGACATGCCCGTATTCGCGATTTAAGCGCCGTGCAGCGCGATCAGCGATTTTTTGGGGGTCAGGTACCGGACAACCCCTCGACGCGCTCCAGGCAGCCCCAGGATCGATTTCTGGCTGTCCTGGCAAGCCGTGGAGCGAAGCGGACCAGATCGGGAGGCCGGTTGCTTCCGGTTGTTTGCTGGCGTGCTTGCGCCCGTCTTTGGGCGAGCATGGCGCGACGTGTCTTGCGTTCGAGTTCGGCGGCGATCTTTGCGGTGATTTTAGGTTTCAACTCTCGTTCGACCTGCTTTCGCAGCCTGTTGAGTGCGTGCGGTTGTTGAGCGGCCAGGCGGATTGTGTCGGCGTCTTGTGGTTGCACCCAGAGCACGAGGCGTTTGAGGCCGAGCGCCTTTCGAGCGGCGACGAATGAGCGTTGATATTCGGCTTGTTTGGAGGTCATTGGCTTGCCTGCGCCGATCATCCGGGAGCAGATTTTAGTCCTAAAATCTGGAAAGGCACGCTGATACAAAAAATTTTTGCAATTTTTTCGTGGTTTGTATCTGCCCGGGCAGCCAGCCGGCACAAACCATCAATCCACTACGTCGCTCGGAAGCTATCCTGGAGAGGACGGAACGTGATGTTGACGGCACGTAAATCGATGGGCTGTCACCTGGAAGGGCACTTACGAGTTGCAGGCAAATCGGTTTCAGGAACCGGGAATCCGGCTTACCCGGACTCGATCTGAGCGAATGCCTTCCGTGCAATATCGGTGTCACGCCGCGGATAGGTTTTTCCGCCGGCCTTGAAGGTGCGTCCGACCAGTTCCGCCCATTCGTCACGCTCGGAACTGGTCAGCCTGCCCCACCACGTCAACGCGGGTTCGGCCTGGTCCTGATCCTCGATCATGGGCGGGGCATCCGTGGAAGCCTGGTCCCTGCGCCGGGCGGCGCTGTGGCGCTCGTTTTGGGCAGCGGTTTCGGTAGCGTCACGGGGGTCTTTCCACTGCCAATCAAAGCGCACGGCGTGGACAGACCGCCCCAGCTTCTGCGGGGCCATTTTCACCGAAACTGTGCCGAAGTCGTTGATTGCTTCAACAGAGGGATTGAGAACGCGCTTCCTGAACTGCCACCAATCACTGTAAGCGCGTTTTTCCCCAACATTCATGAGCGCACGCAATTCAGAAAGTTGGAACGTCCAGTTAGGGCGTCCAAGGCGTTTCTTGTCGGCAAGGATTGCGTAAAGTCGTCGTGCGTGCCCGGTGAGGCGGTGTGCGGCGTGCGCTTCGATCTTTGCGAATGTCTCCGGGGTTCTGAATGTCTGGACACCCGAAGGCGGGATGAGTAGCCGCACGAGGCTGCCGCCCTCGGATATTTCCCATTCAGCCAAAACTACCGCACCCCATGGCTTGCCTTGATATTCCCCGGAGACCGCGACTTTCGTCAGGCGGTCGAGGCATTCGCGAAGCCAGACATTATCGGTACGGCCGCCCGGCCCTCGAAGCCGTTTGGCGGGCATTTCGACCCAAACCGAATTTGAAACTTCTGCAGGCACCCGATCTTCATCGAGTTTGGCGGCGATCTCCCAGATGACAGCAACCATGGCCGGAGAAAGCGGCTGGTCCGACCGAAGCGCAATAGCTGAGCTGGGTACGACAATATTTCTCATAACATGCAACATAACCGGACATATGACAGGCAATCAAGTGTCCGGTCACCCCTCCGGGATGTCCGGTTTACCCCTCCGGGATGTCCGGTTTACCCCTCCGGGATGTCCGGTTTTACCCTCCGGGATGTCCGGTTTTACCCTCCGGGATGTCCGGTTTTAGGCCTACAGTGTCAGTGTCGGGTGTCGAGGGGAGCGTAGCGACACGCGACACTCGACACCCGACACTGCAAACCAGCAGGGAATTTGAACCGAGATTTCCGATGAGAAAGCGAAGCGGTATGGCCTTCGCTTCGCTCCAGGCTAGGCGGCGTCCGCCTAATCGGCGGACAAGCCTGCCTCAGGTCGGTCGCCTTTCGGCTCCCTCCCGTCAGGGGCGATTGCCCCTACGGCGCTCACGCGCCTACCCCAATCGGCTCGGGAAGCAGTGAGGGCAGGGAAGCCGTGCTCAAAGATGGAGATCAGAAGGCCGGGAGAGGAAGGACCTACCAAACCCCTCTCCCGGCCAGCGGCTCCCCCAAGTCGAAACCGCTACCCCTGTCCGTCGCCGCGTAATCATCGGTTGCGGGGCAAACTGGGGCAAGTATGACCGTAGCCAGGTCACGCCCGAAGGCAAGCGAGTTGGTTCGATCAGCCTTGCGAACTGGTGGATTCATCCGGTTTCCGATCAGCGGCTTTGCCGTCAGATCGGAACGGCACGCTTACGTGAAAAATTTTTGCAAATTTTTCACCGCCTGTGAGTACGGCGCGGGCGGTTGCTCGATCCCTTGTGCTGGCTGGCCTTCGCCGGCGCTGGAATAGCCCTCTTTCGGCACAGGGAGGCCCGTGGAGCGCGTTCCGCGATTCTTTGGGGCAGGGGTGCCCGGATAGCCCTCGACGCTCTGAAATAGGCTCTGTGGGCCGCGCTGAGCGCGGTAGCGGCCATTGAGCGGGATCTTGGAAAGCGCGATCAGCGGAGCGAACTGGGCGGGTTCATCCGGGTCGACTCCGGTAGGGGGCAGAATCGTACGCTAAGGATTTTCAAGGCTCATTTTGCGCCAGATGTACTGTCCGATGAGCAGAATGTGTTCCCATCCGAGGGGTGAAATGTGTTTCAGCAAATGCCTGGGTGTGTCCAGGCCAGCCCGTCTGCGCTGCATAACCGCTTCGCCCAGTTGCTTGGTGTTCCAGTAGATCACGATGGCCGTGAGCAGATTGAGGCCGGCGAGGCGGAAATGCTGAGCTTCGGATGTGCGGTCCCGGATCTCGCCTTGGCGACCGATCCACAAAGCGCCCTTGAGAGCATGGTGTGCTTCACCTTTGTTCAGGCCGACAATAGTCCGGCGCTGCATGTCGATGTTCAGGGCCCATTCGATGATGAACAGTGTTCGCTCGATCCGTCCGATTTCACCCAGTGCGATGGCCAGATCGTGCTTGCGCGGACGGGCCGACAATTGCCGGAGTATATGACTTGGCGCCACCTTGCCGCTGAGCATTGTGGCGGTGCATCTCAGGACATCGGGCCAGTTGTCGATGATCATCTGTTCTCGGATTTTGCCACCGATCAGACCCTTGAGTTCTTTTGGTACGTTTTTGGGATCGAAGACATATAGGCGCTTGGATTTCAGGTCGCGGATGCGCGGGATGAAGAGGTATCCCAGCAGCGTGGTGACGGCGAAGATGAGATCGGTAAATCCGCCGGTGTCGGCGTAATGTTCCTTGATCCTCCTGCCGATCTCGGTGAGGCACAAACCGTCCAGAATATAGGGCGCTTCGTTGACCGTGGAGGGGATCGCGTCGATCCAGAACGCTCGAAACCCCTTGGAGAAATGGGCGTAGGCTTTCAGCCCCGTTCCGTGCGTGTTGTACTTGGCGTTGACGAGATTCATGGCCTCTCCCTGACGGGCGGTGGGGAAGAACTGCCCGTCGCTGGACGAGGTGTTGTCGTCGCCCCAGTATTGGGCCATGGGGAGTTTGGACTGCGCTTCCAGCACCATGGCCAGCGCCTCGTTGATGGCCTCGCTTTCGATGTGCCAGCGCGACAGGCGCGACAGCTGGAAAATATCATGACTGGTGGTCGCCTCGGCCATCTTGCCAAGGCCAAGGTTCAAACCCTCAGCCAGGATTACGTTCAGCAGGCCGATCCTGTCCTTGCAAGGCTCGCCTGTGCGCAGATGTGTGAACGCATCGGTGAAGCCTGTTGCCTCGTCCACGTCCTGAAGGATGTCCGTTATCCGTACATGGGGCAGACGCCGGTACAGATCGAGCACCAGATCGCCCGCATCTTCCGGCACATCCGCTTTCAGACGGTCGATGCGCAACTCGCCGTCCTCGATGATGCCGTTGGGAAGGGTTCCATCCCTGACCGCCGCTGCAAGCTTTTCCAGACCGTCCTGCAGACGGCGTTTGCGATTTTCCAGCCAAGCCTGCGGGTCCAGCGGGATCGTGAGTTCCAGCATTGCCTTCGCCGCATCGAGCGGCACCATGATTTTTCTGGTGTCGCCGTAACGGCGGGCATGTGCAAGCCAGATGTCGTTGGATCGGAATGCCTCCTGAAGACGGCACATCACCGCCACGGTCCACAGTCGCTCCGCGTCGGTATCCGGCTTTCGCAACTGGTTGCGCCACTTGGAACGGGCCGGCAGGAACGGCAGAGAATGTGACGGAATGCGCTTTCCCTCGCGGATGATAGCCATAGCCTCAAGCAGTGGCTGTGCGACGTCAGCCCCCCTGATGTCCAGCGCGGCCAGCATGCGTCTGGCATAGAGTTTGAAGCTGTGGAACCCTTTCACGATGTAATCGTAGGCATCGGCCTGGACGGTTTGGCCCAACCGGCCAGCCATGGCGACAAGTGTCTCCAGATTGTTCCAGCCGCAAGAGGCGTCAACCGCGCTGATCATGGCAGCGTCATCGCCCTTTGCCAGCAGCAATGTCGTGCCCAGCGATCCAAATCCGGCCAAAGCGGTGGAAACATCTGTTTGCGCCGCTTGAACCTTGAGTTCGCTGAGCCTTTTTGCCTCCCGCCATTGCTTGCCCGTGATCCGGTCATGTGTTTCGACAACAGCATCTGAAATCGCCGCCAGCCACTCCACGACGCAGATAGCCAGAATGGCAAAGCGCCGATGGCTACTGATGTCCTGCAATTGGTCCGTGAAGTACCGTTCTCCCTGGCGGCGCAGACGCTTGATCCTGTGGAGTGGAATGTCGTCGAGGATCTCAGGCGACAGTCCAATCGCCTGAAGAAACTCCAGCCGATCGAGCAGGCGGTTGAGGTCCGCAGTGTTCTTGCCAACTTCGAACTGCCGCAGCCAGACAAACCAACTCAGTCGGCCATTTTCTTGCTTGTCCAGAAGGCCATCGAGGCGGCCGCGCATCGCGCTTTCCAGGCGCGTGACGATCCTGGCATCAATCCGGCGTTCGGCGGCCACCAGAGCATCGGCGCACAGCCTTTCGATCACCGATATGCCCGGCAGGACGATCTTCCTCCGCCGGCATTCCTCCACAAATGCACGCACCAAGCCCTCGTTTGAATTCGCTGCCTCGGCCTGCTGGCCAAGCCAGGCCTTCATCTGTTTCACGCGCTTGCCCGCGAACATTCTGTAGCCGTAGATCTTACGCAGTGCGCCAAGGTGCTCTCGACGCGTCACATCGCGGGCGGCATAGGGCAGAATATCTTCGGTCTTCAGTCCGAGTTGAGCTGCGATGAAGCAGAGTACAGGCTCAGGAATTACTTCTCCCGGCCTCAACAAGCGGCCCGGATATCGCAAGGCGCAAAGTTGTAGCGCAAAGCCGATCTGGTTTTCCGGTCGCCTTCGCGTTCGAATGTGCTCGATGTCATCATCCGCCAAGGTGTAGTGCCGCAACAGGGAGGGTTCATCCGTGGGCAGGTCGAAAAGGGCGGCAGACTGACGGGCCGTCAAAACATTGCGTCTTGGCATGGAATGTGTCCTTTTGGAGGGGTGTCTATTCAGGACAATTTCGGGGTGATAAGAATCAACGGGTTACAACCACTAAAACCAGCAGGGTTCTATTGGTACGACCAGCTGCCATTTATGCCCGAGTTTCAACCGCCGATCAGAACTGCCAGCGGCAGGTGGCCGATCTGACCGAATTTGCAGAACGCTGCGGTTATGATGTCGTCGGAGTTTTCCAGGAAACAGCGTCAGGTGCTTCGACCAAACGCAAGATCCGCAAACAGGTCATCGACCTGGCGCAGGCCCGCAAAATCGACGCCATTCTTGTCACGGAGCTTTCAAGGTGGGGTCGCTCGACACGCGACCTGTTGGGGACGCTGGAAAAGCTGTCGGCCTGGAAGGTCTCAGTGGTCGCGATGCACGGTCTGACATTCGAACTCGGCACGCCGCACGGCCGAATGATGGCAACCCTGCTAGCCGGCATTGCCCAGTTCGAACGCGACCTGCTCAGCGAACGCGTTAAATCAGGGCTGGCGGCAGCCCGCGCACGAGGAAAAAAGCTCGGCCGTCAACCGGGGCAGCGACCCAAATCAGACAAGTTGGCTCCCAAGGTCATTCAGGCTGTCAGCGAAGGTCGAAGCTATCGCTGGATCGCTCGAGACCTCGGAATCAGCAAAAGCACTGTTCTGAGCATTATGAAACGGCACCGCGAAAATCCTTAGCGTACGATTCTGCCCCCTACCGGAGTCGACCCGTCATCCGGCCCCGATCAGCGGCTTTAGCCGTCAGATCGGAAAGGTGCATTTAATTTTTGCAAATTAAATGCTGCCTGTAATCGCCGCTTTTCAGGCAAATTGTTAACATAAAGATGACATAAAGATGACATAAAGATGACATAAAGATTACTTTAAGTTTACAATGTAAACATAGGTGGAAAATGCAGAAAAGGCGCAGGGAAAGCCGTTATCCGGCCATTGTCGGGGTACGTGTATCAAACGACATCCGGCAGCGCTTGGAGGCTTTGGCCGATCAGGAACGAACAGCGCTGGGGATCATCGTGCGGCGAGCACTGGCGGCAGGCTTGCCGCTCATCGAGAACGGCGAGGCCGGAGCCGAACAATCAGCAATGGACCAGGCCCGCAACTGGTGGCAGGGATTGGGCAACAGACAGCGCAACGACTGGCAACGGCGTGTTGCGCCGCTCACTGGCCGACAGATGATCGCCGAGGCGTGGAAGCAGGCCAACGGCCTTTGAGCCAGGGGAAGGGCGATAGCTCTCATTCGGCTGGAGATTCCGCCAGATCGAGACGCCGCTCGATGCGGTCGAGGCGGGTAGCAAGGCCATCAATTTCAGCATTACGCTCAAGATCGCGCTGGATAATTACGCCCAAATGACCTTCCACGGCAGCGAGCCGATTTTCGACCCGTCCGATCCGTTCAACCAAAGTTTTGATTTCCCCTCTGATAGCCTTGAGGTTTTCGAGAAGTAGCTCGTTTGTGACGTTTTTACTCATCGGCTTTGAAACCTTTTGTACATACATGCGGTTAGGGCCGTTATTCGGCTGGCGTATCCGCCAGATCAAGGCGTTTCTCGATGCGGTCAACTCGCAAGTCAAGCCTGTCCAAGCGACGGGATAATGAGGCTTGGGATTGCATCATGGAGGCCATACCCTCTTCGAGAGAGCCGAGCCGTTCCTTTACCTCCACCATGTTGACTTCGAGGCGTTCCATCCGCTCATCGAGCTTGCGCAGGTAACGCAAAACGAGGTTTTCAGGATCCTCACTCATCAGTTTTCCCGCCGTCGATTACGTCCAGTTTGTAGCGCTCGACGGCCTCACCGTGCTTGTTCACGTCGCCGCGGAACGCCCCTTCCGGCGTCACAGCGATGATATTGACGCGCCCTCGCTTAACTCGGTGTATGGCACCGACTTGCTCAAGCAGCTTGAGAGCGCGGGACATATCAGCCTTATCCACCCGCGTGATCTCGCAGAGATCGGCGGCGGTCTTGGTGCATTCGTAAGTCTGCCAGCCTAAGTGACGGCAGATTGTCCAAAGAATAAAACCGGCTTCTTTAGCGCTCGCTGCAGTAGGTGCAGTTTCGAAAAGCCTTTCCGTCACTGCGTCCTGGTACGCGAATGCGATTGACACGTTGCCACCTCCAAAAAAATCGAACTCAAGCTGTACGGCCGAGCTCAGGCCCTTGAGCGTCTTTGATGCCATCCGCGCAGCGGCAGCCCGCTCAGGGCTGCTTTCATGCAATGCCTGCTGGTCTGCAAGCAAGGCAGCCTGGTCATAGGCGCCGCGTTTGCGCAAAGCGCGTTCGATCAAGTCTACAGGCTTCTCGCCTTGCTGTCTTTGGCGCGGCTGGGCAACGCCGGCGATCACGGCCAGAGACTGAACCCGCTGGCCATTTCGGCGCTGCGTATCCTGGGTGATTTTTGCAAGAGCGATATCCTCATTGGACACACCCATGCGGCGAAGGTTGCGGATACTGGTGTAAGACATGGCGAATCACTCGATAGTTGGCTGTGGCCCAACTTTAGTTGGCTGTGGCCCAACTATCAAGAATCAAAAAACGCTGGTTTTCTGGTAGCTGAGACCCCAAAATCAACTAAGGTATCCATATATCCTAAAAGATATTAGGCGATTTTGTCGGAATCAGCCTCTCAGAACTGCGCTGAAACACCCTCGTTAGCCCTCGCTTCGCTCAGGCTAAAGCGGCGTCCGCCTGATCGGCGGACTCATGCCACAAGGTCAGTCGCCTAACGGCTCCTTCCCGTCAGGGGACTTCGCCCCCTACGGCGCTCACGCGCCTACCCCCATTCGGCTCGGGAAGAGGTCAGGGACGAAACGCACTGCCCAAGCATCCACTCCGAAGCAGATCGAGAGATCCGGAGCCACTGATTTTCGAGAGGCGGCCCTTGCACCGAACTGGACCCACCGGCAGACAGGCGCAAACAGCAGGTTCATTGCCCCCTGCCGGATGCCGGAGCTACCCCTCCCCTGCCCTTGTGAGACGGATAGGAAAATTTTCCCAATTCAGCGACCTTTTTGACCGGTTGGACAAATCAAGCATGTGATCGGCCCTGATGCGCCGATCTGCGATGCGGCTGATCGAGCATCGCCGCATCCGCCGACCAGGCACAGACATGCCCGTATTCGCGATTTAAGCGCCGTGCAGCGCGATCAGCGATTTTTTGGGGGTCAGGTACCGGACAACCCCTCGACGCGCTCCAGGCAGCCCCAGGATCGATTTCTGGCTGTCCTGGCAAGCCGTGGAGCGAAGCGGACCAGATCGGGAGGCCGGTTGCTTCCGGTTGTTTGCTGGCGTGCTTGCGCCCGTCTTTGGGCGAGCATGGCGCGACGTGTCTTGCGTTCGAGTTCGGCGGCGATCTTTGCGGTGATTTTAGGTTTCAACTCTCGTTCGACCTGCTTTCGCAGCCTGTTGAGTGCGTGCGGTTGTTGAGCGGCCAGGCGGATTGTGTCGGCGTCTTGTGGTTGCACCCAGAGCACGAGGCGTTTGAGGCCGAGCGCCTTTCGAGCGGCGACGAATGAGCGTTGATATTCGGCTTGTTTGGAGGTCATTGGCTTGCCTGCGCCGATCATCCGGGAGCAGATTTTAGTCCTAAAATCTGGAAAGGCACGCTGATACAAAAAATTTTTGCAATTTTTTCGTGGTTTGTATCTGCCCGGGCAGCCAGCCGGCACAAACCATCAATCCACTACGTCGCTCGGAAGCTATCCTGGAGAGGACGGAACGTGATGTTGACGGCACGTAAATCGATGGGCTGTCACCTGGAAGGGCACTTACGAGTTGCAGGCAAATCGGTTTCAGGAACCGGGAATCCGGCTTACCCGGACTCGATCTGAGCGAATGCCTTCCGTGCAATATCGGTGTCACGCCGCGGATAGGTTTTTCCGCCGGCCTTGAAGGTGCGTCCGACCAGTTCCGCCCATTCGTCACGCTCGGAACTGGTCAGCCTGCCCCACCACGTCAACGCGGGTTCGGCCTGGTCCTGATCCTCGATCATGGGCGGGGCATCCGTGGAAGCCTGGTCCCTGCGCCGGGCGGCGCTGTGGCGCTCGTTTTGGGCAGCGGTTTCGGTAGCGTCACGGGGGTCTTTCCACTGCCAATCAAAGCGCACGGCGTGGACAGACCGCCCCAGCTTCTGCGGGGCCATTTTCACCGAAACTGTGCCGAAGTCGTTGATTGCTTCAACAGAGGGATTGAGAACGCGCTTCCTGAACTGCCACCAATCACTGTAAGCGCGTTTTTCCCCAACATTCATGAGCGCACGCAATTCAGAAAGTTGGAACGTCCAGTTAGGGCGTCCAAGGCGTTTCTTGTCGGCAAGGATTGCGTAAAGTCGTCGTGCGTGCCCGGTGAGGCGGTGTGCGGCGTGCGCTTCGATCTTTGCGAATGTCTCCGGGGTTCTGAATGTCTGGACACCCGAAGGCGGGATGAGTAGCCGCACGAGGCTGCCGCCCTCGGATATTTCCCATTCAGCCAAAACTACCGCACCCCATGGCTTGCCTTGATATTCCCCGGAGACCGCGACTTTCGTCAGGCGGTCGAGGCATTCGCGAAGCCAGACATTATCGGTACGGCCGCCCGGCCCTCGAAGCCGTTTGGCGGGCATTTCGACCCAAACCGAATTTGAAACTTCTGCAGGCACCCGATCTTCATCGAGTTTGGCGGCGATCTCCCAGATGACAGCAACCATGGCCGGAGAAAGCGGCTGGTCCGACCGAAGCGCAATAGCTGAGCTGGGTACGACAATATTTCTCATAACATGCAACATAACCGGACATATGACAGGCAATCAAGTGTCCGGTCACCCCTCCGGGATGTCCGGTTTACCCCTCCGGGATGTCCGGTTTACCCCTCCGGGATGTCCGGTTTTACCCTCCGGGATGTCCGGTTTTACCCTCCGGGATGTCCGGTTTTAGGCCTACAGTGTCAGTGTCGGGTGTCGAGGGGAGCGTAGCGACACGCGACACTCGACACCCGACACTGCAAACCAGCAGGGAATTTGAACCGAGATTTCCGATGAGAAAGCGAAGCGGTATGGCCTTCGCTTCGCTCCAGGCTAGGCGGCGTCCGCCTAATCGGCGGACAAGCCTGCCTCAGGTCGGTCGCCTTTCGGCTCCCTCCCGTCAGGGGCGATTGCCCCTACGGCGCTCACGCGCCTACCCCAATCGGCTCGGGAAGCAGTGAGGGCAGGGAAGCCGTGCTCAAAGATGGAGATCAGAAGGCCGGGAGAGGAAGGACCTACCAAACCCCTCTCCCGGCCAGCGGCTCCCCCAAGTCGAAACCGCTACCCCTGTCCGTCGCCGCGTAATCATCGGTTGCGGGGCAAACTGGGGCAAGTATGACCGTAGCCAGGTCACGCCCGAAGGCAAGCGAGTTGGTTCGATCAGCCTTGCGAACTGGTGGATTCATCCGGTTTCCGATCAGCGGCTTTGCCGTCAGATCGGAACGGCACGCTTACGTGAAAAATTTTTGCAAATTTTTCACCGCCTGTGAGTACGGCGCGGGCGGTTGCTCGATCCCTTGTGCTGGCTGGCCTTCGCCGGCGCTGGAATAGCCCTCTTTCGGCACAGGGAGGCCCGTGGAGCGCGTTCCGCGATTCTTTGGGGCAGGGGTGCCCGGATAGCCC